>CAMMSL010000004.1 GCA_946499505.1 uncultured Lachnoclostridium sp.
ATGAAAGAAGCGGTTTCGTCTACAATGAGAATAAGATCAGAAAGCATCTATGGATTTTTGCAGCAGTCCTCCTGGCGATTGCCTATGTACTTCCAGCTGCAGGAATTGTCCTGCCGGTTTCGGTATCGATGGCCGTGATGCTGCTGTTTATCCCATCCGGGCTCCTCAGTATCCGGAAGATTGTATCTTTTGGATACTACAGGGAGGTCAACCAGGAGCTGCTGTCACAGGTTACAAACCAGATGGATGCAGTAAAGCAGGCGGCGCGGACAGCGAGTGATAAGTCTATTTCTACAGATGCATCCATCACCAGCAGACGCAGCGGTTTTGAATATCTGAACGAGCTGTTTATTAAGCGGCATCGGAAGATCCTCTGGAAGTCAACGATACGCATTGCGGCTATTTGTTTCGTTTTAAGCTGTGCGGCCGTTATAGCTTTATATCTGGTGCCGGAAGCGAGAAAAGATATCAATGAAATGATGCTGATATGGCTCCCGTATTTTACCTTTATTATGTATGCGATCAACCGTGGGACCGGATTTACAAAAGCCCTGTTCATGAACTGCGACCACAGTCTGCTGACATATTCCTTCTATAAGCAGCCGGCATGCATCCTGAAACTGTTCCGGATCCGTCTGCGTGAGATTATGAAGGTGAATGCGCTTCCGGCAATTGTGATCGGCGCGGGGCTGTCCGCAATCCTGTATGTTTCGGGTGGTACAGACAATCCGCTTAATTATGCAGTATTGTTTATTTCGATTCTATGCATGAGTATGTTTTTCTCAATTCATTACCTGACGATTTACTATCTGTTACAGCCCTATAATGCGGGTACGGAGATAAAGAGCGGGATGTATCAGATCATCATGTCTGCTACTTATCTGGTCTGTTTTGGGCTGATGCAGATCCGGCTGCCGATCTTAGTGTTCGGGATTGCCTGCATTGCATTTTGTATCGTATACTCGGTTGCGGCCTGTGTACTCGTTTACCGGTTTGCTCCGAAGACGTTCAGGCTCAGGACATGATTTCATAATTAATAATTGACAGGAAGATAAGGAAGTTGACATTTATGCAAGAAACAGGAAAGAATGATCCAGCATCTGAGAAAGTCATTCTGATCGTGGAAGATGATAATCTGCTATCAGCGGGACTGGTCAGAGCGCTCAATGAAGAGGGGAGAAAGATTGAAAGCTGTGGAAATATCCGCGAAGCGCGCCGAAGGATTACACAGGAACAGCCGGACCTTATGATCTTGGATATCAATCTTCCGGATGGAAGCGGCTATGATTTTCTGACGGAGCTTAGGAAGAAACAGGTTTTCCCGATCATTTTGCTGACAGCAAATGATATGGAGACGGATATTGTGACAGGACTGGAAGCCGGGGCGGATGATTACATCACCAAGCCCTTCAGTCTTGCGGTGCTGCGGGCCAGAGTCAACACCCAGCTGCGCAGAAAGATAAAAGATAACAGGGGCGCAGAAAATACTTTGGTATGGAAGTCTGGAAGATATCGATTTTGTTTTGACCGGATGGAATACTATGTGGATGGAAAACCGGTGGAACTCAGCAAAAATGAACAGAAACTGTTGCGGATCCTTGTGGAAAACGAGGAAATCACATTGAGCAGGGGGGCTCTGATCGACAAGATATGGACAAATGAGGCGGAGTATGTAGATGAAAACGCATTATCCGTTACGGTTAAGCGGCTGAGGGATAAGCTCCAGGCAGCAGACAGGATCCAGACTGTTTACGGAGTCGGGTATTTGTGGGTGAAGGCAAATGGACAGGATTAGCATCATTATAATCATTGTATGTATGGTTTTCTGTTTGTCGGTACTGATCTATCAGCACCAAAAATACCGCAGGATGACAGAGCGGTTGAGGCGGATGCTGGAAAGAGCAGAAGAGGGGCTTTTTGCGGAAAACAGCTTTGATGAAACCATGTGTTCCGCTCTTGAGAGTGAAATGGCGGACTATCTGAACGCATCCGACAGATCCATGAAAAATATCGTGGAAGAAAAAGACAAGATCAAAACTCTGATCGCGGATATTTCCCATCAGACCAAAACGCCTGTTTCAAATCTTCTGCTATACACGGAGCTGCTGAAAGAGAAAGAGATCCTGCCGGAGAACAGGGAATACCTGCAGGCCATCCAGACACAGGCTGAAAAGCTGAGCTTCCTGATCCAGTCTCTGGTAAAGCTCTCACGGCTGGAGACAGGAATCATCTCCCTGTATCCGAAAGAGCAGGATATCAAGGGAATGGTGGAGGATATTGCGGCTTCGTACCGGGAAAGAGCAGAGGAAAAAAATCTTCAGCTTTGCGATAATTCAGAGCATGCCATGGCATATTTTGACAGAAAATGGACAGCTGAAGCACTGGGGAATATCGTGGATAACGCGGTGAAATATACAAACTCCGGGCAGATCGAAATACGGACAAAACAATATGAACTGTTTACTGCTGTGGAAGTGGAGGATACCGGTCCGGGATTGAATGAAAATGAGATCTCAGAGATATTTGGAAGATTCTATCGGGGAGAAGAAGTTCAGGATAAAGAAGGAGTCGGGATTGGACTGTATCTTTCAAGGGAAATCTTGTCTCAGGAGGGAGGATATATTAAAGTAACTTCTGAAAAAGGAAAAGGTTCTGTATTCTCATTGTTTTTTCCAAATGCCTGCCGGCAGAACGGATGACCGGCACAATCTTTCAGAACTGACATAATTGATTTCCTTCCGGAAAGAATCTGGAAAGAATGTTATGAGATAATCTGTATGAAAAGATAAATTTCATACAGATTTTTTCTGTAAGAAAGGGGAGATAACATGCTGGTATTGAAAGCTGAAAATCTGAGGAAGATCTACGGAAAGGGCGAGAATCAGGTAAAAGCGCTGGATGGGGTGGAACTTTCCGTGGAAAAAGGAGAATTTGCTGCTGTCGTAGGTACATCCGGTTCCGGAAAATCCACTCTGCTCCACATGCTGGGCGGGCTGGACCGGCCTACTTCCGGAAAGGTATATGTAGACGGAAAGGATATTTTTTCGCTAAAAGAGGAAGAGCTGACGATCTTCAGAAGGAGAAAGATCGGTTTTGTCTTCCAGTCCTACAATCTTGTGCCGGTGCTGAATGTATATGAGAACATTTTGCTCCCGATCGAACTGGACGGGAAAAAGACGGATCGAAAGTTTATTGACAGCATCCTGAAGACACTGGGGCTGGAAGAAAAGGTAAGGAGCCTTCCCGGGCAGCTGTCCGGCGGGCAGCAGCAACGGGTGGCGATCGCGAGAGCGCTGGCGTCAAAACCGGCGATCCTGCTCTGTGATGAGCCCACCGGTAATCTGGACAGCCGTACCTCTCAGGATGTGTTGAGTCTTTTAAAGGTCTCCAGCCAGAAATACACCCAGACCATAGTGATGATCACACACAATGAAGAGATTGCCCAGCTTGCGGACCGTACCATACGGATTGAGGATGGACGTATCCTTCCTTCCCGGGGAAGGGGGATGGTATAAAGTGAAGGTAAAGAACAGAAAAACCATCTGGCGTCTCAGTATCCGGTCCTTCCGGGCTTCCGGGAAGCGGAACATGATAGCTGCACTTGCCATAGCTCTTACTACCATACTGTTTACGTCACTTTTTACCATTGCCATGTCGTTGAATTCCAGCTACCAGACCTATACGTTCCGGCAGATCGGCGGATATGCCCACGGGACGTTCAAAGAGGTAAGTGAGGATCAGATACAGGCTTTAAAAAGCCATAAGCTGGTGAAAGAAGCCGGGAAAAGGACCGTTGTGGGATCTATATCGGAAGGCGGCTTTGCAAAGGTACCGGCGGAGATCAGCTATATGGATCAAAATCAGACAAAATGGAGTTACATCGAACTGGCGGAGGGGCATGAGCCGGAAAAGGAAAATGAGGTCATCATGGATACCGAAGCCTTAAAATTTCTGGGGGTATCGCCTTCTGTCGGGGAAGTAATCACGCTGACTTATGATGTTTTAGATCAGGCTCAGAGCGGCGGCAGCCGGTCAGATACATTTGTATTGTCCGGCTGGTGGGAGTATGATCCAGTAACACCGGTGCATTTTATCAATGTTTCGGAAAAATATGTGGAGAATCTGGAACAGCAAATAAAAGGGCAGGATCAGGAATCATTCCGCACGGATCTGAGCGTTATGCTGCCGTCCAGTCTGAATATCCAGGGAACCATGCAAAAGATCGAGGAGGATCTGGGGTATCAGAATGAGAATCCTGACAAAGACGACTATCTTGGTTTTGGTGTAAACTGGGGCTATACATCCGCCCAGACGGATTCGCAGATGGATCCCGGCATCATTGCGGCAATCGCTGCCTTTCTCCTTCTGGTGATATTTACCGGTTACCTGATCATCTACAATATCTTTCAGATATCGGTGACAGAAGATATACGGTATTACGGGTTGTTGAAAACCATCGGTGTAACGCCCCGGCAGCTGAAACGGATCATCCGGCAGCAGGCATTGCTGCTCTGTCTGATCGGCTGCCCTGTTGGGCTCGCGGCGGGATATCTGATCGGGTATCTGCTTGTTCCCATTGTGATATCGCAGACAACCCTTAATACGGTCGGCGCGACGGTCAGCAGTTCCCCGCTGATCTTTGTGGCGACAGCTCTGTTTTCCGTGGTCACAGTGCTTCTTTCCTGCGGCCGGCCGGGCAGGATGGCTTCCAGAGTATCACCGGTAGAGGCGGTAAAATACACAGAAAGCGGAAGCTATTCACGAAAAGAGCGAAGGACCAGGGGAGCCCGCATCAGTCAGATGGCATTGGCTAATCTTGGGAGAAATAAGAAGAAAACGGTGCTTGTAGTTGTATCTTTATCCCTGTCCGTTGTACTGCTGGCTGTGACACATTTGTTTACCGGCGGGTTCAGCATGGAAAAATATCTGGCGGAAAAGAACTGTGCCGATTTTATTGTGGGAAATACGGATTATTTCCAGTTCCGTGCCGATGGCCCGGAATCCGGTATTTCTCAGGAAGACGCAGCAATGATACAGGAACATACGAACATTCAAAGCGGCGGCCAGGCGTGGGGGATTCCGGGAGAGACGCCGAAAACCTGGCTGACGGAAAAGCAGTTTCGGGACACGGCGCTTGGACCTTCGGAGGATGAACTCAGCCAGATGATTCAGGGCAGGGAAAAGCGGGATCAGCTGATACAGACCAGCCTCCAGATCGAAGGGATGGATGATGCCCTTCTGGATAAACTGACGGTACTGGAGGGGAGCCTGGACACCCTGCGGAATCCGGAGGAAAAGGCGATCGCCATTGCTGTTCCCGCGGATGATTATGGAAATGTCCGGTCTATGACGTCTTATCCGCAGCCCGGGGAGAAACTGACCGTAACCTATGTGGATGACGGATATTATGTTGATTCCAGAAACGGAGAAAAGATAACTGATTCCACCCCGGAAGAATATATTCAATATCATATTGCCAAAAGCCATGATGTAGAATATACAGTTTGTGCTCTGGTCACAGTTCCCTATCAGATTTCTTTCCGCTCAAGCCTTATGTATGGATTTGATGCCGTGATGCAGCCGGACCGTCTCCGGGAAGACAGCGGGAAAGAATTGTATTCATTGTTCTATATGTTTGATACACCTGACCGGGAGGCCGAAACAGAGGCGGAATCCTTCCTTGCTGATATGACGGGAGGGGAGTCTTCCGGCCTGATGTATGAGAGCAAAGAGCTCAGCCGAAAGGATTTTGAAAGTTTCCGGCAGATGTTTCAGCTTCTCGGAGGAGCTTTGTGCGCTATAGTTGCGGTAGTTGGAATCTTAAACTTCTTTAATGCGATATTAACCGGAATATTAGCCCGGAAAAGAGAATTTGCGGTGCTTCAGTCTATCGGAATGACGGGAAAACAACTAAAGAAAATGCTGATTTTGGAAGGACTTCTATATGCAGGAGCGACTATTTTTGTTTCGTTGATCCTGATTACAGCTGCGGAACCGCTGATCGGAAGGCTGCTTGAATCCATGTTTTGGTTCTTTGAATATCAGTTTAATGTAGCTGCTGTTATTATAACAGGTCCAATATTCCTGATTTTGGGAGTGCTTCTGCCAATGGCTGTCTACAGAAGTATTGCAAAATTAACTATCGTTGAGAGATTGAGGGAAACAGAATAGAAATCTTTTACTGCGGATAATCTTGACTACGGAAATCCTCTTTTTTATAATAATTCTGGTGCGCTCTGCGCGGCTTTTCGAGGCGGGGCGTCACCGGAATTTTTAGTATCTTGAGGATGACAGTAAAATGTTTAAAATAGCGATCTGCGATGACGAGGAAATACTGATCAGGAAACTGCGGGAGTGTCTGGACAGGTACAGCGAAGAGACGGGCAGGGAGTTCTGTTATTTTGAATATCATGACGGTACTGAGCTTCTTAAGAATTATCAGCCGGATTTTGACCTGATCTTTATGGATATCAAGATGGAGAAGATGAACGGCTTAAAGACAGCGGAGGAGATCCGGAAAGTGGACGGCACGGCAGGGCTTATGTTTCTTACATCTATCTCCCAGTACGTGTGGAAAGGTTATGAGTACGGAGCAGTGAATTACCTGCTCAAACCTTTGAAATACGGCAGGCTTAAGATGGAATTAGACCGGTATTTTTCACATTATCAAGGGAGGGAGGAGCCCTTTCTCAGTTTTGCCAATGACAGCGGGAAATACAAGGTGTTATATAAAAATATCCGTTATGCGGAGACACATAAGCGAAATGTGCTCCTGCATTTTGAGAATCGGATCCAGGTGATCCACAAAAATATGAAAGAGGTGGCGGCTCTGTTGGAGACACAGCGGCAGTTCTGCAGATGCCACGCCAGCTTTGCAGTGAACCTTTCATATGTAAAGAGTGTAGAAGGGCTGGAAGTCCTGCTTACAACAGGGGAGCGGGTGCCGGTGAGCCAGCCGAAGCGGAAAGCATTTATGGCAAAGATGGCGGATTTCTGGGGTGATATGCTGTGATCGCTCTGTGTGATTTTCTTACATGGCTTTTTTCATGGGTATACCGGATCGTATTTTTCTGGATCTTACATACCTTTATTCCCCTGAGAAAAGGTATACCGCTGAGAATACTTGCGTTCTTTGCATCGTCCATGTTTACAAGCGTGATCGTTTATCTGAATGATCTGCCCAATATTTTACTGCCGCTGTTTGCTTTCTTTCTCTATGTGTGTATCTTCCATCAGGGAAGAATGACGGAAAAAATAACAACCGTCCTGATCTTTTACCCAATTATGATATCAGTGAATTTCCTGATGCAGAATGTGTTCAGCCAGATATTCTTTGCGGTGACAAATGCGCCTGTCGACCCGGGCCCGGGCTGGACGGATACGGACTGGCTGCTCAGTTCGGCGCTGTATACACTGTCGCATCTGACGAGACTTCTGTTCTGGGTTGGGACCAGCCGTTTCCTGAAGGAACCGCTGCATCAGATCCGTTTTAATCTCAGCGCAAAGATGTGGATGATCGTGGATTCTATTATAACAGTGTCGGCGGTCGCGTGTTTTACGACGCTCTATTTTATAACAGATCATCCGGAGATTGTCTATCCACTGTGCGTGGCGGCGGTGTTTTCAAGCCTCGGCTGTGTTTATCTTGTGGCGTACATAAGTAAGACAACACAGGATATGTATAATATGCAGAAGCTGGAAATGCAGCAGAAATATTACGAAGACAAATTAAAAGATGAGGAGCGGGTGCGGGCAATCTATCATGATATGAAAAATCATCTCCTTGTACTTGAAGGCAGTCAGGGAACAGAAGTTACCCGCCGGATGGCGCAGGAGCTGCGCGCGCAGATCGCGGACTATGAAGATTACATCCATACCGGAAATGATTTCCTTGATATCATTATCAGAGATAAGGCAGAAAAAGCCCGGGAGAAGCACATCGACTTTTCCGCTGCCATTGATATCGGCGGCGCGGATTTTATAGAGCCGCTTGATATCAGCACATTATTTGGAAATAGCATTGACAATGCCATCGAAGCAAGTGAGAAACTGCCGGAGAATCAGAGAGTCATTGCAGTAAAAGCCGGACGGGTGAATGATTTCGTTTCCATTCTGATCGAGAATAACTGCGTGGAAAAACAGGCTGCAGATAAGGCCGGGAAACATCGGACGACAAAGGCTGACAGCTTCCTGCACGGATTCGGTATCGCAAATATGGAAAAGACTGCGGAGAAATATGGAGGAACCTGTACGACAAGGCAGGAAGACGGAAAATTCACATTAAAGATATTGATTCCGGTGATAAAGAAATCATAACAAAGTAAAATGAGGCGGTGGCAGGACCGCCTCTCTGTCAGGATCACGGAGTCGGGAAATCCCCGGCTCTGTTTAAATTTAGTCTTCGAGATACTGCTGGATATGTTCGAGAACCCGCTCAATCTTTTGGTCTTTCTGTGCTGCATCGGAGGATTCTTTCGCTTCCATCAGATCGTCCTTAATGAAGTTCATAAGCAGTTTTAACTCTTTTTCGCTGATTCCCATTTCATCCATGATATACTCCTTTCTCCACCTGCCTGGTTATTAAGCCGCTGAAGTTTTCCGGCTTAATAAAATTATTTCATATAGTGCGCTATATGTCAATCATCATCTTTAGAAGTCAGGATCGCATCTGTTTTTTCATTTAAAGCATCAAGATAAAACTGTCTCATACTGGGATATCCTGCTTTGCGTGCCGCTGCCTCATATTTAGTAAATTCATCCGGCTTGACACGAAAACGTATTTCTTTTAGCTTTTCCAGATACTTCATGATCCGCTGTTTTGATTTTTCATCGTATGGCATATTCTGTCACCTCTTACATACAAGTACAATCCTGTATTTTCTATTCCTGAGCATATTGTGAACTGTAATTATTGTATCATAAAACGAATTAGCGCGCTATATGATATGTTTGACAAAGAAACCAAGAATTGTATAATAAAGTCAGAGGCGGCAGAGATGCCCCTCTGTCAGGATCATGGAGTCGGGAAATCCCCGGCTCTTTTTGCGATGGCGACGAGCCAAAGTCCGGGCTGGCCGAGCTCTTGGCGACCGCTTACAATCCCGGAATGTGCCTTTTGACACTTCCGGTGATTAAGTTTTACATCCTGAATATTAGTTTTTGCAGTTCCCATTGAAGATTTCTCCGATTTCAATAAGATGTATGTCAGAAGATATTCCCGCACGGGAATTTTAATAAGCCGTGCAGAACACAGGCATAACATATGAAAGGAGAATCAGACATGGCAATCTTAACAGCCTCACATTTGAAAAAATATTATGGAAAGGACGAGAGCCTCGTAAAGGCGCTGGATGACGTGAATGTCTCCATCGAGGACGGACAGTTTGCAGCCGTTATCGGGACATCCGGCAGCGGCAAATCCACACTCCTCAATATGCTGGGCGGTCTGGATGTCCCCACTTCCGGCAGTGTCCAGATTGAGGGAAATAAGCTTGAGGAAATGAGCGAGGAGCAGCTCACTGTATTCCGCAGGAAGAGGATCGGATTTATCTTCCAAAATTATAACCTCATCCCATATCTTACGGCATATGAAAATATCGTGCTTCCGGTAAGGCTGGACGGGAAGAAAGAGGATAAGAAGTTCTTAAAGGAGATCGTACATTTTCTGGAACTGGACGGCAAGCTTTCCAACTATCCCAGCCACCTCTCCGGCGGACAGCAGCAGAGAGTTGCGATCGCGAGGGCGCTTATCACAAAACCGGCCCTCCTGCTCTGCGACGAGCCTACAGGAAATCTGGACAGCAGGACCAGCGATAAAGTGATCGATCTTCTGAAGATGACCAGCGAGAAATTCCACCAGACGATTGTGATGATAACCCATAACCCGGAGATCGCGCAGAAAGCTGACCGGCGGATCCGCATTGAAGACGGACGGATCCAGAGTGATGAGGGCGCAGATGAATCAGACAGCAGAGTGACAGCGTAAGGAGGGATTCGGGATGAGTGGAAAGAAAACAGCGAAACAAATGATCTCGCTCATGTCAAAGAAGAGCCTGAAGACAGGCAGGATGCGCAACATTTTTGTGAGCATTACGATCGTGCTGGCGGCAGCGCTGCTGACAGCGATCCTCATGTTCGTACAGGGACAGAGAACCGAGACTGCGCGGCAGCTTATGCATGCCCAGCAGGCAGGATACTATGAACTGACGGATGAACAGGTGCAGGCGCTTGCTTCCGATGAGCGTATCGCATATCAGATCCGGGTGAAAACAGGCGTTCTGTCCGACATGGACGGATTCTCCGTAATGCCTTATTATGTGAGTGAACTTTCTGACGAGATCCAGGTGGGAGAGCTCGAAGAGGGCGCTATGCCGGAGAAGGAGAATGAAGTCGCCGTACAGAGAGCTATGCTCGAGCGCATGGGAATCGAGCCGGAGGCGGGCAGCAGTGTGACGTTTGCCTTCTATGACGGGAATGAGGAGACATTTACTGTGTCCGGTATCCTTGCGGGAGGAGAAGGAGCAAAGCAGTTTTCCGTATTCTTTTCCGAAGCGTATGCTGAAAACGGCAGCCAGTTAAAGGATATGCCGTACGAGGTCTATGTCAAGATCTACGGCGCGGCATCCATGTATCCGGACGAACTCAGAGAGGTGATCTATCTGATTGGAAGTGACGCCGGGATTGAGAGAGAGTATGTCAATCCGTCCAAGGCTTATCTGGATTCCCTGACAATAGACAGCCAGCAGATCCTTCTCTGTGTGCTGGTGGGAGGCGTGATCCTGCTCGCCTGCGTGCTGGTGATCTACGGAGTGTTCTATCTGTCAGTAATCGGCAGGATCCACCAGTTCGGACAGCTCCGCACGATCGGCATGACAAAGAAACAGTTGAAGAAATTTGTCTCAAGAGAGGGACGGCTCCTGTTTCTAAGATCTGTTCCCATTGGCATCGTCATCGGCGGCGTGGCAGGATATTTTATGAAACCACAGGGATTCAGTATACTGAATACACTGATCATTGCGGCAGCAGTATTTGTGATCATTTATGTTATTACCATGCTGTCCGTGCATAAGCCGGCAAAGATCGCGGGCAATGTGTCTCCTATGGAAGCGCTGCGCTATGTGCCGCAGGACGGTATGAAGCAGACTTCCGGAAGAAAACAGTGCCGTAATCTTACGCCTGCAGGACTTGGTATTATGAATTTCTCTAGAAACCGGAAGAAAACTGCGATCACCATGCTTTCCCTTGGATTGGGGGGTATCCTTTTCATGACGGCTGCCACCTATATGTCATCATTCAGCAAGGAGAACTATGCAAGGCAGGGAGACTTTCAGGAGGCTGAATTTATTATAAGTTATTCGCCGTCCGCCATTGAACTGAACGAAAACGGGCTGAGTGGAATGCAGGCTGAGACACCCCTGGGAGATGAGATGATCGGACAGATCACTTCCATCGACGGTGTGGAGAAGGTAACTGAGCGCAAAGGGTTCGGCGTGCAGTATGATTTCCCGCAGCATGATGAGTATGGAAGCAACGATATCATTTATCCTCTTACAGAAGAAGAGATGCAGGGGATCGACTCCTATGTGACAGAAGGTACAGCTGACACGGAAGCGCTTTTGAGCGGAGAACAGGTGCTCGTAGCGGGAAATGATACGGTGGAAGAGATCTACGGCTGGAAATTCCAGACAGGAGATAAAGTGACTCTTCACTATTATGACGGCAGCGGCATGGCAGAAAAGGAAGTGGAGATCGCGGGAATACTCAGCGCTGCATTTGACCGGGATCATAACGGGATCGAAGGCTGGTTCGTCATGCCGGAGCAGGCGGTGCTTGACTGGCTTTCCTATGACAGTATCAACAGCAGTCTCCTTATCAGCACAGATCCTGCAAAAGAGGCTTCGGTGGGAGAACAGCTGGACCAGATCGTCGGAGAAAGGCCGGAGCTTACAATGGAAACGCTGGCACAGCGCCGTATCGCGTACGGGCAGAGTGCGGACCAGATATTCGGGGCTATCAGCGGCCTTGCCATATTTATCATGATGTTCAGTATCCTCAGCATGATGAATACGCTCATTACAAACATCGTGACCCGCAAGCAGGAGCTTGCCATGCTGGAGTCCATCGGCATGAGCAAAAGGCAGATCCGGAAGATGCTTCTGGGAGAGAGCCTGCTCCTTGTAGGTGTGACAGTGGGCGTGACCATGACCGTCGGGACTCTGTGCGGATATATCCTCTGCAGTATGCTCCGGGGGATAGGCGCCGTCTATATGCAGTTCAGATTTCCGTTTGAATTCGCACTTGGATATGCCGCAGTGCTGATCCTCGTGCCGCTCCTTATTACGGTTGTTTCTATGAAGAGCTTTGCCAGAGAGGCGCTGGTAGAGCGTTTAAGAGGGATGGAGTGCTGATGTATGGCTGTAAAATGCCGGAAGATCAAAATAAAAAGGCTTGCTATAAGATACAGATCACAGGGGTGTATGATTTGCTGCTCATCATATCCCCGAATATGATAGCTTCCCTGATTGCAGAGATGCGCAGATTCGATACAAGAGAAATACTTGTTCCGGCGGAGAAAATACTTCCGCCGGGATATGCCGAATATCTGAAAAGAGTCTTGATTGCAAACGAGTATAGCGAGAACGTTTATGATATGGCGGCGGAGCAGTTCAGACGGTTGGAAGTAGAACAAAGTCCGTGCTTTGACAGCGTAAATGTTACAAGGGAAAAGAAGACGCGATTTGATCTGGAAGCGGGAGAAATCTTTTATATGCTCGTCAGGAATGCAAAGAGCCGGTTCCGGTATGTGTTTCCCGATGAAGAAAGGAAGGAAATCAGCGTTCCGCTGGAACATCTGTAAGGGGTTGCCATTTTTCTTTCTTCTGCGTATACTGTACGTGTACTAATAAAGGGGGAAGCGGCGGAGTTTTGAGAGTGTGCGCCGTATACTAAAGACGATGAAGACAAGAAAACAGATGAAACGGCTGGGAAGAGAATCCCTGAAAAAGCATTACGTGATCTTTGTGGCTGCCTGCCTGATCGCGGCATTTCTGGCGTCGGAGTTTACCGGTTCTCTGAATTTTTTTACGGCACAGAATTATGAGGCGTCATATGAGCAGGTGCAGAGTGATCTAAACGGAGACGGAACCTTTACGATTAAGACAAAAGTGGACAGTATCGGCTGGGGAGACGTGATTCGGATCATAGTTGAAGACAACATGCAGGCTGGAAAAGAGATGGCGCAGGAGATACGGCAGAATGCGATCGATGATTCCGAAAACGGAAATCCTATGTTCGGACGGACACGCGGCGTACTGTCAAATATTGTGAATCAGGTCAGTTCTGGCTCGATCATTGTGACCGCAGCGGCCGCTATCGGCTCGATCACCGGTTCGGATAATCTGGGAATCCTGATCCTGATCATTATTGGAGCTCTGGGCATGTTTGCTTTCTGGTTCTTAATCCAGAATACATTTCCGGTAGTGATCCGGCGCGTATTTCTTGAGGGAATGATCTATGACAGAGTGACAACGCAGCGTTTCGTATTTCTTCTCCGTGTGAAGAAATGGCTGAAAGCTTCATGGATCATGTTTGTGAAATATATCTATTATACTCTGTGGTGCCTGACTCTTGTGGGAATCGCAGTCAAGCATTACTCATATTTCCTCGTACCGTATATTGCGGCGGAGAATCCGGACATGACGGCGCGTCAGGCGATCACGCTGTCCAGAAAGATGATGAAAGGGCATAAGTGGGAGTGCTTTGTGTTCGAACTTTCTTTCCTCGGATGGGAAGCACTTGGAGCGCTTACGATGGGAATCTTCAACATCCTGTACACCAATCCGTATAAGATTGCGGCCTTTACCCGTTACTATGCAAAACTGAGGGAAGAGGCCATAGAGAAAGGAATCCCGGGAGCGGAACTTCTGTATGACAACTATCTCTACGAGAAAGCGGAATCTTATGTGATCGCGGCAAAATATCCGGATGTGATCAAAGTAATGGAGCAGCCGGAAGACACAGTAGAGAAACTGACAGGATGGCGCGGTTTTCTGGCCCGCAATTTTGGAGTGCTTCTTCTACGAAGAGAACAGGAACGTGCATATGAGAGGCATCAGGCGGACTATGTGAGAGTCCATTCCATGATTGACGACGTGCAGAAAGAGGCTTATCCGGTACGGCTTTATCCGATTCCTGAGGAAGAGCGTCGGAAACTTGTACAGTCTTTGAACTATATGCGTCATTATTCGATATGGTCTCTGATCACGATTTTCCTGAGTATGTCAGTATTCGGATGGCTGTGGGAAGTGGGAATGCATCTTGTGTCTTACGGTGAATTCGTCAACCGCGGCGCTCTGCACGGACCGTGGCTGCCGATCTACGGTACGGGAGCTGTTCTTATTCTGACAGTGCTGAACAGGTTCCGAAGGAACCCTGCGCTGGAGTTCGGGGCAACGATTGTGCTTTGCGGTTTTCTGGAATATATGACATCTCTTGTCATGGAGATCGCTACCGGCGGTACGAAGTGGTGGGATTACAGTGGTTATTACCTGAATCTGAACGGCAGGATCTGTGCGGAAGGACTTCTCGTATTTGGGATCGGCGGTCTGGCGATTGTCTATGCTATCGCCCCGATGATTGACGATCTGGTGAGCAGGTTCAACGAAAAGAAAGTAATGGCTGTCTGCACGGTACTGATGGTACTCTTTCTGGCAGACGTGATATATTCACAGATTCATCCGAATACCGGAAAAGGAGTCACAGATATAGAAGCGCGGGAAACACAGCAACTGCCGGATAAAATGAAGTATATGTGATATATTGTTCAGAATAATAAAGCACCGATAAAACCGGTGCATGCCTAAGGGATGATCGCAAAGTCATCCCTTTCGTCTTGTCGCCACATCCTGAAACCGGAAGTAATCCGGCCTGTGCCGCGATTGTGTAAATTCGAACTGCACGCCGTTATCATCGAATGTTTGACTTGTGATCACGGCCATACAGTTGTAGTCTTTCATGTCAATGTATTTTTCGTCGATTTGGGTCACGTGTTCAACAGTGAGAGTCCGCTTGCTTGTGGCGATCGTAATCCCCAGTTCTCCTTCAAGATAATCATAAATGGAACGGGCGGCGATTTCCGGGGTCAATCCGGTGACTACTTCTTTTAAAAAGTAGTTGTGATCAAGGATCAGCGGTTTCCCGTCCAGCGAACGAAGGCGCTGGAGATAGTAAAGCTCAGCTCCTTTTTTGAATCCTGTCTTTTTCGCAATCTTTTCATCTGCAGTGATCTCTGCAAACTGTATCACTTTTGTAAATGCTTTCTGGTGATTACGAATAGCGGATTCTTTGAAAGATTCAATGCCGCCCACGGTAAATGAAGTCTGCTCTATGGGCTGGAAAATATTTCTTACGCCCTTGCCGTGCATGGGCTGTACATATCCGTCGGCGGTAAGCTCGGCGAGCGCGCGGCGGACCGTATTGCGGGAACAGTCGTATTCTAAGATCAGAGCGTGTTCAGACGGCAGCATTTCCTGATAAGTATAGTATTCAGATTCAATTTTTTCTTTTAAGTCTCTGTAAATATAGTCGTATTTTGCTTTCGGCATAAACCTGCTCCTTTCTTAAATATCTTGTTTGAACATCTATTTGTTTAAACATCTTTAATTATAGAAATCCACATTCTTAAAATCAAGTTAAAAATACATGCTGAATTTATTTCAGAAGAAATCTACAAAATTTTTTTGGCTGTTTTGTGAATAATGACAGAAAAGAATTATTTTTTTAAAACTGGTTGACTTGTTTAAACAAGAGTGTTATATTCAAGATGTTCAAACAAGTTCGACTTGTAAAAAGAGTGTTTCAGGGAATAATGAAACAAGTAAGAAAGAGAGGAAGAGAAGCGATGGGAAAGTATGATAATGATGTAAAACGTCTGCTTGAACTCGTCGGGGGCAAGGAAAATATCCAGGCTGTCTCCCACTGTATGACAAGGATGAGATTTGTCCTCATTGATCCAAAGAAAGCGGATGAGAAAGCTATCGAGGAATTGCCCAGTGTAAAGGGAACATTTACACAGGCGGGACAGTATCAGGTCATCATCGGAAATGATGTGGCTGTATTCTACAATGAATTTACCAAATATGCGGGGATCGAGGGCGTGAGCAAGGATGCGGTCAAAGCGGCCGCAAAGACAAACCAGAATATTGCCCAGAAGATCATGGGAACACTGGGAGAGATATTTGCTCCCCTGATCCCGGCCCTGATCTGCGGCGGTCTTGTGCTCGGTTTCAGAAATGTGATCGGTGAGATTAACTTCTTTAACAACGGTACACAGAGTCTTGCGGATATCTCCCAGTTCTGGTCAGGAATGTACAATTTCCTCTGGCTGATCGGCGAGGCGGTATTCCATTTATTGCCGGTAGGTATCGTATGGTCCATCACGAAGAAGATGGGAACGACTCAGATCCTCGGTATCATCCTCGGCCTGACTCTTGTATCTTCACAGCTGCTGAACGGCTTTGATGTGGCAAATACTCCGGCATCGGAGATTCCGGTATGGGATTTCGGATTCTTCAAGGTTCAGATGATCGGTTATCAGGGCCAGGTCATCGCGGCGATGATGGCAGGATTCGTACTTGTTTATCTGGAGAAGTTCTTTAAGAAGATATGTCCGGAAGTGATCAGTATGATTGTAGTTCCGTTCTGTTCACTTGTACCGGCAGTTATTATCGCGCATACAATCGTAGGTCCGATCGGCTGGACGATCGGAAATGCAATCGGCAACGTGGTATATGCAGGACTGACATCTGACTTCAGATTCCTGTTTGCGGCAGTATTCGGTCTGTTATACGCACCGCTCGTTATGACAGGTCTTCACCATATGACAAACGCCATCGACTCACAGCTTCTTAACACACCGGCGCAGAGCACAATCCTGTGGCCGATGATCGCCCTGTCAAATATCGCACAGGGATCCAGCGTACTTGCAATGAGCGTTCTCCAGAAAAAGAACGAGCGTGCACAGCAGGTTAACGTACCGGCTTGTATCTCTTGTTACTTAGGAGTTACAGAGCCTGCACTTTTCGGTGTTAACCTGAAATATGTATTCCCGCTTGTATGTGGTATGATCGGTTCCTGCTGCGCTGCCATGATCTCCGTAGGCTTCGGAGTTGAAGCCCTGAGTATCGGCGTTGGCGGTCTTCCGGGTATCCTTTCCATCAAACCGGAATACTGGCTGATCTTCCTCTTTGCTATGGCGGTTGCTATTGTGATTCCGTTTACACTGACATTTATTGTAGGCCGGATCAAACTTTCAAAAGAAGACAGATTCGGCAGAGAAGACGCAGCTCCGGCAGTCGAGACTGCAGACGGAACAGAAGCAGACAAAGCAGTACAGGCAGCGGACAGTGCAGACTCAGCGGCAGTTTCCAATACAGGCGCGGCTGACGTAAAAGAACTGAAATCAATCCTTGACGGTAAAGTAATGCCGATCGAGGAAGCACCGGACGATGTGTTTTCCCAGAAAATCATGGGCGACGGCGTTGCCATCGAACCGTCCAATACAGTCGTAACAGCACCGGCAGACTGTGATGTGAGCGTTGTCATGGCAGACACAGGCCATGCGTGCGGACTGACACTTCCGAACGGAGTGGAGCTTCTGATCCATGTCGGCGTTGATACGGTAGACATGGGCGGTGACGGATTTAAGCTTCTTGTAAATGAGGGAGAGCATGTAAAGGCAGGACAGAAACTGATTGAATTCGATCCTGAGAAGATCAAAGCGGCGGGACATCCGTGTACGACGATGCTGATCGTGACCGCAGAGGGAAGCGCGGCTAATATCCAGATGCATTCCGGAATGGACGCAAAAGCCGGCGAGACAACGGTTATCTCATGGGACTGATCAAGGAAAGGACAGGGGCTGTAAAACAATGAAAGATTTCAGAAAAAGTACTGTATATCAGATATATCCAAAATCATTCTGCGACACAAATAAAGATGGGCTTGGTGATCTGCGCGGCGTGATCAGCAAACTTGATTATATTAAGGAACTCGGCGTTGATTATATCTGGCTTACCCCATTCTTCGTATCTCCGCAGAACGACAACGGATATGATGTGGCGGACTATTATAACATTGATCCGGGATACGGGACAATGGAGGATGTAGAAGAGCTGATCGCAGAGGCTGATAAACGTGGAATGGGACTGATGTTCGATATGGTATTCAACCATGTCTCAACAAATCATGAATGGTTCCGGAAAGCCATGGCAGGCGATCCATATTACAAAGATTTCTTTATCTTCCGCAAGGGGAAAGATAACGGAGAACCTCCCACAAACTGGGAGAGCAAGTTCGGCGGAAACGCATGGGAATATGTAGAGAAATTTGATGAATACTATCTGCATCTGTTCGATGTGACACAGGCAGACCTGAACTGGGAAAATGAAAATGTCAGAAAAGAGATACAGAAGATCTTGAAGTTCTGGATGGAGAAAGGCGTCAAAGGATTCCGTTTCGACGTGATCAACCTGATCAGCAAAGCTTGCTACGAGGATGACGACATCGGCGATGGCCGCAGATTCTATACCGACGGCCCGAAGATCCACCAGTATCTGAAAGAGATGCACGACGCGACATTCGGAAACGCAGAAGGCTTTGTGACAGTAGGCGAAATGTCAAGTACCACGATCGACAACTGCTATCAGTATGCGGGACGTGACACCGGAGAGCTCTCCATGGTATTCAGTTTCCATCATCTGAAAGTAGATTTTATGGGCAACGAGAAATGGGTGCTTGTGCCGGCTGATTTCCAGAAGCTCAAAGATATCATCTTCGAGTGGCAGACAAAGATGGCAGAACATAACGCATGGAACGCTGTGTTCTGGTGCAACCATGATCAGCCCCGTGTCGTATCCCGCTTTGGTGACGAAGGAAAATACTGGAAAGAGTCGGCAAAAATGCTGGGAACGGTCATACACTGCCTGCGCGGTACTCCGTATGTATACCAGGGCGAAGAGCTGGGCATGACAAACACAGACTTTACAGACATCTCGCAGTTTAAGGATGTAGAAAGCCTGAACCATTACCAGATCCTTCAGGATAAAGGGCTCTCGGCTTCCGACGCCCTGCGTATCATACAGATCCACTCCCGTGATAACGGGCGTACGCCGATGCAGTGGGATGCTTCCAAATACGCAGGCTTCACATCAGAAGACAGCGCGGAACCGTGGATCGCGGTAAACAGCAACCACGAAAAGATTAATGCTGCCGACCAGCTCAAAGATGAAGATTCCATCTTCCACTATTATCAGAAGCTGATCGCCCTCAGAAAAGACTCAGAAGCGTCCGATGTTATCGCTTACGGTGATATCGAGCCGCTGGCGCAGAAGGATCCGTCCGTATTCGCATACCGCAGGACTTACGAAGGCCACGAACTGATCGTCACGGCAAACTTCTACGGAAAAGAATACCAGTGGAAAGGCGCGCCGGATCTTAACGGATTCAAAAAAGTGCTGGGAAATTATGAAGACACTGCGATTGCAGAGGAGGGTACGATGAACATGAAACCATATGAAGCGGCAGTGTGGTATCGGTAAAAATTCGATTTTTCATACCAGCTCAGGAAAGTAAAAGCGTTTGAAAAGGGAGAAGATACGGAATGACAGACTCACGTATCCGCAGGCAGAGGAAAGGTTGATTCCGGCTCCGGTTACAGAGAATAACGCAAACTAATAAATCAGCATATCAGCTAAAAGCAAAACGGGCACGCGAAGAACTCCTTACGTCAGACAACTTCGCGTGCCCGTTTAACGCTGCTCTCCTGATTCTAAGTTTTGCCTAATTCTCTTCCACAGTCGCCGTTATCAATCTTCCTCTGCCCGCAGATTGTGCATCAGGTCAGACGTATTTGTTCACTTTTCCTGCTCATCCTTTTTTGCCGGGAACCGTTCCCGGTTATGAAGATTTCTGGTTCCGCTTGTTCCTGCAGATAAATATCAATCAAGCGGACCAGAAATCAATTCGGTTCGAATTCGGACCGAAAGATCAACAAATCTTATATTGGCCGAAACAATGAGATTATAGTCGGGGAAGTCGCTTCTTCTCCCCGTTTGCATGAGAATTTTCGGAATGGGAAAAAAACAGCCGGGAGGCAGGTATTGCGTACGCACCGTTGGAGCAGCGTCGGCACTTAGAGCGCGTCTTTTGCGCTCTTATGTACCGTTACGCTGCGACCGAATGAAAATGTGTGCGTTAGCAATACCTGCCTCCCGGCGGATACTTTATGAGTCCGAAAATCAAAATTTATATTCCTGAAAATCCCCCTCTTTTCTTTACGATATAGATCGGTCGTTTCTTACTCTCCATATAATCCTTTGACACATACTGTCCCAGTATAGAGATAAAGAACATCTGCACGCCGTTGAGCAGCAGGATCAGGCATACAAGGAGCGGGATTCCGGTCAGGCCGCCGCCAAATATCAGAGCCCATGCTCCGGTCAGGACTGCGGCGAGGATCAGCAGAGCCCCGGTGGTCCCTGCCATGGTGACAGGAGCGGAGGAGAAGGACAGTATGCCGTCCACTGCATATCGGAAGAGAGACCGCAGGGACCATTTCGTTTCGCCGGCTGTCCGCTCTACATTGTGGAAAGGAATCCACTTTGTGTCAAAGCCGACAAAGGAAAAGATTCCTTTCATATATCGGTTATATTCTTTCAGTTCAAGAATGGAATCAGCCATTGCCCGGCTCATCATGCGGAAATCTCCCTTACCGTCTCCCATATCCAGTTTGCAGGTTTTACGGATGATCTTATAGAACGTGCGGGAGAGGAGACTGCGGAGTTTATTTTCGCCGGTGCGGTCTTCGCGCAGTCCCGCACAGCAGTCATAGCCTTCCGTTTTCAGTACATGGTACATTTCTTTCAAAAGCTGGGGCGGGTGCTGCAGGTCCGCGTCCATAAATACACAGTAATCTCCTGAGGCATTCTGCAGACCGGCATACATGGCGGCTTCTTTCCCGAAGTTCCTTGAGAAGGAGATATATCTGCACCGGCTGTCCGTGCGGCAGAGACTTTCAAGAATATCAGGTGTATGGTCGCGGCTTCCGTCGTCTACAAATAGAAATTCGCACTCCGCTCCGTCGATACCGCTTACTGCTTCAGAAGTAACGCGGTAAAATTCCGGCAGGGCTTTCTCTTCATTATAACAGGGAACGATGATACTGATCTTATCCATGGTTGACGACCTCCTTTTTAAAAATCCCGAATTTACACAATACATAATTCCCGATCACAGTGATCACGCTGACAGCTAATTTTGCCGGAAAAGCGGCTGTATCCATCTGGCTTATGAGCAGCCAAAGAAGAACATTTTCCACGATCAGAGTTACGAAGCGCAGTGCCGCGAAAGATGCAAGTTCACCGGCGATGTGTTTCTCTGAATGAAAGACCAGGCGGCGGTTCAGAATATACGCCGTGAGAACAGCGCCTGCCCATGCCGCGCTGTTGGCGGCAAGATAGGGGATATGCATGGCAAGAAATCCTGCGTAAAGAAGATAGTTGACGCCTGTGGTCACCACTCCGCTGATCAGATAAGTAATAAGTTCTCGTTTTATTTTCATAGACAATTCCTCCCTACATCGTGTTTGCTTCGGCGCAGAAATATATACAAGAGATAGATGACATATCCGGCTGATGCGGCTGTGCTGACGATACAGCCTGCTGTTTTTCCGGGCGGGGAGAAACGGAATTTTATAGTGTGCTGCCCCTCCTCAAGATAAGCACCGGCAAATGCTTCGTTTATTTTTACAAGTTGTGCAGTTTTTCCATCCACCAGGATCTCAAGTCCGTTCTGCAGAGGGATGGATGTGGCAAGATATCCCTCGCTCTGCGCGTTTATTGTGCCGGAGTCGGTCAGCGGAGTGTATTCTTTCGCTGTCAGCAGAGATTGGTCATAGAGATACCAGCGGATATCGGACAGGCGGTAATGCCCCTTGGAAAATGTAATCTCCAGCCGAGCTACACCGGCAGCCGAATCTGTAGAAAACTGGTAGTGGAACTGATCATTCCCATTTGGATACGGGGCAAATGCACCGGACAGTTTGTTGCGTATCTTGTTAATGTCGATGACGACGGCCTTTGTCGTCAGTTTCTCAACATCAAACTGACAGAGTAAAATGCAGTCAGGCTGTGGATTCTGTATGTCAAGAGTCAGCGTGCAGTCCTTTTTTGCAGTGACTTCCCAGCCTTTGTCTGTGCGTGTGATGTCAAGCCCGTCCGGGAGCTCGTCAGTTTTGAACTCAGGCGTATACGGTTTCACATTTTCTGCCGACAGATTTTCCTGCCCGCTGTCAGATGGATCCGAACTGTCTTCAACAATAGTCTTCTGTGTGATGACATCCAGCTTTTCAAGTGGTCCCAGTGTGTTGAACCATTCCTGTGAAACAACATCATCTGTAAAATACACAGCCGGCAGGACGTCAGGATTCTCGGCGAGAACATTATTCCCGGACTGTAAAACTTTTTTGTATCCCGCAGGAATATCATCGGAAGTCGTCTCCAGATACCGGACGCCCAGCAGCTGGAGCATAAACGGATTATCTGAAGTCAGCAGCGCCACTCGGTTATTGATCCGGATCGGAGTCATAAGCGTGTCATAGTACAATTCGGAATATTCCCCGTTTGTGACAGAAGAATACATCGTACTGCGCACTTGTGATGTATTCAGCTCATTTCCGCTGACAAGGGGGCTGAGCAGACTGTCAAAATGATAGAGCGGATCAAACTGTACCTGTTTTAGTGCGTCATCCGTAAAGCCCGGTGACACATCCGTTTCTTTAACCCAGTCTTCTGTACCTGCCGTAGACAGATACATTCCGACCGGCGATATGATAAGAAGGATAGCGGTCAGCCAGCCGCCGATAGTATGCAGCCGGCCTGTAGAATCCGCCCATCTGTCTGCATGTCTGTATTTTCCCCATAGCCTTGCCGTCAGGCACAGGCAGAACAGGATTCCGAGCTCCAGCATGATCCACGGGAACTGTACCTGACTGAACCAGAGCAGGCTTACCGGGAGCATGACGGCGAAGGGCCAGAGCGGAACGGTTTGCCCCTTTTGCTTTAGGTCTGTTCCGCCGGATTTGTACATTTCCAGTAATTGCACACAGTGCAGGATGACCAGAGGCATAAACGGGATCAGGATCTTCGGCCGGGCATACAGCGTGCCGTTTAGCAGATAGGAGAAAACCCCGAACATCCCAAACAGCAGGAAGAGAATGCTGCCCGGCCGGAATGTTTTGACTTTCAGCCCTGCCAGTACTGCGTAAAAACAGATCAGTGTAAGTCCCATCCCGTATTCGTTAAACAGAATATTGTTAAAGACAGGATTGGGACCGAACAGCTCCAGCAGCTGAAGTAATCCCATGCCCGTGCCGCTCCGTCTGTGTTCCAGCAGCACCAGGGCCGTGGGAAGCAGGAGCGCCGCCGCCATCGCCGCGGCAAGGACAGCAGAAGGGATATATCGTTTCACAAATGACCCTTTCCAGAATTCCCTGCCTTCCGTCCGGTACCAGTACCATCCGACTGCAGCAAAAGCAGAGACGGCAAAGTAAAAACTGGAGAGACAGACCAGCAGGAGGCACAGCGGCAGCCATTGAAAGCGCTTTTTCCTGATACACAGGAAAGCCGCAAGCAGAAACGGCAGATAATTTACAAACATGATCTGACGGTGCATATGGAAGAGGCATCCTGCGGTCATAAACAGGATACTTCCCAGCCATGCGATAAGCGGAGATGCCTGCTCTGTTCTCAGCCAGACAAACACGAGGAGAACGGAGCCCAGATATGTGATCAGCATATATCCGATCATGATATTTACCATAGGCACCTGTGGCAGCAGACATCCGATCAGGATGTCAGGCCTTAGGAAACCATAGTAGGCAAACTGATATCCGTTGGAGCCACCGCCCAGGTTGATCCATGACGGCAATAGAGTATGCTGCTCAAGGCATGCATTCCGTATTGTTTCCGCCAGAGTGACATGCTGGCTCAGCCAGTCGGTATTTGATCCGTATACATATCCGTCCGGAATGACCGCAATGGTCAGTATTATAAAGATTAGGATGAGGGAAACGGGGTAAAACCATTTCTTCATCATTGCATTCCCCCTTTCAATAAACACAGCTTAATATACCTTTCTTAAAAAATGCCGGAACTGAATCTAAAGAATTCTTAAGAAACCCTTCAGAGAAGATAAAATCGTGTATAATCAGACATGGCAGCGGAACTGCTCTGACGAAAGACTGCCGGACAGGCATGACAACGACTTTAAACAGGAGGACATCCAAATGGAAATACGTTCGGAACAGCCGGAAAATAAAGCGTCGAGAGTACTGATCGTAGATGACAATCCTGAGATTCGGGAGATTATTCATATATTGCTCGGCGGCGAGGAATATGACATAGAAGAGGAGAAAAATGGAAACGAGGCAATCTTAAAGACAAAGGAAAATGCATTTGATCTTATTATATTGGATATTATGATGCCCGGTATGGATGGATATCATACATGTATGGAGATACGAAAGGAGAGTAACGCACCGATTCTGTTTCTCAGTGCGAAGACGCAGGAGGGGGACAAGATGCTCGGGTTTTCAAGCGGAGGGGACGACTAGCTTGCAAAGCCTTTTTCCTACAATGAACTGGTAAGCCGTGCAAAAGCCCTGATCCGGCGTTATCAGGTTTATAAAGGAAAGCAGGAAACTGTCACAGGCATCGGAGCGCAGGCGGAAACGATTCAGGAAAGACAGCGGATACCGGCAGACGGACATCGGCTCTTTTCGGACAGAAATATTCTCCGGCTGCATGATCTGGAAATCAATGAAACATCAGAGACGGTCACACGCGATGGCCGCCCGGTCGATCTGACAGACACAGAATATGAAGTCCTGCACCTTCTTGTGAAGAACCGCCGCCAGATATTCTCAGCGGAACATCTCTATGAGGCTGTCTGGCAGGAGCCGTATTATTACGGAGCAAATAATACGGTCATGGTCCATATCCGGAATCTGCGCAGAAAGATAGAGAAAGACCCGAAGAATCCGGAATTGATCAAGACAGTGTGGGGAAGGGGGTATCGCTGTGACTAAAGGAGTAAAACATGGAAAATCCAGAGTAAAGAAGGCTGCTATGGATGCCACAGAAAAGATCGGGAGCTGGAAGATACGCACGAAAATGATCTTCCTGCTCTTTGTGATGGCAACCATAAGCATTTCCCTTTTCGCCTTTTTGTGGAGACATCAGGTGGACGCGGCCGATCTGCTGGAGCGGGCTGGGATCGTCACATGGTTTGATTCTGACGAATTTTTGGAAAAAGCGGAAGCAGCGGCAAAATATTATAATGTTCCTGAATCAGAGGATGACGAAGACGGGAAAAAAGCATTTGAGCCGTTTCTTGATCTGTTGGTGGATGATTATACAGGTGTTTCGATATACGGGATCGATGACGGGCTTTACCGTTACGGACGGACACCGAAGATTCTGAATCATTTTATATTTGGATCGATACTGGCTTCCAGCCAGTCCATTCTTGGGGAGCAGTATGGCGATATTCCCATGAAATTTGCAAACGGTACTTATGACATGATTTATTACTCTTACAACAGGAGCAAGTTTACTTATCCGTACGTTATTGTAAGTATTATCCTGTGCGTGGCTGTATTCCTGTCAGGAATCCTTATTTTTCTCGGCAGGATGATGAAACGGGTGTCTGCCGTAAAAGATGCAATCGTCCGCATGTCTGTGGGAGATCTGAGTTCTCATGTGCCGCCCTGCGGAGCGGATGAAATCGGCGTCGTGTCGAAGGAACTTGACACACTGAGACAGACACTGCAGGAGAATATCCGACGAGAGAGTGAAAGCCGGCAGGCAAACCAGGATCTCATCACAGCCATGTCCCATGATCTCAGGACTCCTCTCACTGTACTTAATGGCTATCTGGAAGTACTGAAATTAAAGCGTGCCGATCCCGATGCGCAGGAGAAATATGTGGATCGCTGTCTGGAAAAAGCCGCAGATATAAAAGTGCTTACAGACCGCATGTTTGAATATGCCCTTGTATATGAGGAAAATGAGACCGCAGAACTGAAACCTCTTCCTGTATCTGCTCTGGCCGAATGTCTTCGGGAGAACTGCGAGTTTATACGGATTGCCGGATTTACAGTGGAGGAAAAGCTTGAGTATGGAACGAAAAGTGAGATGTACGGGGATGAGGTTATGCTCAAGAGGATATTCAGCAATCTCTTTTCTAACATATTAAAGTATGGCGATAAAAGGGGGAAGGTGGCTGTACAGATATGTCCGGAATGCGGCAGGATCAAGATCATGATCACGAATCTGATCAAAAAAGATGCTGCCGATACCGAGAGCAATCAGATCGGACTGCGCAGCGTCAGAAAAATGGTAAAGATGCATCAGGGGGAATTGTATACATTTGTAGAAACAAATATATATACAGTTCAGATCATGTTTGACCTGATTCATAAATATAGTGGATAGTATATGACATAGCAACAAGAACAAAACAAAATTATCAGAAAATTCAAACAAAATAAACAGAATAATAAATTTATTTAAAATAAAAAGCATAAAATGTATTGACAAATAAAAGAACCGGTGATATTATATAACCATCCAAAAGAGATCAGACAAAACAATATCTCAAAAGGATATTTAACTAAGAGAACAATCAGATATGAGTTGTTCAATTAGATTAAAAATACAGGGCAGCAGGAGGTAAGTCCCATGGACAGTATAGTTTCAGTTTTTCATCAATATGTCAGTGGTACGGCAAATGGAAGTTCCTGTGATGTAAGAGACCTTTGCTGGAGACAAGATTAATAATCCGGAAATATTTACAATGAGAAGAGAAATGATCGGAGAGTACGGAATCCGGATGAAAATCAAATAAGATTTAACATTTGCAGACGTATTGAATATAGATACCACATATAGCGGGATTTCGAAAGATGTGTAAAGAAACATCGAGTAGAATATTATTTTATAGTAAAGGGCACATAGTTATAGAAGTAATAATTTAGTAGGCTTTAAGGGTATCGGGAAAGATATTGTTAGAGGTGAAAGATTATAGGAAGAATAACCTGGATCGCTCTTTAAAAAATATAAAATAGTACCAGAGTTCAGAACGAAAGTGAAAGAAATAAGGATACTGCTATGAACCTCAATTTGTTATTGAAGGAGGGAAGGTTTAATAAGCAGGTCTTAATAAATCGACCGAAGATCAAATAACAGATGGCAGAGGTCTCACAGGAACGGAATCTACATATTTCCTCCGATTTATATATATTTAAAATGGTAAAATTAAATAAACTATAAAATGCATCGTCGATGTCAATCGAGGATGCATTTTTTTGACATAACGCACCTCATATGATAAACTATTGAAAGAATATTGCCTTTCGGCAAATAAGATGCAGATCGATAAAATATTATTTTCGATGAGGTGAATGCAGTGGATAAGTATGAATATAAGCAAAAGACAGAGCAGATGCTCGAACTTATGGAAGATGGCGCATACAGGAAAGCGGCGGAGATTGCCGATTCCATCGACTGGCGGAGAGTTCGGAACGCGTCTATGCTGACGAATGTCAGTGATATTTATGAGAAGAATAAGGAATATGAGAAAAGCTATAGTGTACTGAATCTTGCTTATCACCGCGCCGAGGGCAGCCGGAAGATCATCAGCAAGCTGTGTACATTAGCGCTGAAGACAGGAAATGTTGATGAGGCGATCGACTTTTACGATGATTTTATGCAGATTGCACCAAAGGACCCGAATCAGTATATTTTAAAGTATCAGATCCTGCGTGCACAGCGTGCGCCTATTGAACAGCAGATTGATGCGCTGGAGGAGTACAAAAAGTCGGAATATATTGAGGAGTGGGCATACGAACTGGCGAAACTGTATCAGGAAGCAGGCATGACGGCGGAATGTCTTGAAGAATGTGATGACCTGATCCTGTGGTTCAGCGAAGGCAAATATGTTTATAAGGCAATGGAGCTCAAGATGCAGTATAAACCGCTGACGCCGTCACAGCAGGAGAAATATGACAAGAGATTTGAGAAACTTACTGCTGAGACTGAGGAGATGCCGGACATTGCAGCTTATGCCGGCCGGGAAGATGATGAAGAAGCGGCTGACAGTGTTGCGGAGGAGGTTCAGGCTGAGCAGGAGCAGGTGGCAGCTGCAGATTCGGACAGCCCGGAAGAAAACATAGAGGTTTCAAATAACGTACAGGATACTCCGGATGATGAATCGTCTGTTTCGGAAACAGAGATTGAATCAGATGTGAGTAGACCTGCTGATAATACATTAGAAAATAAAGGTTCGGAGAAGAAAAAGAAACTTGGAAATACAATGCCGCTGGATGAAGCACTCAGACAACTTCTTCATCCGGAAAATAAAGAGACTCAGGAGACGGATGAAGCCGAAGAAGAGCCGGCGCTTGATGATCTTGAGCAGGCAATCGATGAAATCGAGGCTGTAGTTGATGTCGACATGGTCAAGGAGATTACAGAGAAGAAAAAGATGGCATCGTCTGCCGGCAACATGACAGAGATCATACCAGAAGACGATGATCAGATTGATGGTCAGCTCAATCTCGAGGATATTCTGCAAGACTGGGAAGGTGAGCCGGATAGCGTTTCGGATGAACCGGAGTTAGATGATCTGTTGGAGATTGAGGAAGGGGAAGAGATGCTTGATCTGGAAGAAGAGCTTCTTAGCCCGGAAGAAGGGGAGGTTGTGGCAGAAGAGGAAGCAGTGGAACTGCCGGTAGAAGAGAGCGAAGATACAGAGGAAGAGTTAACCTTAGATGATGCGGAGGAAGCATCCGAAGAATTATTTGCGGATGAGTCTGAAGATATTGTAGAGGACGATGATCCGACAGAGGCGTTAGAAGAGGAGACTGATATTAATATGACAGATGGGGAAAGACAAGGGGAGACTATGGAAGAGAAGAAGACGAAGAAGACAGAACCGATCCTTCCGCCGGATATTCAGCGGATGATCGATGAGATTGAGGGTGTGATCCCGCCACAGGAGGAGACGGAGAAAGCTCCGGTAAAAAGGACTCTGGAGAGAAAAGAAGAGCCTAGAGAGAATATGGGAAAAGTCGCAGATTCACTCCGCATAGATAGCGATGACTTTGAGGAAGACTATGACTTCGATGAGGAGGACGACTTTGAGGAAGATTTCGAAGAACTCGAGGATTCAGAAGAGTTTGAAGATGTAGAAGAATCCGATGAAGAATACCTCGACGAGGAAGAGGAAGAACTTCCGGACGAAGAGGAGTACTTTGAAGAGGACGGGGAAGAGCTCCCGGACGAAGAGGAGTACTTTGAGGAGGAAGAGGAAGAACTTCCGGATGAAGAAGAGTACTTTGAGGAGGAAGAGGAAGAACTTCCGGACGAAGAGGAGTACTTTGAGGAGGAAGAGGAAGAATTTCCGGATGAAGAAGAGTACTTTGAGGAGGAAGAGGAAGAATTTCCGGATGAAGAAGAGTACTTTGAGGAGGAAGAGGAAGAACTTCCGGATGAAGAGGAGTACTTTGAGGAGGACGAAGAAGAACTCCCGGAAGACGATGAATACTTTGAGGAAGACGCAGAAGAACTTTCAGATGAAGAAGACGAGTACGGCGAGGGCGCGATAGATTTCGAGGAAGAATTCCGGGTTAATCCGGATCACGCAGATGAACTGGATGATAGAGAGATTCCGGATGACGATGATGACAATATGGATATTCTTTCCGCAACGAAACCTTTGAGCCGTAAGGAGACAGCTAAACTGATCGCGACAGGAAAGACAGCACCGCTTCCACTGGACGAGATATCAGATGCGCTTTCTATGACGGATACGGGCTTTATCGTACATGGCCGTTACGATCTGGAGCTTCAGAGTGGTATAGGAACGAGGGCAGGACTTACAGAAGAACAGAAAAAGCTTTTCTCCTATTTCGTTCCGGTCCGCGGTATGAGCGAGCAGCTTGTAGATGTACTTGAGCAGGATAAGAACTGTACAAACAGACAGGGGACGTCAAGGACAGGAAATCTTCTGATCGTGGGAAATAAAGGCAATGGCAAGACGGTGCTTGCCGTGGATGTTGTCAAAGCTATCCAGAAGCAGAGAAACATTCGTCAGGGAAAAGTGGCGATCGTGACGGGCGATTCACTGAATAAGAAGAAGATTGGTGACATTTTCGATAAGCTTTACGGAGGAGCCCTTATTATCGAGAAAGCGGGCAAGATGAATGAAAGGACAGTTGCCCGGCTCAATAAAGCGATGGAGAAAGATACAGGAGAACTCCTTATCGTACTGGAAGAGCAGCGGAAACCGATCGACAGACTTTTGTCTTCCAACCGCGAGTTCAGAAGAAAGTTCACATCTCGTCTCGAGGTGCCGATTTTCATCAATGACGAGCTTGTGACTTTCGGACAGACTTATGCCCAGGAAAACGGATACAGGATTGATGAAATGGGAATTCTTGCACTGTACAGCAAGATCGATTCTCTCCAGAGAGAGGATCATGCGGTTACTGTAGCTGAGGTAAAAGAGATCATGGACAGTGCGATCCAGCATTCACAGAAAGCGTCCGCGAAGAAACTCGTGAAACGTGTATTCGGTAAAAATACAGATGAGGCAGACAGGATTCTGTTGTCAGAAAAAGATTTTAATATTTAATCGCATATTTCAGATGAGAAAAAGGAACGGGCGGCTTAAAAGGCTGTCCGTTCTTTTGATGTCAGGGAGAATGGAAAGAAAAAGGAGCGGTAAAGTATTTTTCTGTTTCTGACGTGTGAAACTCTTTCTTTTTCTGACACTATCAAGTATAATATATGTATTATTATAAAAAATGAGCGATGAGGTGGCTTTTATGAAAAAGGGAAAAAGCACAAAGAAAAAACTGGAGCCTTTTGAGATCGGAGAACTGGATCAATATTTGTTTGGTCAGGGCAACCATTATGAGATCTATGAGAAGATGGGGGCACATAAGGTCGTATACAAAGGTCAGGAAGGCGTATATTTTGCGGTATGGGCGCCGAATGCCCGCAGAGTTGCGGTTGTAGGCGACTTTAACGGCTGGGATTTTGAAGCAAATTATATGGAACGTCAGGAGCCGGTCGGCATCTATACCTGCTTTGTGCCGGGAGTCAAAGAAGGAGATCTGTATAAATTCTGTATTGAGACACAGCAGGGAAAACGTATTTTTAAAGCGGATCCATTTGCAAATTATGCGGAACTGAGACCGGGGACTGCATCCCGTGTAGCGGATATTTCCCATCTGAAATGGACTGATGAAACCTGGATGACACGGAGGGCGACATGGGATCACAAGAAAAACCCGATGTCGATCTACGAGGTGCATCTGGGATCATGGATGCGGCATCCGGGCAGGGATGATGAAGGATTTTATACTTACAGGGAATTTGCGGATGCGATCGTAAAATATGTAAAGGATATGGGATATACCCATGTAGAACTTATGGGAATGGCGGAGCATCCTTTCGACGGATCCTGGGGTTATCAGGTGACGGGATATTATGCACCGACATCGCGGTACGGAACGCCGGAAGACTTTGCATATATGATCAACCATCTGCACAGAAATAATATTGGTGTTATTCTTGACTGGGTACCGGCGCATTTTCCGAGAGATGCCCATGGTCTGGCCGACTTTGACGGGACTCCGACATTTGAATACGCGGATCCGCGTAAAGGCGAGCATCCGGACTGGGGAACGAAGATTTTTGATTATGGGAAACCGGAGGTAAAGAATTTCCTTATAGCCAATGCATTGTTCTGGATCGAGCATTATCATGTGGACGGGCTCCGTGTAGACGCGGTGGCATCCATGCTGTATTTGGATTACGGCAAACAGGACGGTCAGTGGGTTGCCAATAAATATGGCGGAAATGAGAACCTGGAGGCAATCGAGTTCTTCAAGCATCTGAATTCGGTGGTGCTTGGAAGAAATAAGGGAGCAGTCATGATCGCCGAAGAATCTACTGCATGGCCGAAAGTGACCGGAGCACCCGAAGACGGCGGGCTCGGATTCAGCCTGAAGTGGAATATGGGCTGGATGCATGACTTTACTGAATACATGAAGCTGGATCCGTATTTCCGTAAAAATGCGCATCATATGATGACATTTGCAAGCTCCTATGCTTACAGCGAGAATTATATCCTTGTGCTTTCCCATGACGAGGTTGTACATCTGAAGTGTTCCATGATCAATAAGATGCCGGGACTTGGATTCGATAAATATGCAAATTTGAAAGTCGGTTATGCATTTATGATGGGACATCCCGGTAAGAAGCTGCTCTTTATGGGCCAGGATTTTGCTCAGCTCCGCGAATGGAGTGAAGAGAGAGAACTTGACTGGTATCTTCTGGCAGAACCGGAACATCAGGCAATCCAGAACTGGTACAGAGATCTGCTCCATCTGTATAAGAGAAACAAGGCTCTGTATGAGATGGACGCCCAGCCGGAAGGATTCGAGTGGATCAATGCAGATGATATTTTCCGCAGTATTTACAGCTTTGAGAGACACTCCAAGGATAATAAGAAGAATCTGCTGTTTGTATGCAATTTCACGCCGATGGAGCGTCCGGATTACCGCGTCGGTGTTACAAGGAGAAAACAGTTAAAGCTTGTGCTCAACAGTGATGAGAAGAAATATGGCGGTTCCGGTGCTGAGAGACCGTTGATCTATAAACCGGTGAAGCAGGAATGCGATGGCCAGAAATATTCTATTTCTTATCCACTGCCGCCATATGGAGTTGCCGTATTTGAATTCTGACAGTGATTTCAGACATATCGGATGATATAAGAGAATAAAATGAAAGAAAATAAAGCCATGAACAGAAACATGTAAACAGAATCTGCTCATGGCTTTAAAACTGCATAAAAATAAAGCTGAATTTAAAAAAATATTCAGAAAAATATACAAAAAATTGAAAAGAGATGATATAATAATCCACGTACACACAAATATGGAAGGAGAGATTTAAATGGACAATCAATTGGCACTACTGACACTATGCGGCTCCATTATCGCGCTTTTGTTTGTGGCAAGCAGGGCGCAGAAGGTACTCCGTTTTCCTGAGGGAAACGATACCATGAAAAAGATTTCCGCATCCATCCATAAGGGGGCAATGGCGTATCTTCGCCGCCAGTATAAGATCCTGATCGGATTTTTCGCAGTCATGTTCGTAATCTTGTTTGTAATGGCTGCGCTGGGACTTCTGACCTGGTTTGTTCCTTTTGCGTTTGTAACCGGAGGATTCTTCTCGGGACTGTCCGGATTTGTGGGAATGCAGATTGCTACGAGAGCGAATGCAAGAACAGCGGCTGCCTGCCAGAAAAGCCTGAACAAAGGTCTGAATGTTGCATTTTCAGCAGGTTCAGTTATGGGATTCACGGTAGTAGGACTGGGACTTCTGGATATCTCGATCTGGTATCTTCTGTTGAAACTTGTGTTTAAACTTTCGATCGAAGATATTACAAGTACAATGCTTACATTTGGCATGGGTGCATCTTCGATGGCACTGTTTGCACGTGTAGGCGGAGGTATATACACAAAAGCTGCGGACGTCGGAGCTGACCTTGTAGGAAAGGTAGAGGCGGGAATTCCGGAGGATGATCCGAGAAACCCGGCCGTTATTGCAGACAACGTAGGAGATAACGTAGGCGATGTTGCCGGAATGGGCGCGGACCTCTATGAGTCCTATGTAGGATCGATTCTGTCAGCGTGTGCCCTTGGAGTTATCGCATTTAATAAGATCGTTGAGGTAGACAGGGTAAATGCAGTGATCATTCCTATGGTGCTGGCTGCAGTAGGCGTGCTTGCATCAATCCTCGGCTCTCTTCTTGTGAAGACAGGAGAAGATACAGATCAGAGCACACTTTTGAAAGCACTGAGACGCGGTACGAATACGAGTGCGATCATCATTGCAGTTGTGGCGTTCCCGCTTGTGTGGTTTATTCTTGGAAGAAATTATATCGGATTCTATTTTGCAATCCTTGCCGGTCTGCTTGCCGGTGTACTGATCGGATTCTTTACAGAATATTTTACATCGGATACTTATAAACCAACGCAGAACCTGGCAAATAAATCCGAGACAGGTTCCGCGACGATCATTATCGGAGGCTTAAGCCTTGGAATGCTTTCTACAGCAGTTCCGATCATTATCATCGCAATCTGCGTTATGGCTGCATACGCATTCTCCGGCGGATTTATTGAGTCTACAAGAGGACTTTACGGCATTGCGCTGGCGGCAGTCGGAATGCTTTCAACACTGGGAATTACCCTTGCAACGGATGCTTACGGTCCGATCGCTGACAATGCCGGTGGTATTGCCGAGATGGCAGGTCTGGATGCAGAGGTCAGAAAACGTACGGATGCTCTGGACTCCCTTGGAAATACAACAGCTGCAACAGGTAAAGGTTTTGCTATTGGATCAGCAGCGCTTACAGCTCTCGCTCTGATCGCTTCTTACGTAGAGAAAGTACAGGAAGTAGGCGGACCGGATATCACGCTTGATATGAGTGTTATGAACCCGACAGTTCTGGTCGGTATCTTCATCGGAGCGTGCCTGCCGTTCGTATTTGCAGCTCTTACAATGGATTCCGTAGGACGTGCGGCTCAGAGTATCGTGGTTGAAGTTCGCCGTCAGTTCAAAGAGATCAAGGGACTGATGGAAGGCAAAGCGGATGCGGATTATGAGACATGTGTTGATATCTGTACGAAGGCTTCTCTCCATGAGATGATCCTTCCGACACTGCTGGCTATCATCACTCCTGTTGTGACAGGACTTATTCTCGGATACAACGGCGTGATCGGACTTCTGACCGGCTCAACTGCAACAGGATTCCTGATGGCCATCTTTATGGCTAATGCAGGCGGCGCCTGGGATAATGCGAAGAAGTACATTGAAGGCGGTAATCACGGCGGAAAAGGCAGCGAACAGCACAAAGCTGCTGTTGTCGGTGATACAGTCGGAGACCCGTTTAAGGATACATCAGGACCGTCTATCAATATCCTGATCAAGTTGCTTTCGATGGTATCGATTGTATTTGCAGCGCTGGTTGTGAATTATCACATCTTCTAAGCGAAAAGACAGAAAGAATATATGGAAAATAAAAATCCGTCAGCCGGAAAAGCTGGCGGATTTTTTGTACGATAAATCCGGAAAGCGGACACCATACTTGCATGAGTGGCCATTTGACGGCAACGGACAGCGAACGATGGTGCCGTGAACTGCCCGTGCTGTCTTATAGGAATGAATTAATTTTTGGACGGTACGATCTCAAGCCAGTATCCGTCAGGATCCGAGATAAAGTAGATTCCCATCTTCGGATTTTCAAAACAGATGCTCCCCATTTCTTTATGTTTGGCATATGCGGCATTAAAGTCATCCACTTCGAATGCAAGATGGATCTCATTATCGCCGAGGTTGTAGGGACGGTCCATATCCCGGAGCCAGGTGAGCTCAAGAAGATGCGGGGTGACACCGTCGCCAAGGTATACGAGTTTAAAGCTTCCGTCATCGGCATCCTTTGTGCGCGTTATGGTAAGGCCGAGCGCTTCTTTGTAGAAAGCGAGGGATTTGTCCAGGTCGTAAACGTTCAGGTTGTTATGGGCAAATGTAAATTTCATATGGTGGTCTCCTTGTTGATTAAAATTTGAATCTGCTGTCCGGCAGATAAGATACAAATTTATAGTATCAGAAGGATAGGTATTTTTCAATAAACACAGATGAAGTAAATTTAAGGAGTCCAATAATACATGACTTCCTATTCTCCTGCATACATTGTAAAAAGAATGTTTGCAGGGGGATTTTTTTGAAAGATTACATTGAGGAAAGAGCCGTGGAAATTGCTGATTATATTATAGAGAATAACGCGACTGTGAGGCAGACAGCGAAGCAGTTCCGGATCAGTAAGAGTACGGTACATAAAGATGTCACCGAGCGGCTTCTCCAAATCAATCCAACCCTTGCCCGTGAAGCCCGCAAAGTGCTTGATACGAACAAATCAGAGAGGCATATCCGGGGCGGGATGGCTACGAGAGAAAAGTATCTTCATCAGCATGGATAGACGGATCATAGGCAGTAATGCAGCAGGAGCTGAGTGACCGGTGCGATCACGATGGCTCCTGTCTTCTTCTATTCGGGGAATAGCCCGGTGTGATAATATCTTTTAGTATTGCGTTACGCAGAGGACAGGGATATAATAGGTCTGCTATGAAACTATTAAAGCTGATCTTTAAAAATGAAACTGTATTCTGTATCTCGTTTTTACTGGCGGTACTGTCTGCATTTGCAGTAAAACCGGATATGATGTATCTGGCTTATCCGGATTACAGGACGATTGCGCTTCTTTTCTGCCTTATGATCATTGTGGCAGGATTCCAGTCACTTGGAATTTTTCGTATGCTCGGTCATTTTTTGATAACGAGAGCGGGAAGTATCCGGGGACTTTCGGCTGTAATGATTCTGCTCTGTTTTTTCTGCAGCATGGTGCTCACGAATGACGTGACACTGATCACATTTGTGCCGTTTACGATTCTCGTGCTGCGAATGAGCGGGAGAGTGGAGCGTATTTTAAAATTGATCGTGCTGGAGACGATTGCCGCCAATTTGGGGAGTATGGCGACGCCTATCGGAAATCCGCAGAATTTGTATCTGTATTCTATATCTGATCTGACTGCAGGTGAGTTTATGCATGCAGTCCTCCCTTATGCCGGAGTGTCGATTATATTACTTTTGGCCGTGGTATTTGCCGGCAGGGACGAGCCCCTTCTTGACGTTTCCGTAAAGGAGAATCCTGAGAAGAGCGCGCAGACAAAAGCGGGACGGGTGTTCGGACGGGCGGTGCCATTGCTGGTCCTGCTTCTGCTGTGTCTGCTGGTAGTTTTTCGTATTCTGCCGTATCAGCCGGTGCTGATCTGTGTTATATTAGTTATATTGGTAATAAACAGGAAATTGTATTGGTCGGTGGATTATTTCCTGCTGCTGACATTTTTATGCTTTTTCATATTTATCGGAAATATGAAACGGATTCCGGGAATCAGTGAATTCTTAGTGTCTGTCGTACAGGGCAGGGAACTTCTGACGGGAATCCTTACGAGCCAGATCATCAGCAATGTACCGGCGGCAATCCTTTTGTCAGGATTCAGCAGTGATTTTTCCGCTTTGCTCACCGGAGTGAATCTGGGCGGGCTCGGAACGCTGATTGCATCGCTGGCAAGTCTGATATCATTTAAATTTTTTGCAAAGGAGTATCCGGATAAGAAGGGGACTTTTCTGAAGGTATTTACAATATGGAACCTTCTGTTTCTTTTAGTGCTTGCTGCAGAGGCGTTTTTGATCGGAATAGCTGCGGTATGATCTGAGCGCCTGGCGGATTTTCGTTGGAGACGGGAAAGGAGCGGGGCAATGAAAATATTGGTTGTTGTACGCGAAAAGGCGGAGGCTGACAATATTGAAAGAATGCTGCAGCGTATAGTGCCAATATCTGAGGCGGATGAGAAGAAATGTGAGGGCTGCTGTAAAGTAGTCGGGGCTGCAGGTGACGGAAAGACGGGATATGAGATGATCCGGGGAGAATGCCCGGATCTTGTCATAGCGGATGTGGAGCTTCCTGAAATGGGCGGACTGGAGATGCTGGAGAAAATACGCGGAGAGCACAGTGATGTGAAAGCAGTACTTCTGGCTGAAAAAGAAGACTTCGATCAGGCAAAGCGGGCGGTTGATCTGGGAGTGGAAGGATATCTGGTCAAACCGGTGAGAGAAGACGAATTGCGGAAGGCAGTGGCGCGGGCAGGCGAGAGGCTGAAAAAAGAGCGTATGGCGGAAGCTGTATTAACGATCGAAAATATCTTTATGGCCTGTCTGAACGGACAGCTCAGTCCGGATCCTGATTTTAACAGGATGACTAAACAGCGGTTTGGATTCACGGTTGAGGAGCCGGGAGCAGTTTTTGCCGTGTGGCTTGGCGATGGTTTCGAGGAGCAGAAGGAGCATGCAAAGAGTGTGATCGGACAGTCGGGAGATTGGGGGAGCGGGAGAGCTTCCCGCGTGTTCGAGGCGAGGGCGTGGAAGATTCTGTTTATTGTCTTGTACCAGATGGAGGATGAGGAACAGGAATATACATGTTTTCAGAAGGAAATCGTACCGAAACTGTGCCGGCAGCTGCTGGGAACCGTGGTATGTATCTGGGCAGAGGCGGAACATATCGTGGATCTGCCGGATGTGCTTAAGCATATGAATTCTATGAAAGACTGGAATCTGCTGTTTGACAGAGGCGAGCTGATCCGTCAGGAAGTGATAGACAGCCAGAAGACAGTGCCTCTGAAATATCCCGTTGAAATCGAAAATCAGGCGCGTCAGGCAGTGACGGTGAAAGATGGAGAAGAGATCAAACGGGCATATTACAGGCTGTATGATTATATAAGGCGTGAACCGCACAGCCCCGGAGAAATGAAAGAATGTCTGATCCGGTTCAATATGGCGCTGCTCAATGTCTATAAAACCCAGTGGGAGATTGAATCAGAGCTGGAGATCCAGCGCTGCATGCAGGCAATTTCTACGGCTATGAGCTGGCGGGAAGTGCGGGCTGCGATGGACAGATTCCTGTCAACGCTGAACTTTGACGCATTTGAGGAAAAAGAGGACAGCAGGCTGAGCCCGCTTGTCCGTAAGGCGGTACAGATCGTGAGAAAATATTATGATCAGGGGATCACGCTGGAAGAGGTGGCGGGCAGGCTTTTTGTCTCCGAGGAGTATCTGAGCAGCCAGTTCAAAAAAGAAACCGGAGCAGGATTTACAGAAACGATCAGAAAATACCGGATAGAGCGGATCAAAGGCCTGCTGGTCGGCACAAGGCTTAAAATCAACCAGATCGCGGAGCTGACCGGATATGCGGATTCAAAGTATATGAGCAGAGTGTTTAAGGAAGAGACAGGGATGCTTCCGACGGAATTTCGCAAGACAGCTCATTAAAAAAATCGACCTTTTTAAGGAATTTCACCCTTTTTATATTGGATAAATATGGTATGATACGTTCGACTGAAGAGCAGACAGGCGAATGAAATAATATCATTGTAAAGAGAGGTGAGATGAATAATGAGCGAAATGAAGATTACATTTAAGCATCCGGAGGAAATCCGTGAGTTCGTAAATATGGTCTCAAAATATGATTTTGATATTGACGTGAGAAGAGGCCGTGTTGTGGTAGATGCAAAATCTTTACTTGGAATTATGCATCTTGGACTGAACAATGTAATGGATCTTAAGCTGCATTCTGATGACTGTGAAGAGCTTCAGAAGAAGATTTTGAAATATGCAGCGTAAGAGAATATTTTAAATAGCAGGATATGGTACAGGTTTTCCCGGCGGTTCTTATGAATGCGCCGGGAAATTTAGTTGTTGTCAAACCGTGGCAGCTCTACTATAATGAAAGCATAAGAGCACGCGGTCCGCAGGGACCGTATTTTACAGGAGGAAAAACGTGAAGAATGAATTAGTGATCGTCCTTGACTTCGGCGGACAGTATAATCAGCTTGTCGCAAGACGTGTCAGGGAATGTAATGTGTACTGTGAGATTTATTCTTACAAAACAGATATTGAGAAGATCAAAGCGATGAATCCGAAAGGAATTATTCTTACCGGCGGACCGAACAGCTGCTATCTGCCGGATTCACCGACATATTCGGACGAGCTGTTCAAGCTGGGAATACCGGTACTCGGGCTCTGCTATGGCGCTCAGCTTATGATGCACGTGCTTGGCGGAAAAGTAGAGAAGGCAGACGTCAGAGAATACGGAAAAACAGAAGTCCTGATCGACAAGACTTCTTCTAAAATATTCGCGGATGTCTCTACTCCGACAGTCTGCTGGATGAGTCATTTTGATTATATTTCAAAAGTTGCGCCAGGATTCGAGATTTCCGCGCATACTGCAGACTGCCCGGTGGCAGCGGCGGAAAATGAAACGGAGAAACTTTACGCGATCCAGTTCCATCCGGAAGTACTCCACACTCAGGAAGGAACGAAGATGATCAACAATTTCGTAAAGAACGTCTGTGAGTGCAGCGGCGACTGGAGAATGGATTCCTTTGTGGAACACTCCATTGAAGCAATCCGCGAAAAAGTAGGAGACGGAAAAGTACTGCTCGCATTATCCGGCGGTGTGGATTCTTCCGTGGCAGCAGGACTTCTCTCCCGAGCAATCGGAAAACAGCTGACATGTGTATTCGTAGACCATGGCCTTCTCCGCAAAAACGAAGGGAACGAAGTGGAAGCAGTCTTCGGTCCGGAGGGAGATTTTGACCTGAACTTTATCCGTGTAAATGCGCAGGAGAGATATTATAACAAACTGGCCGGCGTGACAGAACCGGAACAGAAACGTAAGATCATCGGTGAAGAGTTCATCCGTGTGTTTGAGGAAGAGGCGAAGAAGATCGGAGCCGTGGACTTCCTTGCACAGGGAACGATCTATCCGGATGTGGTAGAGAGCGGTCTGGGCGGAGAATCCGCAGTGATCAAGTCTCATCACAATGTAGGCGGACTTCCGGATTACGTAGATTTTAAAGAAATCATCGAGCCGCTGCGCGATCTGTTCAAAGATGAAGTCCGCAAGGCAGGTCTGGAGCTGGGAATTCCGGAGGAACTGGTGTATCGCCAGCCGTTCCCGGGACCGGGACTTGGGATCCGTATCATCGGAGAAGTTACCGCAGAGAAAGTACGGATCGTACAGGATGCGGACGCGATCTACAGAGAAGAGATCGCGAAAGCCGGACTGGACAGAGAGATCAATCAGTACTTTGCGGCGCTGACAAATATGCGTTCCGTCGGAGTTATGGGAGACGAGAGAACTTATGATTATGCCGTGGCGCTGAGAGCGGTGAAGACGATTGACTTCATGACAGCTGAGGCGGCGGAGATTCCGTATGAGGTGCTCAATAAAGTGATGAGCAGGATTATAAATGAAGTGCGGGGGGTTAACAGAGTGTTCTATGATCTGACCAGTAAGCCGCCGGGGACGATAGAGTTCGAATAATAAACAGAGAGCCGTTTGTTCTTTTAACCGAGAGCAGACGGCTTTTGGCGTTCTATAATATATGGCTGCCTGTCAAAAGAGAGGGGATGGTAAAGAGTATGTATAAAAGACCAAGGCAAAAAGTGCAGCCAAAGAAAGATGAACATAATCGGAAAAGAGATAGGATTGTTAATTTTCGTATATCTCCAGAAGAACGGGCGGAGTTGGAACAGAGAATTAAAAGGCTGTTGTAATGTGGATTTAGTATGCTATACTGAATGAAAGTTGCAGGCTTACTCACTGAGAAATTAGATAAATAATAAGGGAGATTCTTTTTATGAAAATAACAGAGTTGTTGGGAGAGGCAACAAATGCACACTGCAGGTCATCCAGTCTGCCGCAGGAGATGAATTCTCCGGAAGCGCCCCAGATGCTTGCCTTTTCCCTGTTATAAAGGAAGAGGTCGTGGCCGAGGATATCGCTTTCCGCTGCGCCGGCAGCTTCTGTGATGGTTTGCATGAACGTGCCTTTTGCCGCCAGATCACCGTACAGAGGAAGCATGTCTTTCTGGGCGTTGTACTTGTAGCCGTTGTTCGCCTCCCGGTTCATGTGGATGGCAAGGTTCGGGATCAGGACGAGGTCGCGGTCGATATTTACCAGCTTCGATATAAATGAACCGGAAGACGGATCTTTGATGATCACGCGGCCGGCCACGGAGAGCGGGCGGTCAAACCATGGAGCGCACAGCATGCCGCCGTAGCGTTCCACATTAAGGCGGATATAGTGCCCGTCTGTCTCCAGTTCAGGATTTTCTTTTATCTTGAAAGTCGGAGAATCCCCGTGGCTTGCCATGATGCGCATGCCTTTAAATCCGTGTTGGGGAATCGTGAAAGCGATAAGAGAAGACCCGTTGCGTGTGACGAAATATCTGCCGCCGGGCTGTATGTGCCATTTCTGATTTTCCTGTAATTCTACAAAATTTTCATTTAGCAGGGGCTTTTTCATATTTTCTACTGCGTGGAAGCAGGACGGGCTGCCTTCCAGAAACTGTGCAAGTTCTTTTGAAACAGTATAGTCCATGGTGATAAAACGCTCCTTTGTGTGAAATATTAACTCGTATTTTCAGAATATAATCTGCATTCTGCCTTGTCAAGATAAAGCCGAACTGTTACTTTACAATCCCGGCCGGCTTGCGTATACTGAAAATCATAAAGGAGCTGATCATATGAGGATATTGATAGCAGAGGATGAAAAGGATCTGAATCAGATCATAACGAACCGTCTGAAAGGGGAGCATTACAGTGTGGATTCCTGCTTTGACGGGCAGGAGGCGCTGGAATATCTGGAGAGCGCGGAATATGATGCGGTGGTTCTGGATATCATGATGCCCGTGCTTGACGGCTTGAGCGTATTAAAGAAGATGAGGCGGAGAAACGACAGTACACCGGTGATCCTGCTGACGGCGAAAGACAGTATTGAAGACCGGGTGGCCGGGCTTGATGCCGGAGCAAATGACTATCTGGTGAAGCCGTTTGCTTTTGAGGAACTGCTGGCAAGGATCAGGGTGCTCCTGCGAAAGCCCGCGGAGATCCCGAAGACGTGCTATAAGGTGGCTGATCTTGAAGTGCATATGGACACGCAGCAGGTAAAGCGAGGCGGAAAGGATATTAAGCTGTCCGGAAAGGAATTTGCCCTGCTCCGGTATATGGTGCAGAATGAAGGAATCGTGCTTTCAAGAGACCGGCTGGAGCAGCATCTGTGGAACTTTGACTATGCGGGCGGCTCTAATGTGATCGACGTCTATATCCGGTATCTGCGCAAGAAGATCGATGAAGGGTATGAGCAGAAGCTGATCCATACCGTTCGCGGTGCGGGATATGTACTCCGGACCGAGTCGTGACAGAGGGTGATCGTACAGAATTATGAAAAAGATTTCATTGAAATTAAAGCTTACACTATTGTATACGTTTTTTATGGCGCTTCTCACATGCGCATCACTGGCAATCCTGTTTTCGCTCAGCAATCGGGAAGTGCTGTCTTCCACACAGTCGAAGCTGGAGAACAGGGTGCAGGAGAGTGTGGAGTATATTGAACTTAGGAACGGTGAGATCCGGATTGATTCGGACTTCTATTCGGTAGCGCGGGATGTATATCTGTCGCTGTATGATAGTGACATGTATTTTATGTATGGCAGAGTGCCCCACGGTTTCGGGCAGCAGCCGGAACTGGCGGACGGAGAAATGCGGACGATCCGGGACGGGAACAGAGAGTGGTATGTGTACGACATGTCATACCGTCTGTCCGATGATCAGACCGTGTATGTCCGGGGGATCACTTCAATTACGGACGCAGAGGAGAGCTTCACGGTCACGGTGCGCTTTGCGCTTGTCTTACTCCCGCTGATGGTGCTGGCGACGGCTGTCATCGGATATCGTTTTACAAGACGGACGCTGGCCCCGGTGCGAAAGATCACGGATACAGTGCAAAAGATACGGGCGGACGCAGATCTCTCACGGCGCATCGGATTTGCAGATGCGGATCCGGGCAAAGGAAAAGAGCGGGATGAAATCTATGTCCTCGGAAATACATTTGATGAAATGCTCGAAGAGCTGGAAAATGTATTCCGGAGGGAACAGCAGTTTACGTCGGATGCCTCCCATGAACTGAGGACGCCCGTGAGTGTGATCCTGGCTCAGTGTGACGCGATGCTGGCGGAAGACAGTACATTCACAGAAGAGCAGCGCAGCCAGATCAGTCTTATCCGGCGAAAGGCGAAAGGAATGTCAGATATGATCTCCCAGCTCCTTTTCCTGTCGCGGGCAGATCAGGGCAGGCAGCCGCTCCATAAGGAGTGGCTCAATGTAAGCGAGCTTACGGAAATGATATCGGAAGAGCAGCAGATGCTTGCCGACACGGACGGCAGGGGAATTCATGTGGAGACGGAGATTTCCCCTGAGATATGGGCTGAGGTGGATGAGACATTTTATATAAGGATGCTGGTGAATCTGATCTCAAATGCCCTTCGGTACAGCCGGGAGAACGGCATTGTCAAAGTGACGCTTGAAGAAAAGGAGGAAATGTTCACGGTAAGCGTGCATGATCATGGCATAGGGATCGCTCCGGATGTCCTGCCTCATATCTGGGAACGTTTTTATCAGGCGGATACAGCAAGGACAGAGGACAGCCATGCAGGACTCGGACTGTCTATGGTGAAATGGATCGCAGAAGCTCACGGGGGAAGCGTGAAGGCAGAGAGCACAGAAGGAGCAGGCAGTACATTTTCATGCAGTATTCCCACGGGAAAATAATTTTGAAATAAATTAAAAAAATGAAAGACTTTAATCTCTCTTTAATCTTTCTCATTTATAGTGGTATCAACAAAAGAAAACAAGCAAAAAATAAATGGATCATATGAAGGGAGAAAGAAAAATGAAGAGATTAACAGTAGCAGCAATTATTGCAGTAATGGCAGTGGGAGTATTCACAGGATGCGGAAACAGAGGGACAGCACAGATGAACAGCGCAACGGCAAACACAGCCGAAAGCCAGAACAGCGGCACAGCAAACAGTGCACAGAGTGATGACCAGAGCACAGTCGGAACAGATGACCAGAGCGGAACCAATTCAGGCGCTCAGGATATCGGAGAGGATGCAGCCCTGCAGGCGGCGCTTGAAGCGGCGGGCATCAGCGAAGCGGAGGCTTCACGAGTCCGGGTATCCATGGACAGGGATGACGGAAGAGTCGTTTACGACGTAAGATTCGATGTGGATCAGACAGAATACGATTATGAAGTTCTTGCATCTGACGGACAGATCGTAAGCTCTGATGTGGAACAGCGAAATGACGACAGATATGACGATGATGACAGAAACAGAGGAAGCAATGCAGATGTGGCGATTAGCCGGGAAGAAGCAATTGATATTGCTCTTGCAAAAGTACCAGGGGCAACAGAGAGTGATATCAGGATTGAACTGGATCACGACGATGGAAGGTACAAATACGAAGGGGACATCATCTATGAGAGAGTAGAGTATGATTTTGAAATCGATGCGGATAGAGGAGATATCCTGGAGTGGAGTGAGGAGAGAGACTGACAAAAAAATAAGCAGGAAAGAAGCCGGCATGATGGAAATGCCGGCTTTTGCTTGACGAATGGGGTGTACTCTGGTATAATTTTTTGAGTGTAGAAATAAAATAATAATATATGGCGCAGTAGCCAAGTGGTAAGGCGTGGGTCTGCAACACCCTGATTCACCGGTTCAAATCCGGTCTGCGCCTCTTGTCAAAATAAGGAGAAACGTTGAAAAATCAGCGTTTCTCTTTATTTTTTTCCTTTATTCGTTTGAACACCTTTGAACACCTGACAGACCTAAGTGGCTGAATGTGGAAATATCATTGGTTTCTTTATGGACGTTGCGGAGATAGTGAAGTGTTGTATTTACCTGACTATGCCCCATTAGTCTGCTGATCGCCACGAGATTTTCCCCGTCATATGCCTGTGAAGCATTGTAGAACCTGATCTTGTGTGAGCTGTGATATTCTACCCCGGCTTCTCTGCAATACTTCTTTAAACGGCGGTTAAAACTGTGTGTTGTCATTATTCGTCCGTCTGGTTCAAAAATGTATTTTCCGAACGGGTTCAGCCGTTTTGCCTTTTTCAGAATCTTCAAGGCTTCATCTGTTAGATACTGCTTACGAAAACCGTGTGAAGTATGCCCTTTCATATCATCAGATACTACAGTCTCACATTTTGAAAAAGTCAGATCATCATTTAATGCCCTGCTTGTTGTGACCTGCCTATGTAAGTAAATGGTTCTTTCTTCATAGTCGATATCTTCCCAACGCAATCCCTTTGTTTCGCCTACCCTTATGAAAAGATAAAACGATAACTGGATCGCCAGAGAATACGGCTCATTTACAGATTGGAGATAAGAAAGAAGTTTCCAAGTTTCTTCCTGTGTAAATACATTTTCTTCCTGCTTCTCTACCGGCTTATATGCAAACTGTTTAAAGTCCACATCAGCTACCGGATTATGCGAGATCAATTCTTCTTCAACTGCATAATACATAATCCCATTTAATACAGCCCGGGCATTACTGATCCGTTTATGTGTGTATTCTCTGTCCTTTGTAATCTTGCGGAAGAAGCGGATAATCGTAATCGGTTTGATCGCGGATATCGGCATTTTGGCAAGGTCTGTTCCCTTATAGAAATGATTCCATTCACAAGTGTACTCTTGAATGGTTTTAGGCTTCGTCGGGGTAAAATCCCTTTTGTATAAAAGCCATCTTTCATATAAGGCTTCAAGAGTGTTCTGCTTTTCTGCATTTTTTGCTTGTTCCATATAAAATCTTACGATTTCTTTTTCAAGGTTCTCTTTACTCCTGCGCTTGATCGGACGGCGTTTGTTCGGTTTCGTATCATCTGGTAAGTATGTGCGCCAACTCTTTTCAGACTCGGAGTAATAGATTTCATATTTATGTTGTTCCAAGATTTTTTTGTTTGCCATAACTTCAAAATCTTTGAGAACTTCATCTATATTATTTATTTTATCATACGCAACAAGCGTTTTCAATAGAAAATCAGAACTAATGTTCTGGTATTCGGATTTATTTTTGGTCATAGCATATACTATCTAGCAACCAATTTTTTGGAAATTCATTCTAGCCAATCGCTTTAACCATGGACGGTGCGAAACGCCACATTACGCTACAGAACATTACAATGCATTTTAGGTATTGGCTGTCGACTAGAAACTCCTTTCCTGTTTATTTCACAATGTTTGACTAACCGGATCGATATATTTTTCAGTTAAACGGATTATCCTCTTCCTCCGTCACCACGATAAAACCATCTTTATCTACCTTGTTCCCCTGTGCCTTTTGAATCAATTCCTCATATGTTGTATATTCACTACTATCTATTTCATACTGCTTAAATTGTCCATCCTCTTTATAATGATAAACTACTTTATCAATTCGTCTCAAAAATTGTTTATAGGTATCATATTTCTGGTACGAAGTTGGCACCATAATCTCATACAAAACTTCTGGCGGATAAATGCTTGTAATAAAGCATTGAGTCCACAAATTATATGTATTTTCGTAACGACTGTGTGTCTGCATTCTGGTGTACCCATTCAGCATAACCAACAGCTTCTGGAAAGAAAGTCCTTCTCCTTTAAATTCATCCATGAAAAGGATTTCAGGTGCTCCCATTCCCATATATTTATCCAGACCTCCCGATGCCTGATTATCAAAATCCGTCATTACATATATATTGTCAGCTCCATACTGCTCACATAATAGATCATAAGTATACGTCTTTCCACTGCCGCTTTTCCCCACATGGTATTCACAGTAAATCTTTTGTCTGACAGGAGCATTTTGCAGCCTCAAGTCAATATATCTTTGCTTGATTATCCGCTCATATTTATAGAAATAAATGCTCTCATCCAATATCTGCTTTGGCGTCCATCCTTTAATCAGCAAATCTTCAATCGCATCTAAGTCTGTCCTTTTTCCCTGTTTATCCTGTATAAATTCGATTCCCTTTGTAAACAAAACCTTTTCGTTTTTTTCTGCATATTTTCCCTCTTTTAGAAGGTATGCGGCAAGCTCCTTTTTCCCTCCTAATTGTGGCTCTACATGGCTTTTGTAAAGAATATTCGCTACATTTTTCAAAGTGGTTGTATTGCCATACAATGCCATATGCGCATGATATAACCCGTTTTCACTCTCACAAACAGCTACCGCAGAAGTACGCCCCTTACCGCTGTCATTCCATAACATCATCAGGAAATCCGCCAGATATTCCGGGTTTTTGTATTCCTCATCTGTCATTCCCATAGCCTTCATATTATTTTCCTGAATGACGGCAATAAATGCTCTCCCCTTCAAATTAATATCGAAATGCGACACTTTTCACACGCCTCCTCCCGTTACATCCATAATGTGACAAATCCCCCCTGAAAAAATCGCAATTTGCAGGCTTTTTGAAAATAAGTCACAATTCACAGAAGATGCTGGTAATACTGGCAGCATCTTCTTCCGTGCGCCTGCGCTTGTCTGCCTGCGGCAGACTGCGCAGACGCATTAAAGAGATTCCATTTCTCCCAGTGCTAACTTTATGATCTCCATTACTTTTTCAGGTTTTCTTATCTTAGGTACAACGATTTCGCGCAACGGCTTTCCGTCTGTCTGCAAATATCCGTGTCCTCTCTGTTTCGGTACGATTAAATCCTTATACTCAGAAAAAGTCATACTAATACTTTCCTTGCTTAGACTCCCCAAACCGATGCAGTTTCCGAAATTATCCCTTCCACATAAATACACCGCATCCGCTCTTTGGAGTGCAACTATAACAAAAATACTCACTCCTCTTCCAAGCATAAGGGTAGACGCAAGCTGTTGTTTATATGTTTCCTGCTCTTTTTTGGGATACAGACTCAAGAAGCCGCTCCATTCATCTACGACAAAATAAAGAGAACGGTAAGTTGTCCGTAGGTGAGACATACGATTTTGTAATTCATCAAAGACGAATTGAAGTGCTTGTGCTACATTTTGATGTCTATAGTATTGTTGACAATTTTCCAGATCAATAAAATCAACTCCCTTAAAATCTGCAAGAATCAATTTCCCGTCTCTTTGAGCCAACTGTTTTAATATAAGCATGAGAAGATGTGTCTTTCCGGATCCAGAGGGTGCCACAATCAGAAGATGCGGCACCACGCTGAAATCAATGGATACAGGAAGTTTTACTCCAACATCCAGAGCACTCTGCTCATATCCGACAACAAACCGATCAGTTGAGTTCATCGTCATAGACCTCCTGCTCTCCATGAGCTTCATTCATGTCTCTCTGAATTGCACGTTTCAAATATTGTAATGATTCACTAGAACATACATACAGTAGCTCAAAAGTAATCATGTGGACATCATTTTCAATGCGTAACCGATCCAAGTAAACGCTCCAGACCGTTTCTTTTGAATTGAAAAAGGTACTTTTCAAACCTTCAATCCCATAATTCTGCAACTCTGCCGCTATATAAGACTGTACAAGTTCCCTCAATGCCTTTTCTTCTCCCTCAAATTCCAACGGAACCAGAAGCTGATAAATATAAAACACGCATCCGTTTCGGTCTGCTATTTTAGCGCCCTGCGGACTCAGACAAAGAGCGTCTTTCCCAACAGGTATCTTTAAAACCTCTTCATTCTCTTTTAAAATTCGATAAAGAAAATTCTGCAAGCATGGAGAAATCTGCTCGACATTTTTTCTCCGCAACCACTGGAAAAAATGCATACAAGAAAGTCTCAATCTTGTCTCTATTGCATTTTTATCAACAAATTTAATACACGTTTTCGCGCTCCAATATGTACCTGTGAGTACCACTCCGCACACGATAATCGTAAGAATCTGTATAGTCACATTAGCTATAAAACTTTCAATCGATTTTTTGTCCAACAAGACACAACTTTCGATAACCACACACATTGCAACAAGGATTGCAATCCAAAAGCTTCCTAATAATTGTTTAGCTTTCATATATACCTCCAAATAATTTATTTCTCCTCCGCCATTGGGCAGAGGAGATGAAACTTATTCCGTTACTTCAAAATCTTCAACTGTGAAGTACCGATTTCCCGGTACCAGAGAAAGCGTCAAAGATATTGTGGTCCGTTTTTCCACGCTTTCAAAAGTGGAATACATTTTTTCGTCAACAAATGCAACGATGATATCGTCTGCCTGTTCATCGAAAAATTTCAGGCTGAACCAATCTGAACCATCTTTTTTCTTTCCCTGTCTACGCGAAATAAAAGTCGCTGTTCCAGTAAGTAACATTTCATGCACCTCCCTTCTGTCTACCAAAAATAATAGTCGATGATCTACGGAATTGTTTTTACATTGTGAAATGTAAAAAATCTTTTTTCCTTACTAGATTCATCCATATATTTCGCCCCGCTCTGCGGGTATAAGCAATGGAATATATTGCCACCACCTCCCTTCTGTATTTCTACTGAAAATGATAGCCGATGATCTACGGAATTGCTTTTACATTATGCAATGTAAAAATTGCTTCATTTTCACTTGAACTCTTACTGTTTTTTATCTATCCTTCCCCCCGCCCTACGGATCAGTTCCAACGGAATTAATTTGCATCACCCCTTCTCTAATTTCTATCTATATAACAACACATAACAGGACTCGGATTTTTTATATAAAGCGATGTAAATAATCTGGCTCCTATACATAGAATAATTGGATGAAACTCGAATACCCACGTTCTTCTTTTCAGGATGTATCGACACATGGTATAATTAATTTAGAAGGGAATTTTTACAATTACAGATTTCGCTCTTTCTCACATGAGATATCCGCGAATATCACTTTTCTCTAATCTCTACTTATTAATTATTGTCAAATCAATCTTTGCTTCTTTGATATAGAGAAATGTAAAAATCCAATGAACTTGTAGTACAATATTAGGAGGAAAATGCACATGAAAAAAACCATCTCAAAAGAACAAATGAATCAGTGTCTCAACTGTCGTATTGGCTACACCACGATCTATAACTTTAAAGACTTATATGAAATAGTAAGAGCCAAACAAGCTATCGAATCTTATAGACAGAAAATAAACAAAACAAAGCTCGAAAAAGATTTGCAAGAATTAAAAACCAAACTCGAAGAATCAGAAGAAAAATATAAATATTTAGTATTCGAGTTTACGGAAAGCATAGACGAATTAGCGGAGTCTCTGGAAATCGAAGGAGATATTGAGAAAAAGTTGGAAATATTAGGATTATTATGTTCCAATGAAGTCGATGATGAAACTGACAATTTTTGTGTGTTTAATCTGCATGAAATCATATATCCATTAAGACATTTATATATGGAAAATGCAAAAAACGAGGACATTACTGAACGACCTTCGGGTAAAATAGCTATTCTGCGTTGTATGAATGAAATCAATAAAACATGTCATTCCAAATATAATTCTGCCAACACAAGTGAAGCATTAAAACTTTTTTTAAAAAAAGAGTCTACAGACGCTTCTACTGAGGCTGTCGCCAATGGTATACGAAAAATCTGGAACTTTTACTTGTTGAATCCTCCAACCTATAAAATCCATAACAAATCAGAATGTTTCCAACAATTATTTGATACTCTCAGAAAGAAAGAGGCAGATCATGCAAACCGAAAGTTAGAAACAAATACTTATTTTGCCCGTAAGAAAAAACTCAATCCTGAATATCAAAAAATTATAGATAATTATATTGCAGCCTCTCCAAAACAGATAGGAAGTAATCTCACTCGCATAATGCAACTGCAAAACATGAGCGAACAGGGTATTGCTCAACTAACCGGATTAAAAGCAAATAATATCCAGTCTTTAATGAAAAGTAAAACGACAAATCTTGACGATGAAGAACTCACCTTGATCTGTCGCGCATTACTTATTTCTAAATCACTTCTTTTTACTGGCACGGGAGAAGTATATGGTAATTGGAATGATATACTTGAGCTTAAAAACGAGGACATAAAGAATGTCAATGAATTATTGGGGGATAAGGAGACTGAATTTAAGACTAAAACAGACGTTACAAATTATCTTAGAAAGAAGATACATGAACTTATAGACGTTTCGGAAGATACATTTAATGAAATGGTAACTAAAACCCCACAACTTTTTAATATCGTAACACTTCACTTATATGACAATGAAATAGAAGAATATGAACATCTGTTACATCCAGAAGAAGCGGAAACATTGTTAGAAGTTTGTGAAAAATTAAATTGATTTTTAAACAAATCATGAGCGCCCCTCCTTTTGGACAGGCGCTCTATTTTCGTTCGGATGCTTGAACAGCTATCTGTTGATTTCTTTTTTATTGGTACGTCCGAGTAGATAGTCAACAGAAACGTTATAATAATCTGCTAACTTTATCAGCACATCTGTAGGAACATCTCTTAGTCCTTTTTCATATCTGGCGTATACATCACGATGTAATCCTATTTCAGCCGAAAGAGTTTTTATCGTTAGATCATTGTCTGTCCTTAAATTCTGAATCCGTTCATATTTCACGACTATCACCTCAAAAAAGTTCTAGACAAATTATATAAGCGGTGCTAGAATGATTTTTGAAATAAGACCATTTGGTCGTATTTTGAAAAAGAGAGATAATTATGAGATTTAGATTGATGTCAAAGGACATGACGGAAGAAGAGATCAGGACAGTCTTTCAGATCGTTTTGCCTTTTGGGAAGATGTTGGTGTACGAACGGAATACAGTGACAAATTATATTTCTGTTCAGTATACACAGCCGAAAGACAGCCCTGTTATACATGAACTGAATCTTCTGCCGGATGATGTTTACTATGAATGTGAGAGGGTGGGAAAAGAAAGATTATTAGAAGATGGTGAGAAACTGCATCAATATAGACAGTTTATGATTGCCAGAGGTTACAGTGAAATATGGTTGAATAATCCGTATTAAAAAAACTCCTCTGCCATAAAAGAACAAAGGAGTTTATAACTTACTCATTTGAAGAATGTTCGGCTATCCACTTCTTTAGAATGAGATTGATATATTGGCTAAAATTTCTGTCATCATCCTCGGCTAATTCTCTAATTTGATTTACTACGTTTTCATCTAATGTAATGCTGACTTTTGTTTTTAATGGTTTCATACGACACATCCTTTTTGTGTAATATACCATTTAGTTCTACTTGGTATTGAAAAATAGGATGAAGTAGGATAAAATGGGATATAGTCTATTTGGATTTTATTATAGAGGGGGAAATTATATGTATTGTCGTAATTGTGGATCGCCTGTTAAAGAAGGTGCGCAATACTGTACGAAATGCGGAGCTACAGTTGGAAATAAGAAAACATATAGTAGAAAAAAGTTTTTCATTATAGGAATTATATTAATTGCATTACTTGCATGTCTGATAGGAGTAATTGGTGTATATCAGCATGATCAAAACGATGAAAATATCGTTGGAAAATGGAGTGCTTATTCAATAGTCAGTACAGAAACAGGAGAGGAAAGAACCATTGAGTCATTATTAGAAAATGAATGGAAAGAGGATTTTAATACGTCCGGACCGGTGCTGTCTTTTGAAATTCGAGACGACCAGACTTTTAAAATCCAAACGATTGATGATGAAGAAACAGTTACCGAAGAAGGAACTTGGGAACAGTTAGAGGACAGCAGATGGATTGCGTTATTTTTATCTTCACAAGAGCCGGACGAAACGGGAGAGGTCAAACCGTTTGGAATAGTTAGAGTGGTTGACGGCTATCTCGAATATCCAGACTCAATAAGAATCTGGAAGTGTGAACGGGAGGAATGAGGAAATGGAGAAGAAAACATTTTGTCCAAATTGTGGAAACGAGATAGATACCGAAGACGTTTTCTGTTCTAACTGTGGAAGTCAAATTATCCCTACAGATAAAGATGACACTGCGAGCAAGGATAATAACGAGAACAAGGGTGAGACTGGAAGAAAAACCTCAGGCAAAAAAATCATTATAGGCGTTATACTTGCGGTAATTATCTGCGGACTTATTTTTATTGGTTTATACTTTTTTGCGTTTAGCCATAATGCTAAAGAAGCAAAAGAAACTGAATCTAATCCGAATGATATAACGCAGACAGAGAATACAGACCTAGAAGAGGATGATGAATATATTTTTCCAAACAGTGATACGGAATACCTGACCGATGAAGATGTATCTGATCTTACCGCTGATGAACTGGCACTTGCAAGGAATGAAATCATCGCGCGGCATGGAAGGATTTTTACTGATGAACGTTACAAATCTTATTTTGAAAGTAAAAGCTGGTATGAGGGAACTGTTCAGCCGGAAGAATTTGATGCAAATTATGAAAATGAATTAAATGATATCGAAAAAGCAAACATAGAGCTTATTAAAAAGCATGAAGGACTTTTGGCACAAGATGATAGTGCAAATAAATATTATGCGTCTATTTTGAGAGAGTATCAACAGGCTGAAAAAAATGGTTTCTCAGGAAACGGTTCAGCTTATCCTCATGTAAATAGAAACCTCTTAAGCTATGGGAGTAGCGTCCTCTTTTATACAACCATAGATTTATGCAATGATGGGGTTCCAGAGCTATTTATTTCACAATTGGTTGACGGAGATACGCCGTATTATGACATTTTAGATATTTATGGATATGAAAACGGCACGCCGCAGCATTTAAACATTGGAATCGATTTAGGAAAGAGCCCCCTTGATCCGGATGATGAAATGGGGTTTAACGATAATTATATAATATGCGAAGACAATTTGATAAAAAAATCCGAAAGCGAAGGCGCAGAACATAATATTACTACTTATTATGAATTACAAAAAAATTCAGTCACTCTATTTGTAAAGGACGGAGCAATCAAAAACGGAGATGATTATTATCGGAACACAACAGGGTTAGCGGCTGATCCGTCTGATCAAAACGAGTATGAGTCTATCCTTGATCGATATAAAGAAAAGAAAGATATGACTTGGAAAAAGCTGGCTGATTTTACAGATAACAGCGGATCACAACTGCAATCTTCTTCTGTTTCTGAGCTTGCCAATACATACTATGGGGATTTTCTCAGATATTATAAAGAGCAGGAGGCAAACGGGTTTACCACCCCTGATTTGGAATTAATAAATCCTATTTTTTCGAACACACAGTATTTTCCAGAGGGATATACAAATTCAGGAACAAGCTTATACTATACAGTGCTTGACCTTGCGAATGATGGAACACCGGAACTCCTTATCAGTGACGAAAATCAATTGTATGGAGCTTATGGGATTATAGAGGGAGAAGGACAAGTAGTTCCACTATTTGATCTTAATATGGGAGAATTTACTGAATATCAGATATGTACTGATAATATGATTCGTGGTTATGAAAGAGCGGGAAATGTAGTACGTATTATTGCTTATTACAGAGTAGATCCACATGCATATTCGGCAACCTGTAGCGAAGCTGTATATACTGATATGTCACAATTTTATTTTGCAACTTTAGAAAATGGTAACTGGGAATACCAATCGGCTGCTACAGAGCAGGACTTTAGAGAAATGGAAGCAAAGTATCCTATTAACGAAAAAATCGAGTGGTTAAAACTTTCTGATTTTTAAACATATATGCTCAAGAGCTAAAAGACAGTAATAAGCAGAGAACAGCAAACAAGGTGCAGAGCAATAAAACTTCAATAACTACAGAAGGAAAAGTAGATATGATTGCAACTGCATACAATGAAAATAAAGCACCGTAGACAGGTGACACGGCAAGCCCGAGCTACCTTGTTGCTTTTGCCAGAAGTGCTGTTACCGGTGGTACTGACTTTAATCTCAGAAAAAAATTCAAGAAATAATAACTACATAAAACAAGGAGAATAAAAAATGGCAGGTATAGGAATTATTATATTAATAGCATTAATTATTTTAATTTGTATTGTCGCCTTAATTATTGCCGTTATGCGTAAATACGGAATAATTATTGGACTATTAGTGATATTGTGGCTTGTTGTAGAGCTATTAAATATACTTGCTACGGTATACGCCCAAGGTTAATGTACTTATACGATTAAAGAGAGGTTCAGATGAATGAAACTCTCTTTTCTTTTGTGTACCATTCCGTCACCCCCTAAAACAGTGATTTTAGGAGTAAATGTTGGAAAGCACATTTACACCTGAGCAAAATCACTTGCCCCTCTGCCCGTCTCCCATAGGGGAAGCAAGTTTGTTTATGCTGTAGTCTATTGGAGAAGATTTTCTGATTTATAGATAGGACGCTTGCACAGACACCCCACCGCCCTATAGGTACACCGGTGCTCTGTGCATCCGCTTTGCGGAACGCTTGGTAATGGATAGGTAAACAAGGAAAAGGGGATTGTTCAAGTGATTTTGATATGCTAGAATGACTGTATATTCAAAGGACTTAACAAGAGGCGTTTGAACACCTTTTTGAACACCTTCAATAGATGAAGCCCTCAAAGCCCCTTTCTTACAGTATTTTTTGAGTGGTTTATCGGTTCAAATCCGGTCTGCGCCTCTTGTCAGAAGAGGGAGAAATACTGAAAAACAGTGTTTCTCTCTTTTTTATGTGTTTGAATACCAAGACAAATCTGAATGCGGCAATATCATTGTGAACGTCTGCAAAATCGGAATGGATGCCGCTTCTCATGTCGAAGGGGCTCCCGGAAGAAAATCGGGTGACTCAGGGTCTGTGGTATGCTAAAATAGTAACCGTCTAATAAAATGAGAATGGAGGGATATTATGTTTGATCCAAACAGTGTTTTTCTTTTTGTTCTGGCAGGGCTTGTCATTGTTTTCGTGATTGCCCAGTCGGTATTTTTTCTTGTCAGGGCGTGGCGCAGAGGCAGGACTCTGGGCATGGATATGAAGCAGATCAAGAAGACGATCATCTCTGCTGCGATTTTTACTTTTGCTCCGGCGGTATCGATCCTGCTGGGAGTGATCACTCTTTCTAAGTTCCTGGGACTTCCGCTGCCGTGGCTTCGGTTGAGTGTGATCGGCGCCATTACCTATGAATTGCCGGCAGCGACCACAACGGCAAATGCGCTGGGAATCACGGCATTATCCGAGACGATCACAGACCCGCAGGTCTATACAGCGATCGCATGGGTCATGACACTGGGAATCTTCCCGGGGCTCATCTGGGTGCCGCTTTTTATTCGAAAGATACAGGGCGGTCTCATGAAGATCAAGAACAAAGACAGCAAGTGGGGAGATATTCTAATGACCGCGCTTTTCCTCGGTATGATTTCTGCATTCCTCGGGATGGTATTTGCGGATATTCGGTCGGGGCTTGCCGGATGGATTCCGATCTTCGTCCTGCTGTTCTCGGCATTTGTTATGGGAATTTGCGGACTTTTAGTGAAGAAATGCGGCATGAAGTGGCTGGAAAACTATGCGCTGCCCATCAGTATGCTGTGTGCGATGGCGTTTGCAGTCGTGATCACTCCGCTGATCGTGTGAGCTTGAAGGAGGAATGAAAAATGAAAGAAAAAAATACAAAGATATCAAATCCTGCAGGCGGACGCAGTTATGAGGATATGACACATCTGTACGGAAGGATCTGGATCCTGAGTGCTCTTGGTATGATCTTTGCCTATCCGATCGTGGCATGCATTTACTATGATGCATGGCCGGGGATCGTTCCTGTGCTCAAGGGTCTGATCGGCGTTGCCCCGATCTTCTGGACAGTAGGTCTCATTGAGGTGCTGACGTTCGTGCCCATGCTGGGAACAGCAGGCTCCTATCTTGCATTTGTCACAGGCAATCTGACCAATCTGAAAGTACCGGCAGCACTGACAGCCATGGAAAATGCACGGGTGAAGCCGGGGACGGAGGAAGGTGAAGTGATTTCAACGATCGCGGTGGCTACGTCCTCGATTGTAACGACCGTGATCATCGCCGTCGGAGTAGCTCTGCTTGTTCCGCTGACCCCGATCCTGAACTCTCCGACCCTCAAACCTGCTTTCGATAATATATTGCCGGCACTGTTCGGAGGGCTTGCAGTAGTGTATGTGAGTAAGAATTGGAAAATCTCGATTGCGCCGCTTGTATTTATGGTGGTTCTCTTCCTTTGCGTTCCATCTCTGTCAGGCTCGGTGGGGGTTCTTGTGCCTGTAGGTGCGATCATTGCTATTGGAGCGGCAAGGATTCTGTATAACAAAGGAAAACTGTGAAAGGAGTTGTAACAACGTGATCGTATTATATATCGTGCCAGCAATTATAGTGTTTTTCCTTGCAGTGCTCCTGATCCGTGCGGCGCTGTTCCGGCCGCATCCGGAGCTGGTCCCGTCAGGGGAGAAAGTGGAGCTTGACGAGAAGAAGATCGTTAACGATATGGTGGAGATGATCCGCTGCAAAACTGTCTCTTATAATGATGAAAGTCTGATTGATAAAGAGGAGTTCAGAAAATTTCAGGACCTCCTCCCGAAGCTTTATCCGAAGGTGCATGAGATCTGTCCGAGGGAATTCGTGGGAGTGAACGGTATGTTGTACCGCTGGAAAGGGAAGAGCCCGGAAGAGCCGGTCGTCCTGATGGCCCATTATGATGTGGTCCCGGTGGAAGAGCAGCTGTGGGATAAGCCGGCTTTTGAAGGGATCATAGAGGACGGAGTGATCTGGGGACGGGGAACTCTTGATACGAAAGGGACATTCTGCGGCATCATGGAAGCCGCGGAGAAGCTGATCACAGAAGGCTTCGTGCCGGAGCATGATATTTATCTGGCGTTTTCGGGACAGGAGGAGATCAACGGACCGTCCTGTCCGGCGATTGTGGACCTGTTCGAGAAGAGAGGGATACGGCCGGCTCTCGTCGTTGACGAGGGCGGCGCGGTTGTGGAAAATGTATTTCCGGGAGTTAACCGGGAATGTGCCCTGATCGGTATTGCCGAGAAAGGTCTTACCAATATTGAATTCAAGGCAAAGAGCGGAGGAGGCCATGCTTCTATGCCGCCGGTACACACGATCGTGGGAGAACTGGCGCAGGCGGTCGTCGATGTGGAGAACCATCCGTTTCCGAGACAGCTTACCAAGCCGGTACGGGAGATGCTGGATATTCTTGGGAGACATTCCGGATTCGCTTATAAGATACTTTTTGCGAACCTGTGGTGCCTGGAGCCGTTATTCGACAGAGTATGCCGGGCGTCCGGCGGTGAACTCAATGCGATGATGCGCACCACCTGTGCCGTGACGAAAATGCAGGGAGGTAAGGCATTCAATGTGATCCCGCCCGCGGCTTCCGTGGGGATGAATCTCCGGCTGATGGGAAAGGATACCGTGGAGTCCGCAAAAGCATATCTCGAGAAGACGATCAACAACCCGAATATTGAAGTGTCGGTCTACGAGGGAAGAAATCCGTCAGCCGAGTCGGATACGGACTGCGCAGAATACACAAGACTGTGTCAGGCGGTGAAAGATACATGGCCGGATGCAATCGTATCACCGTATCTGATGATGGCGTGCAGTGATTCATGGCATTACTGCCGGATTACGGACAGAGTCTACAAGTTTTCTGCAATGAAACTGTCAAAGGAAGAGCGCGGCATGATCCATGGAAATAACGAAAGAGTACCGGTCAGGACACTGATGAGGACCGTGGAGTTTTATGTGCGCCTGATGAAAATGTGCTGATATGGAAAGAAAATTAATTTTTTTAATGTTCCTTTAATCTTTTTCATGTAAAATACAGTTACGCAGAAAAAGGAGGGATTGCAAATGAGGAAAAAGTATTTTGTAATATTTGCGGGCGTTATATTAATGTTCGTACTATTATCCGGGTGCGGGATGAGAAGGACAGTCCGGCAGACGCAGACCTCTGATGACGGAAGCACGCAGCGGGAGGAGGAGCTTCAGGAAGAGATCGACGCGCTTCAGCAGGAGATCGACGATCTGAAAAGCAGTCAGGGAAGTCAGGACCAGCAGAATACCGGCTCGACTGACCCGGCAGATGCCGGGCAGGCGGCGGACAGCGGGACCGGTACACAAAGTTCTTCCGGAAATACCGGCAGCATATCCGGCGTGGCAGTCACACTGGAGGAAGCGCAGAATATTGCGCTTGAGAGAGTACCAGGGGCTGCGGCACAGAATATATCGATTGAGCTCGATGAGGACGATGGCTGGTATATATATGAAGGGGACATCGTGTATGACGGCATGGAGTATGAATTCGAGATTGATGCAAACACAGGGAATATCCTGAAATGGGAAGAAGAAAGATGGTAATGGAAGAAAATATGCAGATATGAGCAGGATTTCAGCGCCGGCCGTCCGGCGCTGAAATCTTTTGTTTACGCCGCGGTTTTCCGGTGTTATACTAATGTGTGAATATTGCGATAAGGAGTTTTTGATATGGAACTGACAACGATTCGGGAGTTATTTAAGAACAGGGACGAATACCTTGATAAAAAGGTCACGGTCGGCGGATGGGTCCGCAGTCTCCGTGATTCCAAGACATTCGGATTTATCGTGGTAAATGACGGCTCTTATTTCCAGCCGCTTCAGATTGTTTACCATGATAAGATGGAGAATTTTGCGGAAATCTCCAAGTTGAACGTGGGAGCAGCGATCATTGTGACCGGCACGCTCGTGGCGACACCGCAGGCAAAGCAGCCTTTTGAGATCCAGGCGGATGAAGTACAGGTTGAAGGTGCGTCCGCGCCGGATTATCCGCTTCAGAAGAAGCGCCACAGCTTTGAGTATCTGAGGACGATCTCTCATCTGCGCCCGAGGACGAATACATTTCAGGCGGTATTCCGTGTGCGTTCACTGGCGGCATATGCAATCCATAAGTTCTTCCAGGAGAGAGGGTTTGTCTATGTACACACCCCGCTGATCACAGGGAGTGACTGTGAAGGGGCCGGCGAGATGTTCCGCGTGACTACGCTGGATATGGAAAATGTGCCGAAGAATGAGGACGGCACAGTGGATTACACAAAGGATTTCTTCGGGAAGGAGACAAGCCTTACGGTCAGCGGACAGCTGAACGGTGAGACTTACGCCCAGGCTTTCCGCAGCATTTATACGTTCGGTCCTACATTCCGCGCGGAAAATTCTAACACAACACGCCATGCGGCGGAGTTCTGGATGATCGAGCCGGAGATCGCGTTCGCGGATCTGGAGGATGATATGGATCTGGCTGAGGATATGCTGAAATATATCATCAACTATGTGCTGGAGAATGCGCCGGAAGAGATGAATTTCTTCAATTCATTTGTGGACAAGGGGCTTCTGGAGAGGCTTCACAATGTAGCAAATTCTGATTTTGCACGTATCACTTATACAGAAGCGATCGAACTTCTCGAGAAGAACAACGATAAATTCGAGTATAAAGTATCATGGGGATGCGACCTTCAGACAGAGCACGAGAGATACCTTACCGAGCAGATCTATAAACGCCCGGTATTTGTGACAGACTATCCGAAGGAGATTAAGGCGTTCTATATGAAGCAGAACGACGATGGGAAAACTGTGGCAGCCGTAGACTGCCTTGTGCCGGGAATCGGTGAGATTATCGGAGGCAGCCAGAGGGAGGATGATCATGACAAACTCCTGAACCGGATGAGAGAGCTGGGACTTAAGGAAGAGGACTACGGCTTCTATCTCGATCTGAGAAAATACGGTTCCACCAGACACGCAGGATTCGGACTCGGATTCGAGAGATGCGTGATGTACCTGACAGGTATGTCAAACATCCGTGACGTGATCCCGTTCCCGAGAACAGTAAACAACTGTGAACTGTAAAATGGAATAAAAAGAATGTAATGTTACAGACAGACAAGGGCGCATGGCAGCCGGCAGATATGAACCCCGGCATGCGCCCTCTTGCTTTTTGTGCGATACGCCCGGAGGGGTGCTGCGTGCCAGTGGCACGCGTCCAGCACCGACCGGAGCAGAGAGGACCGGAAAAGGGAGAGGAAGAACATAACGATGAGATTTATCCATATAGCAGATGTACATCTTGGAGCACAGCCGGATGCAGGACCTCTGTACAGCCGGCAGAGACCGCGGGAACTGTGGGAGACATTTGAACACGTGATTCATGTATGTGAGGAGGAGCAGACAGACCTTCTGCTGATCGCAGGAGACCTGTTCCACCGTCAGCCTCTGGTACGGGAGTTGAAGGAAGTTGATTATCTTTTTTCAGAGCTGACGCATACAAAAGTAGTCCTTATCGCAGGAAATCATGACTATATCAGAACGGATTCAAACTATCTTACATTTCAGTGGAGTAAAAATGTATATCCTCTTTTGAGTGATAAGCCGCAGTATGTGGACTTTCCGGAGCTTCGGACTGCTGTATACGGGATGAGCTACCACAGCCGGGAGATTGGCCGGCCGCTGTATGACAGCCTGCAGGCAGCAGACAGGGAGCCTTTCGAGATTCTTCTTGCTCATGGGGGAGATGACAGGCATATCCCGATCGACCGTCAGAAGCTGGAAAGATCCGGATTTGATTATGTGGCTCTGGGGCATATTCATAAACCTCAGGTTATGAGAAAAGATCAGATCGTTTATTCGGGCGCTCTGGAACCGATCGATAAAAATGATACAGGAAGACACGGTTATGTGAGGGGCGAGATCACAGAGAAAGGCGCCCGGACGCAGTGGGTTCCGTGTGCATGCCGCGAGTATATCCACTTTGAGTCTGCTGTAGGAGTGGAGGATACGACGGGAAGCGTCAAGAAACAGATTGAGAAAAAAATAAATGAATATGGAAATGAAAATATTTACAAAATTATGCTAGTAGGGAAAAGAAATCGAGATGTCTTTCTTGATCCGGAACGGATGAAAGGGGAGAAAAATATCCTCGAGATCATAGACCGGACCAGTCCTGCCTATGATTTTGAAAGGCTGTACGAGGAAAATGAAGACACGATCCTGGGGAGATATATCGGACGGTTCCGCGGATGCAGGGAGGGAAGCGTGGAGTATCAGGCTCTGTGTGAGGGCGTCGAGGCGCTGCTGGGCAGCAGACAGTGAGGAAAGAGACACATGGTAATAACAGAATTATATATCAGGAATTTCGGAAAGCTGACGGAGCGGCATTTTTATTTAAGAGATGGTGTGCAGGTGATCAGCGGAGAGAATGAGTACGGCAAGACCACGCTGCACGCTTTTATCCGGGCGATGCTCTTCGGACTGGAGAGGGGGCACGGCAGAGCGGCATCGAAGGATGATTTCAGCAGATACGAACCGTGGGACGATCCGGGAAGCTATGCGGGAGTTATGCGGTTCACCTGCGGCGGACGCAGCTTCCGGCTGGAAAGAAATTTTGCCCGCCAGACAAAGCAGGTATCACTGGTATGCGAGGATGACGGAGAAGAATTGTCGGTAGAGCACGGAGATCTGCAGATGCTGCTTGGAGGCATGACAGCAGAGCTTTTCGACAATACAGTATCTATCGGTCAGCTCAAGGCGGCGCCAGGTCAGGAACTCTCCGACGCACTGGCAAACTATGCGGCGAATTATTATGAGACAGGTGGAGGCGAATATGATCTGAGCAAGGCTCTAAAAAGTCTTGACGAGAAGAAGCGGGCGGTCCGCCGGGAACTCCGTGATGAGGAGGCTGCCGGTGAGACAGAGCGAAAGAAACTCCTGCAGAAAAGCCGCTATCTGGAAGAGGATATCAGGCGTCTTGACGCGGAATATAAAGAAAAAGAGAGAATGCTGAGAGGGCTGTCTGTTCCGGAACAGACGGACGTCCGAGAAAAAACGGCGCAGAGAGAGGTGATTGAGCCTGCAGTCGGGAACTGTAAAGGGCAAGGCGGAGGATTTATCATCGGCGGCGTTGCCGGAATGTGTGCAGGCATCCTGCTTTTGCTATGGAGTCTGTGGAACCGCCCGGGGACAGGAGGGCTGTCTGCGGTGACGATTCTGACGGTTCTGGTTCCGGTGATGATCACAGTGGCGGGCATATTTCTGCTGGCAGCGGGATGCGTGAGAAAATTCAAGTCGTGCAGAAATCGATCCGCGGCAGTTGAGGAGCGCCGCCGTCCGGTGGAGAGAACGGAAAAACCGGGATCCTCAAATGAGGATAGAAACGTAGAAGAACAGAAACGACTAAAGTGGGAACTGGAGCGGATCCGTTCGGAGATAAGAGAAAAGGAGATCCGGTGTGAAAATATAGGAGAACAGTATGCAGAATCCGGGAAAAGTGACAGGCAGCTCAGGTTGGAAGAACAGTGCCGGGCGCTGGATCTTGCCGCTGAGGAATTGCAGAAAGCGGCACAGGTAACTGCCGGGAGTATGGAGCGAAGTGTGAGCAGGCGGGCGTCGGAAATATTTTCTGCTATTACAGATGGGAAATATCGTTCGCTTGAGACGGATCGACAGAGAGGCATTACTGTGTGGGACGGAGAGCGGAGGATTCCAGCTGATCGTCTGAGCCGGGGGACAGTGGAGCAGATTTATTTCTGTATCCGGATGGCGGCAGCGGAGATCCTGACGGAAGAACCCGTTCCGGTCATCCTGGATGATGTATTTGCATTTTATGATGACAAAAGGCTGGAATCTGTATTAAAATGGTTGAGTGAACAGGGAAAGCAGGTTATAATATTTACCTGTCACAGCCGGGAGGAAGAACTCCTGCGCGGACTGACTGTTATATAATATGAGATAAAGTATGAGAAAGAAGAGTTTCAGATGAAGATAAATTTGCCGAGAAAAGTGCTGATGATCATTAATAATCTGCAGCTCCACGGCTACGAGGCATATGCGGTGGGAGGCTGCGTGCGCGATTCGATCCTGGCACGGAGACCGGAAGACTGGGATATCACGACATCCGCCCGCCCGGAGGAGATCAAGAAACTGTTCCGCAGGACGGTAGATACGGGAATCGAGCATGGCACAGTCACGGTCCTGCTGGGAAAGGACAGCTATGAAGTGACGACATACCGGATCGATGGAGCTTATGAGGACAGCAGGCATCCGAAAGAAGTGCATTTTACGAATAAGCTGGAGGAAGACCTGCGCCGGCGGGACTTCACGATCAATGCTATGGCGTATAACGACGAAGTCCGCCTGGTAGATGCATTCGGAGGAATGCAGGATCTGAACCATCATCTGATCCGGTGTGTGGGGGATCCGAAAGAACGCTTTTCTGAGGATGCCCTGCGGATATTGAGGGCAGTTCGTTTCTCTGCACAGCTGAATTTCCCAATCGAGCCGAAGACAGCGGAGGCTGTGAGAGAGCTGGCTCCGACCCTGAAAAATATCAGTGCGGAACGGATTCAGACCGAACTGGTCAAACTGCTTGTATCTCCTCATCCGGAGCGGATCCAGGATGCATTTGAGCTGGGGATTACAAAGGTCATCCTGCCGGAGTGGGATGCTATGGTCGGGGTAGAGCAGAATACACCTCATCACAAATACGATGTGGCCAGGCATACGCTCTATGCGTTAAAAAATGTGAAACGGGATAAGATCCTTCGCCTGACCATGCTGTTTCATGATATGGGAAAACCGGCGGTCAGGACGACGGATGAGAATGGAAGAGATCACTTCAAAGGCCATGCGCTAGTCAGTGAGGAGATTGCCAGAAAGGTCATGCGCAGGCTGAAATTTGACAACGATACGGTAAAGAAAGTGACCAGACTCGTGTGCTATCATGATTACAGGATGGAAGCCACGCCGAAAAATGTCCGGCGTGCCATGAACCGGATCGGTGTGGAACTCTTTCCTTATTATCTTGCTGTCAGGATGGCAGATGCCAAAGCACAGAGCCCGTACCGCAGAAGAGAGAAGATTGAAAATATCATCGCTGTGAGAGAGCTGTATCAGGAAATCCTTATCAATGAGGAATGTATCACATTGCGCCAGCTGGCGGTGAGCGGAAGGGACCTGATGGAGCTGGGAATGCGTCCGGGACGGGAACTTGGCAGTACGCTGAGCGAACTCCTGGAATATGTGATCGATGATCCTGAGCGCAATACCAAAGAAAATCTCTGTGCTTATGTAAAAGAAAAACTGGATTTGTAATCATACTCGGGCTGCTCCCGTCATACATTAGAGAGAGTCAGAATACGCGGTGACAGGGGGCAGCCATGAGAGAAGAATACGAACTGGAAGTATTGGATCGTTATGATATAGAAGTAAGGAGCACCCGAAGGATAAGGGGTGCGTTTTTTTGCGATACAGATGAGGGAACGATGCTGTTGAAAGAGACAAAGATATCCGGACAGCGCGCTCCCTTATTATATATGGTGCTCAGCTGTCTCGAAAGCCGGGGCAATGTTAAAGTTGACACTCCTGTATTCACGCGGGATGGCGAACTTCTTGTGAATTCACGGGACGGCAGGCGGTATATGCTGAAAAAGTGGTATCAGGGCCGGGAATGTGATGTCCGGCAGGAGAAAGATGTGCTCCAGGCAGCCCAGACACTGGCTGCACTGCATAATGAACTGGAGCGGATCACGCCGGAAGCAGTACGATCAGCGGTACAGTCCCAAGATCCGGAATTGCAGTCCACGAACGGGACGATGATCATGCATGTGCCGCTCTTTCCGGCGGGACGGAATCCTGTAGAAGAGATCCAGCGTCATAACCGGGAGCTGAAAAAAGTGAGAAGTTTTATACGCGGCAGGGTTACAAAAAATGAATTTGAATATCTGTTCCTGGAAAACTTTGAGAAAATGTATCAACTGGCAGAGCAGGTCCTGGCCAGAATGGAGTGCTCGGGATGCTCGTCCCTTTTTCAGAATGAACTTTCCAGAGGCAGCCTTGCGCATGGAGAATACAATTATCATAATCTTCTTGTGACAGATTCAGGTATGGCGGTGACAAATTTTGAACGCATGCATGCCGGGATAAGAGTACATGATTTATATTATTTTGTTAGAAAAATAATGGAAAAATATATATGGAAACAAAAAACAGGACAAAAAATCCTTGAAGCATATGAAAATACCCGCAGACTCGGCGAGGACGAAAAGGAATATGTCGGCCTGCGTCTTGCCTATCCGGAGAAATTCTGGAAAACTGCAAGCAGCTATTATCACTCAAATAAAGCGTGGCTGCCACAGAAATACGTGGAAAAACTGGAACTGGCAGTGAAGCAGACGGAAGAAAAACGAGCGTTTTTGGAGAATATTTTTTCCATCAGTATCTAGCAAAGATTTATTGCTGTTTCAGCGGAAACATGGTATATTAGTACTGAATTTATTGTGATTTTTTTATGAAAAAATCAATAGAAAAATGGTAGGAGTGGTAAAAATGTATCAAAAAGAGTATGAACGCTGGATGGCAGCAGATCTGGAAGATCCGGACCTGAAACCGGAATTATCAAAGATTGAGGGAAATGATGAGGAGATCAAGGAGCGTTTTGCGGTAGCACTGAAGTTCGGAACTGCCGGACTGCGCGGCGTCCTCGGAGCAGGTACAAACCGCATGAATATCTATGTGGTGCGCCAGGCTACACAGGGGCTGGCAAACTGGGTAAAGACTCAGGGCGGAACACAGACCGTTGCGATCAGCTATGACAGCCGTATCAAGAGTGATGTATTCGCTAAGACAGCGGCAGGCGTACTTGCAGCCAACGGGATCAAAGTAAGGATCTATGATGCACTGATGCCGGTGCCGGCACTCTCGTTTGCGACACGGTACTATAACTGCAATGCAGGTGTCATGGTTACAGCATCCCACAATCCTGCAAAATATAACGGATACAAGGCATACGGGCCGGATGGCTGCCAGATGACAGACGATGCCGCTGCGATTGTATATGAAGAGATCCAGAAGACAGATGTGCTTACTGGTGCGAAATATATGCCTTTTGCACAGGGTGTTGAGGAAGGATTGATCCGCTTTGTAGGCGATGACTGCAAGAGAGCGCTTTACGATGCTATCGAGTCCCGACAGGTACGTCCGGGCCTCTGCAAGACGGCAGGGCTCAAACTGGTATACAGCCCGCTGAATGGTTCCGGTCTGATTCCTGTGACACAGGTATTAAAAGATATCGGTATTACAGATATCACGATCGTTCCGGATCAGGAGTACCCGAACGGTTACTTCACAACCTGCAGCTATCCGAACCCGGAGATTTTCGCAGCGCTTGAGCAGGGACTTAATCTGGCAAAAGAGACAGGCGCTGACCTGATGCTGGCGACAGATCCGGATGCAGACCGAGTGGGTATTGCAATGAAATGCCCGGATGGCTCCTATGAGCTGGTAAGCGGAAATGAAGTAGGAGTGCTGCTCCTTGATTATATCTGCGCAGGACGCATTGAGAAAGGCACGATGCCGGAGAAACCGGTGGCAGTGAAATCCATCGTATCCACTCCGCTTGCAGATGCAGTAGCTGAGAAATACGGTGTAGAACTTCGCAGCGTCCTGACCGGATTCAAATGGATCGGTGATCAGATCGCACAGCTCGAGGAAGCAGGAGAGGTCGACCGCTTTATCTTCGGATTCGAGGAGAGCTACGGATATCTTGCAGGCCCGTATGTGCGTGATAAAGACGCAGTTATCGGCTCTATGCTGATCTGCGAGATGGCTGCTTACTACAGAAGTATCGGAAGTTCTCTGAAGCAGAGAATGGAAGAAATCTATGCAGAGTACGGCCGTTATCTGAACAAAGTGGACAGCTTCGAATTCCCGGGCTTAAGCGGAATGGACAAGATGGCCGGTATTATGCAGGGGCTGAGAGATAATCCGCTGACAGAGATTGCCGGATACAAAGTGACATCTGTGACAGATTATCAGAAACCGGAAGAGACAGGCCTTCCGGCAGCGAATGTATTGATCTATAAACTGGAGAACAATGAGACTGTTATTGTCCGCCCGTCAGGCACAGAACCGAAGATCAAAATCTACTATACAACACTTGGAAAAGACTTAGCTGAAGCAGAGCAGGAAAAAGAAAAACTGGCGGATGCTCTGAAACCGGTCATGGCATAGAATAATACTGTAAAAAACAGTGAAAATTCTTGACAAAGCATGGTGAAACCGTTATAACAATACATAAAGGCGGAAAATGCGGCTGTTTGGGGCATTTTCCCCTTTAAAAATCAGAATAGAAATTGTATGTACGTACAATAAAGAGGAGGAATTAATCCATGAACAAAACAGAATTGATCGCAGCTATTGCAGAGAAAGCAGAAATTTCCAAGAAAGATTCTGAGAAAGCTCTTAAAGCTTTTGTTGACGTAGTTACAGAACAGCTTAAAAATGATGATAAAGTTCAGCTCGTTGGATTCGGAACATTTGAAGTGAGCAAGAGAGCTGCAAGAGAGGGAAGAAACCCGCAGACAGGAAAGACAATGAAGATCGCAGCTTGCAAGGCTCCGAAGTTCAAAGCAGGAAAAGCTTTAAAAGACGCTATCAACTAATCTCAGATTGATTATATAGAGAGATAAACAGGCACTTACGATGAAAAACATTGTAAGTGCTTATTTTACGCGATACACCCGGCAAGCGGACGCCATATTTTGCTCAAGTGGACATTCGCCGGGCAACGGACAGTGAACGGCGCATGCCGTGAGAAGAGTGTGGTATCGCGTAATCAGAAAGAGGAGATTACGCCTCCTCTATCCGATTAGAAAGGGAGAAAAATGCGGTTAGACAAATTTTTAAAGGTATCCCGGCTGATCAAGCGACGGACCGTGGCAAATGAGGCGTGTGATGCGGGACGTGTCACGATCAATGAAAAGCCGGCGAAGGCATCGGCACAGGTAAAGCCAGGAGATGTGATCGAGATTCAGTTCGGCACGCGGAATGTGAAGGTAGAAGTGCTGAAGCTGCAGGATACTACAAAGAAAGAAGAAGCAGCGAATCTGTTCAAATATCTGTAGCAACAGTTCAGCCATCTGTCCGTCAGTGCGGCTTTGCGAATGGCGCGGGCTGAACTGTTGCCATCTGTATGCATAATCTGGAACAACCTCTCATATATTTAAAAGCAGAGTGGGAGGGAGCACGGATGGAAGAACAGCGCATTGCAAAATCGCACAAACTTGTGGTAAATAATAGAAAAACAAGCATGGTGACAGGTGTCCTCGATGTCCTGTCTTTTGACCTGAATGAAATCCTGCTTGAGACAGAGCAGGGAATGCTCATGGTCAAGGGGACAGATCTTCATGTGAACCGGCTCAGCGTGGAGAAAGGTGAGGTGGATCTGTCTGGAAATATAGACAGTATTGCTTATTCCAGCGCCGCGCCGACCGGAAAACAGGCAGAAAATTTCCTGTCGAAACTGTTTAAGTAGGGCTGCGTATGATACTGGGGATTGGAGCGGAAAGCGAAATTTTTCTGTATGCAGGACTGGCTGGCATGTCCGTATTGTGTACATATTATATCCTGATCTACTTCAGGAAGCTGATACCGCACAGTAATCTTGCGGCCGGTATAGAGGATGTGATATTCTGGGTCGCTGCAAGTATTTATATTTTCCGGAGAATGTATGAGACAACATACGGGAGTATCCGGTGGTTTTTTGTGCTCGGCGTATTGTGCGGAGCAGGTATCGGATATCTTTTATTCCGCCTGTTTGGTAAAATATGGTAACAGTTCAGTCATGGAGCTGACCAGGAGAGAAAATCATGCTCGCATGATTTTTCGAGTGGGCTGTTCCATGACTGAACTGTTTGATTAAAATTAAAGAAAAGTCTTGAAAAGTACAGGAAAACCAGATAAAATATTTTAACAATGGGGTATGAAAATATATTAATAAGCAGGGTGAGTATACATGAGTAAGACAAGACGACAGCAGGAAACAGGCCGTCAGCAGAACAGAAAGAAGAATTCCAGGCTTCGGCATTATAAACGAAGTATATTGATGATCTGTATGGTGCTCATATTTCTTTCGGGAGCCCTTGCAATCGGTTCCATGAGCCTCAATGCCAAGAATGCTGAGTACAAGTCGCAGGAGGAAGAACTGCAGGCTCAGATAAAGGAAGAGGAGCAGCGCTCGGAAGAGATTGATGAATTTGAAGATTACGTGAAGACGGACGACTATATAAAGGATACCGCAGAGGACAAGCTGGGGCTGGTCGATCCGAACGAGATCATATTTAAGCCGTCAAAATAGATGACTGTTACAATTGAATGAGAAAAAAGAATTATACTAATGAAAACTCCGGGAGAATTCTCCCGGAGTTTTTGCGCGATAAGCCCGGAGAGCGGACGTATGGATGGGCAAGCTTGTTTGGACAGACATCCGGACATTCGACGGGCAACGGCGCTGAACGTCCGGTGGACGTTCGCTTAGCGCCGACCGAAGCAGGCCTATATAGTTGGAAAGGAGATAAACCATGAGTGAAGGACAGACACTTCACGGCAGCCCCTATGTGGAACAGATAGAAAAGTATGCACATTCTTTGAAGCAGCTCTCACGGACATTTCTGGGGCTTGAGGAAAAGAAAAAAGCATTTTCCAATGAAGAAATAGAGGAGATGTTTACCCGGGTCAGGGAAAAAGTGTGCGGAAAGTGTGAAAAATGCGGCTGGTGCTGGGGAGAGAATTTCGTGCATACGTATCAGATGGGATATGAGATCCTCTCGGCAGTGGATCAGTACGGCAATGAACTTAATACGGAGGTGAAGCGGAAGCTGATGCAGCGCTGCATCATGGCGCCGCGGTTCCTGCGGGAGATGCTGGCCGGCTTTCACGACGCGAGACAGAATATTATGTGGGTCAACCGGATCGCGCGGAGCAGAGAGAGCTGCGCCATTCAGATGGATACCTTTGCTGATATGATCGAGAATACGGCGCGGGAGCTTGAAAACAGCATCGTTACCGATGAAAGGCTTGAAAAGAAGATTATGACGGCACTTAAGAAGAAAGGGCTCCGCGTATTATATATTTATTTTTTTATGAACGGAGAGGGAAAATATGAGATTCATGTTACTGCCAGAAGTATGAAAAAGCAGAAGGTTACCGTCAAGGAGGTCGTGAGTGCGGTCACAGAGTGCGCGGGGCGCAAATTCGTTCTGCCCGGTGACAGTGCGCAGATGATCGGAAATGAATATATGACAGTGGTGTGTGTGGAGGGCCCGTCATTTTATGTTATGCATGGCACGGCCAGGATTGGAAAGGACTGCGCCCGGGTATCCGGGGATAATTTTGCTCTCATGGAGCTGCCAGGCGGGAGATATGCCGTAGTATTGTCGGACGGTATGGGGTCAGGAGAAGCGGCGTGCAGGGAGAGCACCCTTGTCGTCGAACTTCTGGAGGAACTGCTGAGTGCAGGATTCCCCGAAAAGACGGCGATCCAGATGATCAATACAACGCTGGTCATAGGACGGGAAGAAATTCATTATTCCACGGTAGATATGACTGTCTTCGATCTGTATACTGGTGAGTGCGAGATTATAAAGGCGGGGGCTTCCTCTACATTTATTAAGAAGAAAGACCACGTGGAGCACTTGAGTTCCACAAGTCTGCCCATCGGAGTAATGAACCATATTGAGATCGACTCGGTAAAGCGGCAGCTTGAAGACGGTGACTTTGTGATCATGGTCACTGACGGTGTGCTGGATGCCCTGCCGGTGGGAGAGCAGGATATTCTGCTTGAGACGATCATACAGGGGACTGAGATCGCAAACCCGAAAGAGATGGCTCACCATGTACTGGAACAGGTACTTGCCTGGACAGGGAAAGAACCGGCGGATGATATGACTGTGATGGCAGTGGGAATATGGAAAGACTGAACTGTAATCTTTACAATTAGAAATGAATTGGTTATAGTTTACTTATGATGAAGGATATAATAGAACAGACAGAAATATTTATCAGGAAGCACGGTATGATCAAAGCAGGAGATACCGTGATTGCAGGCGTATCGGGAGGAGCGGATTCGGTATGCCTGCTTTTTATACTCTGGAATCTGCAAAAAAAGCTGGGATTTGAGATAAAAGCGTGTCATGTCAATCATGGCATAAGAGGCGAAGCGGCGGACGCGGATGAGGATTATGTAAAGAAACTGTGTGAGCGCTTAAGAGTACCGTGCCGGTTTTTTCATGAAAATGTGGAATGGATCGCCAAAAAAAGGAAACAATCTCCAGAGGAGGCGGGGCGTATGGTCCGGCGGGAGGCGTTTGAGACAATGTGCAGGGAAGACGGAGGCACAAAGATCGCGACCGCTCACCACAGAGATGATAATGCAGAGACTGTGCTCCTCAATATTGCACGGGGAACCGGCCTGAAAGGACTGTGCGGGATCCGTCCTGTTCAGGGAAAATGGATCCGTCCGTTTCTCGGTCTCGACAGAGAACAGATTGAAAATTTTCTGATAGAGCAGGGGATCGCATGGTGTACGGATGCGACTAATGAGGAAGATGGCTATACAAGAAACCGCATCCGCCATAATATTCTGCCGGCACTTAAGGAGCAGGTCAATGAAGGCGCGGTCCGTCATCTGGAAGAACTCTCTGTGCAGGCACAGGAAGTGTGGGAGTATCTGGAAAAAGGTACAGAGGCTGCGTGGGAGCGGTGCGTGGAAATACCAGGCCAGAAAGAGCAGGAAGAAAAGAGCCGGACGTCGGAGCACATGCATGTTACAGGAGACCGCGTGCGCGGCAGATACGAAAGTGTGCATATAGATGGCACGCACCTGAAAAAGGAGATGCCGGCTGTGCAGAAAATGCTCGTAAAAGAGTGTCTGGCATCTGTCCGTGGAAGTGAGAAAGATATTGGTGCCGTGCATTTGCATGCAGTTATGGATCTGTTTGACAGACAGTGCGGCAGAAAGCTGGATCTGCCGGGGAATGTGACCGCAGAGCGGACATACCGCGGAGTTGTGATCAGCAGAGAAACGGAACCGGGGTGTACAGCTGCACTGGAGGATGAGATCCGGCTCAATATTCCCGGAATAACTGTGCTGCCTGACGGAATCCGTGAAGTGAGCTGCAGGTTTGTGGATATTTCCGAGGCTGGAAAAGCAAAAGAGATCCCACAAAAAAGCTACACGAAATGGATCGATTATGATATAATAAAATGTAATCTTTCTGTGCGGACACGGCATAGCGGGGACTTTTTGGTGGTAGATGATAAAGGGAGCCGCCAGAAACTGAAGTCCTGGTTCATCAATGAGAAGATTCCTAAAAAAGAGCGGGATGAGATGCTTCTTGTTGCAGACGGGCAGCATATCGTATGGATACCCGGGCACAGGATGAGCCGTGCCTGTCAGATCAGTAACAGGACAGAGAAGATTCTTGAGATAAAGATAACGGAGGATAAGAGAAATGTCAGAAACGATCAGGGTACTGATCCCAGAGGAGAAGGTTGACGAGAGGATCAGAGCACTTGGGCAGCAGATCAGCGAGGACTATGCAGGCAAACAGGTTCATTTGATCTGTGTGTTAAAAGGCGGCGTATTCTTTATGTGCGAGCTGGCAAAACGGATCACCGTGCCTGTTTCCATGGACTTCATGTGCGTGGGAAGCTACGGGGACGGGACTGCATCCAGCGGCGTGGTGCGCATTGCTAAAGACCTTGATGAATCCATCGAGAATAAAGAAGTGCTCATCGTAGAGGATATCATTGATTCAGGCAATACACTGTATTATCTGATCGACGTGCTGAAAAAGAGAAATCCGGCCAGCATGAGACTGTGCACCCTTCTGGACAAACCGGACAGAAGAGTCAAAGACGTGAAAGTCGATTACTGCGGATTTGAGATCCCGGACGAATTTGTAGTGGGATATGGGCTTGATTATGCCCAGAAATACAGAAATCTTCCTTACATCGGCGTGGTGGAAGGTCTGGAATAGGAAGGAGTATAGGACTTGGACAATAACAGGAAATACAGGGGCGTCAGCGGCTCCACGATACTGATGTTCATTGTGATCGTGGTAGCGGCGCTCTGGATGGCAAGCCGGATGCAGATACACCGGCAGGAGATGACATATACGGATTTTGTCTCCCAAGTGCAGGAAGAAAACGTGACGGACGTATATATCGATCAGAACAGCGCCGTGCCTACCGGTACGGTGTCCTTTATGCTGAAAGATGAGAATGAAGCAAGGTCTGTCAATGTATCAAACGTGGAGACTGTAGAAGACCTGCTTGATGACAACGGAGTAGCATACAGCCTGTCGGCAGTGCCGGAAGATTCTGTGTTTACAACAGTACTTCTTCCGCTGCTGATCACGCTGGCCGCAGTGCTGCTGCTGTTCTATCTGATGAACCGGCAGGGCGGCGGAGCCAATGCCAAGGCGATGAACTTCGGCAAGAGCCGTGCCCGGATGACGAACCAGAATGAGATCAAGGTGACGTTTGCGGACGTGGCAGGCCTGAAGGAAGAGAAGGAAGAACTGGAAGAAATTGTAGATTTCCTCAAATCACCGAAAAAATATGTGCAGGTTGGTGCGAGGATCCCGAAAGGAGTTCTTCTTGAGGGCCCTCCGGGAACTGGTAAGACACTGCTGGCAAAGGCAGTTGCAGGCGAGGCGGGAGTTCCGTTCTTTAGTATCTCAGGTTCGGACTTTGTAGAGATGTTTGTCGGCGTAGGGGCATCCCGCGTGCGCGATCTGTTCCAGGATGCGAAGAAAAATGCACCATGCATCGTGTTTATCGATGAGATCGATGCCGTAGCAAGACGACGCGGAAGCGGTCTGGGCGGCGGACATGATGAGAGAGAACAGACATTGAACCAGCTCCTGGTGGAGATGGACGGTTTTGGTGTAAATGAGGGAATTATTGTTATGGCAGCGACAAACCGCAAGGATATCCTTGACCCGGCGATCTTAAGGCCGGGACGTTTTGACCGCAATGTCATCGTAGGCCGTCCGGACGTGGGAGGACGAGAGGAAATCCTTAAAGTCCATGCAAAGAATAAACCTCTTGGTGAAGATGTAGACCTGAAACAGATTGCCCAGACAACGGCAGGATTTACAGGCGCTGATCTGGAGAACCTGTTAAATGAAGCGGCGATCCTTGCAGCGAAGGACAATCGCGTATATATCCAGCAGCAGGATATCCGCCATGCATTTGTAAAGGTTGGCATTGGTGCGGAGAAGAAGAGCCGTATTGTATCTGAGAAAGAGAAGCGGATTACAGCCTATCATGAGGCAGGACACGCGATCCTGTTCCATGTACTTCCGGATGTGGGGCCTGTATACAGTGTATCGATCATTCCGACAGGTGGTGCCGGAGGTTATACAATGCCTCTGCCGGAGCATGATGATATGTTTAATACGAAGGGGCATATGCTTCAGGAGATCACAGTGGCTCTTGGCGGCCGTGTGGCTGAAGAGGAGATATTTGACGATATCACAACGGGAGCATCCCAGGATATCAAACAGGCGACTGCGATCGCCAAATCCATGATCACTAAGTTTGGTATGTCCGAGAGACTCGGACTGATCAACTATGACAACGACAGTGATGAGGTATTTATCGGACGCGACTTTGGACATACGTCGCGGGGCTATGGCGAAAAAGTCGCAGGAACGATAGATGAAGAAGTGAAGAGGATCATTGATGAGTGCTATCTGAAAGCGCGTGCGATCATTCAGGAACATCATGATGTGCTTGACGCGTGTGCCAAACTTCTGCTCGAGAAAGAGAAGATCACGAGAGACGAGTTTGAAGCTTTATTTGAGGACAGCGAAAAAGAGGAGGCTTGATGCTATGAACAGAGAAGCGCTGTTCTGCGACGGTACGCAGGATTATGTGATCCCTGCAGAACCGGAAGCAAATGAAAAGATCACACTGCGTTTCCGCACAGCACACAATGACGTGGAAGAGGTAAGTCTTTTGACTGGTGACCGCAGCTATTCCATGTGGAAGATTTCTGCTGGAGATGAATTTGACTTCTACGAGATCGAATGGCAGCTGGGCGAGGAGCCGTTTCACTACTCATTTGAGATCAAGAGTGGTGAACAGATATGGTTTTATAACCGTTACGGTGTATCGGATCACAGAGAGGATTATTATGCCTACACGATCGTGCCGGGATTTAAGACGCCGGAGTGGGCGAAAGGCGCGGTCATGTATCAGATTTTTGTGGACCGTTTCTACAATGGAGATCCGACCAATGATGTGGAAGATAACGAATATATCTATATCGGGGCTCCGAGCAAAAAGATAAAGGAGTGGAACCAGGTGCCGGAGGCGCTTGATATCCGAAACTTTTACGGAGGAGACCTGCAGGGGGTACTGGATAAACTGGATTACCTGCAGGATCTGGGAATTGAAGTGATCTATTTCAATCCACTGTTTGTATCTCCTTCCAATCATAAGTATGATATTCAGGATTATGATTATATAGATCCTCATTACGGAAAGATCGTGGCTGATGGAGGAGAGCCGCTGCCCGAAGGAGCTCAGGATAATATCCACGCCACAAAGTATCAGAAGAGAGTGGGAGACATCCGCAACCTGGAAGCCAGCAACGAGCTGTTTGCAAAGCTGGTGGATGAAATGCACAAACGCGGGATGCGCGTGATTCTGGATGGAGTGTTCAACCACTGTGGATCATTTAATAAATGGCTGGACCGGGAGCGGATCTATGAACCGCAGCCGGAATATCCGAAAGGAGCTTATGTGAGTGTGGACAGCCCGTACCGGGAGTTCTTCCATTTCCATGATGACCGCGATGAAGCGTGGCCGTATAACGGAAGCTATGACGGATGGTGGGGACATGATACTCTGCCGAAGCTGGCTTATGAGGATTCACCGGAACTCGAGCAGTATATCATGGATATAGGAAAGAAATGGGTTTCTCCGCCTTATAATGTAGACGGCTGGCGCCTTGACGTGGCGGCGGATCTGGGCTGCAGTAATGAATATAACCATATGTTCTGGAAACGCTTCAGAAAAGAAGTGAAAGAGGCGAATCCGGATGCGCTGATCCTTGCCGAGCACTATGGGGATCCGATCGAGTGGCTTCAGGGCGACGAATGGGACAGCGTGATGAATTATGATGCGTTCATGGAACCGCTGACCTGGTTCCTTACGGGGATGGAAAAGCACAGTGACGAAAGGCGTACGGATCTGTGGGGCAATCCGGATAATTTTGTGGGTGCGATGCGCCACTTTATGGCCAGCATGCTCACACCGTCGCTCCAGGTGGCGATGAACGAACTGTCCAATCATGATCATTCAAGATTCCTGACACGGACGAACCATATCGTTGGCCGTGCAGAGCATGTCGGCGCAAAGGCAGCTGAGGAAGGAATCAACCAGGCGGTTATGCGAGAAGCGGTTACGGTCCAGATGACATGGGTGGGAGCGCCTACGATCTACTATGGTGATGAAGTGGGATTGTGCGGCTTTACAGATCCGGACAACAGGAGGACGTATCCATGGGGGCGGGAAGACAAAGAGCTTCTGGAGTTCCACAAAGAGATGATAAGGATACATAAAGAGGAAAAGCCTTTGAGAAAGGGTTCTATCAAACTCCTTCATGCGGATCATAATGTACTCGCATACGCAAGGTTCCAGGAGGATGAACAGATTGTTGTCGTGCTCAATAACAGCAAGGAATTAAAACAGGTGACAGTGCCGGTGTGGCTGTCAGGAGTACACAAAGAAGGCAGGATGAAACGCCTGATCTACACATATGAAGAAGGATATACAACGGCCTATGACGAGTATATCGTGGAAAACGGCGAGATCGTGCTCAATATGGGGCGGCACTCGGCTGTAGTATTGAAACCGGTGCAGCCTGCCTGGTTTTAGGCGTAGTTTATATGCAATGATATTTAAATGCAATGCGAACAGAGAAACAGTATGGCAGGAATGACCTGCAGCAAAAGAGAAAATTATGGAAATAGTTTCAATGATCCTGTCCCTGCTTACCGGCGTGGCAATGTTCCTGTATGGCATGCTGCTGATGGGAGACGGGTTAAAAATGGTAGCCGGCGATAAGCTGGAAGCATTTCTTTATAAGATGACGAACACACCGGTCAAAGGAGTTGCGTTAGGGACCGGAGTCACTTGTGTGATCCAGTCTTCTTCCGCGACTACGGTAATGGTGATCGGTTTTGTAAATTCCATGATGATGACACTGAGACAGGCAATCAGTATTATCATGGGAGCAAATATAGGAACAAGTATTACAGGATGGATTTTGTGCTTGTCCTATATCGAAGGAACCGGGGGTGTGGCGGCAATTCTGTCCACATCAACGATTTCAGCAGTGGTGGCCGTGATCGGTATCATTTTCCGAATGTTCAGTAAACGGTCAGTCTATAAAAATATAGGAAACATCATGCTTGGCTTCGCTATCCTGATGGTGGGAATGCAGATGATGAGCGGAGCAGTGGAGCCGCTTAGGGAAAATGAGATATTTGTCGGGATGCTGACGATGTTTTCAAACCCGCTGATGGGTATTCTGGTAGGGATCGTATTCACAGCGATCCTGCAGAGCGCATCTGCCGCAGTCGGTGTGCTCCAGGCTTTGTCTGTAACAGGAATCCTTACTTTTGCCAGCGCATTTCCGATCGTGCTTGGCATTGGCGTGGGGGCAGCCTGTCCTGTTCTGATATCTTCGATCGGGGCAAATAAGAACGGTAAGAGGACAGCGCTGATCTACTTGCTGAATGACCTGATTGGCCTTATTTTCTGGGGAATTGTTTTCTACAGTGTGAATGCTGTTGTACATTTTACATTTATGGATATGATCATGACGCCGGTGACAGTCGCACTTCTGAACACAGTATTCCGAGTGGCTACAGTATGCATTTTATTCCCGTTTATTCCGAAGCTTGAGAAGCTGGTCTGCACTCTGGTGAAAGACTCAAAAGAAGAGTTAGAGGACGAGGCAGACTTCGGTCTTCTCGATGAACGCCTGGTGACTTATCCGGCCCTTGCGATCGGACAGTGTCACCGCGTGATGTCGGGAATGGCAAAAAAAGTCCGGAAAAATGTAAACCGGGCGATGAACCTGCTCAACGAGTACCAGCAGGATAAGTTTGAAAAGGTGCAGCGTAAAGAAAATCTGATCGATAAATACGAGACTAAACTTGGGGTGTATCTTATGAAACTCACGAAAGTGGGGCTGACTACGGCTCAATCGCGCCAGGTATCGTTGTATTTGAGTACGATCAGTGATTTTGAGCGGATCGGCGATCATGCGGCGTTTATCGCATATACATCTAATGAGATGAATGAGAAGCATACCAAATTTTCTGAGGAGGCCCGCGATGAGCTGAATGTGGTCATGGAGGCAGTACGCGAGATCATCAACGTGACCTGCCGCGTATTTATGAATGACGATAAAGAAGAGGCCAAAAAGGTGGCGCCGCTTGGCGTTGTGATCACTACTTTATGTGATGAGCTGAAACATAACCATGTGAGACGACTGAGCAGTGGAGCCTGCGGATTGGAAGAGGGAACGGTATTTACGGATATCCTTAATAGTTTCACGCGTATCGCATCGCACTGCGCGAGTGCAATGACAGCTCTGACGAAAGCGGGAGAGGATGATACGGATATCCATATTCATAATTCCAGAGTATATGCTGCCGATGGGATGGAATACTACTCATATTTCAATGAATACAGTCAGAAATATGACATAAGAAAAAATGACGGACATGTAAGAAGCATGGAGCCGGAGGAAGTAGAGTAAAAAATAATACTTAAATGCAGAAAGGGGCTCGGAACGTTCGGGCTCTTTTTTAGTGGTACGGTCAAAAATGGAATAACTGGCTGTTTTGAAATATCCAGGTGAGTGATATCATTGTGCGCAGATAAAAATTGAGAAAGCAGGAATAAAGACATGACAAAAAAGATAGCAGTGATCAATGATCTGTCCGGTTTCGGGAAATGTTCCCTTACAGCGGCAATTTCGGCAATAGCCGCGATGGGAGTGCAGCCATGTCCGCTTCCAACGGCGGTCTTAAGTGCACAGACCGGCTATCCGAATTATTACTGTGATGATTATACAGACAGGATGGAACTCATATATAAAGAGTGGGAAAAGATGCAGGTGCATTTCGACGGCATTTATACAGGATTTATGTCGGGAGAGCATCAGATCAGGAAAGTGCTTGAGTTTCTGGATATATTTTATGAGAAGGATACATTTCTTCTGGTAGATCCCGTAATGGGAGATAATGGGAACCGTTATCCTATCTTTACCTCCGAGCTGGTGGCTGAGATGAAATCTCTTGTTTCCCGTGCAGATATCATTACTCCAAATCTGACGGAATTATGCCTTCTGACAGGCACGGACTACCATATGATAAAGGTGATGACAGAGGAAAAACATCTGGTGACAGTGGCTGAACAGATGGCGAGAAATCTGATGACAGGAGGAACAAAAGAAGTTCTTGTCACGGGAATCCGTTTCGCTGATGAGGAGAGCGGACAGGAGATGATGGGCAACCTGGCAGTGACGGAAAAGAATGTCTCATTCTCTGCATTTCCGTTTATCGGGGAGAGCTTTTCGGGGACAGGAGATCTGTTTGCCTCGGTAATTGCAGGAGGACGGGCGCGCGGCGATAGTCTTCCGGATGCGATGAAACTGGCAGGAGAGATGATTGAGCAGGCAATCCGGGATTCTGTAAAGAATCATGTACCGAGAAATGACGGTGTGGACTATGAAAAATATCTGTGGATGCTCGGAGAGAAGAACAGGCTGGATCAGTAATTCCTGAACGGTTCCGGGCCAATGTCCGGATCCGGCAGCTGCAGGGAAGTGAAAAATCCCAGGAGGGGAAAAATGGCGGATATTTTATATACGTATAAAAATAATGTTTATGTGAATCTGACAAACAAATGTGACTGTGCATGTACATTCTGTATCCGCAGCCATCGGAACAGTGTGGGCGAGGCGGATACGCTCTGGCACAAAGGAGATCCGGGGCTTCAGGAAGTGTTGGATGCGTTGGATGCATTTGATTTTACCGGCTACGAGGAGCTTGTTTACTGTGGTTACGGGGAGCCGACCTGTGCCCTTGACATACTGACTGCATCTGCAAAGTATGCGAAAGAAAAATATGGTATCCGGGTGCGGGTGAATACGAACGGGCTGGCTAATCTTTACCATGGGAGAGACGTGGTTCCGGAGCTGGCGGAAGTTGCGGACTGTGTGTCTATCAGTCTGAATGCACCAACAGCGGAAAAATATATGGCTGTTACGCGGCCGAAATTTGACGATGCGTTTGAAGGTATGCTTAAATTTGCATCTGAATGTGCAAAATGCATTGAGAGTGTGCAATTCACAGTGGTGGATGTATTATCGGAGAGCGACATTGAAGCAAGCCGCAGGCTGGCGGAGATGATGGGAATCGGGCTCAGAGTGCGGCATTACGCGTGAGTGGATATGAAGAACGGCAGACTTTTTGGTCTGCTGTTTTTTTGTTATTTGTGCAACAAATCATATATGATCTGACTCTAATATAACACAGGAAAATACTGCACGAGAGGAGGGGTGCGGATGAATGGGAACGGGAATGAGCCGCAGGAGGAGCTTCAGCTCATTAAGCGGGCGAAAAGGGGAGATGTAAAAGCATTTTCACAGCTATATGCGGGAATTTATACGGAGCTGTATAAATTTGCTCTTTATACGATACGGCATCGTCAGGATGCAGAGGATGCCGTGAGCGAGACCGTAATGACTGCATGGGAGAAAATGAAATATTTGAGGAAAGATGAATCTTTCAGGAACTGGATGTTCACGATCCTGAATAATCAATGCAGAAAGATTCTGCGTGAACAGCGGAAAGCGTCCGGGATGGCGGACCAGGGGAAGGAAAGAGAAAATCTTCAGATGGAGAAAAGACTCTGCAGCGAACCGGATTATGCGGGACAGCATGATGTGAGAGAGGCGTTTGGCGCCCTTGGAGAAGAAGAACGTATCATCGTGGCATTTTCTGTATTCGGAGGTTATCAGAGTGAAGAGATCGGAAAGATGACGGGATATAATCCTGCAACAGTCCGGTCGAAGAAAAAGCGCGCGCTGGAAAAGATGAGAAAGATCATTGATCCGGAAACATAGTGGAGATGGAGAGGAGGATGGATATGGAAGAGCGGGAAAAGGAATTGGAAGAACTCATTCGTTCAATGGCAGAAAACACGGGAATCCCGGCGTCGATCCACCCGGACGCTGTGGAGAAAAAGCTCGAGGCGGCGAAAACAGAGAAGAAACGGAGACTCAGACGAAAATATATTACCGGAGCTGTTGCTGCGTGTCTGTGCATTGCAGTCGGTATTGCAGGCAGTTATCTGCACTTCTCGCAGGAAACTTCAGAAACATCAGATATGACGGCCAGCTCGTCGGACAGTGCAGCCGGGGCGTCCTCAGACAGCGGAGAATCTGCGGATATCGAAATGGAAGAGAGTATGATCGCATCAGCAGAGAGCTACGATGAAATATATAAATATATTCAGGCAGAGCGGGAGCAGTCAGAAACAGACGCAGGTATTTTCAGCCGATTCGGAATTTTGGAGGAGTCGGCGTCAACAGCGGATTCGGCAGCGTCTGGAAGCGCTTCGAACAGCGGGAGTGCAGCATCTGCGGGAGATTCAGGAAACAGTTATTCTGATACGAATGTGAGAGAAGAAGGAGTCGGCGAAGCAGATATTGTAAAGACGGATGGCAGCAGCCTGTATATTGTGAACGGCCAGGCGGTTGAAATCGTCGGGATCAAGTCGGCAGAGATGGAAGAACTGGCAGAGATCCGTATGGCGGACGACTGTTATATAATAGAACTTTATGTGCAGGATGACAGACTGGTCATAATGTATACCAGGACGGAACCCAGTGTTGACGAGGATGGATATTACAATAATTACAGAGATTATACAAATGCGCTCGTGTATGATATAAGCGACAGGACGAACCCAGTGAAAGTGGGAAATATTTCTCAGAGCGGATATTACAATACGATGCGTGTGAGAGACGGCTATGTATATGTGATCAGTAATTTTTACGCGGATGCGGCGGCATCTCGTGCAGATACAGCCGCCTATATCCCGGAAGTGCAGGGAAGTACGATGGCGGCGTCAGATATTTATATGCCGCAGAGACAGATGGGAGACCAGTATACAGTGATCACATCCTTCTCACTCGAAGATCCGTCGGAGAAAACAGACAGCAAAGCAGTGTTCGGCAGCAGCGGTATGTGTTATGTAAGTACGGAAAACATCTATGTGACAGAGGGCTGGTACGGGCAGGACGATGCAGAGGTCACCCAGACCTCGATCCGCAAGGTCGCATACAAGGACGGCATACTTCAGGGCGAAGCTCAGGCAAAGGTGGACGGAACGCTGAATGATTCCTTCAGTATCGATGAATATAACGGATACCTCAGGCTAGTGACTACAGTCAGTCCGGTCAGCAGCGGGGGTGGCGGGATCGCAAGGTTTTTCAGTGGAGATACCGGGGAAAGACAGCAGGAGGACAGCAACTCCCTCTACGTACTGGATGAAAATCTGGAAATCGCCGGAGAAATCCATGACCTGGCGAAAGACGAAAGTGTATATTCAGCGCGCTTTATGGGAGATGTGGGATACTTTGTGACATTTAAACAGGTTGATCCTCTTTTCTCTGTAGATCTTTCTGATCCGTCGGATCCGGAGATTATCGGAGAGCTGAAGATACCGGGCTTCTCTGAATATCTCCATCCCTATGGAGACGGGCAGCTTCTCGGGATCGGGATGGATGTGGATGAAGAGAGCGTGACAACGGACGGCGTAAAAATATCCATGTTCGATATATCCGATCCGGCCGATGTAAACGAGGAAGAGAATTATGTCCTGGAAGACCTGTACGGAACAGACGTGGGATATAATTATAAGGCAGTTTTCGTCGATGTAGAAAAAAATCTTTTCGGATTTATGGCATATGGAGATACAACAAAATACTTTATCTTTACCTATGACGAAAACGGATTCCGGGAAGTGTTTTCAAGAGAACTGACGTTATACGGAGATGTCCGCGGCCTGTATGCAGGAGACCGGTTCTATCTGGTGAATGGGAATACGGTGGAGTCCTTTACAATGGATGAGTTTCAGAAAGTGGATGATATCGTGCTGTGAAAAATTCTACTTTATCGAATTCGGCAGTCACTTCGACAAATATGAAAGTCAAAGAAATCATTTCGGCTCGAATTCGAACCCTTGGCTTAACTGATTCTTTATCAGTTAGAATTCATATAAATCTTAGTCGGAAAAGTTCTGATTTCTTCCTGTTGATATAAGTATTTCGTAACGGTTTGATAATTGGTAAAACGTCAAAAAGCAGATGGGTACAGCCACTTTGATGTGCCTTCCGCAGACAGAGAAAAAGGTTGAGAACGGCGACTGTGGAAGGAAATTATGAAAAGTTAAAAGCAGGGAAATGACGTTAAGTGAAAAAATGCGGTTGTTTGAGCAATTGCGAGTTCCGCATTTTTTCACTTGGTTTTAGTCATTTTCCTGCTTTGTTACTTTGAGTTATTTCCTGTAACCGGAGCCGGTATCAACCTTTTTCTCTGTCTGCGGATACGTGAGTCAGGCGGCTTGCCTAACTGTGTTTCAGACTTTGCTTGGAATATCAAGCCGGTACGAAAAATACGAATAAATCTTATTCTTCTGTGGCTTCTTCGTCTGTTTCTGTATCAGCCGCAGCTACATGTACTTCTGTAACAGTAACTACTGTTGCCTCCAGATCAGTTGTCACATCAACATCTTTATCTTTTGCAATGTCAAGATCTTTTACGCGGATCGTATCGCCGACTTTCAGATCGCCGACATCCAGCTCGATCTTCTCAACCAGAGCTGACGGCAGCGCTTTGAAATCTACTTCATGGAGCATCTGCTGCGGTACGCCTGCTACCAGTTTGTCCGCATTGATTAGATGGATCTCTGCAGATGAGTGAACTTTCTCGGTGCTTACGAGTGCCTGGAAATCAATCTCATCTACTCCGCCTTTTAACGGATTAAAGTCAACCTCTTTGATCAGGGCATCGTATGGCTCTCCGTCAACTTCCAGACGGATCCTGCCGCCTTTACCTTCTGTCTTGAGAAGCTTCTCCACATCGCCTTTTGTCATCTTGAGCGGAATGGACTCTTTCATCTCACGGCCGAAGATACAGCCTGTAACAAATCCCTCACGTCTAAGTTTCTTGGCTTTGATTGTCATGTCTCTTTTTTCAGCTTTTAAAGTATTCATTTATCTTTTCCTCCAATCACTGAATCACGCTTAGCAGCCTTCAACTTTGTATTAACAAATAGGTGTTGTTAAGTGTATTTCTTTGTTACATCTACAGTATAGCACCGTTGTCAAGGGGGTGATTTACAAGAAAAATCCGGTGTGTTAAGATAGGGGATAGAAACGGCTTGAGAAAAGAGAAAGGCAGGACATTCAGTATATGAAATTAATGATCGCATCAGATATTCACGGCTCTGCATTTTACTGTGAGCAGATGCTGGAAGCTTACCGAAGAGAAGGCGCAGACAGGCTGCTGATACTGGGAGATATTCTCTATCATGGACCGAGAAATGATCTCCCGGAGGGATATGCGCCCAAAGAGGTGATCGCTATGCTTAATCCGATGAAAACACATCTTTTATGCGTGAGGGGAAACTGCGATACGGAAGTGGATCAGATGGTGTTAGAGTTCCCGATTCTCGCGGATTACTGCCTCCTCGAACTTCCGGCTGGCGGAGCGAAAGATCAGAAAGCGGAACCGGAGCGGACAGATACGTGTATGGAAACCATCAGCATATTTGCCACTCACGGACACATATATCATCCGAAGCATCTTCCGCCGATAAAGAACGGAGATATCCTGCTGAACGGGCATACACATATACCGGCATGTGAGGAACTTACGGATACGAATGGGAACAGATACCGGTATCTGAATCCGGGATCTGTATCGATCCCCAAAGAGGGATCTGCCCACAGTTATATGATTTACGAGAATGGCTGTTTCCAATGGAAGAATATGCAGGGGGAGGAATACATGACATGGAAGACCGATTCGCGCTCTTGATCGATGCAGACAATGTATCTGCAAAATATATCCAGCCGATCCTGGATGAACTTTCAAAATACGGGAAAGTGACATATAAGAGAATCTACGGCGACTGGACCAAGACGAATAATGCAAGCTGGAAAGAGGAACTTCTGCAGAATTCGATCACACCGATCCAGCAGTTCAGCTACACATACGGGAAAAATGCGACTGATTCAGCTATGATCATCGATGCGATGGACATGCTGTATACGAGCGATCTGGAAGGGTTCTGCCTGGTATCCAGTGACAGCGATTTTACCAGGCTGGCAAGCCGTCTGCGCGAGAGCGGAAAGACAGTGATCGGGATGGGGGAAGACAAAACGCCGTCTCCATTCCGTAAGGCCTGTGATATATTTACAGAGTTGGAGCTGCTGCTTGAAGATAGTACGATGGATAAGGATGAGCGGGAGGAAAAGAACACGGCTCATCACGTTCACGGGAAGGAGCAGAAGAAGCGGACGGCAGTGTCTAAAGAGCAGATCGAGGAGGCTGTGGTCAAGATCATCACAGAGAATCAGAATGACGATCGTGAGACCGGACTGGGCGAGGTTGGAAGCCGTCTGGTCAAGCTGTATCCGGACTTTGATGTGCGGCGCTACGGCTATAGTCTTCTGTCGAAATTTCTGGAAACGCTGCCGAAGCTGAAACTGATCCAGGAAGGCACAAAGGTTTCTGTGACATTATATGAGGACAAGAGCCGGAAAGAGATGCTGGAGGAATATATTTTGCAGCAGATCAAAGGCAGCGGCAGATACGGGATCGCGCTCAGTTCTCTCGGAAACCGGATCCGGATGAAATTCGGGGATTTCAAAGTACGGGATTATGGCTTCTCCCAGTTTAAACAGTATATCCAGAGCTTTCCGGATGTGGAGATCGTGGATGACGGGGAGCGCACGAGAGCAGTATATATAAAAGAAGCATAACTCTGAAAATAATGCAGTGAACAAAAAAGTCTACAGGGGTCTGCCATACCAGGCTGAAATATTTCAGCAGGTAGGGCAGGCCTTTCTGTATGTATTGCCGAAAGTATGAGCAATTTCTGTAAAATATTTGTAAATTCATGTGTCTTGTCACCTGTAAAACCAAGCGGTATAATGATGTATTATGATCAGAGAATGTGAACTGTAATAAGATAAAGAGGTGTACACATGACAGTCAGAGAAGAGATTGAACAATTAAAGAAGGAGAAAAACGCGGTCATACTTGCTCATTATTACGTCAGACCCGAAGTGCAGGAGATCGCGGATTACATAGGGGATTCTTTTTATCTCAGTAAAGCAGCAGTGGGTCTGAAGGAGCAGACGATCATTTTCTGCGGCGTTTCATTTATGGGTGAGAGCGCCAAGGTGCTCAATCCGGACAAGACAGTACTCATGCCGGATATCCATGCGGACTGTGCCATGGCCCACATGGCAGATGAGGAAACAATCCGGCGGGTGAGAGCGAAATACGAGGATGTTGCAGTCGTATGTTACATCAATTCTACAGCAGAATTGAAAAGATATTCTGACGTCTGTGTCACGTCGGCAAATGCAGTGCAGATCGTAAAAGCACTTCCGAACAGAAATGTCTTTTTTATTCCGGATCGGAATCTGGCGCATTTTGTGGCGGAACAGGTGCCGGAGAAGCATTTTATTTTCAATGAAGGTTACTGCCCGGTCCATGAAAATATACGGACGGACCAGATTCAAAAAGCGAAGGAAGAACATCCGGATGCCGAAGTGCTGACCCATCCGGAATGCACGCAGAAAGTTCTGGAAATGTCGGACTATGTGGGCAGTACATCAGGGATCATCAAGTATGCAGGGGAGAGCAGCGCAGATGAATTTATCATATGTACAGAAAATGGAGTCAGAGCTGAGCTTGAAAAGAGATATCCGGACAAGAAGTTTTATTTTACTGATACAGTACCGGTCTGCGAGGATATGAAACTGATCACTCTGGAAAAAATCCTGCATGTCTTAAAGACCGGGGAAAATGAAGTGATTCTGGATGAAAGGCTCCGGGAAGGATCGGAGAAACCTCTACAAGAAATGTTGAAGCTGGCAAAGTAGGCTGAAACATCTGAGACAGGACCAGCAGCAACTGAAACGGTAACGGATCAAAGGAACAGATCAACAGGAAGAAAGAAGAGAGATAAAATGAACAGAAATCTTAAACAGAATGAGGATATGGAAACGGAGAAAGAAATGCAGGCAGATGTTGTGATCGTCGGAACCGGTGCAGCAGGCCTTTTTGCTGCCCTGAATCTGCCCCGGGACAGGAAAGTCCTTATCATTACAAAGAAAGATGCTGAGAGCAGCGATTCTTTTCTTGCCCAGGGCGGAATCTGTGTGCTCAAAGATGAGTCGGATTATGAGAGCTATTTTGAAGATACGATGCGGGCGGGGCATTATGAAAACAGAAAAGAGTCTGTGGACATCATGATCCGAAGTTCCAGGGAAATTATCAGGGAGTTGATCGGATATGGCGTGAAGTTTGAGCGGAAAGACAGCGGCAGGGAGCAGGATGCGCCGGAGGCTCAGAAAAAAACGGAAAAACAGCAGTCAGAGGGGCATGAGAACTTTCTGGACGACTATGCATTTACCAGAGAGGGCGCCCACTCCAAACCGCGTATCTTGTTCCATGAGGATGTGACGGGAAAAGAGATCACCAGCAAGCTGCTTGCCCAGGTGCGTTCTCTTGAAAATGTGTGTATCATGGAGTACACTACTATGACAGATATTATTGTAGCAGGAACAGATGGGCAGACGGGAGAAGACAGCATGCAGTGTGCAGGGATCATTGCAGAGGATGCTCAAGGAAACGTATTGAAGATCTATGCGCCGTACACGATTCTTGCAAGCGGCGGCATTGGCGGACTGTATGAGCACTCTACAAATTATCCTCATCTGACCGGGGATGCGTTACGTATCGCCGAAAAGCACGGGATACGTCTGGAACATCTGGATTATGTGCAGATCCATCCGACGACGCTTTATTCCAGGAAGCCGGGAAGGAGATTCCTGATCTCGGAGTCTGTCAGAGGAGAGGGGGCTATTTTGCTGGACAAGAACGGAAAGCGCTTCACAGACGAACTTCAGCCCCGCGATGTGGTCACAGCGGCAATCCGGGAACAGATGAAAAAGGACGGGACAGACCATGTCTGGCTGTCTATGGAACGGATCGACAAAGATACGATCCTGAACCATTTCCCGAATATATACGAGCACTGCCTTGAAGAGGGATATGATGTGACAAAAGAGTGGATTCCGGTCGTTCCGGCACAGCATTATTTCATGGGCGGCATCTGGGTGGACAGTGACAGCCAGACCTCCATGGAGCATTTGTTTGCGGCAGGAGAGACGAGCTGCAACGGAGTTCACGGGGCAAACCGGCTGGCCAGCAACTCCCTGTTGGAGAGTCTTGTCTTTGCAAAGCGGGCCGCGCAGAAGATCGAGGCTGAGCTGGATGCAGGCGGGGAAGCTGAGCAGCTGGACGAAACGGCCTGAATGAAGAGCAGAAAAGCGGTTTTATGGGATCCGCTGATATAAAGAAAAACAGAAGAAAGCAGGGAACGATCATGAATAAGATCACAATGACGCTTCAGGCAGATCATCTGATCCTGGAAGCGCTGAAGGAAGATATATCAAGTGAAGATGTGAGCACAAATGCGGTGATGAAAGAGGCGGTTACCGGCGAGGTGGACCTGATCTGCAAGCAGGACGGGATCATAGCCGGCCTGGAAGTGTTCCGCAGGGTATTTGAGCTGCTGGATGCGGATACGGCGGCAGAGTTTTTCTGCAGCGACGGAGATGAGGTGAAAGCGGGACAGCTCATGGGAAAAGTGAGAGGAGACATTCGCGTCCTCTTATCCGGTGAAAGAGTTGCGCTGAATTATCTCCAGAGGATGAGCGGGATCGCCACATACACTCATTCGGTGGCAGAGCTTTTAAAAGGCAGTAAGACCAAACTTTTGGATACACGTAAGACTACACCGAACATGAGGATTTTTGAGAAATACGCAGTCCGGGTGGGCGGCGGATATAACCATAGATACAATCTTTCTGACGGTGTGCTGCTGAAGGATAATCACATCGGCGCCGCCGGCGGAGTAGCACAGGCTGTGAAGATGGCGAGAGATTATGCGCCGTTTGTCCGGAAGATCGAGGTGGAAGTGGAAAATCTGGATATGGTCCGCGAGGCGGTCGATGCTGGAGCAGATATCATTATGCTTGACAATATGTCACCTGACGAGATGCGCGAGGCGATCCGGATCATCGATGGACGGGCAGAGACGGAGTGCTCCGGCAATGTGACGAAAGAAAATATTGCAAGGCTGACAGAGCTTGGAGTGGATTATATTTCCAGCGGAGCGCTGACACATTCTGCATCTATACTTGACATTTCAATGAAAAACCTGCATGCTGTAGAGTGAGAATGAACAGAAACTTTCAGCGGCGCGCATGTACAGAGAAGATCTGTTCTGCGCGCTTTTCTCATTTTTGGGGAAGATTTTTTTGATTTTCTGATATATAATGGTGAAGGCGTCAAAAGGTATTTTAACGCCCTTGATACACGTAGGAGGAGATCTGATGACAGGTTCAGACAGAAGAAGCGCGATCGTAGACCGTATCCGGAACAGTGATGTACCTGTATCCGGAAAGGAGCTTGCGTCCGCATTTGATGTGAGCCGGCAAGTGATCGTTCAGGACATTGCACTGATCCGCGCAGCCGGACATGACATTATATCTACAAACAGGGGATATATTATAAATGAGCCGCATTTGGCAAGGCGTGTCTTTAAAGTCAGGCACACGGATGAACAGCTTGAAGAGGAACTCAATGCCATTGTCGATCTGGGAGGAAAAGTCTGTGACGTGATAGTGAACCACAGAGTATATGGACGGCTGGAGGCGGAGCTTAACATTACTTCCAGGCGGAATGTAGCGGAGTTTATTGCCGATATAAAAAACGGGAAATCCAGCCCGCTCAAAAATATTACATCCGATTACCATTATCATACAGTGGAGGCAGACAGCGAAGAGACGCTGGATCTGATCGGGAAAATGCTGCGTGAAAAAGGATTTCTCATAGAATCATAGTGGAAATGGAGACTTATGGAAGATATTGTAAAATTACTCGACAGAGTTTTAAATATAGATTTTATCCGTGCGGTGATCAGTAATCCGCGGGATAAAGAGGGCATAATAAAGGTAAAAGTCCGACCGCTGGAGAAGAAAGGAAATCTGCTGTTCCAGTTCGAGGCTTTTACGGCAAAACAGGCATTTCACAGAAATCTGGCAAAAGAGGAGGCCAAAGTACAGTTTGCCGAATATGCGGAACAGTTCCGCCAGATGCAGATAGAGACTGTAAGTGATATATATACAGTGCTCATCAGTAAGAAAGGAAAGATTACTGTTAAGAGAAGGAAACGCAGGGAGAAGGCGCAGGCGGCAGACCGTAAGAAACAGTATATCCTGGAAGAAGGAATTCCGGTGCCGTTCCTCAGAGATCTGGGCGTAATGACAGAGGACGGGAAGATTGTGAGAACAAAGACCGATAAATTTCGTCAGATCAACCGTTTTCTGGAATTTATAGAAGATATTCTTCCGCAGCTCGATAAGGAGAGAGAGCTTACGATCCTCGATTTTGGATGCGGAAAATCTTATCTCACATTTGCCATGTATTATTATCTGCATGAGTTGAAAAAATATGATATCCGCATTATCGGTCTGGATCTGAAAGAGGATGTGATCGAGCACTGCGGAGAACTGGCAGATAAATACGGCTATGAGAAACTGACGTTTCTGGTGGGGGATATCGCGGATTATAAAGGTGTCGAACAGGTGGATATGGTCGTCACGCTCCATGCCTGCGACACGGCGACAGATTATGCACTGGCAAAGGCGATCGGCTGGAACGCAAAAGTGATCCTTTCGGTACCGTGCTGTCAGCATGAACTGAATATACAGCTTTCGGATTCCGGCAGACGAGAGAATGGAAACGGCGGGGAGATCAGAGGAGATGTTTCGGAAATGCTTGCTCCGGTTATGGACTACGGGCTTCTGAGAGAACGTTTTGCAGCTCTTGTGACTGACGGCCTGCGTGCGAAATATCTGGAGCGTATGGGATATGAGACACAGGTGCTCGAATTTATCGATATGGAGCACACACCGAAGAATATTCTGCTCCGCGCGGTGAAGAAAGAAACGTTCGCTGGAAACGTGCCAGAGGGCGGAAAAGATCCGGGCAGGAGCCGGACCGCAGAGCAGCAAAAAGAGAAAAAAGCAGCGGAAGATATTATAAAATGTGAACAGTTTCTGCAGGCTGACCTGACATTGGGGCGTCTGCTTTCAGATAAAAGGGAGAATAAATAAGGATGAAAAGAAGGATCATCAAAGCAGGAGTGCTGATCGCTGTGTTTATCGCGGCACTTGTGATCAGCAGTCTGGTCATAAACAGTGGAACAGATGACGAGATTGTTGATATGGGGGCGCCTACGCTTCCGCGGATTTCATTTACGGTAGATGGAACAGAAGTGAATCCGCTCTTCGGTTACGTGCAGGATATGGATATCACAGCTATGCGGGATACGATCACACCGCTTAATTCAGACGGGTCGCTGACGATGAATATAGAGGCGGACGGAAATGAAATCTCAGATATCCGGTACGAGGTATATTCGCTGGACGGAGAGGATATGTACACGGATGGCAAAGCAGATGTACCGGCCGAGGGAGAACAAGTTTCTCTTTCTGTTGGAAATGTTCTCTCTGGTGACGTGCGGGAGGCGGTGCTTAAGGTGATTCTGACAGCTGACGAGGAGACGGTCAGTTATTATACAAGGATTGCTTCGCCGTCGGATTTAACAACATCTGAGTGCCTTGCTTATGCGCTGGATTTTCACGACAAAGCGATAAATAAAAAAGGAACAGAGGATCTGGAAAGCCATCTGGAGCCGAGCGAAGAAAGTGATAATACAACGTATCAGACGGTCAATATCCATTCGGATGTTACGCATGTGCAGTGGGGAGATCTCTCACCGGAGATTGTCGGAAATGTAGAGTGGAGCATCAAGGAGAGCAACACGGTATATACTTCTATTCTTGCGAAGTACCAGGTTTCCTGCCAGGATGAAAACGGAGATACGGACCTTTATAATGTAAAGGAATTCTTCCGTGTGCGCTTTCTTGTAGATACGATTTATCTGCTGGATTATAACAGGGACATGGAACAGGTTTTCCAGGGAACCGCATCGGACTTCGATGACAATGGGATACTGTTCGGAATTACATCACAGGATGATATTCAGTATGAGACAAACAGTGATGAGACGATCGTTGCATTTGTCCAGGAAAGAAACCTCTGGCTGTACAATGGTGAGGCGGATGAACTGACGGAAGTGTTCAGCTTTTCAGATCAGGAAGGCCGCGATATGCGAAGCAAGAATGACCAGCATGCAGTCAGGATCATCAGTATGGATGATGACGGAAATCTGGCATTTGCTGTTTACGGCTATATGAACCGCGGCTATCATGAAGGAGAAGTCGGGGTCGGAATCTATTATTTCAGTGTGGATACAAATGCGATCGAAGAGAAAGCATTTATACCAAGTACCAAGTCCTATGCAATTGCGGCAGATGAGCTTGGCAAAATGGTATACTATAATCATGATCAGTCCATGCTCTACGTGCTTGCTGACGGAACCCTGTATCAGATCGATCTGGGCAATGATGAGCAGACGACTCTGGCAGAAGGCCTCACAGAAGAGCAGTATGCCGTATCGGATGACGGACATCTCATGGCGTACCAGACAAACGGCAGCTCGGAAAATGGCAAAGAAGATACGGGAGAAAATGCAGGAGAAAATAGCAAGGATGATAGTACAGGTACAGCCGGTTCCGGGCTCTGTGTGATGAATCTGAGAAGTGGTGATACGTATATGATAGATGCTGCAGAAGGCGAAAACGTACGTCCGCTTGGGTTTATCAATGGAGACTTTGTATTTGGAAAAGCGCGTTCTGCAGATGAAGGCGTGACAGTCGCCGGTGAAGAAATCAGCCCGATGTATGAGATTGAGATACGAAATTCCGACAATGAGACAGAGGCTCAGTATTCATTTGAAGATCAGGGCATATATACGACAGATATCCTCATAGACGGAAACCTTCTGACTCTTAACCGCGTTGTTAAAGAAGGAGATGCGTACAACTCTACTTCTCAGGAATATATTACCAATAATAAGGAGCGGGCAGAGACAGCCATTTCACTGGAGACATATACAACAGATGTTAAAGAGACACAGGTAAGACTGACATTTGCAGACGGAATCGGTAATACAGAGCCAGAGCTTGTAAAACCTGGTCAGATTGCTTCCCGAGAACCGCTCACAGTCACTCTGAGCGGCGGCGACAGCGGAGAAAAGTTCTACGTGTATGGCATGGGTGAACTGGTTGCAGTATACGATAAGGCAGGATATGCAGTCCAGAAGGCCAATGAAGTATCCGGAGTGGTGATCTCGTCAAACCAGCAATATGTCTGGGAGAGAGGGAACAGAGACCTTGTATATTCTACGGATGCGGCGGCATTTGGCAAAGAAAGCGGAGAAACTTCGCTGGCGGCCTGCGAGCGGTATATGGAGCAGTATGAAGCCCATCAGGTCGATCTGACAGGATGTACGCTGGATCAGGTGCTCTATGTGATCAACAGAGGATGCCCGGTGATCGCGCTGGTGGATTCGGGCCATGCGGTTCTGCTGACGGGATATACAACGACAGATATCACATATATCGATCCGGACGACGGCGGTTCTCATACAGTGGGAATGAGTACGCTGGCAAGTCAGACGGAGAGCAGTGGAAATGTGTTTATCGGATATATAAAGTAACAGTTTGAACTGAACTGTATCAAGTAAAAAAGCTTCCCGGATGCGGAATGAACCGCATTAGGGAAGCTTTTTGATACTGCCTTTTATGACAGACTATACAGTTGTCTTAAATAATAATCCTCTGTATCTGTTCAGTGCTGTGTACAGGATCAGTCCCAGCACTCCGCAGGAAATCACCTCTCCGATTCCGACAGTCAGCATCATAAACGGGATCGGAAGCGGCACCATATAGCCGTATTTTAACACGAACGGTACAACGAGCACATTTGCAATGATCGGCGGAAGCGGTGCAAGATATTTACTCTTGTTTCTCAGCATCCATGTGAAAACTGCTCCGATCAGTGTGGCAAGGCTTCCGAAGATGATATCCGGAAGAATGCATCCGCCAAGGATGTTGCTGATCAGGCATCCTAAAAATACACCTGGGATAGCTGCGGGGGTAAATGCCGGAAGAATGGTCAGTGCCTCGGAAATACGGACCTGAACCTCTCCGTAACTGAATGACGCGCCGATAAGAGTCAGCACAACGTAGATCGCGGCGATCATAGCCGCCTGTGCTATGAAGAGCACTTTGCCTGATTGATTGTTTTTCATTTTTCTGTTCTCCTTTAGTTTTGTTTTACGAGTGGAAGGTCTCGAACACTCGATAATGATACGCCAGAAACAACGTGTTTGCGTTGCTTCTGGCGTTTTGTAGTATACCATGAATATATAAGAAAATCAAGAATGTCCAAAAAATGTCCAAAATGGGAAATTGATATTACTAAAAGGCGGTGCAACCAATGAAGAATTATACTATAAAAATAGAAGTATACAGTAACAGCAAGGATAGGGTAAGAGTTTTAATAAATAAATATAAGCTGGATTTAATTATCGATGGATTTCGTGTTACAGGTGTTGAAGATACAGGAAATTACGTTATTGATGGTAAATTTCTAAAAAATATTATACGAGCAGAGCTATACATCAGTGGCAATGATCGAAAAGATGTTATTCGGTCTATTGTACCTTTGACTACAGATGAAACAGTTTTGTCGTGGGAACTAGTATGTGATGACGAAAATGAATAAGTAATGCATTCAGCATTTGCACCAGATATAAGAATTTTTTTAGAAAATTGGAAAAAGGAGTGGTTATAAACATGGATTATATACAGAAAATTTTTGCAAGGGCAAAAATAAAGAATGTAATAGATCATCTTCTATACGGTCATGAGCCGGATACAGAGATTAACGACTATGAGAGCAGGATGGAAAAGGCATTTGCACAGTATGGGGAAATTGTAGCTAAATACGATCCGAAGCGTAATTCAGAATTGTATGATGCTGCGAACGCACTGACAGAGGTAATATCAGCAGTTTATATGGAAATCGGTTTTCAGGCTGGACTCCTTTTTATGCAGGAGATTTATCACAATGGTGAAAAGCACAGAAGAGCGAACGGGGAATGAATTTAGTGAAATAGATGTTCTTAAACGATACAATGATGGAGAAAGGAGGGAAAGGGATATTTCCCTCCTCGGCTAATTTTCTAATCAGAACAACTACCATGATAGATGTAATCTATTACAGCCTGTCTTGCAATTTTCCAAGTTCGACCAATGCGGAATGCTTTTATCTTTTGAGCGTTTAGTAAATTGTAAGCAGTATTTTTCCCGATTGCCAGCATATCACATAGCTCATCTACTGTTATCAGGTCACTGTATATATCTCGATTCATTAAAAAACCTCCTTTAATAAAATACTTATTTAATGTAGTGTTTAACACTTTTTATATTCAAAAACAAAAAAGATAAAGTTAAAAAAGCAGAGATAAGTATTAAAAATTAAATGTAATTAACAATGAAGTAATCGACGCTTGGATAAGCTATCAGCGATTAATTTTATGTTTTGAGAATGGTATATACTTTTGCCATTCTGGTTGAATACTGAAAAGAAAGGAGAAGATTTATATGCAAAGTAAGAAAAATAGTAGATCTGTATGTTTAAAGCTATCAAAGGAAGAGTATCAGACACTTGAGAATAAGGCTAAACAAAGGAAGTTGGATAAGACTAATTATATAAGATATTTAATATATACAGATCAAGACGATCTGTACAGTGTAAAAGCGGACAAGGCATTACAACAGATATCAGCGAGTACTGAGAATTTAGCTGACATCTGTAATATGAATAAACCAGATCTGGATGAGATCCATGAGAATTGTGATGAGATTATAAAGGGGGTAAAAATGTTATGGCGTTGTTTAAGGTAGCGAAAGAATTAGAGGAAGAATCACTGAATTATAAAGAATGTATATACAGATACAATAAAGATTTACGGAATTTACTCTTCTACTGCCATAATCATTGTACTTCCTGTGTAATGAATAATCTTTATTCTTTTGGAATGGAGTGTGTATATGATCAATTTCTGTATCTTCAAAAGAGAAGATTTAAGAAAATGGATACAAAGGCATTACACTTTATCATCAGCTTTGATTCTTTGAATTATGAAAGCAATCTGGATAATAATACTCTTGAAAGTATTATGCAAATGCTGAGCAGATTCTGTTTTGCGGAGTATCAACATATCTTGTTCCTGCATACTGATAAGCCGAGTCATCATCATATTCACTATATAGTCAATCCGGTGAATATAAGTAATTTACATATCTGCAGATGGTCTTTTTGGGGTGTGGCGTACAGTTTCGCAGAGGTTTTAAGCGACCTATATAATATGCCTTTAATTCCTGTAACTTATCAGGATGAACAGGGTCGTATAGTAAAAGGTACAGAAACAGGAAGTATGGCTTATCAGCAGCAGTTTATACAAAGATACAATTTAAAGGAAGGATAAAATAGGAACAGGAGATTAAAAAATCATGCTGTTGTCGGCTGTAATGATTGCGAAGGTTACTCATTTTAGGAGGAATTGGAAAAATGGAACAATTTAATATATTTGATTTTATAGATTCGGAAGATATCAGAAAGCATAATAAGGATACTTTGTTTTCTCCGACACAGAAAGCTTTTTTAATTAGACACTCTCAGAAACAGTCAATAGAAAATAAGATAAAGGCTATGGACAGCCTGCTTCTTGAAAATTTGGACTGGGATTTTCCGTATATAGATGCTGATAATAAAAAGAGATCATTTAGAGAAATAGTTTCTGAAGAGGTCAGAGAATGGAAAGAGGTTCTTGAAAAACGTTATGACAACAGAGAAGCTGTCTATATCTCCAGATTAAGTGAAGTAGAGTTTTTATCAAGTGATGAAGGGAATCCAAGATTCTTTTCTAATTATGCCAAAGCATATGAGAGCCTTGTGATTGCTAAAAAAAGATATCTTGATGACCTGGATCTGAAGGATGTACAAACATTAGGAGAGATTATCAGGATCACGGTAGATGCAGGTAATGCAAGTTATGGTTACGATGAAAGACACTATCTGTTCGATACAGATATGAGATTGATTGATGTGTACAGAAAATGCCATGAGGATAACTGCCTTGTGAACGGCATGGATGCTTACCGGTGTTATATTCCAGTGCCGTTTAAAGCTGGAGATATTGTGAAGTGTGTATCCCCTTATCATGAGACATATTATGGAGTGTTTCCATATGACTGGGAGGAGCCGAAAAACAAATATGGGATATCAATGTATGCATCGTTAGATACGTATTATGCAAAAGAAAAGCTCTTTGAAATTACAGATGATACGTTGGTTCTGGAATTGTCAAAATGTAAGCATGATGAATTACCAGAGGATCAGAGAATACTCAAGGTGATTAGCGCTGTAAGAAAAGGAGAGCTGGATTTTTATACTGTACTGAATCAAATGAGTTTTCATAAACTGGATGATTTGGTAAAGTGGTTTTATAAAGAATGATTGCTTGATGGTGGTAAGACCGTACGGTCTTACCACTTTGTACTTGTGGAAAAATAAGGAAATTTACAAGAGAAAAAACAATGGTAAAAGCAAAAGATTTAGTTTTGAAAAATGTGTATAGTAAAGGTATTTCAACAGGAAAGGTGGGGAACCAATGCATTGTATATTGAAATGAAAAATAAGGACGGCTTGGTGGAGATATATGGTCAGCTGGTTGATCTGGTAGGGCTCGAGAACACAGAAAAAATTTATTATACTCTCCGGGGACAGCAGATAGTATTTCCAATGAGACTGTATAAAACGGAGTTTATATCAAAAGAAGTAAGAAGGCGATATAACGGTAAGAATCTAAAAGAACTTGCAAATGAATATGGATATACAGAAAGATATCTACGTAGTTTTTTAAAAAAATAAGATGGGAGAATCAGATGAAAAAGATATTTAGTATAGCTTTAATTTGTGCCATGATTTTAACTGCTGGTGGATGTGGGCAAGATAAAAAACCAACATCCGATGAAATTGAAGGAGGCAAGGTTACATTAGCTGACGACATGGAATCGAACAATGACAAGGAAACTGTTGAAGAACCCGAGCAATCTGAAGAGGAGCTTGGAACTTTAGAACAGTTTGAAAAGGATGTCAAAGCAGGTCTGTTATATGAAAATGACCAAGGACAGGTTACAGATAAGGATGGGAATGTTCTTCCGGAATATGAGTGGGTCTTAAGAAATGATTATTCCACATTGGCTACGATGGACGGAGAAGACTATACTCTTTTAGAGCATTTTTGGATAGAGGATACCGGTTTGATTACATATAATGAAGAGGTGGAAATCGATAAGCCTGAACCATTAGAATCAACAGGTAATCCTTATCTTGATAATTTGCGTAATAATGTTGCAAATTTAGATAGAGAAAATGCAGAAATAGTTGTTGAGGAAAATCCTTTTGGTACAGGAGATACACAGACGCGGATAGCATCAGATTTAAATGAATATCACTCTGATATTATATTTGGTAATTGGTGGGTTGATAAGCAGATTAATGGTACACCTATTGCAGAACAGCTTCCGATGACTATAGCCCGTGCAATGGCAAATGCCAATTATTCTTCAAATAGTTATTCCGAGTTTAATGCAACAACTGTTCTCGATAAATTTAGATTTGTAGATCAGGATACATGTACTGTAGATTCTATAAAGCGGATGGATTCATCAGATACTACTTGCTATGGTTTTTACTTGGAAAGCTGTCAGAAGAATACAGATGATTACGGCAACAGATATTTTACAGGATATATAGATACTGATTATGTTGTAGTATATGGTGATTTTGACAAGATATTGAATGATGACAATGTATTTATGTATGCCGATTTTATAGGCTTAAGCGATGATGATGTTCCGATTTTTGTTGGTGCTTACGCTGAAATAATCACGGAGTAGAGAGAGATTAGTTATGAAAGAAACATATGGAAAACTAAATAAAAATACAAGGATTGCTGTCTATATTATTATTGAGCTTATTGCAATTGTGCTTATGTACAAAACTGTTGTTGCTATGGCAACTTATATTAGTTGGTTTGGCATTATTGACGGAGGTCTGGCAAACTTATCGTTCTGGTTAAATCTTGTAGGATTTGTTGTTGGATGTTTTCTTATGAATACAGGCTATAAGCTGATGGATGAAACAAATACTTTTATTACTAATACCAAAATTGCGATGATTATGGTAGTTTTATCAAAAATATTAATGGTTATATCTGGGATTGTATTTATATATAACATAGTAGTGATATTCAGGTTTAGTGGCATTAGTATTGCAATACTGTATGCAATAGTTCCGTCTGCGATATGGGAAATGCTTTCTCTTGCAGTAAAAAGTATAATGGTTATATTCGCTGAAAAAGGCATTTCAGATGATATAAAGAACGGAATAGTTTAATGATAAAAGATGCTGTTCTTTAGAGACCAATAAAAGATATTTATACAATTTCAATTATATATTATAATAGTGATAACACTACCTGCGGGCAGAACTCATTACGGGTTCTGTCCTATTTTTATGTCCGGAAGGAGGGTGCCAATGGATAAGATCATTATAGCTCTTCTGGGAGCTGCTGCTGTAATCGTCCAGCAGATTTTCAGAGATGACGATTAAGAAATCTTTGTAACAGAAACAAACCAATTTACAAACAATTATGAATTAAAAAATCAAAGGAGGACTTTATTATGTCAGCAAATGTAGAATCAATGTTTTATGTAAGAGAAACCCCGTGGCACGGACTGGGAACAAAGGTTATGACAGCTCCGGATTCAAGAGAGGCTCTGATCGCGGCAGGGTTAAACTGGAACGTGATTCAGGAACCGATTTATACGACAGAAAATGAGCCGATCAAAGGTTATAAAGCAAATGTCCGTGATTCAGACCGCAAGGTGCTGGGAGTCGTTACAGACCGCTATAAGGTTGTCCAGAATCACGAAGCCTTTTCATTTACGGATGAACTTCTTGGTCAGGGTGTCAGATATGAAACAGCCGGAAGTCTTCAGGACGGTAAGAAAGTATGGTTACTGGCACATATGCCCCATGAATATATCATTTCAGGTGAGCGGATCAGCCCGTATCTCCTGTTCTCCAATACCCATGACGGATCAGGCGCAATCAAAGTGGCTCTGACTCCGATCCGTGTCGTATGCAACAATACCTTGAATCTGGCGTTAAAGACGGCTGAACGGTCATGGTCTATGATCCATACAGGGGATATTAAAAGCAAAATGAAAGAAGCGAGCGACACGCTTTTTAAAGCAGAGAGATATATGGACGAGCTTGGAAAAGAGTTTGAACAGCTCAGGATGCATAAGCTCACTGATCAGGAGGTCATGGATTATATCGAGATCCTGCTTCCTGTTGAGGATGGATCAACGCCACAGCAGATCAGGAACATGAAACGCCTGCAGGAAGATATGAAGAGCAGGTATTTTGATGCTCCCGATCTGAAAGATACCGGAAAGAATGCTTACAGATTCATCAATGCAGTATCAGACTTCGCTACCCATGCTAAACCATTAAGGCAGACTGCGAAATATAAAGAGAATCTGTTTTCTAAAACTGTAGAGGGCAATCCGTTAATTGACAGAGCATATCAGCTTGTAAGCATGGCTGCATAGGAGGCACAAACCGTATGAAGAAACTTGTATCAACATTAAATCTTGATAAAGAAAGTTGGCTCAAATACAGAAAACAAGGGATTGGCGGTTCAGATGCAGGTGCAGTATGCGGGCTGAACCCATACCGTACTGCGATTCAGGTCTACTATGATAAGACTTCCGATTCGATAGAGGACGTTGATAACGAGGCTATGAGACAGGGAAGAGAGCTTGAAGAGTATGTTGCAAGACGTTTCTGTGAAGCATCTGGAAAGAAAGTAAGGCGCGCAAACGCTATGTTCTATGATGAAAAGAACCCGTTTATGCTTGCAGATGTTGACCGTATGATCGTTGGTGAGAACGCAGGATTAGAGTGCAAGACAGCAAGTCCGTATTCAGAAGAAAAATGGCGGGATGATAAAATCCCGCTTTCGTATCAGCTTCAATGCTACCACTATATGAGCGTGTGTAATGCGGACTCATGGTATATTGCCGTGCTGATCTATGGGAGAGACTTTAAATATTACAGGATTGAAAGAGATGATGAAGTGATCGAAAATCTGATCCGTATAGAGAAAGAATTTTGGAATGAATATGTACGAAAACAAGTCATTCCTGATCCTGACGGTTCCAAAACAGCGGACGTGGCGATTGCAGAACGATTCAAAGAATCTAAGAGCATTACCATACCATTGACAGGTTTTGATGAACGATTGGAACGCAGACAAGAGCTCCTGTCTTTATTGGAGAAGATAGAGACGGAAAAACGGCAGATCGATCAGGAACTGAAATTATATCTTGGTGACGCAGAAATAGCTGAAAATGAGCATTACCGGGTATCATGGAAAAACTTCAGCCGGAGCAGTATAGATGAAAAGCGCCTGAAAGCAGAACAGCCGGAAATCTATGAAAAATATCGGAGGAAAACTATAAGCCGAAGATTTACAGTGAAAGCAGCATAGGAGAGGATAAAACACAATGAAGTTTAGTGTCATAAAGCTATGTATTATTTTAGTGATGGTGCTCATCTTTCTGATACTTTTCAAAGAACAGCTTATTGAATTGATTTCAGAGATTGTACATGGGATATGAAATATATGGATAAGGCGGCAGGATTTTCTGGTCCTGTCGCTTTTGAGGTCAGGGAAATGAAATACAGAGAAAAATTATTATATTGGATTCTTAAAATATTATTGAAGGAGGACTAGGAAAATGGCAGCGAGAGCTACAAACAGTGTAAAAGAAGAACTTGCAAAGAAAGCGGAAACAAAAGCAGTAGGAGAAAAGAAACTGACAAGATCTATGAGTATTGCAGATCTGATAAAGGCAATGGCGCCGGAGATTAAGAAAGCTCTGCCGGAGGTTATTACACCGGAACGGTTTACCCGGATGGCTTTGTCAGCATTAAATACAACGCCTAAATTACAGGAGTGTACACAAATGAGTTTCCTTGCGGCGCTTATGAATGCGGCGCAACTTGGTCTGGAACCGAACACACCGCTCGGGCAGGCATATCTGATTCCGTTTAATAATAAAGGAACTATGGAGTGTCAGTTCCAGATCGGATATAAAGGGCTGATCGACTTGGGATACCGCAATCCTCAAATGCAGATCATTTCTGCACAGGCAGTCTATGAGAATGACGAATTTGAATATGAACTTGGTCTGAATCCGAAACTGGAGCACAGACCTGCATTGCATGACCGTGGGGAGCTGAGACTTTTCTACGGTCTTTTTAAACTTGTCAACGGTGGATTTGGGTTTGAGGTTATGAGCAAAGAGGCTGTGGACGCATACGCGAAGGAATACTCTAAATCGTTTGATTCTTCATTCAGTCCGTGGAAAACAAATTATGAAGCAATGGCGAAGAAAACCGTGATCAAACAGGCCCTTAAATATGCTCCGATCAAAGCAGATTTCAGGAAAGCATTATCTACAGATGAAACGATCAAGAACGAGATTGCGGAAGATATGTCGGAAATTCAGGACGAAAATATTTTTGATACAGAATATACAGAGCAGACAGCATAATCAATAAGAAACGGAGAAGATAAAAATGTTAAGTTATGATGAATTTAAAATGGAATTATTAAAAAGAGTACGTGAAAAAGCAGGCAGGGATGTGACAGTGGAGATTGTCGCGATCCAGAAAAATAACAGGGCTGAAAAGGATGCGATCGCATTTTCAGACAAAGAAAATAATCTGCAGCCGTTAATCTATCTGGACAGCATTTACAGCCAGTATCGCGCCGGAGCGGAATTGTCTGTCTGTGTTGGCTTTACTGTGGAAGTCTATCGTTCTGCCATGGAAATTGATATAGATATGGCATATAAAGAATGGAAAGATGTCCGTGGGAAAATTGAGATGACGGTAATCAATAAAGCATGGAATGCAGATGCTATGTCGGGAATACCGCACATGGATTTCCTTGATCTGGTCCTGTACTGCCGGGTTATCATTGATAAAAATGAGAACGGAGTTGCCAGTACGATTGTCCAGAACCATATGCTAAAAGAGTGGGGAATCAGTGAAGAAGCTCTGTGGGAGACAGCTTTTTCCAATCTGAAAACAGAAGAATTTGACATAAAAGACTTGAATGAAGTCCTCAGATTTATATTTCCCAAGGGAGACTTAACCGGACTGCCGGATAAGAATAAGTTTGAGTCTGCACTGTATGTTCTTACAAATAAATATCAGAACAGGGGCGCGATCGGAATGCTCAGGACAGACTTGTTGGATAAGTTCGCTGATTGGAGCGGGTGCGATCTTTACATACTACCCAGTTCGATCCATGAAGTGTTGCTTTTAAGAGATGATGAAATACCTGTGGACGAGTTGAGAAGAATGGTCCGGTCTGTAAACCGCGGTGTGGTAGATGAAATGGACCGGCTTTCAGATGAAGTGTATCATTATCAGAGAGGAAGTGGAAAATTGGAGATTGCGGCGTAGGAGAATAGACGCTTTTAAATGAGAAACAGGTGGAGATTATTATGTTTTTGAAGTATAATTTAGAAGAAACACGGAAACACCGACAGGGGAGACATAATATGCGGAAATATTTGAAAAGAAATGTTTACGATCAATTAGTTAATTGGAAACAAAGACCAGATCATTCTACACTGGAAGTTTCAGGAGCACGTCAGGTAGGAAAAACCTATATTGTGAATAAGTTTGCTGATGAACAGTACAAAAGAAAGATTTATATTAATCTCCTTGATTTTACGGGGGAGCTGTTTCTTGAGAAGTACGAAGAACTGAGGAATGAGATAAAGAATGGTCTCAGATGTGATAATCCTGTCTATGAATTGATCCGAAGAGTACATCCAGACTTTGAAGATACGGCTGATACAATTGTGATTATTGACGAGATACAGGAATCGGCGGCTATATATAACCGGATACGTGAGTTCACAAGACAACTGAAAAGTGATTTTATCATTACGGGAAGTTATCTTGGACGGATATTGAACCGTGAGTTTAAGTATTCAGCAGGTGATCTTGATTCTCTGGAGATCCACACATTAGATTTCAGAGAGTTCCTTATGGCTCTGGAAAAAGAAGACTTGTATCAGGAACTTGATCTGTATGGAAATAGTTCAGAAGAGGTCTATAAGAGTCTGGCTGATCTGTATAAAATTTATACAAAGATTGGCGGATATCCTGCGGTGATCCTGCGATATCTGGAGTCGGGATCAGTGGAAGAAGCCAACACGGAGCTGTTGAAGATCATCAAATTGTTTACGAATGAGAGCAAACGATATTTTGACGATATATTAGATGATGAAGTATATGATAATATCTTTTCCAGTGTGGCTCGTGTCCTTGTGAAAGAGAAGAAAGGGTTTGACGAAGACAGCTTCAGCGAAGAACTACAGAATATCGTTGTAAAGGACTATTCAAGCAATATAAGCAAGGCATCCGTAAACCGGGCGATTGACTGGCTCTATAGTTCCGGTATTATTGGATTTGCGGGGAAAATCAAAGACTGCAATATACTTGACTTCAAACCAAAAGCACGCTGCTATTTTATGGACGTAGGGTTGACAAGCTATTTCCTGACTCATATCGGCTGTTCTGAGAGTGACGTATCGGGAATCGTGAATGAGAACTTTGTATTTCTTGATCTGAAACGAAGAATTGTTCCGCCGAGTGAGATTGCTCTTGAAACACCTGCATTTGCTACAATGGGAAGAGGAGAGATTGATTTCTATCTGAAATCACTGAGGACGCAGAAGACGTATGCGATAGAAGTGAAGACAGGGAAGAACCAGAGTAAGACCGTGCAGGATATTCTGGATAAGAAAAAAGCTGACTATGTGGTCTATGCAAAGGGGAATACACATGGTGGAGTAAGAGGGAATATATATACAATACCGATCTATGGAATCGGGAAGTTCGAGTTTAAAAAGTGACTCATGGAGGGGGCTTCATGAGGTATCATGAATTCCTCCCAAATATATAGGATTGAAAAATTTAGACCTCAAAAGGAGATAGCCCATAGAAAAAATCTATGGGCTATTTTAAATGGGGAAACGGTTACGGTTCACACCTAACCGCCGCCCGCATGCGCACTCGTCGCGCTGATGTGCTCCAGTCCCGCATTACGTGCTAAGGCTGCTTATAGTGACGGCGATTACGAGTTCCACTCGTATTCAGGAACAAGGAAACGCCTCTCATATGTGAGCCTGACGCTGTATTCCCTTATTCCTGAGTACGGTGTGAACTGTAACTGAAAAAGTGTTTTAAAATTTATTATCATTTCAGCAACTTCCGCTTGTGTCATTGAAAGAGAAAATCCTGTGTTTGGAATATGGCTCATTATTAACTCTAGAGCTGGTAAGTCAAATTCAGGAATTATAGAGCATATTAGCTTTAGAATGTCTGTTGTTTTCCATTCTACTGAATTGGGATATCTTAAACTATTATAGATTACGCCGCTTATATATATGGAGAAAATTGCGTGACTTTTTTGAAACTCATTATTTATACATTTTTTGAAATGTTCGAGGTTTTTCTTAAAAGATTTTTCTAGCTCTGCCAAATAATCAATATTAGTTGGTAAAGAAGTATAGGAAGGGGAAGACGGAGAACTGCACTTTTCTTGGTTCTCCTTAAACTTAGAAAAATCTTTAATTGTTTCATTGTAATATTTAGTGATAATTTTAGATATAGATGTCATATGTATATTATACTCATGTGTTGACATACTTATCGCCCCATTTTTCAAGCGTTCTGAGATTTGAGAATCCTTTTTTACATTGTTGATATAATCGGTGAAGTCTTTTTCTATAGCGCCAGAAATGGATTTGAGTTTTTTTAAATAGCAAGTATATTTAGGCAGAATATCAGAGAAATTGTCAATTGCAATTGACTTACTTGGATTATGCCCGTTTGCTTTGATAATGTCAGAGACAGTGGAAACAATCTCGTCAGAATAGTATTTTAGTGTACCGTAATAAGTGTTGACAAATTTCAATTCTGAATCGAGCAAATAGGGAATTCGCCTATCATAAAGTTGGTCAGATGCATATGAACTTAGAATTTTCCTATAAGTATCAAGAGAGCATGTTAAATACGAAGAAATATGTTCTGGATTGTAGAGGAGCAAAAGAGTAAGGCCGCGTGTAGAACTCTGCAGTATCCGTTTTTGTTCAGGTGTTTTGGAAAATTCATTATATAATTTGTTTAAACGGATGAAATAATTTTGACCTAAATGTTGATTTGCCCAATTATCATATATTGAAAAAAAGTTTTCTTTTAAGGGAGTACGAATGTATGGTATTCCTCTTTTTAAATAATACGCCCAAGTAGAAAAAAAGTTAGATATGGATTGGCTATCGGATCCGGTGGCAGAAAAGAAATATGCCGCAAAAATGGGCATAAAGTTATAAGGTATATTCCAAATAAAATCAGTCATCGCATAGCCATCCTGAGAACAAGTTGTTTTGTTAAATTGGATATACTTATTGTGAACCAAGTAGTTACACATTATTTTATGAATATATAAAAGTTCTTCGCAATCAGAAATATTTAATTGAGTTAAAGAAAGATACATAGGATTACTCAAATCAAATGAACAAAAATAGAGTTTTTCTTCTAACGCATTTAGACGCTTATTAAAAGTATTATACGCATAGATATCACTGATTTGTTTTATGAATGTAAAACTCTCTTTTTTGGTTCTGATTGTTTTTCCGCAGGATAAATAATTTTCAAGATTTATTGGGTTACTCATTAGTGATGCTCCTTTTCAAAAAGTCAATTATCAAAAATACGTCACTTTTTTTTGATAATTGTTCGGCTCCTTATGCCTGTGTTTTAATATAGCTGTCAACAAATTATATCACGCCCGGTTTTTTTATAAAAGTTTTTTTCGCTGATTTAAAAGTACAGTAATTTTCGGGAAATTTGCGGAAATTTATTTTGGATTTTGAAAAAATCCGGGCAAAAGGAGGTAGAAATCGAATGTATGAAAATGCAATGGCATCCCAGCAAAACGCAATGGCGGAGTATTGGAACCGGAAAGCAATCGACACAAATATGTCTGTGGCGAAAGAGTGGCAATTGAACGAAGCTAAATTGGCTCTGGCGCACCAAAAAATGACACTGCAGGAATGGCGGAAGGAGCAACAGAAGACGAGGCATGAAAGCATCGCGATCTCTGAAAATGGCGAGATTAAGCGTACAGTCGAAAATGCAATCGTGAAAGTTCCGGAGTGTTCATGTGTCAATTTCCAGTTTATTTCTCTTGTAGAGGTGGTAAGCACGGAAGGAGACGAAGGATTATATCGGCTTCGATTACGGATTGGACAGGCGGTGAAAGTGCTCGTTCTTGATGCACAAAAGATGGGGAGCCCAACGTACTTCGTCCGTAAGCTCACAGAGGTTGGAGCCGTAATCTTGCTGGACAGACGGCGTGACCGGGAGAATTTCCTGGTGCAGCTGTGGAGTTTGTTGCTCTCCTTGTGTAGAGAGAGGATTTTAGTACCGACGTGTGCCGGATGGAATAAGGTTCAAGGAAGATTTAGGTTTGTGGAAGAGGAGGTGATGTTATGGGGAGAAATGAAGAAATCTGCAAAATAAATTGGCTGGCGCTCATGCTGTTTGCTAGTTCTTTTCTGAGGGTCATCCTGTCCGATTTTGGGAGTCAGATGGACGAAGGTTTCGTCATTTTGACAGATCAAGAGATAGAAGCCCGTCAGTTCATTACAGATTACTGCGGAAATGCTGGAAGAAACGGACAGCGTATTTATAAGTGGAAGAGAGAGAAGATGCAAGTGTCCAATTTTTGTTGTGGAATGCTACTCTTAAATCCTAAAAAACCTGGAGAAGCCATGGAATTTCTCGAAGAAACAGAGTTTTTTCCGGTGGTTGTAACAGGCGGGATAGTGCCTGCCGAATTGCGTTGTGCCCGTTATATATTTCGGGCTACGCGTGAAGACACGTTGTATATGCAGAAAGAAGAAAGTGCAGATTCTATAGGAAAATTCCGGACATTTATCATTTCGGAAACAGAAACGGTCTGTAAGGTCATACGCTCTGCCCAAAATAGTACTGCCCTTGCAGAATATCAAGGAAGAGATGAATATCTGAGGCTTTTTACTTCATGCATTACAATCGGCAAGGTATACAAAAGCTATCTGGAGCAGGATACATCAGATGGAGATGCCGAAAGATTTTGGAAGAATTTCTTGCGGGAGACGTACAGGAGGATCCAGACGATACCGGATTTCGCATCCGGGGAAGATCTGTGTGAAATGGTGGCAGATTTGGTCTGGACCTATGTAAAACAGCAAGGAAATGTATTGTTAGCTGATGCGGAACAGATATGTGGGAGGGCCTTTAATGCATTGGAAGAGAATAGGCTCATCATCTACGATGCCGAGTACTACTACTTTACAACCCCATTATTCTCTGAAATTTTTCGACCATTGTTACAAACAATGTCTGTCCCGGAACTAAAGCGGTGTATGTCGGATGAAGGAATTTTGCGTTGCAATTCATCTGATTACACCGTGAAAAAACAGGTTACCACAGTGTTTGGGACGAAAGAGAGAATAAGAGTGTTAAGAATGACAAAAGAAATGCTGATGTCACGGGATAATCTTTTTTTGGAAGATTTTTTTGATGATGTAGAAGGTGGGAGGAGTGAAATCGAATGTTCTATGTAGGAAAAATCACCGGAGGAGTAGATGTTTTAATCGGTAATGGATCTCCCAATGAGCATGTTGTTATTTCGGGTATGAGCGGGGCAGGAAAATCAGTGAGAATAGCGGACATCGAGAGACATATCCTTGAACAAAATAGAACAATCATTGCCTTAGATATCAATGGGACGCATGCTGATATAGGAGGCCCATCATGTCTTCATATTTCAGCGCAGAAAGACGGATTGGATTTTCGCTTTCTCGACACATCATTTGTAAAAATAGGGCAGGAGACAAGGTCGAATTTGGTGCAGTATGCAGTGGAAACCTTGTGCCCACGGCAATTACGAGGAGCCTGTCAATTAGCGGCGGTATATAAGGCGATGGATTTTGCAATCGAAAATGCCAAAGATTTTGATTGCGAGATGGATGCGATTGCCAACGGCTTAAAAGAACAAGATGATGCGGCTGCAGTAGGAGCTTATAATCATCTTCGGCCTATTCTGGAAGGACAAATTTTCAGAAAAAGCCGAAAGCATATTGAAAGAGGGAAGTTGAATGTGTTTTCTCTCCAAGGGCTTAATCCGAAAACCCAGAAGCGAGTGAGCGAAATTGTGCTTTCTGCTATCTGGCGGAGGCTTAGGATCGAAGGAATGTGTGGAGCAAAATTCACGCTGGTTTTGGACGAATTTCAGAACTTGGACTTACATAAGGACACAGCCTTTTTTCAGATGCTGACAGAGTCGAGGAAATATGGCGTGAACATGATACTGGCAACGCAAACGCTTGCAACTTTCTCAAAGAAGGAGCTTGCAATTATTGATCAGGCAGCGGTAAAACTGTATTTTAAGCCAAGTACTTCGGATGTGAAAACAATTGCGGCGTTAGTTGACACGAAACATTATGATCGATGGGTCTCAAAATTATTAAAACTTCAAATAGGACAGGCAATCACTGTCGGAGACTTTGAAGTGAAAGGGCGAAGAATTATACAGCCTATTCTGACATATTCAGAATTTTTCGAGGCGAACAAAGTGGTTCCGGTTGGTTTGAAGTTTAGAGAGGTATGATGCAAAGGAGGAAATTTTAGTGAGGAAAACAACGGAGAGAGAAGATACAATTCAGACGTTATGTGTAAACCGAACAGAGCTTCCTAAGCTTTTGGGCTGTGGTCAGGCAACTGCGGACCGGCTTTCAATTGACGCGGGAGCACGAATAAAAATTGGAAAGCGAGTTTTGATCAAGCTGGATAAGCTGAACAGTTATCTGGAGACGATCGCAGAATAGAAATTGAAATCCGGGGATGCCTGAGGGCATCCTCGAATTTCTAAGGGAGGAATTTTTAATGGCAGTTGACAAAAAAGGCAGGAAACTGCCGAAGGGAATACGACAGAGGGGTCAGACATACGAAGGACGCCTAATGTATGAATACCAGAATTATACTGTTCATGGGCGGACGATCAGTGAAACCCAGAAAGCACTAACAGATCTGAAATACAGGTTAGAGCATGGAATGTATACAAATAATGTAAAATTGACCTTTGATAAATGGTTTAATACGTGGATGGAAGATTATAAAAAGAATCAGGTAAAGATTGGAACATATTTATGTTATCGGAAGTATTATGCTGGGATGATAAAAGAGACGATAGGACAAAAGCAGGTTAATAGTATACGTGGTGATGACATACAAAAATTGTATAATGTATGGGTAAAAAGGGAATATGCGATATCTTCGATTAAAATAGCATCAGCAGTATTAAACGGCTGTTTTAAGCAGGCGGAGAAAAACGGACTTATCGAGCGGAACCCCGTAAAACTTGCCACATTACCAAGAAAAGGGAAAAAGAGAAAGAGGATAAAAGTCTTGACAAAAGATCAGCAGATATTATTTATGGAATATGCAAGACAGAGCTATCTATACAATTTGTTTGAGGTGATGATAAGAACTGGAATGAGAAGCGGTGAGGTAAGAGGTCTTATATATGGCCTTGATATTGATAAGAAAAAGAGGGTTATACATATTCAACGGACTTTGAAATATGAAAGTGGAATGGGTTTTTTTACAGATACACCCAAAACAAAAACGTCTGAACGGGAAATACCGCTGACAAAAGAAGTTGAACAGTATTTAGATGCTCAGCAAAAGCTATGGTGGGGAAATGTGATCCGAATGGATCGCTTCCTATTCTGTAATTATAATGGAGATCCGTTGAGCAGAGAATGCTTGCAAGGAGAAATAGACCGAATTGTAGATCAGATTAGAAAAGACGGTCATAAATTCCCACGAATCACCTCCCATGTATTCCGCCACACATTTGCTACCAGAGCAATAGAGGCAGGGATGCAGCCACAGGTTCTTAAGGCGATATTAGGACATAGTTCTCTGGCAATGACAATGGACTTGTATTCCCATGTGTTGCCGGATTCAAAAGCAGAAGAAATGGAGAAGATAGCAAAAGCATTTTAAGCAGGATATTTGAGGGTATCCTGCTTATTTTAATATTTTGGACTTGTCCAAAATTTGTCCAACTTGGGATATTAAGTGATAGGTAAAGATAAAAAGAAATTCTCCTGAAATCAACTGTTTCAGGAGAAGATATAACGTGATAAACTCATTAAAATCTATGGATTATAAAGTTTTGTTTTACGAGTGGAAGGTCTCGAACACTCGATTCATTTAACGCCGGGAATCGGCGGCAAGCCCGATAGACCTTGGTTTTTGTGGACTTTGCAACGTGAGATAGTATAACACGGCAATAATACAAAATCAAGAAAAGTATCAAAAAACGTTATGCTCCTTACGCTTTCTGCCGCGTTATCCCTTCAGCAGCTCATCGATCATCCTAGATGCTTCGCTCCGTGTGATCGTATCCGGATCCCATTGGAGCTTTGCCCGTTTCTTACGAATCAGATTGGTCAGAAATGCGATCTGCTTCGGTGTGGCAGGCTGAGGCTTTTTTATTTTATATGTAAGCTGTACCGGTTTGAAAATCTTTGGATCTTTCTCTTCAAAATAGTGAGCAAGTGTCTGATAAAGCTTGGCAGTCGCAAGTGCATCGTGGTATGCACGGTGGGCAGACTTGTTTTCAATATGATAGTAGTCGCACAGGCTGCCGAGACTTTTGGAATCCAGTTCCTTGAGTACTTTCTGGGCAATTTTCAGCGTATCGATCCCCATTTTTTCAAAAGGCAGTCCGTCTGCGGCAGCGCTGCATTTCATGAAGCTGTAATCAAAAGATACATTGTGTCCGATCAGTACATCCTCTTCACAGAAGTCGAGAAAATCTGCGACAACACTGCATCTCGGCCGCGCTTCCGCTACCATCTCATTGGTGATTCCGGTCAGAGATGTGATGGCGGGTGAGATGGAAGTGGTTGGCCTTATAAATTCCATGAAGCGTTCCGCCACTTTCCCGTCCCGCACTTTCAGAGCACCAATCTCTATGATCTCATTTTCAAGCGGATTCAGTCCTGTTGTCTCAACGTCAAATGCTATATATGATCTTAACATGATGAAAATCTCCTTTTCTTTCGCTATTATACTTGAAAATGGCAGGAAATGACAGCAAAGTTTTTGTAGTGATTTACATCAAATCTTGATCTTTTTTAATCTTTACAAATATAACCAAATCATGAAATTTATAAAGAATTTATAAAATACATCATTTACAACCATTCACTGCGTTGTTATACTGTTTTAGAGTATTAAAGTTTCTTAGGCGTATCTAAGGAAAAGGAGGGTGTTTTTAATGATCACATTTATCATTGGTCTCGTGATCCTTTTCGTGGGAGCTGCGCTCTACGGAAAGTTCTGCGAGAAAGTATTCGGTCCTGACGACAGGAAGACTCCTGCCTACACAAAAGAGGACGGTGTAGATTATGTACCTATGAGAGGGTGGAAGAACAGCCTGATCAACCTGTTGAATATCGCAGGTACAGGCCCGATCCTTGGCCCGATCCAGGGTATCCTGTTCGGACCGATCGCTTTTATCACGATCCCGATCGGAAACATTATCGGCGGAGCGATGCACGATTACTTTTCCGGTATGATCTGTCTGCGCGACGGCGGAACGCAGATGCCGGATATGATCCGCAAGTACAGCAACAAAGGTGTTTATACATTTTACCAGATCTTCTGCAGCCTGCTGCTTCTCCTCGTAGGCGCGGTGTTCATCTATACGCCGGGAGATATTGCGGCAACTCAGGTGTTCGGGTTCGATGGATCGGTAACATCCGTGTCCACATGGGTGATCTACGGGGTGATCTTTGTATATTACCTGATCGCAACTGTATTCCCGATCGATAAGATCATCGGACGGATCTACCCGATCTTCGGTGCGATCCTTCTGTTCTCCGCAATCGGAGTATTTATCGGTATTTTCGTACTTGGATTCCCGCTTACTGAGATATGGGATGACTGGAATGCAGGCAGTGTGCTGTACGGCGATTATTTCAGCGCGAACCACTTTATCCCGATCTTCTTTATCACGGTTGCATGTGGTATCCTCTCCGGATTTCATTCCACACAGACGGCGATCATCTCCCGTACGATGAAGAGCGAGAAGCAGGGACGTATGACATTCTACAACATGATGGTAGTAGAAGGATTTATCGCTATGGTATGGGCTGCCGGTGCAATGGGCGTTTACAACCTTGGCCTTCAGGAGGCGAATGCATCTCTGGCAACAGCTACGATCGGTGTAGTATGTAAACACATTCTCGGACCGGTCGGCGGTATCATTGCTCTTCTCGGAGTTATCGTGCTTCCGATCACATCCGGAGATACAGCGCTGCGTGCGCTCCGTCTGGCGGTTGCGGACGGGCTTCACATTGATCAGAGATCCACGAAGAAGAGGCTCGGTCTTGCTGCAGTTATCTTTGTGCTTGTTGCAGTGATCCTTGTATTTGCAAAGAGCAATGCGGACGGATTCAATATACTGTGGAGATATTTTGCATGGTCCAACCAGAGCCTGTCCCTGTTCGCGTTCCTTGCGATCACGGTATGGATGTTCGAGACAGGCAGGACAAAATTTGTCTGGATGCCGCTCATCCCGGGCGCATGGTATACGTTCGTTACGGTTACATATATTGCGAATGCCCAGATCGGCTTCAATATCCCGTGGCTTGGCGCATATATCATCGGTGTTGTCGCAGCGGCGGCTTATGTGGCGGTACTGCTCTGGTACGGCAGAAAACGTTCGGCAATCAAAGCAAGGCAGGCCGGTAAAGTAGCATAATATAAAGAAAATTAAATGAAATCATACTAGTCAGTATAAAAGCCCGGAGCAGCAGAAATCTTCACCGAGATCTGCAGTTCCGGGCTTGTTCAGTGTTAAAGATAATCTTTCAGCTTCTTCATCAGATCTTCTTCTGTCCGGATAATCTTCTGGGCAAGATCCGCCGCTTTTTTATCTGCCTTGTTATACTGATGCGCCTTTTCGCCCAATGTTTTGACTCCCATGTTGCACCCGTCCATAAGAAGCTTGGCGACCTGAGTGTTGTCACTGTTGAATGTCAGTTTTATTTCTGTAGTGAAACGGGATAATGTACTGGCCATGACTCCAGGGGAAACTGCTTCGTTTCCGGCTTCCTTTAGAAGGGAAACTGCTTCGTCTTCAAGGCATCGGTGCTTTTCTGTATAATCATTGATCAGCTTCCTGAATTCGGTATCCTTAACATATTCCTTTATCTGTTCAAAGCTTTCCACTGCCATCCGGCATCCGCTGCAGCATTCTTCGAGAAGCTTTCGTGTCTGTTCATCCATAGTGAATCCCTCCTGTGATCTGTTTACAGTTATAGTTTGTATTTTTTTCAATAATATGTGCCAAATACGGCAGAATTCAGGCATCATAAATTGATTTTTATACTTTCTTACAATATAATAAAGCCGAACCGGAGCAATCCCGATGAAAATGCGGGATGTTCACACTTATTAAGATCGGTTCTAAAAAGACAGAAAGGGGGAAGCTTATGCTGACAGGAAAAACAGTTCTTCTGGGTGTATCAGGCAGTATAGCGGCGTATAAGACGGCGTATCTTGCCAGCGCTCTCAAAAAACTCAATGCGAACGTCCATGTCCTTATGACCCGGAATGCGACAAACTTTATCAATCCTATTACATTTGAGACGCTCACGGGCAACAAATGTCTGGTTGATACATTTGACCGGAATTTTGAGTTCAGCGTGGAGCATGTGTCTCTGGCCAAACAGGCGGATGTGGTTATGATCGCACCGGCCAGTGCCAACGTGATCGGCAAGCTTGCACACGGAATCGCAGATGATATGCTTACCACAACAGTGATGGCATGCAAATGCAGGAAACTGATCGCACCGGCAATGAACACGAATATGTTTGAAAATCCGGTGGTTCAGGACAACCTTAAGACGCTTGTCCATTACGGGTATGAGGTCATCAGCCCGGCTGTGGGATATCTGGCGTGCGGCGACACGGGCGCGGGAAAGATGCCGGAGCCCGAGGTGCTTCTGGAGCATATCCTGCAGGAGATTGAATTTGAAAAAGACATGCAGGGACTCCGGGTGCTGGTGACGGCGGGGCCTACGCAGGAGGCAATCGATCCGGTTCGGTATATTACTAATCATTCTACCGGAAAGATGGGGTATGCCATTGCGAAAATAGCGTCAAGGCGCGGCGCAGAGGTGACACTGGTGACTGGGCAGACGGCACTGAGTGATCCGAGGTTTGTAAACGTCGTGCAGATAAAATCCGCCAGGGAGATGTTTGACGAAGTGACCGGACGGGCAGCGGAACAGGACATTATCATTAAAGCCGCGGCTGTGGCAGACTACAGGCCGAAGCATGTGAGCAACCGGAAAATGAAGAAGCAGGACGGAAATCTTGTTATTGAACTGGAGCGCACGGATGATATTCTGGCATATCTCGGAGAGAACAGAAAGCCCGGGCAGTTCCTGTGCGGATTCGCAATGGAGACGGAGAATCTGTTGGAAAACTCCAGAAGGAAGCTGGAGAAAAAGCATCTTGATATGATCGTCGCCAACAGTCTGAGAGTAGAAGGCGCCGGTTTTGGCGGCGACACCAACGTGGTGACCTTGATCACAGACTCAGAGGAAATCTCACTCGGTAAAATGTCAAAAGAGGAGACCGCCTCGCACATTCTTGATCAGATCATGAAGATGCGTAGAGACGGCAAAAATGTTTAACCGTAACGCGGACAGGCATAACCGGCGGACGGTAAAAGAAAGAGAAAAATTGAATAAAGAGTAACAGGGTAAATAAGCAGAAGACAGTTCTGCGCCAAAAGTATTGTATCCCGTAAGGGAATGATAACAAGGAGGCAATATTATGAACAATTCAACAACACAGAAACCCGCAGGAAGCAGATATAGCACGATGAGCATGGTCCAGGTGGCGATATTCGGTGCAATCATATGCATCATGGCCTTCACCCCCTTTCTGGGCTATATCCCGCTTGGATTTACAAGGGCAACAATCATCCATATCCCTGTCATTATCGCTTCACTGCTGATGGGACCGAAGAAAGGCGGCGCGCTTGGCTTCCTGTTCGGTCTGACGAGTTTTATTAATAACACGATCAATCCCAGCGCTACGTCATTTGTATTCACTCCATTTTACAGCTTAGGTGAGTTCAGCGGCGGCATCGGGAGCGTGATCATCTGTTTTATCCCACGTATTCTGGTAGGAATCGTTCCGTATTTTGTATATAAATTAGTACTCAGACTTTCAAGTGAAACAACAAAGAACCGGGGCGTGTCCAATATCGGGCTCGTATTGGCGGGAATATCAGGAGCTCTTGTAAATACACTCCTGGTCATGAACCTTATCTATGTTTTTTTCGGAGATGCCTATATTAAGGCAAGTGAAAAAGCGGTATCACTGGGATATATGGTTATTCTGTCTATAATCGGGATCAACGGAGTTCCGGAGGCAATCATTGCAGGCATCCTTACCCTGTGTATCGGCAAAGTACTCCTGAAGAAAAATGTGAGAGAAAGGCTGGGATTTTAGCGATGATCTTAGCAATTGATATTGGAAATACGAATATTGTGATCGGCTGCATCGACGGGAAAAAATGTCTTTTCGTCGAGAGGCTGTCCACGGTCCGGACAAAGACAGAACTGGAGTATGCTTTTGATGTGAAAAATGTACTGGATATTTACCACATTAAGAGGACGGATATTGAGGGCGGAATTATATCTTCAGTGGTACCTCAGATTACGACTGTGGCAAAGCTTGCGGTTGAGAAAATATTAAAGAAAGAAGTGCTTGTCGTAGGGGCAGGTATCAAGACCGGTCTTAATATCCGAATCGATAATCCGGCGCAGCTCGGAAGTGATCTTGTGGTTGATTCCGTGGCAGGCATCACCGAATATCCGGTGCCGCTCCTTATTTTTGACATGGGAACGGCGAATACTGTCTGCGTGATCGACAAGAACAAAAATTATATCGGCGGGATGATCTACCCGGGAATCGGGGTATCTCTGGATTCTCTGACCGCGCACGCATCCCAGCTGGGCGGCATCAGCCTTGAGGCGCCCGAGCATATTATCGGGAAAAATACAGTAGATTGCATGAAGAGCGGAACAATCTACAGTGCTGCGGCTGCCATTGACGGGATCATTGACAGGCTCCAGGAAGAACTGGGCGGCCAGGCAACCGTGATTGCTACCGGGGGGCTGGCGAAAAAGATTGTACCGTACTGCAGGAGAAAGATTATATTGGACGATAATCTGCTGCTCAAAGGGCTGGCAGTGATCTACCGCAAAAATAGGAAGTGAAATCGTAATTTTTCGTACCGGCTATGATTGGAAAATCCTTCGAAAAATAGATAATTACAGATTGTCTGATTTACGTATTCGCGGACAGAGAGGGATTGATTCCGACTCCGGCTACAGAGTATAAGAGAAACTAACAAAGCAGGACGAATGCTAAATACAAATCGATCAAACGGAGAACTCCCAAAGGTCAAACAACTCCGTTTGATCGATTAACGCATTCATCCTGCTTTTAAGTTCCTCTAACACTCTTACGCAGTCGCCGGAATCAATCCCTCTCTGTCCGCGAAAGGCGCATCAAATCGTCTTTATATATCTGTTTCCCACGTCTTCCTATCCATCCACCGGTTCAATAAATACTCATATGAGCTGAAAGAAATCAGAACTTTTTTAACTAAGATTCCATGTATTCTAACTGACATAAATCCATTAAGTTGTGGGTTCGAATTAGAACCGCAATGATTTCTGGTCTGCTTGATTAATATTTATCTGCAGGATACTCCCATGTCAAGCCCTTGCCTGTAAACAGGTGCATCGCAGGCTTGACATGGGAGCATCCTGCAGACATAAAGCAGACAAGCGGAACCAGAAATCTCTATAACCGGAAGCGATTCTCTTCCTGATATATAAATAAGCTCTTCTCGATCTCTCCCCCTCAACCGGTTTCTTTGACTTTCAGTTTGTCGGAGTGACTGCCGAATCCGATAAAGCAGAAAACAGGCGGAGATGGGGCATGGGAAGACTTAAAAAGAGCTGGGAGGTATGTGAGGAAGGCGACTTCGAAATAATCTGTTGGAAAAAGTTAAGGGTCTGGAAGCTGATGTTAAGCCGCAAAATGGACTGTTTGAGCCAAAGGCGAGTTGTCCATTTTGCGGCTTTGCTTTTAATCAGATTTCAGATCCTTTAGTTTTTCTCAGATTATGGAGCGGAGCCTGAAGCACATGCCTCTCAGTTCAAAAAGTATTTCCGTGCCTCATCTCCGTTTGTTTTCGTATATTATGCGTAAGGCATTTAATCCAACAAATTAAAATTTATTTTGTCAAAACCTCTATTCCATTTTCTGTGACAAGCACCATATACTCAATCTGGGCGGACAGTCCGTCATCTATGGTATACACGGTCCAGCCGTTATCTTCATCTACAAAGTAATCCGGGCTGCCTTCGTTGATCATGGGTTCGATGGTAAACATCATGCCCGGCACGAGGAGCATTTCGCTTCCCTTTGGCGTGACGTAGCTTACGAATGGATCTTCGTGAAATTCAAGGCCGATACCGTGGCCGCCGATTTCTTCGACTACGGAATACCCGTTTGCTTTTGCGTGCGTGTTGATCGCATCGGCGATATCACCTAAGTGTCCCCATGGCTTTGCGGCTGCAAGGCCGAGTTCTACGCATTCTTCCGTGACGCGGATCAGGCGCTCGGCGCGCTCCGAAATCTTTCCCATTTTGAACATACGTGAAGCATCGGAGAAATATCCGTCCACAATAGTGGACACATCGACGTTGATGATGTCTCCTTCTTTCAGGATGATATTTTCATCCGGGATGCCGTGGCAGATTTCATTATTCAGCGATGTGCAGACGCTCTTCGGGAATCCCTGATAATTCAGGGGAGCAGGAATACCGCCGTGCTCGGTCGTAAAGCGGTATACGATGTCGTCGATCTCGGCGGTGCTCATTCCGATATGAATGTGTTTTGCCACTTCATCAAGCACTGCTGTGTTGAGTGCGGCGCTCGTCTTTATCTTTTCTATCTGGGCCGGTGTCTTGAGCAGTTTGCGGGTGGGTACGATCTCGCCCTTTTCTGCATGTAAAAGCATTTTTTCTTCAATCGGCATATGGCATTTTTTATATTTTTTGCCGCTGCCGCACCAGCATAGCTCATTTCTTTCCATGAAATACATCTCCTCTAAATACAATCATTTATTATTACACAATGGCAGAGCAAAGCTGCCAAATAGCAGTGTACAGGGACACTGCAGCAGATCAGAAACGATGGATGAACAGACCGCTTCGCAGTTTCGGTTCAAACCATGTTGATTTCGGCGGCATGAGCATCCCGGCATCGGCTACGGACAGGAGTTCATCCATTGATGTGGGATACATGGAAAATGCCATTCCGTCAGAGGCATCTGCCGTCTCCTCAAGTGCTTCGAGTCCGCGGATACCTCCGATAAATCGGATGCGGGGATCGGTCTTGGGGTCAGCTATGCCGAAAACAGGCTCCAGGATATGATCCTGCAGGATCGAGACATCCAGACCCTTTACAGGATCGTCGGACATCAATTCGGGAGAAGCGGTGATCTGATACCATTTTTTTTGGAAGTACAGGCCGAATTCTCCTTTGTGCGCAGGATGGTATGCCTCTGTCCCGATTTCTCTGATCTTAAAGCCATCCTTTATCTTATCAAGAAATGCGTCAAATGTACACCCATTCCTGTCTATGACTACGCGATTGTAGTCATAGATCCGGAGCTCATCTGAGGGAAAGAGGACCGAGAGAAAGTAGTTGTACTCTTCCCTGCCGGTATTATCTGGATTTGCGGCCCTCCGCATCTGTCCGACTCTGACGGCGGATGCTGCTCTGTGATGTCCGTCAGCAATATAAAGATGGGGAATATCTTTGAATAATTGAGAAATAGTATCAATATATTCTCTGCCGTCAATTTTCCATACCTGATGGCGCACCCCGTCATTGCTGGTGAAATCATACAGAGTCGGATTTGTTTTTACGTCATTGATGATCTGACGGAGCGCTGTACAGGGCCTGTATGCAAGAAAGATCGGTCCGGTCTGGGCGCTGCAGGCGTCAACATGATGCACACGGTCTTCTTCTTTGGCGGCCAGTGTGTTCTCGTGTTTCAGGATCACACCGTTAATATAATCATCGATAGCGGCGCAGCCGACCAGTCCGGTCTGTGTCCTGCCGTTCATAGTAAGCGCATATATATAATAACACTCCGTGCTGTCCTGTATAAAGGATCCGTCTGCGATCATAGCGTCAAGAGTACGCCGCGCTGTTTGATAGACCTCGGGGGAGTAGATGTCAGTATTTTCCGGCATAAGTGTTTCCGCACGGTCAATCTTTAAAAATGACAGGGGATTTGTCTTGACAATTTCCCTTGCTTCACTGCTGCTGTATACATCATAGGGAAGCGCTGCTATGGACGCGGCCAGATCAGCAGCCGGGCGTATCCCTTTGAATGGGCGGATAGTGCTCATAGATGATCTCCTTTTTAAAATAATTTTTTAAATACGTCTCTTTACCATGGATATTCTAACACACCTGAAAGTCATTTACTACCGCGCGATTCGACAAAAACCTCTATTTTTACTTGCCCGCGGGTGAAAAGTATAGTAGTATTAATATCCGAAGGAGAGATATTTTTATGTGGTATTGGATCGTAATGTTCATCCTCATTGCCGGCAGCATCGGCATGCTGGGTGTATCATTTAGCAGTATAAAGAAAAACAAGGCGATTGCCGCAGCACAGACAGATGGCAGCGGCCGGAGGCGCAGACGCCGGGACGAAGAAGAGGAAGAAGACGAATATGTTGCGCCGCCCCGGCGGAGAAGACGTCCGGAGCAGGATCCGGAGGAGCAGCCGCAGAAGCGGCAGCGCAGAAAGAAACGCCAGTGGAAGATCCTTCTGGAAGATATTGACAGCTGGGATAAATACAGCTTCACCTTTTACGATACTGTAGGTATCGGCAGGGGAAAAGATGGAAGCATGTATGAAAAATATCTTCCGATCATGGGGGATGGCAGAGTGTCAAAGATACACTGCGCGATTATCCACCGAGGAGATAAACTTTACCTGAAAGATGAGGGCTCCAGGAACGGAACTTATCTGAACGGTGAGCGGATCGACCGGCCGGTGGTAATACAGAGGGATGATATCATCGGTATCGGAGAGACCCGTCTGGAAATCCAGAGAATCCTGAGAGAAAGCGAGTCATAACAGTGAAAATCGTTCGGAACAAAAAGTCCGGGCGATTTTTTTGCAGAACAGAAAGTATTTGCGTTGCATATAATAGCCATATAATGTCTCCACGGGAGTGAATGATCTATGGATGTAAAAATGCCTTATTATATGGCCTACCCGATGCCATTTTCGTATGATGACGAGAGAACAGAGCGGATGGATTTTGAATATATGAAGAGTATGTATCCGGATACGGCAAAGAGGATCCTGCCTTATGTGGAGGAGGAATGCGACCGTATGGAATACGAAAACAGTATGGTTTATGATCAGTGCCCGGATAAACTTCAGCTTAAATTGATGAGCAGAAGAGTGTATGATAATGTCAGAAAACACGAGCGTATGTTTTGCGGAGATGGAGAAGATGAAGGGCTCGATGAGATGCCCGGTGGTCAGGAGAACGGTGTTTCCGGGACTGTACAAGATCATGAGCGCGGCCGGGATGGCAGGAACAATGCGTTATCACTGCGGGATTTTATCGAGGTGATGCTCTATCAGGAGCTTTATAAGCGCAGAAGCGATCACAGGAGGAGATGCAGAAGATTTTACTAATAAGATGATCCATGGTATAATGATTGCGCAAAACGCAATCCGAAGCGAGGGCATCGCTTCGCCCTGCTGTGCAGGGATTATACCGGAAGCTGCGGCTTGAAAAGTAAATGCCGCTGCGCAGCGCTTCCTTTTCTGCCATACAGTATAATGATTGTGCAATATGAGATAAAGAGAGAACGTGCTATGAAGAGAAACTTGATTTTTATAGGTATGCCGGCAGTGGGCAAGAGTACCGTCGGTATTGTAGTAGCAAAACGGCTGGGAATGCGTTTCATTGATACAGATCTCCTGATCCAGGAGCGGGAGGGAAAACTTCTCCGTGAGATAATTGCCGAGAAGGGAGAGGACGGCTTCCTGGAGATAGAGAATGAGGTGAATGCTTCGGTAAATGCGAAGAATTCAGTTATATCGCCAGGAGGCAGCGTGATCTACTGCAAAGACGCTATGAAGCATTATAAAAAGATTGGAACGATAGTATATTTAAAAGCATCTTATCAGACAATAAAAAGGCGAATCAAAAATCCGAAAAAGCGAGGGGTAGTGCTGAAAGAGGGACAGTCTCTGAGAGACTTGTATTATGAGCGGGTGCCATATTTTGAAAAATATGCTGATATAACGGTATGCGAGGACGGATGTCGTATAGAAGATACTATAAAAAACGTATTGAATGCAGTAAAAAAGTACAGAAAAACGACGGAATTCAGGAAAAAACTTGACAATGTACCAAAGAGCAAACTAAAATAAGACGTTGAGCCGGGGGCTGTAAAGTCCTGCGGTCAAAAACCGATTTAAAAACAGCAGGTTTTATGATATAATGTGTTCATGGGTGCAGTTTACTGCAATTCCCTTGCACAGACGTAAGCGACAGACATTAAGATACAGAGGGGACATACAAATAAGATAATAAGATCGAGGTCGAGGTGCAAAATGGAACAATATATAATCAAAGGCGGAAATCCGCTTGTGGGAGAAGTGGAGATCGGCGGTGCTAAAAATGCCGCTCTTGCTATACTGGCAGCGGCTATCATGACAGATGAGACAGTTTTGATCGAGAATCTGCCGGATGTCAATGATATCAATGTAATGCTTGAGGCAATCAGTGAGATCGGAGCGATGGTGCAGAGAATTGACAGACATACAGTCAAGATCAATGGAGGCACGATCGGAAATTTCAATATCGAGTATGATTATATCAAGAAGATAAGGGCGTCCTATTATCTGCTGGGGGCTCTGCTTGGTAAATATAAACATGCGGAAGTGGCTCTTCCGGGTGGATGTAATATTGGAAGCAGACCGATTGACCAGCATCTGAAAGGTTTTCGGGCGCTGGGAGCAGACGTGGATATCGAACACGGGAAAATCGTGGCTGAAGCAGAGTCTTTACGCGGTACTCATCTCTATTTCGATGTTGTGAGCGTAGGAGCTACGATCAATGTGATGATGGCAGCAGCTATGTCTGAGGGACTCACCATTATGGAAAATGTGGCGAAAGAGCCGCATGTCGTTGATGTGGCGAATTTCCTTAACAGTATGGGTGCGAATATCAGAGGCGCCGGAACTGATGTGATCAAGATCAGAGGTGTACGCTCCCTGCACAAGACGGAGTATTCCATTATTCCGGATCAGATCGAGGCAGGAACATTTATGTTTGCTGCTGCGGCGACAAAAGGGGATGTAACAGTTCTGAACGTTATTCCGAAACATCTTGATGCAACCATATCCAAGCTCATAGATATCGGCTGCGAAGTCGAGGAGTTTGACGATGCAGTGCGTGTCGTGGCGAAAGGACGTTTGAGAAGTACCCAGGTGAAAACACTTCCATATCCGGGGTATCCTACAGATATGCAGCCGCAGATAGGTGTTGCCCTGGCGCTTGCAAAAGGTACAAGTACGATCACGGAGAGTATTTTTGAGAATCGTTTTAAATATCTCGGCGAGCTGGCACGCATGGGTGCACAGGCAAAGGTGGAAGGAAATTCTGCTACCATCGAGGGAATTGAGAAATTCTCCGGAGCAAGAGTCAGTGCTCCTGACCTGAGAGCCGGAGCGGCCCTGTGTATTGCAGGACTCGCGGCTGATGGAATCACGATCGTAGATGACATCGTATACATTCAGAGAGGATATGAGAGATTTGAGGAGAAGCTCAGAAGCCTCGGCGGTGTGATCGAGAAAGTGACGAGCGAGAAAGAGATTCAGAAGTTTAAACTGAAAGTTGGATAAAAATTATAAATACTATTGACAATTCTTCTTATAAGCAGTAAAGTTTCTTACTGGAACAAAACAAAATATGAAAACTTTCTCTTATTCAGAGCAGTGGAGATACAAAGGATCTGTGAAGCTGCGGCAACCCCTTACATGGAAGGTGCCAACCTGAGCGAGTGATCGAACAATAAGAGGATTGTAGCGATAGATATCGGCAGTCCGCTTTGCGGACTGCTTTCTTTTTCCGTTTGGCAAAGATTGCCTGCGGCCGGGATGAAACAAAGTAGAATCGAGGTCTGCACGGCAGTCCGAAAGAAAGTCAGACGAACGATCCGAAGGAGAAAGTTGAGCTGGTTCGCTTATGTATTCAGAGTTGGACCGGTGTACAGAGAAAGGAGTTTTATCGTATGGAGAAGTTACTATTTACATCTGAGTCAGTCACTGAAGGTCATCCGGATAAGATGTGCGACCAGATTTCTGATGCGATCCTGGACGCATTGATGGAGCAGGATCCTATGAGCCGTGTTGCGTGTGAAACATGCTGTACGACAGGTATGGTCATGGTCATGGGAGAGATCACCACAAAGGCGTATGTCGATATCCCGAAAATCGTGCGTGATACAGTCCGTGAGATCGGCTACACAAGAGGAAAATACGGTTTTGACGCAGACACATGCGGCGTGATCACAACGATCGACGAGCAGTCCGCAGATATTGCACTGGGGGTGGATAAAGCCCTTGAGGCAAAGGAACATACAATGTCAGAGGACGACATTGAAGCAATCGGCGCAGGGGATCAGGGAATGATGTTCGGCTATGCATCCGACGAGACGGAAGAGTATATGCCGTATCCGATTGCTATGGCGCACAAGCTGGCCCGTCAGCTTACAAAAGTGAGAAAAGACGGCACACTGCCGTATCTCCGTCCGGACGGAAAGACACAGGTGACGGTAGAGTACGATGAGAATCATATGCCGAAGCGTCTGGATGCAGTCGTTCTTTCCACTCAGCATGATCCGGATGTAACACAGGAGCAGATTCATGAGGATATTAAGAAATATGTCTTCGATGAGATCATCCCGGCCGATATGGTTGACGACGAGACAAAGTTTTTCATTAACCCGACGGGAAGATTTGTCATCGGCGGCCCGCACGGAGACAGTGGACTGACAGGACGTAAGATTATTGTTGATACATACGGCGGCATGGCTCGTCACGGCGGCGGCGCATTTTCCGGAAAGGACTGCACGAAAGTAGACCGTTCCGCAGCATATGCGGCTCGTTATGCGGCGAAGAATATCGTGGCGGCAGGACTTGCAAAACGATGTGAGATCCAGCTGTCCTATGCGATCGGCGTGGCACAGCCTACATCAATCGCTGTAGATACATTCGGGACAGGCAAAGTTTCAGATGCGAAGCTTGTTGAGATCCTCCGCGAGAACTTTGATTTCCGCCCGGCGGGAATCATAAGAATGCTCGACCTGCGCAGACCGATCTACAAACAGACAGCAGCGTACGGGCACTTCGGACGCACGGATCTGGATCTGCCGTGGGAGAAACTGGATAAGGTTGACGATTTGAAGAATAGATTAGCAATTAAAAATTGATGCAATGGCCCCTCAACTCTATGGATAGAAATTTCGTAGAGTTGAGGGGTTTTTTAACAAAAAATATGGAAAAAGGATAAAAGAAATTTGTTGAATGTATATAAAAAATAGAAATAAAAAAAATAATTATTGACAAATTTCACAGTCTGTTTTATATATAAAATATAGTTTTATTATTTTTTGTTTCTTAGTAAACCGTTCTACTAAAAGACATTATTTTTTTACCGTTTTAGTAAACCGTTTTACAAACCTTGCATTTTGGCATATAATAGAAGAAAATAATGTGTATGTAACTGTTTGCGAGGAAGGACGGAGAGTAAAATGAAAAAAAAGAATGTAAAAACTACTATTTTGGATGTAGCAAAACGAGCGGGTGTTTCAAAAGCTACAGTATCGAATTATCTAAATGGGCGATATGAAAAAATGGCTGAAGAGACAAAAGAAACGATTCAAAAGGCAATCGAAGAGTTGGACTATATTCCCAGCTTAAGCGCGCGCCGGTTGTCTGCGAAGGAAAGTAGTAAAACAATAGGATTAATCATTCCAGGAAATATGGCACATGTTTTTGACACGATGTACTATCCAATAGTTTTCAGTACAGTGGGCGAGCTTGCGGAAAAAGAAAAATACTCTGTATTGATCTATGCACAAAATAGTCGGAGCGAAGAAAAGAACATCGAATATTTGATGGGACTTGCAAAGTCGATGGTAGATGGCTTCCTAATTACGAATATGACAGTGGAAACACGATTTTTTAAAGAGTTTGAAAGAAATTCTATTCCGCATGTTTGTCTGGGAAAGATAGAAGACATTGATGATTATCAGTTTGTCGCTACCGATCATGAGAAAGCTGTCGAACTGGCAGTTGATCATTTGGTTGGATTAGAGCATAAGCAGATCGCCCTACTTACAGAAAATAAAAGCAGTGTTGTAGATGATGTTAGACGGAAAGGATACAGAAAGGCGCTGAAAAGGCACGGTATTGAGTTTATAGATGAATATTGCCATAGTTTTTCTCATGAAGATATCAGGAAAAATATACAGGTCTATATTAGTCGGCTTCTTGAAAAAGTTGATAGACCTACTGCATTTATAGTACCGGCTTCATTACTAATCTATTTGAAGCAGGAGACAGAAAGACTGCACCTGAATGTACCGGAGGATTTATCAATCGTCTGCCTGGAGTATTACAAAAATAATTTTGGATATGTTACATTTCAAAACAAGAAATATACACGTGTAGAATCTGTTGTAGATAATGTGTGTAAAGTTGCTTTTGACAAATTGATGGAACAGATTCATGATCCTAGTGTAGAGTTTCATTCTTATTTTGAACCTGTAAAGCTTTTGGTCGGAGAGACTACAGGTAAACCGGGGGAAAAATGAGTAGAGAAAGGAGTATTATGAAAAAAATTGGAAAAACTCTGAAGTCAGCCTGTGTTTTGGGATTGAGTGGTGCTTTATTAGTATGTTCAGTAGGCTGTTCATCTTCCTCAGAATCTAGTGGTGGAGAGAAGACAGGTAAAAAACAGTTAGTATTTTGGGATAAATCAGAATATGTAACAGCATACAATGACATGATGAAAGAGAAAGTTGATGAATTTGCTGAAAAATATGATGTTGATGTTGATTATGTCATCGTCAATTCAGGCGACCTAGAGCAGAAGTTAGCTGCAGCAATTGAATCAGGAAATCAGCCAGATATTATTATGGGAGATAATACTTCTGTAGCTGAGTATATTGCGAGCGATCAGTTGGCTGAGGTATCTGATGTGTTAGCAGATATTGATTTAAAAGAGGAAGCGAAGCCATATGCTGTTTTTAATGACACAGAATATCTGGTACCTCTGTCACTAACTGCACCAGGAATGTTTGCAAGACAGGATGTATGGGAGGAACATGGGCTTGAAGCTCCGAAGACGTGGGAAGAGCTGAAAGAACAAGCTAAAATAATCAATGATCCAGATAATGGCTTTTATGCATTGGGTCTTCCGCTTGGTGAAAGTGGAGGAGGAGATGCCGAAACATTTATTAGGACCATCATTTTGGATTATGGCGGAGAAGTTGTTAATGCTGAGGGTGAAGTTACGGTAAATAGTCCTGAGGTATTAGAGGCATTTAAATTTATTGCTTCTCTATATGAAGAAGGACTTGTTCCGCCGGATGCAACTACTTGGGATGATAGTGGTAATAATTCGGCTTATACAGCAGGAACCGTTGGAGTTGTTTTTAATTCAGGATCGTTAATGGGTACGCTAAAAGATGAATATCCTGAGATATGGGATAACACAGCAATATTTGATTATCCGGCAGCAGAAGAAGGAGGACAATCTTATACACTTGGCGGAGCTAATGTATTTGGTATTTTTAAAACAGGTGATAATACTGAAACTGCGAAAGAGTTTATTTCTTATTTCTTCTCTGATACAGATTTTTATAATGAAATGGTAGAAGCCATAGGCGGAATGTGGCAGCCGGTTATCAATGGATATGATGATACAGAGTTTTGGCAGGATCCAGATAATGCAGTATGGTTGACAGCAGCTTCAAATCTGACATTGACTACAGCTCCAGCACCTACAACTGATACAGCAGCGCAGGGATTTTCGAATCATTTATGCACAAAAGCATTACAGAATATTGTAGTTAACGGAATGGATCCACAAGAGGCCCTGGATGGTCTTGAAGCAGACCTGAATGAACTCTATCAGTAACAAAAAAAAGGCTGTGGGGAAATGCCATTTTCCCACAGCTTTTAATAAAAGAGGAGGATTTATATGGCAGCGTTGACTAAGATAAATAGAGCAGGTGCACAAACACGAAAAGATAAAAGACTTGGTCTGCTATTAATGCTTCCTGTTATTATAGTAATTTTCGGAGTCATGGGATATCCTTTCTTAAATGCAATTTGGCTCTCTTTTACAGATAAAGTGGTTGGAGGTGAGGCCAACTTTACTGGTTGGGATAATTATATTGCTCTTATACATGACGATATATATTGGCTATCACTTAAAAATACGATTATTTATACAGTAGGATGTATTGCTGCAAAATTATTGCTAGGACTTCTTCTGGCAGTTCTGCTCAATAAGTCTATAAAGGGGAAAACATTTTTCAGAACAGCACTTCTAATCCCATGGGCGATTCCCGGTATGGTTGCTGCGACGACATGGAGATGGATGTATGACAGTACTTATGGTATTATTAATAGCTTGCTGATATCTACAGGACTTACGACAACAGGAATTCCGTGGCTCAGTGATACACATCTGACATTATTTTCAACTATGATCGTAAATGTGTGGAGAGGAATCCCGTTTTTTATGTTTAGCATTCTTGGTGCCCTTCAGACATTGGACAAACAGCAGTTTGAGGCGGCATGTGTTGATGGTGCGGGAAGTTTTAAACAGTTCTGGTACATTACTCTTCCGGCCATTTCCAGTGTTATAGGCATTACCACATTGCTGTCGACGATTTGGACATTTAATGATTTTGAAAATGTATGGCTGATCACAGGAGGAGGACCAGTATACTCATCAAGCACGATACCGACATACACATATGTAAAAGCATTTACAGAAAATAATCTTTCTGGGGCTATTTCAGTTGCAGTATCCGTGATACCGATACTTATAATCCTGATTATTATTTATGCAAGGGCAAACAAGAAGTCATCATAGGGAGGAATGTATCATGGTAATGAAAAAGAAAAAGAGAATTACAAGTGGAATCATCACCTATGGCATTTTGATTATTGCACTAATCTGGACAATCTTTCCAGTATATTGGATGATAAAATCATCTTTTACAGTGAGCAATGAGATGTATGTCGCGAGACCTAAGTTGTTTTCTTTACACTACACCTTAGAAAATTATATAGAATTATTTACCGAGACACATTTCCCGCGTGCTTTGTTGAATAGTGTAGAGATTGCCGGAATTACAACGGTAATATGCCTGGTTATAAGTATACTTGGATCTTATGCGATGACACGTTTAAATTTCCCAGGCAGACGTTTTTTTAGGATTAGCAGTATTTTCTCATATTTAATACCTACGGCTGTAATGTTTGTTCCAATGTATGTTTTTGTCAGTAATCTAGGATTTTATGACAATAAATATTCGCTGTTGATTATTTATCCAACAACAGTAGTCCCATATTGCTGTTATATGTTGATGAGCTATTTTGAGGCTATTCCTACGGCACTTGAAGAAGCAGCCCTAATAGATGGGTGTACACGGTTAAAAGCGTTGTGGCATATTATTATTCCGATTGCGCTTCCGGGTATTGCAGTAGTTGCAACGTTTGCATTCACTATGTCATGGAATGAATATCTTTATGCGATGATTATGACAACCAGCACTGATCAACAGACCGCCGTGGTTGCTATTAATAGTTTTAAATATGCTGACTCGGCTATATGGGGCAGGATTATGGCTGCATCTGTGGCAACCTCTTTGCCGGTGACATTGATTTATATTATTGCTCAGTCACAACTGGTCGGAGGAAAGTCCGATGGCAGTGTGAAATAATTATTTTTAAGGAGAAATAAACTATGCATAACTCAACAGGCTATGAAAGTCTTTTAAACAATGTAAATACTAATTCTAGACCGTCAGAATTAAAAATAACAGATCTCAGGGTAGCTGACATTGTTGGCGCCCCCATGCATTGTACGCTGGTTAAAATCTATACAAATCAAGGGCTTGTTGGTTACGGCGAAGTCCGTGACGGTGGAGATAGAAACTATATTCTAGCATTGAAAAGCCGTATTCTGGGTGAAAATCCTTGTAATATCGATAAACTGTTCCGAAGAATTAAGCAATTTGGTGGACATGCAAGACAAGGGGGCGGCGTCTGCGGAGTAGAACTGGCGTTATGGGATCTCGCAGGTAAAGCCTACGGTGCCCCTGTTTATCAAATGCTTGGCGGAAAATTTAGAGATAAAATCAGGATTTACTGTGATACCGACGTGGAAGGAAAACATACTGGAAAAGACATGGGTATGGCATTAAAAGCCAGAATGAATAAAGGATTTACCTTTTTGAAAATGGATCTCGGGATTGACCTGTTATATGATGAGCCGGGAGCACTGTGTGCACCACTGGGAGTTACAGAAGAGTTAAAGAATGCTTCTGCATATGATGCAATTCCACGAAATATGAACGAGGAGACAAGGAGGGAGAGGAACAGGTGCTATGACATTCTGAATGTGCCGCATCCTTTTACGGGTATTCAGGTCACAGAACATGGACTTGACATTTTGGAACAGTATGTAAAGGATGTACGGGAGATAATTGGCTATGATATTCCTCTAGCTATCGATCACTTCGGACATATTGCAATAGACTCATGCATAAGACTGGCTCGCAGAATAGAGAAATATAATATTGCGTGGATGGAAGATATGATACCGTGGCAGCTTACTGACCAGTATGTCCGTTTAAAAAATTCTTGTGTAGTACCAATCTGTACCGGAGAAGATATATATCTGAAAGAAAATTTCCGCCCTTTGTTGGAAGCACACGCTGTCTCTGTAATCCACCCTGATATTCTAACTTCCGGAGGTATACTGGAAAATAAAAAGATTGGAGACATGGCGATGGAATATGGAGTTCCTATGGCGGTACATATGGCCGAAAGCCCAATAGCATGTATGGCAGCAGTCCATAGTATAGCTGCTACAGAGAATTTCCTTGCATTGGAGTTCCATTCGGTGGACGTTCCATGGTGGCAGGATCTTGTGACGGGACTTCCTAAACCGATCGTGAATAATGGATATATAACTGTACCAGACAAGCCGGGACTTGGTATTGATGAGTTAGTTGATGATGTAATCAGAGAACATGTGCACCCGGATTATCCGGAAATATGGGAATCCACAGATGAATGGAATCAGGGATATTCTCACGATAGACTCTGGAGTTAAATTATAGGATTTAAAATGGAGGTAAGTCATGAATTTTTGCGATAAGAATGATATTATTCAATTAACATCTAAATGGACTGGAGAGCGGTTACCAGATGGAAGGCCTAAGGTGCCAGATGAAGATTTGGCAGAACTGAGAAACCTTACACTTGAAGAGGTGTGGCAACCACTGTTTTTAAAAGGATATAATTGCCTGTTTGAAGAAAAATTAAAGAGACTGCATGATGACAAGCGAAAACTGATTGGAAGAGCGGTGACTTGTACCTTTGTACCATCTAGACCAGATTTAGAAGAGATAACCAAAGAGATAGGCGAGGAGGAAGGTAGAAAAGGGACATTTAATCAATGGGTAATTGATTCGCTGGTTGAGGGGGATGTTGTAGTTGCCGATATGTATGATAAGATTTATGAAGGCACGTTTGTCGGAGGAAATCTTACCACAGCAATTAAAAATCGTACAAAAACTGGTGGTGCAGTGGTTTGGGGAGGAATACGTGATTTAGAACAAATAGAAGGAATAGATGACGTTCAAATTTATTACCGCGGAGTTGATCCTACCCCTATTAGAAATTTTGTAATGACAGGATTTAATAGCGTGACAAAAATAGGTGGTGCAGTATGTCTCCCCGGAGATATCGTATTTGGATATGGCGGTGGCGTTATATTTATTCCAAGCCATCTGGTGAAATATGTCATTGGATTTGCAAAAAAAATGCATGTTAAAGATATATTTGGATTTGAAATGATTAGGCAAGGAGTTTATACAACAGCGGATATCGATATTGATATCTGGCCCAAGGAAATGTTAGACCGAATGATCGAATTTATTGCTGAAGATTCTAGAGGAGAAGCATATAGGGATTTAAGCTGGGAACAGGAATATGCTGATGCTCAAAAGGAGTACGGGGAAGAATGATCATACAGGAATTATGGAATGAAGGAATTATTCCGGTGATAGAGCTGGATAAAATAGAAGATGCTTTTCCTTTGGGAAATGCACTACATAGTGCTGGGATTGGCTGCGCAGAGGTGACGTTCCGTACAGGTGCAGCAGAAGAGGCTATCCGGATCCTTTCAAAGAAATTTCCGACTATGAAAGTTGGAGCAGGTACTGTACTTACGATAGATCAGGTGAAATGTGCCATACAGGCAGGAGCGAAATTTATTGTAAGTCCGGGAATCGATTGTGAAGTCGTAGAGTATTGCATGGAAAATGGAATTCCGATTATACCCGGGACGGTTACTCCCAGTGAAATAACAAAGGCGGTAAAAATGGGGGTAGAAGTTGTAAAGTTTTTTCCGGCGGAACGATTTGGTGGATTGGCGACAATTAAATCTCTGGCAGCACCATTTAATGAACTTAAATTCATACCTACCGGAGGGGTTAATGCAGAAAATTTGGAACAATATCTAAGAAATGACAGAATATTGGCCTGTGGTGGAAGTTGGTTAGTTGCCAAAAATCTCATAAATGCCCAGAAATTTGAGATAATAGAAAACCTTGCCAAAGAGGCACTGAAAATTGTCGGGAGAGTTAGAGCAGGAGGAACTGTTTAAAAATGTCTAAGATTGTTTTATTGGGAGAACTTATGCTTCGGCTGTCACCACCAGAACATAACAGATTTTTACAGGCGGAGAGTTTTGAGGTGAATTATGGCGGCGCAGAGGCAAATGTAGCAGCCGCATTGGCGCAACTGGGACACGAGGTTACCTATGTGACAAAATTGCCGGCTAATGATTTAGGAGACGCTGCTCTTAATAATTTGAGGAAATGCGGGGTTAACTGCTCGTATATTGTAAGGGGAGGCAATCGCCTGGGAGTATATTATCTTGAAAATGGAGCATCAGTCAGGCCTTCCAAGGTGATATATGACAGGGATGAGTCTGCTTTTGCAACAGCTGATATTTCTGAATTTGATTTTGATAATATCTTTAAGGGGGCAAACCTGCTTCATGTATCAGGAATTACCCCGGTATTGACAGATGGTACTGCAGCAATTACGATGGAAGCCCTTAAGAAAGCCAAAGAATATGGAGTCACGATTTCTTTTGATTTAAATTATCGCGAAAAATTATGGACAAAGCATGTATCCAAAAAACAGAAAATGCTTTCGGATATGATGGAGTATGTAGATATTTGTTTTGGAAATGCGCGTGATGCTGCAAAATGTCTGGGATATAAAGAAGAGAATATGGACTTTTTAAAATGTGATTATCGTTATTGTGTGGATCCTGAGCACATGAATAATGTATTGAAATATTACAGTTTTGATTATTTAGTCACTACACTTCGACAGAATAAAAGTGCTTCGCGAAATGGATTTTCTGCTGCTGTTTGCAGTAAGGAAGGGCTTTATAAAGGACATGTATATGATCTTGAGATTGTAGACCGTGTGGGAAGTGGGGATGCTCTTGCAGCAGGATTTTTGCATAGTATTTTAGCAGGCAAAGGACGCGAGTCGGCACTGGAGTTTGCGATTGCAGCTGCAGCACTAAAACATACCATGCCAGGAGATATTAGTTTTTTCTGTGAAGCAGAAATTTTACGGCTTATTGAAAATTACGAAGGCGCGCAGGTTGTAAGATAGTCAGTTGAAATAAAGTAGTGTCATTTGACAGGAAAAGGGCTGTTGGATGGCACTATTTTATTGTATAATAATATAAAGTCTGAAATAATCTGGTAGAAGTGGAAAGGAGCGTTCAATGAAACTCAAGACAAAACTGGTCATTGTCTTTCTGGCAGTTATGATTCTGCCGATGATTTTCATGACTGTTGCCGTAAATACCATCGGAACCGGCGAGGCAAATGAGATCCAGCAGCTGTATATGATCCTCGTATGCGTTACGACAGGGCTGCTCATTTACTGGATCTACCGTTCTGTCTCTGTTCCGCTGACCAAGCTGCAGAAAGCGGCCCGCAATATTAAAGAGGGAAATCTTGATTTTGAGATCCGGCAGGAGTCAGATGATGAGATCGGGCAGCTCTGTCAGGATTTTGAGGAGATGCGTCTGCGCCTGAAGGCGAACGCGGAGGAGAAGGTACAGTTTGACCGGGAAAATAAGGAACTCATCAGCAATATCTCCCATGATCTGAAAACTCCGATCACTGCCATCAAAGGTTATGTGGAAGGAATTATGGACGGCGTGGCGGATACGCCGGAAAAGATGGACAGATATATCAAGACCATAT
>CAMMSL010000005.1 GCA_946499505.1 uncultured Lachnoclostridium sp.
ATGGACGGCGTGGCGGATACGCCGGAAAAGATGGACAGATATATCAAGACCATATATAATAAGGCTAATGAGATGGATCTTCTTATCAATGAGCTGACGCTGTATTCCAAGATCGACACCAACAGAATTCCTTATAATTTTGCGACGATCTCTGCGAAAGAATATTTTGAAGACTGCGCGGAGGATCTGCATATGGAACTGGAGGCGAAGGGCGTATCCTTCAGCTACCGCAATGCCATGGAAGAGGACTGCAAGGTGATCGTAGACCCGGAACAGCTCAGGAGAGTCATCAACAACATCGTATCAAATTCCCTGAAATATATGGATAAGCCGGAGGGAAAGATTACGATGGAGGTAAAGGATGTGGGAGATTTCGTCCAGATCGAACTGGGCGATAACGGAAAGGGGATTGCTGCAAAAGATCTGCCGTATATCTTTGACAGGTTTTATCGGACGGATGCGTCAAGAAATTCGTCCAAGGGAGGAAGCGGCATCGGCCTTTCTATTGTGAAAAAGATCGTCGAGGAGCACGGAGGAAATATCTGGGCTACCAGTGAAGAGGGCGCTGGTACGACAATGTATTTTGTAATCAGAAAATATCAGGAGGTACCGATTGATGAGTAAGCGTATTTTGATCATTGAGGATGAGGAGAGCATCGCTGATCTTGAGAAAGATTATCTGGAGCTGAGCAGTTTCGAGGTGGAGGTCGCCAATGACGGACAGACCGGACTGAAGAAAGGACTTGAAGACGACTTTGATCTGATCATTCTTGATCTGATGCTTCCGGGAGTGGACGGCTTTGAGATCTGCCGTCAGATCCGGGATCAGAAAAACACACCGATCATTATGGTTTCGGCCAAAAAGGATGATATTGACAAGATCAGAGGCTTAGGTCTGGGAGCGGACGATTATATGACAAAACCGTTCAGCCCGAGCGAACTGGTCGCACGAGTAAAGGCACACCTTGCGAGATATGAAAGGCTGATCGGCAGCAATGTGGAAGAGAATAAAGTCATCGAGATCCGCGGCCTGAAGATTGACACGACAGCGCGTCGCGTGTGGGTAAACGGTGAGGAGAAATCATTTACCACAAAGGAATTTGATCTTCTGACCTTTCTTGCAAGTCATCCGAATCATGTGTATACAAAGGAAGAGCTGTTCCGTGAGATCTGGGATATGGAGTCCATCGGAGACATCGCTACGGTAACCGTGCATATCAAAAAGATCAGAGAGAAGATTGAGTACGATACATCACATCCCCAGTATATCGAGACAATCTGGGGCGTGGGGTACCGGTTTAAAGTGTAAAACCCAAAATGAAACAAACATCTGCCATCCGGAAATATCAGTTGTGGTATTACCGGATGGCTCTTTTTGTTTTTATGAAAAGTGTAACAGTTTACAGGGCCGGAATGTTATATTAGTAGAAGAAATCCTATACAGAAGAGCGAAAATAAGCGCTGCCGGGCAAAGGGGGTGAAGGCTTGGAAAAGGAACTGCTGGAAGAGCTGTATCACAGATACGTACAGGAAATATACAGATATTTGTATGCCATATGCCGGGACAGGCTGATAGCGGAGGATATTCTGCAGGACGTATTCTGCAAAGCACTCATCTCACTTCCATCAAGCCATAGAAATGCCCGGGCGTGGCTCTACATGGTGGGGAGAAATCTTCTTTTTAATGAAATGAAAAAACAAAAGAGGCAGATGTATTCGGAAGATCTGGAAAAAAGAGCGGCAGACAAGACGGGTGGCTCGGACATCTCGGCCGGAGAAAATCCGGAAGAACAGACGATTAAGAAAGAGGAGAGCGAAATCCTGCGGCAGGCGCTCCTCACGCTGGATTTAAGGAAAAGGGAGATTCTGGTCCTGAGTTATTTTGAACATTTTACTCTGAAGGAGACGGCTGCGATCATGGGCATATCTTATGAAAATGCAAGGATACTGAGCATGCGGGCAAAACGGGAGATGCGCAGGATAATGGAGGTGAACGGTTATGAAATATCATGAATTACTGGAATTATATAAAAAGAAAGAACTCAGTGGAGAACAGCAGGAGATGGTGGAACAGGATATCGAACGGCATGAGGCCATCAGCGAGTATCTGTTTGAAAAGGAAGAGGAGGATATTTTACAGGATTCCGGGAAGCTGCCGGAAGAATCTGCTATACGGTTCATAGAGAAAGAAAAAAATGCGGCAGATGATTTCACAAAGCGTGTGAACCGTGCGGTCCGGCGTGCATTCCTGAAGCTGGGAGCGGCAGTCTGCGCAGTGACATTGGTCGTTGTTCTTCTGGTCTTGTTTGTGCTCCCGCATGTGGTCTCCTCTTTTTATTATGATCCGGGCAGGATTGTGGGAGAAAGCAGCTATGGAGGGACAACAAATCAGATGAGCCTCGATCTGGCGGTGTATACGGAACTTGCACTGCCGGGCACTTACAGGGATGATGTACAGGTGGAAGACAGGGGGTACGGAAACTATGATATCAATATCTATCAAAGCGTGAGCAGGAGTGGGGAATTTCATCATGTGGCAGGCAGGGTGGAAAAGGACACACTCAGGCTGTATGATCCTAATCTGTTTAACATATCGGCATCCAATGTATTCGGCTGGTTCCAGATGAATATGGATTATGACGGAACATTGACACAACTGGCAGAAAACAGCCAGGGAGATTTATTCTATACCCCGGAAAGCAATGAGCAGTCTGCAGAATATCTGAATCTATTGGATGACAATAAATATTATCTGGCATATGTGACATTGGATCGGATTCTCTCTTATGATGACTTTATCAGATTCACGGAGAACTACTCGGAACAGGCGGCGGATATCTGGTGTGTGCCGCGGACGGCGGAGGATTCCTATATGCCCGTCGGACGACCTGCGAATCTGGGATTTTATATCCGGCTGGGACAGTCTTCGATGCTGGAGTGGGATCGAGAGAAATATCCGGATCTGATACTCTGGTCTTTTGATGATCCATCAGAATGGGATGAAGCTGAGGAGAAGATAAAAGATGAAACATTTGCGGCGGAGCACTTTGCCGTCATGCTGGACTATATGTCTGAACAGGATGAATTCCTCGGAATGGTGGGGCAGCAGGCGGGGGAAAAGTACGCTGAGGCTGCAGACTATATCCGGGAAAACGGACTGCAGGTCTATGGGTTTGCCTGTGTGGCTGACAAAGAGACGCTGCTGGAGCTGAATGCGGAAGAAGCGGTGTTTGGAATTCGTACCGAAGATGCCGGTTAATTTTACTTGACAAATATATCATCTCGCGATATATTATAATTACAATATATCATTTAACGATATATCGGAAGACGAAAAACAATTTACTGGTTTTAGAGAATTCCAGCAGAAAGGAGTGGGATGATGTCAGAAAAAGAAACACCGTTGACAGAAGCGTTTTTCTATATTTTACTGGCGCTCAGGCGGCCGAACCACGGTTACGGTGTTATTCAGGAAGTGGAGGAACTGACGAAAGGCCGGGTGGTTCTCGGCGCCGGCACACTGTACGGAGCGCTGCAGACTATGCAGAAGAGAGGCTGGATCAGGATCTACAGTCAGGATACGGAATCAAGGAAAAAGAAAGAGTATATTATCACAGATACAGGACGGAGTGTATTTGAAGCCGAAAGAAACCGGCTCGCGGAACTGCTTGACAATGCAAAGCTCATGGAGGTGGAGGGCGATGATCAGATTTAGACTGTATTTTGATAAAGATAAAGAAACTGCATGGCTCAATGAGATGTCCGGGCGAGGATGGGCGATGAATGGATTTTTTGCAGGTTTCTACAGATTTGAAAAGTGTGATCCGGGAGAGTATATATATCAGATTGATTTTGGGGATGAAATGTATCATGTCAGCGATGAATATCGCGGATTAATGGAAGATATTGGTGCCGAGATCGTTACACTTTGGGGTTACTGGATCATTCTGCGCAAGCGGGCTGCGGACGGACCGTTTGAACTGTATACGGATCCCGAATCAATGATCGAGCATTATACGAAAATACGCAGGATGTTTAAAGCTGTGACAATTCTGGAATTAGTAGGACTTTTTATAGAGGTGGGATGCGGGATGGCCGGAAATATGTTCGGATGGGCATTTGCCGTTCTCATTGCAGCACTGGTTCTCGTATGTATAAATGCGGTGGTCCGGACAAATGAGGTGATTGCAGAGCTGGAGGAACAAAAGAGCGGGATTGCGGCAGAAAAGAATGGCAGATATATTTCTGTACTGCTTCCGATCGGACTTCTGATTAACAGCGGCATGATCATGATAGAGGAATCAGTCTCGTCGCTTATCAGTTATCCGGTGCACATTTTCGCAATCATTATGATGGCTGCAGGTCTCGTGAAGACGATGCGAAAGAGGAGTTAAGCGGGAAAAGAAAGGCTGGGTATCTGTCATCCGTTAATAGCAGATCAGGTATAAAGATTCATAGAATTTTGTGCTATAATGAAAGGGCAGTTTATTGTATATCATCGGACAGAGAAATATACCAGATCTCTGTCATGGGAAAGACAGGAGGAGTCATAATGCGTAAAAATCTTGGAGCTAATCCGTATGTGTATCCCCAGCCGGTGCTGATCGTGGCGACCTACGGCGAGGATGGAACTGTTGATGCAATGAACGTGGCCTATGGCGGGATCGTGAATTCTAATCGTATTCAGATCAATATCGGCGTGCGGCACAAAACATCGGATAATATTAAATTGAGAAATGCATTCACAGTCGGGATTGCGGACGAGAAAAATCTTGTGGCGGCAGACTATGTGGGGATTGTATCCGGCCACGACGTGCCAGATAAGATTGAGAAATCAGGTTTTCACACCGTAAAGAGTGAGTTTGTGGATGCTCCGGTGATCGAAGAACTTCCAATTTCGCTTGAGTGTAAAGTGGAAGAGATCAACCAGTACAATGCCACGCTGCGCATTGTGGCAGAGATTGTTAATGTGAGTGCAGACGAAAATATTCTGGACGGAGACGGGAAGATTGATCCGGAGAAGCTTCATGCCATATCTTATGATCCAGCAAATCATACTTATCTGAGAGTGGGTGGAAAGGCAGGCACTGCATTTTCGGACGGAAACAAACTGAAATAATAGGAAACGGCAGGCTGTTCCGGCGTACTTACGCCGGACTGCCTGCCTCTTTTAATTTTATCTCAAGCAATTCTCTGATCATATTCTGAACAGCTTCTGTTCCTATTTCCGTATTGACGGTGAGATCATAATTCTGCGCCCGGCCCCAGATGCGGCGGGTGTAGTAGCGATAATTGTCAGAACGTCTGCGGTCCATTCTGCGGACTTTCTGAAGGGCGTCTTCTCTGGAAAGATTTTCCGTTTTCATAATACGTTCCGTGCGAAAATCTTCCGAAGCGTGCAGATAAACTTTCAGAGTATCAGGCCGGTCGCGAAGCACATAATCCGCGCAGCGCCCTACGATCACACAGTTTCCTTTCTCTGCCAGATCCCGGATAACTTTTGCCTCAGACTCGAAAATCTCATCGCGCGGGGATTCCTGAGTCTCTGAATATACATACATCTGGCTCATAAGGTCGTAGAGGAAACTGTTGGTCATGTTTTCTTCTCTGTCTTTGATAAACTGCGGATCGTAACCGGTAGAGCCTGCGGTCATCTGAATGATCTCGTTATCATAGAAATGATATCCCAGTTTTTCAGCAAGTGCTTTCCCAATATCGTGTCCTCCGCTGCCATACTGCCGTCCGATTACAATGACGGGGAGAGGAGAGGAACAGGTATTGTCAGAAGCAGAAACCGTTGCGGGCTGCTGTCCTTCATTTGAATGGAAGAGCAATGCATCGAGAAAAGAGAGTTTTCTCCCGAACAGTCTGGCAATGAAACCGACCAGAAGTGCGGCGATGATCGTTCCCTCTCTGACACCGTCCAGGCGATGCGCAAAGATCAGTGAGAGTACAGCGGCGATGACAGTGAGCGATACATCGAAAGCAACTTTTGTCGTACCGAATTCGGTCTTCCATGTGGAGGAGACGGCCCGGACAAAGGATTCGCCCGGCAGCATTGCCACATTTGCCAGTACTTCTGTGTATACGCCGAAGCCCAGGATCAGACAGCCGACAAGAAGATAGATTACACTGGATATGTACGACTGCGGATCGACGAAGAAAAGCATCACCATAGTCAGGTCGATAAAGTATCCGAACAGGATTGAGATCGGGATCTGCAGCAGATGCTCTGCTTTAAAGTTCCTGCGAAGTATGATGAGCTGGATCAGGATCAGCAGGAGGCTGAATGCAATTGTGAACTGCCCGAGCGTAAACGGAAAGTTCAGGCTGAGTACATAAGGAATCGAAGAGATCGGAGAGGTCCCCAGATCAGCTTTTGTGATCAGACTGACGCCCAGTGAATTTATGAAAAGTCCGATCAGAAATACAATATAGCGCTTTAGTTTTCCCATGATTAAGTCATTCCTTTTCTTTATAGATGTATATGTTGTGTTTGTGTATTGGCAAAAAGAGAATAAGTTACCATACGGCTATAAATGAGCTGTGTTTTTATAAATCTTCTGGAACAGATCCATAAAGTTCTCTCTGTCTTCTGCAGAGATATCACTGAAAGCTTCCTCCTCCAGTTCATTGAAGGCATCTGTTACCAGTTTTAACTTTGATTTTCCTAAATCTGTCATGAAAACATAAAAGCTTCTGCGGTTGCCTCCGAGCATACGGCGCTCTACAAGTCCGATTTCTTCCATGCGGTTTAAGAGCGTAGTGAGAGTGCCCGGTTCGATATGACAACCGTGTGCGATGTCTTTCTGACTGGCGCCGTCGTGGTCTTTCAGGTAGTCAAGAACCTTGGGCTGCCCGCTGGTCAGACCGGTGCCCTTGAGTTTTGCGATAAGCTTCTTCTGGAATATGGAATGTTCCGCCATAACAAGATAGTGGAAAGAGCTGCTCATGCCAATATCTCTCCTTTCATGTCAAAAAAATAATTTGAATACAAATAGTTTGAATTCAAATTATATACAACAATAACTATTATAGGAAGATGATGAAATATGTCAAGAGTAAATTGTAATGACGGGAAATGATGTAATGATCATAAAGATATGAAATGGAAATATGTTTTGTACGACAGTTTTCTCCAGTACCGGCCGGAAAAGCATAATAAAAATCCACTGTATCGATTTCCTTTTCGTACAGTGGATTTTCAGCTTATTCCATCCATTGGATCTTGCCTCCTTTATTTAATTTATTATCTATGTAAAACTATTCTTTTGAATAGTGTTTTCTGTATTTAAATTACCTTCCCATTGGACTATACCTCTTTTCTTTTATATTATGGAGTTTCAATTAAGTTTTCGGTGGTCCGTCCTCCTTATCTTTAGTTTTTCTTTCTTTTGATGTCATTATAATAACTCATAACAAAGAAAATGTCAATATAAAATCTGATAAAAAATATAATAATATTAAATTTTCAAAATATTCAGAAATAATAAGCAAAATAACAGATATACAAAAATGAAATTCAAAGGTATAATCGTGGCAGAGAAAGATGAGTAACATTATAGGCTTTGTGCTTAGAAATGATCGGAGGACGGATTCATATGAAAATAGCAGTACTTTCAGATACACATGGACTCCTGCGCCCGGAAGTAAAGAAAATTATTTCAGAATGTGATGCAGTGTTTCATGCAGGTGATATCAATTCGCAGAAAATCATAGATGAAATGAAGACAGCGGCAAAACCGAAGGCCCCGTTTTATATCGTGCGTGGTAATAACGACAAGGAGTGGGCGGAAAAACTGCCGCATTATGAAGAATTTACCCTGGCAGGAGTAAATTTTTACATGGTACATAATAAAAAAGATATTCCGGCTGATCCGGGAGACAGACAGATCGTCATATTCGGACATTCCCATAAATATCTGGAAGAGATCCGGGACGGACGGCTGTGGCTGAATCCGGGGAGCTGCGGGAAACGGAGATTTAATCAGGATATTACAATGGCGGTTTTGGTTATAGAAGACGGAACGTGGAGCGTGGAGCGGATCGATATTCCGCATGAGGTGCCCTCCGGGGAAAAGCAGAAGAGACAGAAGGCGGATGGTGCGGAAAGATGAGCAGGAGAAGAAAAGTATTTCTTGTACTGATGATATTGTGGATGACAGGCATTTTTGCGTTTTCCTCACGTTCCGGCGATGAATCGGCGGAGGACAGTTATTTTGCGGGGACTATGGTGGGAGACCTCTTTGTGCCGGGATTTGATGAGTGGAGTATGGAGAGACAGCAGGAGTTTGCCGAAATGATCGATCATCCGGTTCGCAAAACAGCCCATGCGGCGGAGTATGCGGTACTTGGGCTGCTGGCGGCGGGGGTATGTATTCCGGCTGCGGAGCGGCATAGAGGTGAAAATGAGCTGACGGGAAAAGACGGATCCGGCAAATATGTCAACGGAGGGGCTGCGAAAATCCGCAGAGAACTGTTGATACCGTGGGGGATTGCTGCGCTGTATGCCGCGACAGATGAGTTTCACCAGCTTTTTGTGCCTGGCAGGAGCGGCCAGATTTCTGATGTGATACTGGACAGCGCAGGGGCGCTGGCGGGGCTTTTGATACTGGCATTGGTGAGAAAAATCATGAGCAGACGCCAGAATAACATAGAAAAATGCGCAAAATAATTTGAAAATCAAAATAAAAACAGAGCGCAATCCAATTTCCTATTGACAAACCGGATTTTTGAGATATAATAAAACCGGATTGAAAAAAGCCAATGCGAAGAACAGGACAGGACTTCCATGGCCGTCATGCTTACAGAGAGTTTCCGTGTGGTGCGAGGAAACAGCAGGGTCGGGAAAGCTATCACCTGCGAGCAGTCAGGGCGAAAGGAATCAGGGCAGAGACATAATACACAGAAATGTCAGGTACTGATTAACCCGGACCGGAATTCCCCCGTTATAGGGAAAACTGTTAAACCGTAGTATTAACCGGATGACCGGGATGCATATGCGGGAGACAGGCCAGAGAGACCGGAACTATCCGGTAACAGAAGTGGTAACGCGGAGGAAAATCTTCGTCTTCTGACAGAGTAATCTGACAGAGGGCGTTTTTTTGTGCGATAAGCCCGGCAAGCGACTGCCGTGCTTGCACGGGCAGACATTTGCCGGGCAACGGACAGCGAACGGCTTTGCCGTGAGTTGCAATGCCTTTCGGAAGTTGGCTTTGATCCGAAAATATCTGAAAAGGATGTTTTCTAACTTATCACAGTTTTTCTTTAACAAAGGAGAGAGGATTATGAACACTTTAGTAATCGTGCTGATTGCCGCTGTATGTCTGATCGCAGCGTATGCGCTGTACGGACGATGGCTGGCAAAGAAATGGGGAATCGACCCGAAAGCTAAGACACCTGCAGTTATACATAATGATGGTCAGGATTATGTGCCGACAGACGGATGGACAGTATTTGCTCATCAGTTCTCATCAATCGCAGGCGCAGGCCCTGTTACCGGAGCAATCCAGGCGGCTGCATTCGGATGGCTGCCGGTTCTTCTGTGGATCATCCTTGGGGGTATCTTCTTCGGTGCTGTTACAGACTTCGGAGCACTGTATGCGAGTGTGAAGAACGACGGTAAATCCATGGGACTTCTGATCGAGAAATATATCGGGAAAGCAGGACGTAAGCTGTTCCTCGGATTCTGCTGGCTGTTCTGTCTGATCGTTATCGCAGCGTTCGCAGATATGGTGGCTGACACATTCAACGCATATGTAGTGACAGACGGAGTACGGACACTTTCCGAAAATGCAACTGTAAACGGCGCGGCAGGAAGTATTTCACTGTTCTTCATCCTGTTTGCAGTAGTGTTCGGTGTGGTACAGCATAAAGTGAAATTTACCGGATGGAAAGAAGTAGTATTCGGACTGGTATGTACAGTACTTGCATTTGTATTTGGTATGAACTTCCCGGTAATCCTTGGAAAAGAAATGTGGGTATACATCGCGTTTATCTACATCTTCCTTGCGGCGGTGCTGCCGATGTGGTTTGTAATGCAGCCGAGAGACTATATGTCAACATTCATGTTTATCGGTATGATTGCCGGAGCGGTGCTTGGCCTTATTTTTGCACACCCGACAATGAATCTTCCGGCATATACAGGTTTCAATAATGAAAGTCTGGGAACACTTTTCCCGATTCTGTTCGTAACAGTTGCCTGCGGTGCGGTATCCGGATTCCACAGTCTGGTATCTTCCGGTACTTCATCCAAGACAATCTCAAATGAGAAAGATATGCTCAAAGTCGGATACGGCGCAATGGTTCTGGAAAGTCTTCTGGCAGTTGTCGCTCTCTGCGTGGCAGGTGCGGCTGCGGGAGCAGACGGAACAGCGGCAGTGGGAACTCCGTTCCAGATCTTCTCATCAGGAGTTGCAGGCTTCCTTGAGATGTTCGGCATTCCGGTCTATGTAGCACAGAGCTTCATGACCATGTGTGTTTCTGCTCTGGCATTTACTACACTGGATTCAGTTGCACGTATCGGACGTATGTCCTTCCAGGAGCTATTCAGCGTAGATGATATGGAGCACGCAGAAGGCTGGAGAAAAGTTCTCTGCAATAAATATTTCTCAACAATTATTACACTGGTATTCGGCTACATCCTGACACAGGTTGGATACTCCAATATCTGGCCGCTGTTCGGAAGCGCCAACCAGCTGCTGAGCGCACTTGTGCTGATCACACTGTGCGTATTCCTGAAAGTGACAGGAAGAACACTGAAGACACTGGTTCCGCCGTTCGTGATCATGCTGATCGTGACATTTACGGCACTGGTACAGAGATTTATCTCTCTTGTCAAGGCATTTGCAGCCGGAACAGGCGTGTTCATGGTTGAGGGATTACAGCTTATCGTTGCAGTACTGCTTATGATCCTTGGAGTGACGATCGTAGTTACTTCCGGAAAAGAGCTGATCCGGAAGAAAGCTGAGAACTAAACGGCTTTGAAATAACAGTTCAACCTCCCGACATGGGATGGATGAACTGTTATTTTTATACCATGTGCCTGCTGCGGTGCCGGTCGGACAGCAGCAGTACGATGACAGCCACTATACAGAAAATAAGGGCATAACCGAACTGCTGCAGGAGCTGTTGAAACGGTGCTTCAGCGCCAAGGATAATGCATGCGGCGGCAAAGTAAATTATCAGTCCGCCCAGAAAAAATATACATGAGCCGCGCAGAAGCAGAAGTGCTTTGGCGCGGTATATTTTTTTGCCGTCTACAGGAGCAAAGAGATACTTGGAAAGGACTGGAACCACCTGTCCCTGCTCTCTGATGTAAAAGAGTGCGCTGTTAAGTGTGGAAATCGTGATCATAAAGAACAGCTCGAACTGGAAGATATTTAAAGTGAACTCCTTAGCAGTGTTTTCGGATTCCAGCGCTGTTCTGAGGGCATCGGATGCTCTGGTGGCGGCAGATGCATTTACCGCTGCTTCAAGAAAAAAGAAAAACAGAGAGATTGCCAGCAGTACATAGTATGAGGTGCACCTCAGATGTTTCTTTTCATATCTGTAATAATTAAATGTTTTCATGGTATCCCTCCTTCATGGAATCGGCAGACTTGTATTAGGAACGGGGTGTCCCCTGCGTGTGTTCCAGTTCCAGCAGATCCCGGATGTGCGGCGCGGATATTCCTGTAAGTTCTTTATACCGGTCATTAAGCGCCTCTTTCGAAGCGTCTGCGGTCAGCCGTCCGTTTTCAAGGATCAGAAGATAATCCGCCAGCCGGTCTATATCTTCCGTAATATGTGTGGAGAGCAGGATGCCCATATCGCGGTCGAGTAGTTCGCCGAGAAGATCGAGAAACTCACGTCGGAATACAGGATCAAATCCTTCCAGCGGTTCATCGAGGAAGAGAAAGTCAGGATGGTGCGCCAGTGAAAAACAGATCTGCAGTTTCATGAATTCCCCTTTGGAAAGCTGATATATCCGCTTCGACGGATCAACACCCAGACGGCTGAGGTAAGAGGAATAATCCCGTACTGACCAGTCCGGGTAGAATTCACCGTAAGTAAGTCCGTTCTGTGCGACGGATTCCTCCATAAAAAACGGACATTTCTCGCTGATATAACCAAGTCTTCGGCGGTAGGCTTCCGGAGACATTTTCAGTGAGACCTCTCCGATCTGCGCGTCGCCCGAAGAGCTGTGTGAGAAGCCATTTTCAACTCCGGTGATACAGTTGAGAAGCGTTGTCTTTCCGGAACCGTTCACGCCTGCAAGTACATAGAAATATCCGGTCTCCATGGAGAAAGATACATTGTCCAGACAGAAATTTTTGTATCGTCTGGTGATATTTGTACAGGAAAATGTGGTCATTGCTTTTCACCTCCGTTATCCCAGAACATCTGAACCATATCGGAAACTTCTTCCGGAGAGAGGCCCAGTCCTTTTGCCTCGCGGATCATATCGCGAAGCCTTTTTTCATACTCCTTCAGACGGCTTTCCAGAAGAAGATTCTGGTTTACTTTGTTTACAAAGAATCCTTTTCCCTGCTCGGAGTAGATGAGTCCCTGTTTCTCAAGTTCTTCATATGCCCGCTTGGTGGTGATTACGCTGATACCAAGATCTCGCGCGAGAGAACGGATCGAGGGCAGCATATCTCCGGTCTGCAGTTCGTGGTTCACTATGGAATTTTTGACCGCCTGTACGATCTGGTCATAGATCGGGCGGGGACTGTTTTCATTAATAAATATCTTCATATGTTATTCCTTTTCAACCGGGAAATACAGTTTTTCATAATCGAGCATAGTCTTAAGAACTGGTGTTATGTGTCTTTTGGCGAGGTATATATTGAGAAGCAGGACCGGAATCCACCATGCTGCGTGTACCCATGTAAATGAGGATACAGTGCACAGAAGACTGTAAAAAATTGTATTCTCCAGAAGGAGAAGGGCGCTCCAGTAGATTGATACAAATGTGGCGCTGCTTCGTTCCGTTACCATGTCAGGGCATGCCTTCAGCGCTTCCTTTCGATTGCCCGGATCCGGATTCAGGCTGAACGCGATAATCGTAAAGAATGTCAGACTGACCTGCACGGCAAGCACCGGCGGATCCATCAGCAAGAAAGCTCCAAGCCAGAACGTGCTGATAGCTGTAAGAAGAAGCAGAAGGAACACAGCCTTCCACAGCAGGTAATACTTGAGGCATCGCAGTTTGTCATGTTCGTCCGCAGGACAGGCGTAAAGAGCTCTGGGCAGGCTTAAGGGAAGCCGGCGTGAAATGAGCCAGATCACTACAAGCAGAAGCAGGATGACCAGGCAGTAGTATATATAAGAGTTGGACTGAATCAGCTCTAGCAGCAGCTCTTTCATCCGAGCCGGATCGTCATATGCCGGAGTCCGTATGGCGCTGTCCAGATTGATGAAAAGATGCATAGTTACAAAATTCATCAGAGCTGCCATAGCTATGATATAGACAAATACATATAGAATAAACAGAGGAAGGCGGTGCCATACCGAGAGCATCAGCCTGTAAAAAGCAAGTTTTTTCATGAGATACAGCCTCCTTTCCTGAGATAGAAGAGCAGTTCCGCAAGGGTGGGACAGGATACGCTGAGACCTTCTGTCATGGACGGCTCCGGATATTCGGCGAGGGCGGTGCTGCCGTACTGCTCATGGACTGCAGCGAGGATCTTCGGGCTGTGCAGAGCCAGCGACTGAATCTGCTGTTCTGTACCTTTCAGCAGGACGAAACGTTCCCGGAGACTTTCTTTGTCCGTACAGAAGCAGAATCGCCCTTCGTCGATCAGTGCGATGTAGTCGCCAATCTGATCAAGGTCTGCCGTCAGATGCGTGGAAAAGAGAACGCTCCGTGTGCCATCCTCCACAAGCTCCTGCATGTAACCTGTAAGCTCCCGCCGAAAGAGCGGGTCCAGTCCCGCGGCAGGTTCATCCATAATGAAGAGCTTTGCCTGATGGGAGAGGGCGAAAGCAAGCTGGAAACGGGTCTTCTGACCTTTGGATAGTCTGTCTGTTTTCTGCTTCGGATCCAGATTGAAGCGCTTGCAGAACTGAAGAAAAAGTCTGTGGTCATATTTGCTGTATGTGGAGCCGAAGTATCTGCCGTTTGCGGAGATGCTTAATTTTTCTTCAAAAATAAATTCATCAAGTACAAAGCCAATCTGATTTTTGGCTTCACGCTCCATTAAATCCATAGGACATCCGTTTACAATAATGGCGCCTGAATCCTTGTGATACAGATTCAGGATCGTGCGGATCAGGGAAGTTTTGCCTGATCCGTTGCGCCCAATCAGTCCGAAAATGTATCCCGGTTCCAGAGAAAACGAGATATCCTGCAGATGCAGGGTACCTATTTGTTTATCTAGATGGGAAATCTCTAATAATGGTTTCATATGGCAGTTCCTCCTTTCAGATTGGGAGAACAATACTGTATATGTTTATATATACAGTATATATACACTTATTAAGATGTGTCAAGTATTACTGTGGAAATAGTTATTAATATTGCAATCTCCTACCCTCCGGTCTATACTACGATTATAGATTTCCGGCGATCGTCTATATCATTGCCCCGGTGATCGATGCAGCGGTGATTTATTTCCGCACCGTATTATGGTGTTATCCTTTCCTCGTAAGTATTTGAGAAGTTACGGATATCTTTTCAGATAAAAGGAAAGCCACGGGAGAGAAGAAAATTCTTTCCTGCGGCTTATCAGTTTATAAGTTATTATATTCTTTCCTGAGAGACTGTTTGGCGATTTCTTTTCATGCGCGATATACCAGCTCAAGAAGATCAACGATTTTGTCGATCCCAAGAAGACTTGCGTTTAGCAGCGCCTGGTGGGAATAGATGTTTCCCCATTCAAGACCGGTGTAGGTCTCATAGTAGAATTTCCTTTCCCTGTCTGTTTTGCGGATTCTGTCCCAGGCTTTTTTCTCTGTCAGGTCATAGCGCTCTGCGATTCGTTTGATTCGGTCGGTCTTTTCGGCGCAGATAAAAACGTTGATACAGTCATATTTGTCCCGTAGTATGTAGTCGGCACAGCGTCCAACGATGACACAGGGACCCTTCTCTGCAAGACTGAGAATGATCTCGGTCTGTTTCTGATACACCTTCATGTCGAGAGACGGCATATAGGACGCAGTGTTGATGAAACTGGCGTAGCTTATGGGAGCTTTGCTATAGGAAGTAATGAAAGCATTCAGCGCGGATTCATCCGCCTTGCCAACACTTTCCTCGGTATAGCCCAGCTTCTCTGCTGCCATGGTCACAAGCTGGTTGTCGTAGAGCGGGATCCCGAGACGTTCAGCCAGTTTTTCTCCGATTTCATGTCCGCCGCTTCCGAACTGACGGCTGATGGTAACGATTTTGTATTCCGACATATCAATCCCTCCTTTGAAAAATTAAAATAATATTCCGAACATGTTTTATCTGTCTTTATTATAACTCCGGGGGAGAGGGGAAACAAGGAAATTGAAGGCGTACGATGGAAAGAAGATATGCGAAAGATGATGCCAAAGACGGTAAAATCCGGTATAATAAGCCAGTATGCCTGTCAATGAACTAATGACCGGCAGATTAGAAAAAGCAGAGGATATGAAAACATGAGGAAAAAGAGCAAAGAGAGGACAAGCTGCGAGACCTGTGCATTCTACGTCTATGACGATGAATACGGGGCGTATCTGTGCGACATGAACATGGACGAGGACGACTATGTGCGGATCATGTCAGACAGATATTATCAGTGCCCATATTACAGAAACGGGGATGAGTATGCTGTAGTCAAAAAGCAGATGTAGACAGAATCAGTCGGTGATCATGGATTGAGGAAGGAGAGCGAGATGTCAGAGCAGGTCGTAAAAAAGGCAATTTTATTTGATGTGGACGATACGTTATATGACCAGACGGTTCCGTTCATGGAAGCATATGCAGAATATTTCGGAGAGAAGCCGGCTGTTCCTGCTGAGATAATCTATCCTGTCACAAGAAAGTATAGTGATCGGGTGTATTCTCAGGCTATGGCGGGGCAGATCACAATGGAAGATATGTATATTTACAGAGTGCAGAAAGCATTTGAAGAATTCGGTATCAGAATTACAGATGCGCAGGCGCTTGAGTTTCAGACAATCTATGCAGAACGTCAGCGGCATATCCATATGTCAGAGCAGATGGAGGCGATTCTTGAGTATTGCAGAGGAAAAGCAGAGCTGGGGATCATCACGAACGGTCCTTCAAAGCATCAGTGGAATAAGGTGAAAAGCCTGCGGGCGGAGCGGTGGATTCCGCATGAAAATATATTTGTGTCTGCGGATGTGGGCGCAGAGAAGCCGGACAGGAAGATTTTCGAATATGCGGAACGCACCATGGGGCTGGAAGAGGCTGAAATCTGGTTTGTCGGGGATTCGTATGAGCTGGATGTGAAGGGTGCGGTGAATGCCGGATGGAATACAGTGTGGATGAACAGGAGAAAGCGGAAAGCACCGGAGGGAGCGATGATGGCGGAGCATGAGCACGGAGGCAGAATAGCCGGCGTGGAGACAGAGGAGGCACTTTTTGGTTTTGTCAGAATGATTCTTGAAGGTGACGCGAGATAAAATTTGCGGTTATAAAAAGAAAAACAGGAGATGGACAACTCATCCCGTATTTTTGGACTCACTTTTTGTTAAGGTAAGTATAACAAAAAGTGAGTTTTTCCATGCCCGGAATTTGGGGCGGAAAGGATGAGTGTTATGAAAGAAATCAGTTTGACAATTACGGGAATGAGACATTATTACGGCAGCAGGATAATTCATGTAGGGGATATTCTCCGCTGTAAGAAAGAACCTGAAAACGAGTATGACGCGGAGGCGATTCAGGTACTGCTTCCGGTATACGGTAAGATCGGGTATATCGCGAACAGCCCGTATACTGTAGCCAAGGGTACATTAAGTGCCGGACGGGCATATGATCAGGTTAAGAAAAAGTTCTATGTTCGTGTGCTGTATATTTGTACGAATCAGATTATCTGTAAAGTGGAAGAGGGGAAGAAAGAAGAACTGGAGGGCAGGATCAGCAGACAGCTTCAGGCAGTCGACGATACTGAGTTTTAAGAACGTGCTGCATATGCTACAATGGTTTTATAAAGTTAAAGGAGATTAAGCCATGGTCAAATCATACAGCCAGAAGTTAAGAGTGCTATACGTGATGCAGATTCTGCTGAAATATTCAGATGAGGAACATCCGGTGTCCCAGACGGAAATATCAGAAAGACTTCATGCATACGGTATACAGGCAGATCGCAAAAGTATTTATGATGATATTAAGGTCTTAAATGAGTTCGGGCTGGGGATAGAAAACCGCAGGTCAAAGCCATCGGGATTTTATGTGGCAGAGAGAAGTTTTGAACTGCCGGAGCTGAAACTGCTGGTAGATGCGGTTCAGTCATCAAAATTCATTACAGCGAAGAAATCAAATGAATTGATCCGAAAGCTGGAAGAACTGGCAAGTGTACACGAGGCGAAGAATCTGCAGAGACAGGTGTATGTGGGAAACCGTATCAAGACTATGAACGAAAGTATTTACTATAATGTGGACGAAATTCATCAGGCAATTTCTCAGAACAGGCTGATACGGTTTCATTATTATGAATGGACACCTGAAAAGGAAATGCATCTGCGCAGGAACGGTAAAGCTTATGAAATCAGTCCGTGGGGCTTGTCGTGGGATGATGAAAATTATTATATGGTCGGTTATGACAGCGATGCAGAAATGATAAAACATTTCCGGGTGGATAAAATGCTGGATATAATCATAACGGATCAGCCTAGAAGAGGGAAAGACCGCTTTGAGAAATTCGATATTGCAAATTATGCTAAGAAAGTGTTTGGTATGTTCAGCGGAGAAGAGCGTACTGTGAAGATGCTTTGTGAGAATAATCTGGCAGGTGCTATGATTGACCGATTTGGAAGGGATGTTATGATACATCCTTCCGATGAGAGGCATTTTATCGTGAGTGCTGCAGTGAATGTGAGTCCTCAGTTTTTCGGGTGGCTTGTTGCCTTGGGAAAAGGTGTTGTGATAGAGAGCCCGGAAGATGTGAAAGAGGAGTTTAAGGAATGGGTGAGAGCAGTGATGAGAGAGTATGAAAACGTGGGATAAGAAATCAGCCTGCTTGTTATTTGGATAAGGCAATGGTAGAATAATATTTGCATATAACCGATGTGTGATTCTAAAGGAAACAGCCCTTGGGGATGAAGAGATTGGCGTGAGCGATAAGATGCTGGGGGAAGTGCTGGTATGATTAAAGTAGTATGTACAACTAAAAACAGGATGGGGACTTTTAAGTATTATGAAACACATGTTAATTGATCAGATGAAAGAGGGATTTAATACTGCTTATATAGACAAGAACTATTCGTCTAATCTTGCCTATAAGCCACAATTCATCTCTAATAACTATAAAGAAGGCCGCAAAGTTCTTTCATCCATAGAGGATGAGCTTTTGTCGTGCAAGGAATTTTTTATCAGTGTAGCTTTTATTACTATGGGAGGTATTACTCCGCTGTTGCAGACATTAAAAGAGCTTGAGAGACGAAATATCCCCGGGAAAATTCTTACAACAGATTATCAGAATTTTAGTGAACCAAGAGCGCTTCGGAAGTTGTCAGAATTAAACAATATCACATTAAAAATGTATCGGTCGAAAGAGGCGCGGGAAGGATTCCATACCAAAGGATACATTTTTAAGGATGAAGAACTCTATCGAATTATTGTCGGAAGTTCGAATTTGACACTGAATGCACTGACCAAAAATAGGGAATGGAATACAAAGGTTGTTTCCACCATTCAGGGGGAATATACAGAGGATTTGCTGACTGAATTTAATGAACTGTGGAACTCCCAGTATGCGTTGGCATATAATGATTTTATTGATGAGTATTGTTTAAACTATCGGGTAATCCAGAAGCAGAGAAAGATTGCAAAAGAAGCTAAGATTCCATCTTTGGAACAATATAAACTGCAGCCAAATTCAATGCAGTTAGGATTTATTGCAAATCTTGAGAAAATACGAAAACCCGGCGAATCAAAAGCATTGTTGATTTCTGCTACAGGAACAGGAAAAACGTATGCATCTGCTTTTGCACTACGTGAGGAAGAAACAAAGAAAGCGTTGTTTTTAGTGCATAGGGAACAGATTGCAAAACAGGCAATTATTAGCTATAAAAAGGTGTTCGGAAATTCCAGGACATTTGGGTTACTATCTGGAAATTCAAAAGATTTCGATGCAGATTATTTGTTTTCAACAATGCAGATGATGGCAAAACCGGAAATTCTATCTAAATTCCGAAGAGATGAGTTTGAAACCATTATCATTGATGAAGCACATCGAACAGGTGCAGCGAGCTACCGGAATATAATGCAGTATTTTACTCCCAAATTCTGGTTGGGGATGACGGCGTCACCGGAACGAATGGACTCATTTGATGTTTATGAGGCATTTGATCATAATATTGCTTATGAAATACGTCTTCAGCAAGCACTGGAAGAAAATTTATTATGTCCGTTTCACTATTTCGGGATTACAGATCTCCAAATTGATGGGGAGACTGTAAATGAAGAAACAGGGCTAAAAGATTTCAATAGACTTACCTGTGATGAACGTGTCACTTATGTGATTGAGCAGATGGAATACTATGGATATTGTGGCAGTTATCCAAAAGGGTTAGTCTTTTGCAGTTCCAAGAAAGAGGCTTCTGTATTAAGCGGTAAATTTAATGAAAGAGGATACAGAACACTGGCATTAACTGGAGATGATAGTCAGGAAAAGAGAGAGCAGGCGATAGAACGGCTTGTACTGGATGATGGCAAAGATAAATTGGATTATATTTTTACGGTCGATATTTTTAATGAAGGTGTTGATATCCCGGAAATTAATCAGGTTATTATGCTCCGACCGACGGAGTCACCAGTTGTCTTTGTACAGCAGTTAGGGAGAGGACTTCGCAAAGCAGAAGATAAGGAATATGTTGTGATTCTTGATTTTATAGGAAATTATAAGAATAATTTCATGATACCGATTGCATTATCTGGTGACAGGAGCTATAACAAGGACAATATTCGGCGCTATGTGTTAGAAGGAGAAAGAATAATTCCCGGATCATCTACAATCCATTTTGATGAGATATCACGAAAACGAATATTTGCAGCAATTGATACTGCTAACTTCAGTGATATAAAGCTGATCAAAGAGAATTATAAAAATCTGAAAAATAAACTGGGTCATATTCCGGCTCTAAAAGATTTTGATACATACGGGGAGATGGATGTCCTGAGGATTTTTGATTGCAGCAGCCTTGGATCATATTATAAGTTCCTTGTAAAGTATGAAAAGGAATATACAGTTAGACTTTCGTCTTCCGAAGAAAAAGTGATTGAGTTTATATCTAAGAAACTGGCAAGCGGAAAGAGAATTCATGAGCTCGCATTGCTGAACCGGATGTTGAATTATCATCATGGGTTCTTCTCGCTGTGGGAAAAAGAAATGACCTATGATTACGGGATTAAGATTCAGAAAAAAACAATAAAAAATGTTATCAATGTAATGACAAATGAATTCCCGTCCGGTTCAGGAAAGAAAACATATGCAGATTGTGTTTTTTTAGAAAAGATAGGTCAGGAAGATTATGATATTGCTGATGAATTTAGCAGAATGCTTCAGAATCCTGATTTTTACCAAATCTTGAAAGAACTTGTTGATTTCGGTATTTCGAGATATAGGGGAAATTATAGTAATAGATACCAGGATACAAGTTTTGTGCTTTACCAGAAATATACGTATGAGGACGTTTGTCGTCTACTAGAATGGGAGAACAATGAAGTACCGCTGAATCTTGGCGGCTATAAATATGATCGGAAAACGAAAACCCTTCCTGTGTTTATTAACTACGATAAAGAAGACGATATTCAGGATACGATTAAGTATGAAGATCATTTTGAAAGTCCAAACAGACTGATTGCAATTTCGAAGCAGAGCAGAACGAAGAATTCGGAGGATGTACAGAATTTTCTACATGCACAGGAAAGAGGCATCGATGTAGAATTATTTGTTCGAAAAAATAAGGACGATAAGATTTCAAAGGAATTCTATTATCTTGGAAGGATGAAGGCAACGGGACAAGCTACAGAATTTATTATGGCGAACACAGACAAAACAGCAGTGGAAATAGAATGGGAATTGGATACACCGGTTCGAGAAGATATTTACGAATATATTGTGAATAATTGATGGAGGAATTAAATGAAAACAGTAAAAGTAGTGGCAGCAATCATCATACACAATAAACAGATCTTTGTCACCCAACGGGGATACGGTGAATTTAAAGATGGATGGGAGTTCCCCGGTGGGAAGATTGAGCCGGGTGAAACGCCGCAGGAAGCGCTTGCACGAGAGATAAAGGAAGAGCTAGATATAGAGATTGAAGTTGGAGATTATTTGGAGACTGTAGAATATGATTATCCGAGCTTTCATCTGGCTATGGATTGTTTCTTCTGTACGATTAAGTCAGGAAAATTAGTTTTGAAAGAACATGAGGCTGCGAAATGGCTGACTATGGAAAATCTAGATAGTGTGGATTGGTTGCCGGCTGATAAGGGATTGATTGAATCAATTAAGAAGTATTTGTTGAAAATAGGATAATTATTATTTTTTGAATTAGTGAATGATTAAAATATAAAGTATATAAGCTGTTTTTTAATGGAGTGTTCTATGTTTAATGCAGATAAACCAATAAAAAATGTAAGTGAAGATTTATTGGGAAGAGCAAGCTTTGCAAAACAATTGGGGAAGGCTATCATGCAGTTTAATTCCAAAGAGAATATTGTAATTGGAATGTATGGAAAGTGGGGAACTGGAAAAACATCGATAATAAATATGGCTCTGCAGGAAATATCGGATGTGTCATCTGAACTGGAAGATAGCGATAAGCCAATTATAATAAAATTTGAGCCTTGGAATTTTGTAAATAATGAAAATTTGATTACACAATTTTTTTATCTGCTACGAGAAAAGCTGAATAAAAAAGAAAATATTGCATTTAAGAACAGTATTGGAGAAGCGCTTGTACAGTATTCTGAGGCACTTGAATTTGCAAGTGTGATACCTCAAATAGGGATGTTACCATCAGTATTGAAATTATCAATGGTTTTTGTAGGAAAGCAATTGAAGAAAAAATATGCTAATAGAAGTATTGATTCAGCCAAAGATTCACTGATGAAATTACTGGAAAAGCAGAAGAAAAAAATATTAGTTATTATTGATGACATTGATCGTTTAAGTAATGAGCAAATAAGGATGATTTTTCAACTGGTGAAACAGGTAGCCTGTTTTCCTAATACAATTTATGTTTTATCTATGGATAAGGAAGTGGTTTGCAGAGCTTTAGAGGAAATTCAACAGTGTTCTGGAGAAGAGTACTTAGAGAAAATAGTTCAGATTCCATTTAATATTCCAGAATTAAATAAAGAAAAAGTGCAAGAATTTCTATTTAGGAAATTGGATGGAATATTAGAAAGCAAATCAAAACCTGTATTCAGCAATGAACATTGGAGAAAAGTATTTCAGTGCTGTATAGCACCCTATATAAATACGATTCGAGATGTAAATCGTATTGTGAATTCATTTCAGTTTAAGTATGATATGATTTATACTGAAGTTGATTTCTCAGATTTGCTTGCTATTACAACGTTAGAGGTCTTAAGACCCAAAATAGTAGCATGGATTATAGAAAATAAAGAGATGCTATGCGGAGGAACATACGATTATCAAGGTGTAGTTTGGGAAGAACAGGATAAAAGAAAAAAAGAGTATCTTGAAATTTTTACGAAAGGTGAAATAGGTAATAAAAAGGAACTTGAATCAATTGCTGCCCTATTCCCCAAATTTGATAAAGCAATAAATCATTATTATGAATTAATTACAGAGAGTGATCTTAGAGGACAATTGAGGATTGCGCATAGAGATCGCTTTGATTTGTACTTTAAATTGGATATAAGCGAAGTAAAAATTCATAGAAATATGATTGATACTTCAATTTATAAACTAAAAGAACAAGAACTTGACGATTTAGTAAAGAGTGTAAATATTTCGGGAAATATTATAATTTATTTAGATGAATTACGGGGAAGACTTGATGAAGTACCATATGATAGAATTGAAATTATTTTAAGGGTCTTATATAGGAATAAGGCGTCTTTAATTGGAAGTAAAGGTGAGTCGATTTTACAAATTTCAGCAGATAGCTACGCTGAGAATTGTATACAACCGCTTATTGAACGATTATCCAGTTCTGCTGAAAGGTATGAAATTTATAATCAGATAATTAAGAATGGTGATGTTAGCGTGTTATCAGGCATTTGCAGGGATATTAATAGAATAGAACTGGCCTATGGAAGATTAGCGGGAAAAGAAGTTAATGAAAATGGACAGTTAATCACGCTGGAAGAATTAGAGCAACTTGAAAAGACATTTGCAACTCGATTAAAGGAATTAGCGGATCGGGACCGCATTTTTGAAGTGGAATCATTGTATTTCATTAAGTATTTTTGGGAAGCTTTTGATGATGAAGAGTGTAAGAAATATTTCAGCGAGAAATTAAAAGATGATAAATATAAGCTGAAATTTATTTGTGGTTTGGCAGCAGAGTGGCGTAGCGACAGTGGAAAAGGGTGGACCTTTACAAAAAGCCTTTACGAAGAGTATGTAAATGAAGATGATATATATACCATTATTAAAAATTATGACAAGAAGAAAATGTTATTGGATTTTACTGAGCTAGAAATTATAAAATTAGCCTTTTTCGTTTTAAATAGAGGAATGGGAGAAATGGAACATGCTTCCGAAAAAGAGGCTGCTAATCTAGTGCAAGAGTGGATGAATCAATAATACTTTTGAAAATAAAGGAGAAACTTTGTGGGCAAATTAAATCATGTAAAGCCATGCTATTTTTGGGACGAATTGTTTCACTTAAAAAGAAAAAAGATGATATCAAAAACCTACAACCCTGACCTCAAGTGTCCTGCTCTCCGCTGCAGCATCTGCACCGGTGAGCAGGTTGCCGGCTTTAAGAATCTTTCTGACGGAAAATTCGAGGAAGTCATGCTGATTCGGAATGAGTCTGACCTTCAGGCTTTCCGTGAACAGTACGGGATTACTGGGGATATAGAAAAAATATACTGACTGCAGTCAGGGGAGATAACTAAAAGGAGATATATGCAACAAAGGAGTTTACTATGAGGGATTATCAGGAACATAACGCGAAGGACATCCGGGATCTGACCATATATACGAAGACTATACCGGCGCATCCGGCGTCTTTTGCAGACTTCCCGGTGGAACTTCATCCGGATATCCGTACATATCTGACATCTCATAACATTCCCCGTCTGTACACCCATCAGGCAGAGATGTTTGAGAAAGCGCAGACTGGTGAGAATGTGGTGATCACTACCTCAACAGCCAGCGGGAAGACGCTGAGTTTTCTGCTTCCGGTGCTGCAGGCGGTTCTGGACGATCCGCTCACCAGAGCGATATTTGTCTATCCGACGAAAGCACTTGCGGCGGATCAGTACAGGGCGCTTCAGCCGGTTCTTGAGTACTTTGGAGAAGGAAGGATTTCGGCGGGTGTCTATGACGGCGATACGATGCAGGCGGAGCGCAGCCGGATCCGAAAGAGCGCGAATATTATTCTGACCAACCCGGAGATGCTGAACTCGGCGTTCCTGCCGAATCACAGCAAATACGGGTTTGATTTTATTTTTACTAATCTGAAATATGTCGTGATCGATGAGCTGCATAGCTACAGAGGAGCATTTGGCGCCCATCTGGCGAATATCTTCCGCAGAATGAAACGGGTGTGCGGGTATTACAGATCGAAACCGCAGTTTCTCTGCAGTTCGGCCACGATTGCGAATCCGCTGGAACTCTCCGAGCGGATCTGCGGGGAGAAATTTGTGCTGATCGACAGGGACGGATCAGCTGCACCGGAGAAGGAGTACCGGATCATACAGCCGCCGGAGATCAAGGGGAAGAACGATAAGATCTATGGCAGGCGGTTCGCGTCGTCTGTCGCGGCAGATCTGATTCCCAGGCTTGTGGAAGAGGACCGGCATTTCATTGCATTTGGCAGGAGTCGTAGAAATGTAGAGGTTATCCTGAAGGAATCCCGGGACAAGCTGGATGCGGCGGGATTTTTAAGCGGGGGAGACAGCGGGAAGATCGCAGGATACCGCGGCGGATACACACCGATGGAGAGGCGGGAGATCGAGCGGAAGATGACGGATGGCGAACTCTCGGGACTTGTCTCTACGAACGCGCTGGAGCTGGGAATCGATATCGGAAGTCTGGACTCCACGGTGATCGTCGGCTATCCGGGGACGAGAGCTTCCTTCTGGCAGCAGAGCGGGCGCGCCGGAAGGAGCAGAGGAAGCGGGGGACACAGGGGAGACAGCAGTGAAAACCACACCGGAAACTGTATTGAAAACAGCAGGGACAAAGAGACGAAGAAATGCGTCAACTTCCTGATTTTGGAGAATCAGCCTTTTGACCAGTATATTGCCATTGATCCGGAATGGCTGTTCTCGCGGTCAAGTGAAAATGCCATTGTAGATCCGGACAATCTGCTGATCGAGCTGGCACACATCCGGGCGGCGGCAGCGGAGATGCCGCTGTCCCTGGATGACGCCGCGCTGTTCCCGGATCTGGGCGAGGTGATTCCTGTGCTTATGTCTGCGGACGAAGTGAAGAGTCTTGCAGGGAGGTTCGCGTGGGCGGGACCTGCATTTCCGGCAGGAGACTACAGCCTGAGAAATATGGACAAGACCCGGTTTAAGCTGATCGTGAAAGATGATGTGGAGTTTGTGGACGGGCGGAGACTGGCGAAAGGACCCGGCAGAGAAGTGACGGAGATGGATGAATCTCAGGCTTATCATGAACTGCATCCGGGGGCGGTGTATATGCATGAGGGCGTGCTTTATGAGGTGCTGAAGCTTGATCTGGTCAGCAGGACGGCGGAGGCGGTTCCGTTTGACGGAAACTATTATACTGTACCGTCCGGAACAGAAGAGACTCGGATTCTGCAGACATTTCAGGAAGAGGACATGGGGCGGACGCAGATCCATTTCGGAGATATTAACGTAAATGAAGTGATTTCCATGTACAAGAAACTGCAGTTCCACAATCATCAGAATCTGGGGTATGTGGAACTGACGCAGCCCCTTCAGAAATCGTATGACACGGAGAGTACATGGATTGATATTCCCCGGAATGTAGCGGATGTTTACCGCAGCCTGCTCGTCCCGAACCATATGGGAGAACTGGTATTGAACGACCATTTTGAAGGGTTGTGCTATGCAGTCAAAAATGCGGCAATGATGACGACCATGACCGAGCGGGATGATATCGATGCGGTGATCTCGAATAATGCAATCATACCGGACGCCCGGGAGGAACAGGTAGTCTCCCTTTATATCTATGATAAATATGAGGGAGGCCTGGGATATTCAGAAAAGATTTATGAACTGGTGCCGCAGATCATTGACAATGCCATCCGTATGGTGGAGGGCTGTTCCTGTGAGAGCGGCTGCCCGGCCTGCGTGGGAGATTATAATCTGGACAAGAAGATGGTGCTGTGGGGGCTTAAGAATCTGCTACAGGAAAGCGAGCCGCCGGAGTTTGAGGGAAAACAGATTGAAGAATCCCGTCCGTTTATTCAGAAAGGTTTTTCTTTCTATAGACTTCCATTAGAATGGCGAGCGTTTTGCGACAGCGTGATACAGAACGGGGAGAGCGGCGGCGCATTCCTGCGGACAGTGGAACAGGTCGAAGTGAACGGGCACCGGCTGATCCTGACCGTGGGCAGTTCATTCTATGAGGGATGGCTTATGGATCCCGACAATATGCGGGGGCTGGAGAATACAGTCCGGTACCATGCGGTCTGCCCGGCGGATATGCGGATCGAGGTGCGGGTTGTGGAAAACCGGGAGAGAACGGATAAGATAAAAGGAAAATTAAGACGCAGATATGAGGATAAACTTTCATGAGTGAAGAGACAGGAGAAACCCGGCGGATGAATGGATCACATCAGCTGGAGGAATATCAGCATACAGAAGAATTCCGCAGGCTGAATGAATATCAGAAAGCAGCGGTTCTCGATGAGAGCCCGGCCTGCGTGGTGAACGCCAATGTGGGCAGCGGTAAGACAACCGTTCTTATCGGCAAGATCATGTACCTGCATTTAGACAGAAAGATACCTCTTGAGAACATGGCTGTGCTGACCTTTACAAACAAGGCGGCGGACGAGATTGTGGAACGGCTGCGGAAGATAAAGCCGGACATCACGCCGGCTCAGGTACAGGGCTTCGGGACATTTCACAGTGTGGCTCTCAGGATGCTCAAAAGCACACTTCCGGTGGAAGAAGCCGGGTGGACGAAAGAATTTACGGTCATGGATCCGGACGAGGAGACAGATCTGGCGCTGGAGCTTATCGCAGAACATGGTCTTAAGGTCAAGTACAAGAATCGTCTGAAAAAACGGCTGGAGCAGGAGTATCAGAACTGGCTGGCAGGAAAAGAAGAGAGCCGGTACAGGGACGAACTGTTCCATCTCTATCCGCTTCTGGCAGAAGAAAAAAAGAAACAGAACAAAATGTCGTTTGCAGATTTGCTGAGAGTGAGTACAGAACTTCTGCAGATAAAGGCAGAGGGGGCAGGAGGGGCGGCCGACGGCGGAGCAGACAGACCGGCTTGGATTCTTGTAGATGAAGTGCAGGACAGCGATGCGCTGCAGCTTGAATTTCTGGAAGCCCTGAGGGGAGAAAGCGCGAAGATTTTCGCTGTGGGAGATCCCAATCAGGTCATTTACAGCTGGCGTGGAACAGGCGACAATATGTTCTTCCTGATCAAGCACCGGTTCGGGGCGAAAGAACTGACTCTTCCGGTCAACTATCGGTCCAATGCGTCTATCCTTACGGCGGCGAACCGCTTTCTGCAGTTCGGAAATAAGATTCAGGGAACCCGGAATGAAGAGCACAGGATCGTGGTGCGGAATTATTATGATCCGTTTCAGGAGGCTGAATATCTTGCAGAGAAGATACAGACGCTCCATAGAAAAGGAAAGCGCTATGGGGAGATTGCTGTATTTTACAGGCTGCAGAGCCAGTCCGCGATACTGGAAAAGGTATTCGGCAGACATGGTATTCCGTATGAGCTGTCAGTGAAAAAGACATTGAAAGATATCCCGGTGCTGAACTGGCTGATAAAGGTGCTGAGGGTGTCGGTCAATCCCTCTGATACACAGATGGAGGCGGCTGTTCTAAAAGACCCGGTGTACGGCGGGGAAAGTGCGGCCTGCCGAATGGAGAGATTTTCAGAAGAGATCGGAAACCGGCCGGCCGTGTCAGCCGGAGAGCTTTTTACATACTTCGGACTGAGGGAAGCGCTTCATCCATCGTCTTCCGGATATGCGGAAGACGAGAGCCTTGTAATGGATTTTCTGGAGAAAATGTGTGCATCCTGTAATAAGGAGGCGCAAAGCAGCGGCGGAAGCTTTAGCGGGGCAGTCCGTGAGTTTGTGAACAGTTCGGCTCTTTACGGGATGAAAACAGATGCGGGCGAAAAGACTCCCGGAGATATTTCTGTACGTGAAGAGGACGGGACAGAATATGGCGGGGAAGATGGGACGGCAGCGTTGGAAAGGGTGAAGCTGATGACGCTTCACGTTTCGAAAGGTCTGGAGTTTGATACGGTATTTATTATCGGGGTTAATCAGGGACTTATTCCTCTCAGATGTAAGAACTTTGAGCAGGAGGAAGAGGAGCGCCGTCTGTTCTTTGTCGGTATCACACGGGCTGAAAATAATCTGGAACTTTCATGGTATACAAATCCCGGTGAACATGGAGTTATAGGAGAGCCGAGCCGGTATCTGCGCATGATCCCGGAACAGCTTCTGGATTATGGGAATACAGGAAAACAGGAGAGCGTGAGGTCCGGAGCGGGCACGGACGGAGCAGGGAGAAAGAGTGATCTCCAGCAGCTGCGAAGACAGGTGCAGGATCAGATCCGCCTGAAACGGGAAGCCGCTCAAAAGCCGGAGGTCGTCCGGGTGAGACACCGGAAATATGGCGAGGGCATCTTAGTATCAGAAGATGAAATGATGATAGAGGCCGAGTTTGAAGGATATGGCAGAAAACAGTTCCTAAAGGCTTTTGGTGAGATAGAAATATTACACAGTTAAGAAGTCGCAAAGAAATGTTCAAAACAGCATCCTTAAATTGAATCTTCCATATGTCTGTGTTAAGATAGCAGTGCGCAGAGGGCGGGGAAAGATATCCGCCCGAATGCAGGGACATATGTTTAGGAGGACATTATGGACAGGAGAGAAAAAAGCTCCAGAAGAGTCAGGCTGAATACAATGCAGATTGTAGCACTGGGCTTTTTTGGAGTGATTTTTTTGGGCGGCGTAATCCTGTGGCTGCCAATCTGTAATCAGAAACCCATCGAATTTATCGATGCGCTGTTTACATCTGTGACGTCGGTCTGCGTGACCGGACTTGTTACTGTTATTCCTGCGGAACAGTACACATTGTTCGGGCAGGTTGTGGTGATGATCCTTATCCAGATCGGAGGTCTGGGAGTGATCGCGTGTATGGCTCTGTTTTTCCTTCTTCTTGGGAAAAAGATATCAATGAAAGGAAGGATTCTGATCCAGGAGGCATACGGGCTCGATACTCTGTCCGGGCTGGTAAAGTTCATTATCCGTATTGTACGCGGGACATTTATTGTAGAAGGAATCGGGGCAGTGCTCTTTTCCTTTAAGTTCGTGCCGGAGTTCGGACTGGCAAAGGGAATATGGTACGGCGTTTTCCATTCAATCTCGGGATTCTGTAACGCAGGAATTGATATTATAGGGGACAGCAGTTTTATGAGATATGTAGACTCGCCGCTGGTGAGCCTGACTACAATGTTCCTGATTGTGATGGGCGGTCTCGGATTCCCGGTATGGCACGATATCTTTGTGACGGCAAAGAAAGGCGCAGGGGAAAAAGGCGCGAGAAGGCGAATCTTTACAAGGCTTGGACTGCAGAGCAAGATCGTGCTTACGATAACCGCTTTTCTGATCATTTTCGGCACAGTGGGATATTTCCTGCTGGAGTTCAACAATCCGGAGACCATGAAAGATTTAAGCATCCCGGAGAAGGTACTGGCTTCCGCGTTCCAGTCGGTGACAACACGTACCGCAGGCTTCGCATCGGTATCGCAGTCGGGACTTACGGAGAGTTCAAGGCTTCTGGGATGTATACTGATGTTCATCGGAGGTTCTCCGGCAGGTACGGCGGGCGGTATCAAAACCACGACATTTGCCATGCTGATCCTGACAATTATTTCTGTTCTGAGAGGTCATAAAGATACAGAGTGTTTCGGCAGGAGAGTCGATATGGACAGTGTGCGCTCTGCTCTTACGATCACAGTGATCACATTTACGTGCTGGCTTGCGGCTGTGGCCGCAATGTCGATCTTTGACCCGCAGACAGAGTTTCTGAATCTGATGTACGAGGCGTCTTCTGCTATCGGAACAGTCGGACTTTCAGCTGATCTGACGCCTCATCTGACACGTGCAAGCCACGTGGTACTGATGCTTTTAATGTATATCGGAAGAATCGGCCCTCTTACGATGGCGCTTGTATTTGCAGGAAAGTCAAATAAGAGTGATAAATTCAGGGAACTGCCTGAGAAGAAGATTATGCTTGGATAATATTTATCGCTTATAGAATATAAACGGAACGATCCGCGGCATCATAGCCGGGGTATAACCCTCAAGCTCAATGGATGCTGTAATAAAAATATTTCAGACAGGAGAGTAAGAAAATGAGTAAACAATTCGCTGTACTGGGACTGGGAAGCTTTGGATGGAGCGTGGCTCTGACACTGGAGAAAATGGGCGCGGATGTGCTTGTAGTCGATGAATCTTTTGAGAAGATTCAGGAGATTTCTGAGCAGGTATCCTATGCGCTTAAGGCGGATGTGTCCGATCCGGAAGCGCTGGAGACTCTGGGCGGGAGAAACCTCGACGGGGCAGTGATCGCGGTCTCCGAGAATTTCGAGGCGAGCATTATGGCAACGATGCTATGTAAAGAGATGGGGATTCCGATGGTGCTGGCAAAAGCAAAAGATAAGCTTCAGGGAACGATCCTCAAAAAAGTCGGCGCAGATTCGGTCGTATATCCTGAGATCGAGATGGGCGGACGCGTGGCAAAGAATCTGGTGGCAAAAGAGTTCTCTGACTGGATCGAGCTGTCGGATGACTACAGCATGGTTGAAGCTGTAGTACCGGAAGCATGGCAGGGGAAATGTCTTGCTGACCTGAAAGTACGTGAACGTTTCGGAATTAACGTAGTCGGTATTATTATCAACAAACAGGTGGATGTCACTTTTGATCCGATGGAACCGCTTCCGGCAAACGGAATCCTGATTATGATCGGTTCGAATGACGTCCTGCAGAAATTTGATACAAAGAAGGAACGCAGATAATGATTACAAGTACTGCAAATGCACAGGTAAAAGAGCTGGTAAAACTGATGAAGAAGAGCAGGGCGAGGGATGAGGCACAGGTGTTCCTGGTCGAGGGCCCGCGTATGGCAGGGGAACTGACTTCTGACCCGGGCTGGTGCACAGAGATTGAGAAAATCTATCTTTCTGAGAGTTATTCCGGAAGAAACAAGGGAGAACATCAGGATCTTGAGAGGACCGCGCCGGTGGAAATACTTTCAGATTCTGTGTTTGCTCACGTGTCAGACACGAAGACCCCTCAGGGCATACTTGCCGTTGTGAGAAGAAGAACATATAATATGTCGGATATTCTCGGGAGAGATCCGGCGCACGCCCATGTACTCGTCCTTGATAATCTTCAGGATCCGGGAAATCTGGGAACAATCTTCCGTACGGCCGAGGCTGCCGGGGTGACGGGAATTATCCTGAGCCGCGACTGTGTGGATATTTATAATCCGAAGGTAGTCCGCTCTACAATGGGAGCGGTGCTCCGTATGCCGTTTCTGTATGTGGATGATCTGCCGGGAACGATCAGTGAACTGAAAGGAACAGGAATCAGAGTTTATGCGGCTCATCTGAAAGGTATGCACGCATATGATCAGGAAGATTACAGGACAGGTTGCGCCTTCCTGATCGGAAATGAAGGAAACGGACTGAGAGACGAAGTGGCGGAATGCGCGGATCATTACGTGATTATCCCCATGCAGGGAAAAGCGGAGTCATTGAATGCAGCAGTTGCGGCAGCTGTGCTTATGTTTGAAGTGAGCAGGCAGCGGAGGAGCTGAAATGCCGGTTAATGAGGGTTAAACAGTATACAGGCAGGATCTGAAAGGGCAGATCCTGCTTTGTTATATTATCCTGACTGTTCAGCCGTACCATCTGCAAAGTGGAACTGCAATGATGTAAATTTATGCATAAGTATTGCATTTTTATGCATAAGTATGTATAATAGGTCATGTTTCATACAGAATACTGTATAGCGGGGCAGCCGCAGCACGTCAGTAAACTATACGGATGGCGTGAATTAAACGGTTATTAATTTATAAGATAGAGAGGGACATATTATGAATTTAAAAGGACGTAATTTTCTTACATTAAAGGACTTCACACCGGAGGAGATCACTTACCTGATCGATCTTTCTGCCGAGGTAAAGGAGAAGAAGAAAAACGGAGTGCCGGTTGACAATTATAAAGGAAAGAATGTGGCGCTTATCTTTGAAAAGGACAGTACAAGGACGCGCTGTGCGTTTGAGGTTGCGGCACATGATATGGGCATGGGTACTACATATCTCGGACCGACCGGTTCCCAGATGGGAAAGAAGGAGAGTATCGAGGATACTGCGCGGGTATTGGGCAGGATGTTTGACGGTATCGAGTACCGCGGTTTCGGGCAGGAGATCGTGGAAGAGCTGGCGAAATACGCAGGGGTACCGGTGTGGAACGGCCTGACGAATGAATATCATCCGACTCAGATGCTTGCCGATATGCTGACCATCCGCGAGAATTTCGGCACACTGAAAGGTCTGAAGCTGGTTTACATGGGCGACGCCCGCTACAACATGGGGAATTCCCTTATGGTTGCCTGCTCCAAGCTGGGGCTTGACTTTGCGGCGTGCACAACAGAAGAGTATTTCCCGAATGCAGAGCTTGTTGCACAGTGTCAGGAGTATGCAAAGGAATCAGGCGCAACGATCACGCTGACATCCGATGTAAAAGAGGGAACGAAAGATGCCGACGTTATCTACACAGATGTATGGGTATCCATGGGAGAGCCGGACGAAGTATGGGAGAAGAGGATTAAAGAGCTCTCTCCATATAAAGTGACAAAAGAAGTTATGGCAAATGCAAAAGACAGCGCAATTTTCCTGCACTGCCTGCCGGCATTCCATGACCTGAAGACAAAGATCGGAAAAGAAATGGGCGAGCGTTTTAATATAGAAGATATGGAAGTGACGGATGAGGTATTTGAATCCGAACAGTCTAAAGTGTTTGACGAGGCAGAGAACCGTATGCACACGATCAAGGCTGTCATGATGGCTACTTTGGGAGTTCAGGAGTAATTTTTGGTAAATTTTGCACTTGTTTCCGGGAAAAAGGTGTAATAAAATAGCACTATATTTTGCATCACATCGACGATATTATGATTCTGCAGCTTGTTAAAATGGGGTGTACAAATGAGAGAAGATATGAAATCAGTGATTGCAGATACCTTTTCCCAGATGCTGGACAAGGAAGACATAGACAAAATTACGGTGACAAAGCTGATCGCGGAATGCCACATATCAAGGCAGACATTTTACTATCATTTTAAAGATATTATGGATGTGCTCGAGTGGACGTTTCGGCGGGCGACCCGGGAACTGGTGGAGCAGAGCCTGGGTACGGAAGATCGGATCAAGTCACTGACCGCTTATGTTACCTTTGTGCGGCAGAACAGGGCGAAACTGGAGAAGCTGCTGTATTCACGGCGCTGGGTTCAGATCGAGGGAATGCTTGTAGAAGCGGTGACAATCTATCTGGCGGAAATCGCACGGAATAAAGTTCCGGATCTTGATCTGAGCGTGGATGATCTGGAGATTATGCTGAAGTTCTACGCGTGCGGAATGGTCGGAGTCCTGCTCCAGTATGTGGACAGACCGAACCTGAATGAGGAAAAGCTGGTCATACAGATGGAAAAGATTATCACGGGAAAGATGTTCCCGGGAAAACATAATTGAGAATATCAGAAATAAAACAAGGAGCGGACATCACTGTCTGCTCCTGTTTCGTTCTGTCAGATTTTCGTAGTGTTTATATAATATTCCGAACCTGTGGATATATCCTTTCTGCCACGGCTTGGACTTCCCGCAGAAATGCAGGATGGCCGTATTTCCCATCACCCAGTCCATGTCGCATATGCCGCCGCTCCTTAAGAGATAGGTATTATAGTTGCGGGCGTCGTAGTTCCATATGGAATCATCAATCTCCAGTGTACGCCGGCCGTACATGGCGTTCAGGATATCCTGATCGGGCAGGAGCAGTTCTTTCGCGTGCTCTTTTGTGTAGTTGAAAATCTCGGATGCATTGATCTCCTGCCGCCCACGGTCAAGATCCATCAGAAGAACGCCTGAATTAAAATACGGGTGATCTGTTCCGAGGCGGATCTGGTTGATGTTATTTGCCAGTTCTGTCTTTCCCGTATGCGCTGCCGCTGCGAAGAGAGTTCCTTTCATATCGGTTTCCCAGAGCGGGCAGAGCGGATTGATGACAAGGATATCCGGATCCAGATACAGGATGCGGTGCAGTTGTTCGGGGAGGAAAAACGGCGCCAGCAGGCGGTAGTACATTTCACGGGGATACTGTCGGCTGACAGGTGCATCGGCAAAAGCAGCACTGTCGATCATGAGCGGATGGAATTCGTATCCCATTATGGCGCACTGCCGGGCGACGGGTTCCAGATCTTCCTGCGGGATACCGCTGTGCATCAGCCAGATATCTGCCTCCTCCTCCGGCTGGCTGACGCGGATGGAGGTAAGAAGCACCTGAAGCCGGGACAGATAGGCCCCGTTCAGTGTGGTCAGGATCTGGATACGGTCCATCTGTCTGTTCCGGGTGTGGTGTATGATATTGTCATTTTGTTCCATCTGATTCATCTGGATATATCTCCTTTAAATTTTGTCACTGATTTTCTGGTTAAAGACTGATCTTATGCATTCCCGCGGCCTCAATCAGGAGGGCAATTCCCATGATGATAAGGTAAGCGGCAAGGATATAGTTCAGCGCCAGCGCTGAGACGAAGGGCAGCAGCAGAAACACGACTGCAAGGATAATGTTAAGCACGCCGCTGAATGTCATACTCCCAGTATGAGGAATGCGGAAGTATCTGAGCCTTGAGGCAAGTGAGAGTTTCTCCGCTCCGCTGAAGATCAGCAGAAAGGCAAGCATGAATGTAATCACCTGCACTGTCAGAGCGACCGGCATAATGAACAGCATAATACCGATCAGTACATTCAGTATACCTGACAAAAGCAGCATATAATCTCTGAAATAATAGGTCATGGACGCAAATGTGACAAAGTGATATATGCCGATCACGATCACTGCAATTGCGGCGAAATACTGCATGACGGCAAAGATGCCGACCGGAAATACGGCAGTAAGTATGCCTGCGATGAGCAATAATACCGCTATGATAATATATGCAGTCCGCATTTTCTTTCTTCTTTTATTCCATGTATCTATGAGTTCCTGTACATAATCAAAATCTGAATCAAACCATCTCATATGTCATTTCTCCTTATCTATTTATTCGTTATCCGTTATCTGTTTATTCCATTTCCGGCAATTTCAATATAGCTTTTTTATTGCGGGGCTGCCACTTATAATTCCCTTGTCCTGTCTTTACAAAAGCCCGGATCTGTCAGGAATTTTTACAAAATTGCAAATTTGTCAATACAGATTCATAAAATTGAGAGTCGCAATCAAATTTTATATCTGCTATATAAAAATTGTAGGTTCTATAAGACGGAGAAAGGAGGACGTCTTTATATGAATATTGATGAAAGTGTATTTGCCTATAAATTATATGAAATGGAAGAGCAGTACGGAAAACTGCAATGCAGGATTCGGGTATGTGAGCAGGGCGGTAGAGACAAAATCCATTCCGAACTGGAGAAAGCCAGAGAAGAATATACGGAAAACACACTGCTGCTTGAAGAGAAGACAAAGTCCTGCCGGTCGCAGGCAGTGACAAGGCTGACACAGGCGCAGCTTGAGTACAGGAGAAAGGTAGAAGAACTGAAAAAACAGGTCATATCCGATCTTCATTGCGATGAAAGCAGTCGGGAAGAGGATGAGAGTGAGGCCGGTATGCTTTATGCGGAGTTCGCTATGGATTTTGCAACGCTTACCATGCAGCAGGCCCTGATTTCTGCGCTGAGTGCACTGGAAAGTCTGAAATCACCGGATAGTGATAAATCAGACTATGGGGGAAAAGGCCAGACAAAAGAGGAGGCGACAGTATGCAAGAGGTAAAGAAACCGAGAAAACCGCTGATCTATTATTATGTGATCGTTCTTGCAGTCCTGCTTCTGTTTAATTTCCTGTTTATGCCGTGGGCGGCAGAGCGACAGGTGCAGGAAGTGGGATATGACACATTTATTGAAATGACAGAAAAAGAGGAGATCGGTCAGGTTCAGATTAACCAGGAGGATAATGAAGTCATCTTTACAAATAAAGAGGGCAATCAGATCTATAAGACCGGAATGGTGGAAGATCCGGGGATGACTGAGAGGCTGTATGCATCAGGTGCAGAATTCTCAGGGCAGATCATTGAGCAGATGTCACCGGTGCTGTCCTTCATTCTTTCGTGGATCCTGCCGATCGCGATCTTTATCGGAATCGGCCAGTATATGTCGAGGAAACTGATGAACCGGGCCGGCGGAGGACCTGACTCCATGATCTTCGGAATGGAAAAGAGCAACGCCAAGGTATATGTGAAATCTTCAGAGGGCATCCGGTTTTCCGATGTAGCCGGAGAGGACGAGGCAAAGGAAAACCTCTCAGAGATCGTGGATTATCTTCATAATCCTGCAAAATACAGAGAGATCGGAGCATCTATGCCGAAAGGCATCCTTCTGGTAGGTCCTCCGGGAACCGGAAAGACCATGCTTGCAAAGGCAGTGGCGGGCGAGTCCAACGTGCCGTTCTTCTCCATGTCGGGATCCGAATTTGTGGAGATGTTTGTCGGTATGGGCGCATCGAAAGTCCGTGATCTGTTCAAACAGGCAAAAGAAAAAGCGCCGTGTATTGTATTTATCGATGAGATTGACGCTATCGGCCAGAAACGTGACGGCCGTGTGGGAGGCAATGATGAGAGGGAGCAGACACTGAACCAGCTCCTGACGGAGATGGATGGATTCGAGTCCAACAACGGGGTCATCATCCTTGCGGCGACGAACCGTCCGGAATCTCTTGATCCGGCTCTTACAAGACCGGGAAGATTCGACCGGAGAGTGCCGGTGGAACTGCCGGATCTGAAAGGCCGTGAAGAGATACTGAAAGTCCATGCAAAGAAAGTAAAACTGGATGAGTCCGTAGATTTCAACAAGATCGCCCGTATGGCGTCCGGAGCATCCGGCGCGGAACTTGCCAATATTGTCAATGAGGCGGCACTGCGTGCGGTAAGAGAGAACAGAAATTTTGTTACAGAGGCGGACCTTGAAGAGAGCATTGAAGTCGTCATCGCGGGATATCAGAAGAAAAACGCCATACTTACGGATCAGGAGAAGAAAGTGGTGGCATATCACGAAATTGGGCACGCTCTTGTGGCAGCAAAGCAGAGCAATTCCGCTCCGGTGCAGAAGATCACGATCGTTCCCCGTACTTCAGGAGCTCTGGGATATACAATGCAGGTGGAGGAAGGCAATCATTATCTGATGAGCCAGGAGGAGCTGGAGAACAAGATTGCCACACTGACCGGCGGAAGAGCGGCGGAGGAACTGGTATTCCACTCTTCGTCGACCGGCGCTTCCAACGATATCGAACAGGCGACCAAGCTGGCACGTGCCATGATTACCAGATACGGCATGAGCAAAGATTTCGATATGGTGGCAATGGAGACCGTGACCAACCAGTATCTGGGCGGCGATACATCATTGAGCTGCTCGGCGGAAACCCAGGCGGAGATCGACAGGCAGGTAGTGGAGCTGGTGAAAAAGCAGCATGAGAAAGCGGCGAAGATCCTTGCGGACAACAGGGAAAAACTGGATCAGCTGGCGGATTATCTCTATGACAAAGAGACGATCACCGGTGAAGAATTTATGAACATACTTAACGCCGCATGACAGTGCGCTGCATAATTTGCAGTAAGATCTACAGCAAATACATCGGCCGGGAGGCTTAAGCCTCCTGCCGGTGATAAATTATAAAATCAGCAAATACAATTTGTACAGAAGACAAACAGAAAGGGAGAACTACAAATGGGAAAGTCAATCAGAGAAACAATGCAGGAATTTACAGTGAATCAGGCTCTTAATTATCTTGAAGGCAATCCGGAAGAGAATATCCCGAAACTGATGGCCTTTGTAGACCGCTTTATGCCGAAAGACTGGTATACGAGCCAGAGAAATGCGATCAGAAAATCTATTGAAGAAAAGAACAACTGGTACCAGCTGATCTTAAGACTTTACGAACTGGATCCGGGCGTGCGAAGAGCATTCTTCCAGAATTTTATTACAAATGCCAGCCTGAAGGGCAGCGCAACGCAGAATGAACTGGTGGAGAAATATAACTGTAACATTCCGTGGGCGATCCTGCTGGATCCTACGACAGCGTGCAACCTGAACTGTACAGGATGCTGGGCAGCAGAATACGGACATCAGTATAATCTGAGTCTGGAAGACATTGATTCTATTGTACGTCAGGGTAAGGAACTGGGCACTTATATGTATATCTATACCGGCGGAGAACCGACGGTGCGCAAGAAAGATATCTTTAAGATCTGTGAGATGCACCCGGACTGCGAGTTCCTCGCGTTTACAAACGGAACGATGATCGATGAAGAATTCTGTCAGGAAATGCTCAGAGTAAAGAACTTCGTGCCGGCTATCAGTCTGGAAGGATTTGAGAAAGCCAACGACGGACGCCGCGGCGAGGGTGTCTACCATAAAGTGCGCCATGCAATGGAGCTGATGAAAGAGAATAAGCTGCCGTTCGGTATCTCGGTATGCTATACAAGCCAGAACTTTGAGGATGTCAGCAGCGAAGAGTTCTACGATATGATGATCGAGAGCGGCGCACTGTTCGTATGGTACTTCCACTATATGCCGGTAGGACACGGTGCTGTGACGGATCTTCTCCCGACCCCGGAGCAGAGAGAAGAGATGTATCACCGCATCCGTCATTTCCGTGAGACGAAACCGATCTTCGGAATGGACTTCCAGAACGACGGAGAGTACGTCGGCGGATGTATTGCCGGAGGAAGAAGATACCTGCACATCAATGCAAAGGGCGATGTGGAGCCGTGCGTATTTATCCATTACTCCAATGTAAATATCCACGACTGCTCACTGCTGGATGCGCTGAGAAGCCCGATTTTCCAGGCATATCATGACAACCAGCCGTTCAACAACAATCACCTGCGTCCGTGCCCGATGCTCGAGAATCCGGGCAGGTTAAAACAGCTTGTAAAAGAGACAGGGGCTGTGAATACGGATTATCAGGATCCGGAGAGCGTGGATGAACTCTGCGACAGATGCGTGCCGTATGCGAAGAACTGGAAGCCGACGGCGGATAAGCTGTGGAGCGAGAGCCATCCGGAAAAATAAAATATGAAATAGCTGTAAATATATAAAAAGGACAGGACGATGAACGTTCTGTTCTTTTTTTGCGGGAGGAAAATCACCCCACATAACATTGATTTACCCCCATCCCTGTCCGGATGTCCGCGGGTTATAATGAGAAACAAAAACGGATCAGTATTTTTATGTCAGGAGGAGACAGATATGGGTGAATTCCGATCAGCGGTACCGGTATGGGGCGAGAAACTTTCCGGAAAGTATAATCAGTTTCTGGGATTCCATACAGAGATCGAAACAGGAAAGGACGATGAAATCGTAGTCGCTATAGCAGCGCGAAGCTATTACCGGCTGTACATCAACGGAAAGATAAGGGCGTGCGGGCCGGCGCGAACTGCAAAGCACTACTGCCGTGTGGACAGGCACATATTCCGGCTGTCGGGCAGAGTACATATCGCCATAGAGACGGCAGCTTATGACAAACCGGAGAAGTACTGCAATGACTGTACGTTGGAGCCGGGGATGCTGGCAGCGGAGATTATGGACGAAGAGGGAAATATCCTTGCGTCGACAGGACAAAAAGGTTTCCTGTATACAGAATTAAATTACAGAAAACCAAATGTTGAAACAATGAGTCATTCCCGTGGTATAATCGAATGGTACAAGCTGAAAGAGGACAGCTTTCAGTGGGTGTACGGTGACAGCAGTCTGCAATGGAGTGAGCCGGCGCCGCTTCAGGAGAAGATCGGCTGGCTCCCCAGAAGAGCGCCATATGCGACTCTGCGGCCGATTCCGGTGCGGTATATGGGCGGCGTCTGTGATATGGAGGACAGCGGTGAGGCGGAAGCGGGATTTGTCCTGACTATTGCAAGGGAGTTTAACCGGAAGTGGTATGAGAGCCTGAAGGATGAAGATCAGTTCCTGCAGAAACTCCGCGGGCTTCAGGAAGTTCCCTTTACCGGGACATACCGGATCTCCATGCGGGAGAACAGCGATGAAGGGCAGGGGAATAACAAAGAAAAAGTCCTTTATATGACTCCCGGGGAACATCCGGCGTCAGTCATCTTTGAGAATGAAGAAACGGAGCTGGGATTTATTGACTTCAAGATCAAAGTTGAGAAGAATACGGTTGTGGACGTGGTCAACACGGATCACCTGTCCCTATACGGTGAGCTGCGCGCAAACAGCTATGTCACACGGTACGAGCTGGCGCCGGGCAGTTATCATCTGACCACGTTTGAGCCGAAATTGGTAAGATATATCCGGATGATATTTACGACAGAAGGAAAAGTCGAGGTGACATTTCCAAGGCTTCTGGACGACAGTTACCCGGATGAGGAGAATGCATATTTCAGCTGCAGCGACGGGGAACTGAATCGGATCTATAACGGTGCGAGGCGGACGCTCAGACTGAGCACCCTTGACATTTTCATGGATTGTCCCCAGAGGGAGCGGGGCGGCTGGCTGTGCGATTCCCATTTTGCTGCCCAGGCAGCGTGGCAGATGTTCGGAAATCTCGGCACAGAGAAAGATTTTATAGAGAATTTCATGAAGACGACGGGAATGTGGAATGGATTTTTCCCGGAAGTCTATCCGGGCAGCAAAGCGGATGAGAGCGATCCGGGCTTCGTCAATTGGTCGTTCTGGCTGATGACAGAGCTGTGTGATTATTATGACAGATCGGGAGATGCCGGATTTATCGCGGAGTGCAGGAAACGGGTGGAAGAGTTTGTGGCCGGGCTGCTTTCTCTCCGGGGAGACAGCGGGCTGATCGAGACAGAGCGGGGAGAGTTTGTGGACTGGTCCCTTGCCAACCGGGACTTTGCACTAAAACCGGTCAGCATTCCCAATAACTGTCTTGCGGTCTGTGTTCTGGAACGGCTCTCCGGGCTGTACGGACGGAAAGACTGGAAAGAAGCGGCGGAAGAGATACGGCGGATCATCGGGAAGCTGGATGCAGACGCAGGAATTTTCGGAGGCGGCGGAGACGGCGCTGCCGTAAAAGACGGGAAACTGGTGCGCACGGACTGCCCTACAGAGGGCGGGCAGGCGCTGGAGCTCTGGAGCGGTTTTCACCGGGAAGATACGGACTATATCAAGAATTTTGTCCACAGGATGGGACCGTGCCCCGAATACCGGGCAAATCCGAATATCGGGAAAGCAAATCTTTTCATCGGTCTGATGATCCGGTTTGATGTGCTTGGAAAACTGGGATATATTCAGGAGCTTGTCAGGGAACTCAAGGACGTGTATCTGGAAGAATTAAAGTTGGGTTCGGGCACATTCTTTGAGAATATCAATGCCTTTTCGGGATGCCATGGATTCAACGGTATGGCAGGAGCCCTGCTCACGGAGAAAGTGCTTGGGCTGGGGCAGCCGATACAGAGGACGAAGACGGTTGTGATCGAACCTCATCCGGGAGCCCTCAGATGGGCGGAGGGCGCGGCAGTGTGTGCGGCGGGAATGATCTTCCTGAAGTGGTCTGCGGATGCGGATCTGCACACGTTGAAGATCAGCCTGACGCTGCCGGAAGGATGGAAAGCGGATTTCCGAAGAGCCTTTGAGCTGACCGGATGGCAGATCGAACTGAACGGGACGCCGGTGTGACCAAAGGCTGTGTCCCTGCTTATACTGATGAAGAATAAGGATATTGTATCATAAGAAACTGCAGATGCAGGAGGTGAGAGGGATGGCAAAAATAAAGAGAAAACTGCATATTCAGTTCAGAAGTATCCGGAACCGGATGATCTTCAGCTTCCTGCTGGTCTTTCTGGCGGTGCTTGTATTTATGGGGGCAAGCATCTATCTGTTTACCGTGAATATGCTGGAGACGAGAAACCAGCAGTCTTATGAAAAGATTCTGGAATCAGCGGAAAATGTCCTTGACGACAGGTTTTCTATCTATAAAGGAACTGCAAGGTCAGTACTCGAAGATCAGGCAGTACAGGAGACATTGCAGGAAGAGGACAGCACATCCGGAGAATTTATGAGTCAGGGCCGGCTGAATGAACTGGCGCCTGTGGGCCGGGAACTGATCTACAGTATGGAGGATGTGACCGCCGTTTATCTGTTTGACAACAGCGGTAAATTTTATTATGAAGATCCGGGCAGGAGCACCAGCGATGCGGAAGCGGCGGTCAACTATGAGCAGATCCAGAATGAAAGCTGGTACCGGCAGGCAATAGATGCAAAAGGGAAAGAGATATTTCTGGGCTATGACGTGATCAGCGGAACACCGAACAGGATGTCCTGTGTGAAGGTGATCAACCGTCTGAACAGCACGGACAAGATCGGACTGCTGGTCATCAGCATCAGCCGGGACGCCATGGAAAATGTAATCGGACAGTTCCCGGTACAGAGAGATATCTATGTTGTGATGAACCGGGGCATGACCGTATATCAGAGTGGATATGACAAAGAGCAGTTCGGAAATTCTCTGGACGCGGTTCTTCGAAATGAGGACGGTCGGTACCTGATCACGGAACATCAGTGCGAGGAAACGGACTGGACGCTTGGACACGCGGTGAGGCGAAGCGATATCTTTGCGGATGCATCTACTGTGCGGACGATCATTGTGGTAATCGGTGTATTTGCCGCCGCAGTTGTGGTTGTACTCTGTATTCTGCAGGCACGTCAGATCACCCGGCCTCTGGAACAGCTTAAGAAGGACATTCAGAGAGTCGGGGAAGGTAAACGAAATTTCCGCAATACATTCGGCGATGACGAGGTCGGCGTGATCGGGCGGGAATTCCAGAACATGGTCACTCAACAGTTACAGTTGAAGGAGCAGGTGGCAAAAGAGGAGCTGCTCAGAAAGGATTCCGAGCTTCAGCTTCTGCAGTCTCAGATCAATCCCCATTTCCTGTACAATACGCTGGATACGCTGTACTGGATGGCACTAGGGGAGGATGCAGAGCAGTCGGCGGAACTGACCCAGGCGCTCTCGGAGATCTTTAAGATCAGCCTCAGCGAGGGGGAGGAATTCATCGCGGTCAGGGATGAGATCAAGTTTATCGAAGACTATCTGTATATCCAGAATGTACGATTTGAGGATAAGTTTCTTGTACAGATTCAGGTAGATGAGGAAATCCGGGATATCCGAATCCTGAAACAGATCATACAGCCCTTTGTGGAAAATGCGATTTACCACGGCCTGGAACCCAAGTTCGGAAAAGGCAGCCTGACGGTCACGGGAGTAAAAGAAGACGGATACATTGTATTTCAGGTGACGGATGACGGTGTGGGGATTGATGAAGATGTGGATATTATGAAAGGCTATGCCGTGTCAAATGTATATCAGCGGCTGAAGCTGCATTATGGAGAGAAAGCGGAGCTTAAGTTTGACAGCCGTCCGGGCGGCGGAACGGTGGTGACAATCAGGATTCCGCTTGAGGAGGTGGGAGATGCTGAAGATCGTATTGATTGACGACGAGATTATCGTGCTGCGGGGGATCTCTGCCCTGCTGAAGAAGCAGTCGGAATATGAACTGGCCGGAACCGCGGACAACGGGATTGACGGACTGAAAACGGTATTGGAGACAAAACCGGATATCGTCATGACAGATATCCGTATGCCCGGGATGAGCGGGCTGGAAATGATCAAAAAGATCAAGAAAAGCCTGCCGGATACGGTATATATCGTCTTCAGCGGTTTTAATGAATTCAAATATGTGAAAGAAGCCATCGGACTTGGCGTGGTGGATTATATCGAAAAACCGGTTACCATCCCCAAGCTGAAAGAAGTGCTGAAAAAAGCTTCCGGTATCCTGAGCTACCAGCAGAATTACCGGGAGATGACACAGAACCGGGAGAAAGCGGACAGAGCTATTTTGGAAAGGCTTATCAGACATCTGTACGAACGGCCGCAGGACGAGGAGGAGATGATCCGGCAGATCGGGGAGAAGAATCCTGCTCTGACCAGCTGCCGGTCGGTATTTGTATTAAAAGCAGCGGAAGACCATGGGGAGAGTGTAGATGATTATAGAAACATCGTGCAGCAGCTCACATTTGACATGATCGGCAATGATCCGGTGGAAGTCTATTCTTTCTATGATCATGAGAACCTGATTCTTGTGTATTTCAATCTGGGCTCCATGGAGTTCCCGTTTCTGGAGCGGGTCAGAGAAAAGAAGAGCCGGATCGATGCCGGCGGGCTTCAGGTCATGATCGGGGTAAGCTGTGTGCATAAAAGCCTTTCAGATCTGGAGAAAGCCTTCGAGGAAGCGGATAACGCGTTCCGGTATGCCCGCTATCTCGGAGAGACAGAAGTGATCAGCAGCGGTGATGTGGAATTTGCCGGAAGTGTAGGGGAGGAGTCGAAAAAGGATTATGACGCCATCATCTTTGAGTTCCGCGCCGGGCAGTATGACGAGTGCAGGGAGCATATAAAGGCATATATCGGCAGGCTCCGGGAACAGGATCTGCGGCCGGAACTGTATGTGCAGTCCTGCTGGGAGCTTGTCCATCTTCTGCAGATCATGCTCAACGAGGCAGGACATACAGACGGAAGCTATGTGAATGTGGATTACTATGAGCTGATGCATATGACTGCCGAGGGTGAGATTACAGCATGGACGCAGCAGAAAGCGGATATGATTATAGACGAGGCGCAGAAACGGCAGAATGACGGCAGCAGCCGGACTGTGCGCGAGATGAAGAACTATATCGACAGACATTTTGCAGAGGGGATATCTCTTGACGAGCTGGCGGATCAGGTACATATGAGCAAGACCTATCTCAGTATGCTCTTTAAGAAGGAGGAGGGGATTTCTTATATCAAATACCTGACAAAAGTGCGCATGGAGAAAGCCATGGACTTCCTGCGGCAGGGATATAAGGCAAAAGAAGTTTGCGAGATGGTAGGATACCATGATTACAAGTATTTTAGTACCCAGTTTAAGAGCAGTACAGGCATGACGCTGGACAATTATAAGAAGTCCCTGTAACTGCGGACATTTAACAGGGGAGGATAAAAGACACCCCACAAATCATAAAAATCCCCTGATATTGAAAAACTCTGTTTGTGATTACACTAAAAGCAGCTCAAGAAAGAACGCTTTATAAAACAGGAAACAGAGGAGGAACGAACATGAAGTGGAAAAAAGTTATGAGTGGTATACTTGTCGCATCGATGACGGCAGCGCTGCTTGCAGGCTGCGGAGGAAACTCAGGAGAAGAGCAGGCGGCAGCCGACGGCAGCAAGACAGTTCATTTCCTGACAGCATGGAATGAAGATGAAGATATTACGGCAGTAGTAAAACAGCTCACAGACGACTACAATGCAACGAATCCGGAGACGCCGATCAATCTGGAGATTGAAGTTGTGGCCCAGTCGGATATGAACCAGAGACTTTCTGTACTGGCCGCCAGTAATGAACTTCCGGATATGTTTGTCACAGGTACGCAGGAATATATTGAAAGCTATGTGGATCAGGGAATCCTCAAGAATATAGACGATGTGATTTCTGATCAGGGTGTCACAACAATTTCGGATGAAGACAGGGAGTCTATCCTCGATCTTACAAAACTGGACAATATGTATGTGATCCCCACAAATAAAAATATTGAGGGAATCTGGTACAACAAAGAGATCTTTGATGACCTGGGACTTCAGGTCCCGACAACGATTGATGAGTTCATGGATGTATGCGCCGAGATCAAAGACGCCGGCATTCAGCCTATGACGGTAGCAGGTTCCGAGCAGTGGCCTATCACCCGTCTGATCGGGGCATATGCGACAGCACTCGGAGGTACAGATTATCTGGTAAAGGCTAACGACGGGGAAGTTTCATGGACGGATGATTCCTTTATCCAGGCGTATGAATGGCTTCAGGAGATGGGAGAGAACGGTTACTTCGGAGAAGGAATGACAACGGTTGACTCCGATACGCAGAACTCTCTGTTTATTACAGGATCAGCGGCAATGTGCTACAACGGTTCCTGGTTTACAGAAAACCTGAACAGTGAGAACAGTACCATCGGTGAAAATGTAGGATTCTTCGCATTCCCGTCTGTAGACGGCGGACAGGGTGTGCCGAATACATACACGACAAGCTACGGAATGTACATCTGTGTGAAAGACGAGTCCTATGACGACGCCATGGGCGCATGGCTGGGTTATGTGATGAACAACTTCGGTGACAAATCTATGGAGTTGCATAACTGGATCACACCTTACACAATGGCAGAAGAGCATGAGACCAGCTTCTTTACCCAGATCCTGATCGACGCGACAGCAGAACAGGGCGCGGCGTCTGTATGGCCGGAATACGCAATGCCCACAAGCGTACAGGATGTAGAGTATCAGGGAGCACAGATGCTTGCGCTTGGTCAGATGACTCCGGAGGATTACGGACAGTCTATCGACGATGCGTGGGCACAGGTACAGTAACAGAGTGCGAGAGATGAATATGCCGGCTGGGAGACAGCCGGCATAAGATTTCTGGAAAGCAATAACGGAAAGTGTGGGGTGAACGATGAAAAAAGTACTGGGAAATAAAAAAGCAATCTGCCTGTTTACGCTCCCTGCTGTAATCCTTTTTACCTGTCTTGTATTTATTCCGCTGATCTGGTCATTTACCTATACATTCTTCAGCGGACAGCCGGGACTGGATTTCGAGTTTAACGTGCTTGACAACTATATAAGAGTTTTTACGGATAAAACACTTCGGACGACACTGGTCAACAACCTGATCTATGTGGTAGTGGTCGGCGGTATGCAGATCATACTGGGCTTTCTCATTGCAATGCTGATCAACTTCGGCGTGAAGAAACACCAGAATCTTGTGAGAAGCCTGCTCTTCATACCGGTAGTACTTCCGGGAGTTGCAGTAGCGCAGATGTTCCTCAAGATCTATGCCATCACACCGCAGTACGGGCTGCTCAACAGCTTCTTTGATGCGGTGGGGCTGGACAGCTTTGTAAAAGCGTGGACCGGAGATCCGCAGACAGCAATGATCGCCCTGATCATCATGGATATCTGGAAAGCGGTAGGTATGTACATACTGGTATTCTATTCCGGCATTATCGAGCTGCCGGAGGATTCTGTGGAAGCGGCAAGGATCGACGGCGCATCCACATGGCAGATTATCACAAAGGTACAGATCCCTCAGTTAAAACCGGTATTCCGCATGGCGCTGATCATCTGTATCACAGCCTGCTTCAAGGTGTACGATTCACCGGTGGCATTGACCGGCGGCGGCCCGGGTACGGCGACAATGATGCCATCCATGTATATGTACAATACAGCATTTAACTACGGAGAATTCGGATACGGCAGTGTGCTGGCACTTATTATCCTGCTTGAGTGTGCACTCTTTACACTGGTAGTCGGACGGATCTTCAGAAATAAAGAAGCAGAGTAAGAAGGAGGAAGATCATATGAGCGGAAAGAAACATATCGTATCAAGATGCATCAGCATTATTCTGGTCGTACTCCTTCTGGTGATCGCGATCTATCCGGTGCTGTGGCTGATCTTATCGTCATTGAAAACACAGAACGAACTGACACTGAATTCGGCATTTTCCCTTCCGGGATCCCTGAACTTTGACAACTACGTAGAGGCGTGGACAACAGGAAATATGGGAAGTTCCTTTGTAAACAGTGTAATCTGCACGGCAGGTTCCATGCTCCTGATCGTAGTGATCGCGGTTCCGTTCTCATTTGCGCTGGTAAAGATGCGCTGGAAATTGAGAAAGCGTATCAACAGCTACGTACTCATGGGAATGATGGTTCCCGTACAGGTAGCCCTGATCCCTCTGTTTTCCATGTATAACACGATGGGATTCACAAACTCGAGGATCGGTCTGATCCTGATCTATACGGCATATTCACTGCCCCTTTCCGTCACGCTGCTGACAGGATTCTTTGAGTCTGTGCCAAATGAACTGATCGAGGCAGCGGTAATAGACGGGTGCAGTATCTATCAGGTGCTCGGGAAGATCGTATTCCCGCTTATGACAAACTCGATCATGACAGTCCTGACGCTGCAGTTCATGTCATCGTGGAATGACCTGATCTTCTCCCAGACCATGATCTCGCAGCCGGCAAAACAGACGATCCAGACAGCGCTTATCATGTTCAACGGTTCATATGGACAGGTGAACTGGGGACCGCTCTTCGCGGCGATGGCGATCGCGGTCATCCCGACTCTGGTACTCTACCTCTTCCTGAGCAAGTTCATGATCAGAGGAATGACAGCAGGGGCAGTAAAAGGCTAAAACAACAGATTGCAGGAGGTTACTTATGGCTCAGTGGATCTGGAGATTCGGAGAATTTGAAATATATCATAATAGTGTAGTGCACAGCAAGCGTCAGGCTTACGGCTATCATGAACCGCCGATCTGGAAGATCTGCCGGTCTGAACCGGTGGTGGAATTCCGGAAAAAGATCAATACAAAAGGCGGTAAAATACACATCAGGGCGTGCGGAGATTTCTCCGCGGCCCTGATGGATGTGGCAAATGAGAGAGAGCCCCAGTATTTCGGGGCTCCGGAGATCGAACTTCCGGCAGGAGAGCACGTGCTGGATGTGCGTGTCATGAACTTTGAGACATTTCCCGCACTTTATATCGATGGGATCGTGGAGACAGATACTTCATGGGAAGCAGATGATATGACGCTGGATTACCGTCCGGCTGCTGCGTGGGATGTTTTTGATTCCCCGGAAAAGCGTCCGGATATTTTCCCGTTCCGGTATGAGCCGCTGGAAGTAAAGACCAGGGAAGTAATTCCGGAAAACGGCGTACTGTTTGACTTCGGAAGAGTGACTTTCGCGAAAGTCCATCTCAGCAACCTGACAAGGGGGCAGCAGTTCCGGATCCGTTACGGCGAGTCCCGGGAAGAAGCGATGAGTCCCGAGTGGTGTGTCACCCGCTTTATCGCAGAGCCGGAGAACGGAAAGAAAGACTTTCCGCCTTATGCGTTCCGGTATATCTATGTGAGTGATCCGGCAGCTGATATCCGGGCAGAGTATGAATATCTTCCTATGGCACAAAGAGGAGAATTCCGGTGTGATGACGAGCTGCTGAACAGAGTGTGGGATGTGGCGGCATATACGTTCCACCTGAACTGCCGTGAGATGTTCCTTGACGGGATTAAGAGAGACCGCTGGGTATGGTCCGCAGACGTGTATCAGAGTCTGTTCGTGAACCGGTATCTGTTCCGGGATGAGAAGATCGAGGAGCGGACGCTGACGGCTCTGGGAGGCAAAGCGCCGTTCCGGAGACATATCAATATCATCATGGATTATACGTTCTTCTGGTTCATGAGCCTGTATGAGCATTATATGGATTACGGCAACCGGGAATTTTTAAGGCAGATAAAGCCTCAGATGGATGAGGTGATGGAGTTCTGCTATTCCCGGACTGATCCTGACGGGTTTATGCGGGGAATCGAAGGAGACTGGATCTTTATCGACTGGGCCGAGATGGATAAGACCGGCGCTCTCTGTGCAGAGCAGATCCTTTATGGAGCTGCTCTGGAAGATTATGCCAGGATGTGCAAAGTCCTCGGCGCACCGGACAAAGGCGCCATGGAGAGGGCCGAAGCGCTTCGAAAGAAAATATCCGAGAAGTTCTGGGATGATGAAAAAGGCGCGTTTATCGACAGCTATGAGTCCGGCAGGAAATATGTGACCAGACAGACCAATATTCTGGCTTATCTCTATCTTCCCTGTACAGAAGAACAGAAACAGTCCATCTATGAAAATGTGATCCGCAACAAAGCTGTTGCTCCGATCACAACACCGTATTTTACATTTTACGAGAATCAGGTGCACTGTCTGGCGGGACATTCTGATTTCCTGGAAGAGTCGATCCGGGAGTATTACGGCAGTATGCTGGACACCGGCGCTACCACACTGTATGAGCAGTATGATCCCAATGACACCGGAGCGGAGCATTACGCCATGTACGGGCGTCCCTTTGAAAAGTCGCTCTGCCATGCATGGAGCGCAAGCCCGATCTATCTGTTCGGCCGATTCCGGCTGGGCGTGGTAAATACCGGAGTTGGGTACGATACATTTGACATCCGGCCCCAGACCGGAAATCTCCATTCCGTCAGCGGAAAAGTGCCGGTGCCGGGCGGATATGTAACCGTACAGGCAGAGAAAGACCGGGTGGAAGTATTGTCGGATATCCCGGGTGGAACCTTGTACTGGAAAGGAAAAGCATACCCGGTGGAAAAAGGGAAAACACTGGTTATTGAAGAATAATACTTATACAGATCTGTGCAGTTGTCTGTACTGTGACGGCGTCATTTTATATGCCTCTTTGAAGGGGCAGTAAAATGGCGCCGTACTTTTATATCCGGGATTCAGCAGGCTCTTTTCTGAACGAAAAGCTGGTATATGATCTGATGGACTGGCAAATAGAGTAATAAAGTTGGCATTTGCTTTTTTATTGTGTTAGAATACTTGCGTATGTATAACGTGTCAGTATATTGCAGGAAAGTGAAGGAAAATGAAGTCAGAAATCTTAAAACTGCTCCGGGAGACAGACGGCTATGTATCCGGGCAGCAGATCAGCGGGCAGTTCGGCGTGTCCAGAACTGCGGTGTGGAAAGTGATCCGTCAGCTTCAGGAGGAAGGCTATCAGGTAGAAGCCGTGCGCAATAAGGGGTATCATATTGTGGACAGTCCGGACGTGATGACAAAGGAAGAGCTTTCCAGCCTGATAAACACCCGATGGGCAGGGAGAAATATCTTGTATTATGATGTGACGGACTCTACAAATCTGAGGATCAAACAGGCGGGAGACGAGGGCGCGCCTCATGGTACTCTGGCAGTGGCGGACCGGCAGACTGCAGGCCGCGGACGCCGCGGGCGGACGTGGGAGTCACCGGCGGGCAGCAGTATTTATATGTCCATTCTTCTGCGTTCTGAGATCGCACCGAATAAAGCGTCCATGCTCACACTCGTCATGGCTCTCAGCGTGGCGGAAGGAATACGGCAGTGCATATCACAGCCCGGATGTCCTGAACTTCAGATCAAGTGGCCCAATGATGTTATTATCAATGGGAAGAAGGTGGTGGGCATTCTGACAGAGATGAGCAGCCAGATCGATTATATCAATCATGTGACCGTAGGTGTTGGAATCAATGTAAATATGACCGACTTTCCGGAAGAGATTGCACAGACGGCAACATCTCTGCGGATAGAGTGCGGGCATACAGCAAAGCGTGCTCCTTTGATTGCGGCAGTTATGGAACGGCTGGAAGAGAATTATGAGACATTTTTAGAGACAGAAGACCTGTCCGGTCTGTTGGATGGATACAGCGCCTTGCTGGTCAACCGTGATCGGGATGTTCAGATCATCGGAGCAAAAGAAACGTATCGTGCACACGCCATTGGCATCAACAACACAGGGGAGCTGATCGTGCGCAGAGAAAATGGGGACATAGAAAAAATAAACGCAGGCGAAGTATCTGTGCGGGGAGTGTACGGGTACGTGTGATAAGTCTGAGCATACAGCATGGACAACCGGCGCGGTATGCAGATGCATCTGCAATGCTATACAGCGGGCGCCATACAGCAACAGAGGAGGAATTATGAACGAAGAAATCGTACTTTGCGCGGCAAGCGCATATGAACAGAAATTTTACCTGAATCCGGAGTTTGATTCTCTGCCGGAGAATATCAAGCAGGAGCTGCAGATCATGTGTGTGTTATATACAGAAGATGTGGGCGGAATCCTGATGCTTGTATTTGACGAGGATGGGAATCTGGAACTGAAAGTAGATCATGAAGAGAATGATTTCTTTTTCGATGAGATCGGAAGTGTGCTGAAGATCAAGGAACTTCAACAGACGAAAAGGGAGCTTTTTGAGTCACTGGAGCTTTTCTTCAAAGTGTTTTATCTGGGGGAAGAAATTGAGGATAACCCGGAGAAATGAAATAAAAATTCGCTGATTTTTTGAATAGTCAGTGGATAACTTTTTATAATTGGTGTAAGTTTGTTGGCAACTGTAATTTTAATAAATTCTTTATTGTAAGTCTGAAAATGTTATGGTATTTTGAGGACATCCGGAGCAGATTTGTTCCGGATGTCTTTCACTGTCCGGACAGTCTGAGAAGATAATCATCAAATTGAATTCCACTTTTTTATTTTTTACAGATATGATAAGATGAAGGAGAAATAATAATGAAGTCAGAAGACAACATAAGAAAAGCCAATGGACGAGATGATGATAATTTTATAATGCTTCCTACCGTGGATTTTTGCTTTAAAGGTCTGATGAATAATCCCAAGGTCCGAAAAGGATTTATTGCAGCGCTTCTTAAGAAAGATCCGGAATCGATTCGCGAGACGGTACTTCTGCCGACTGTGCTCAGTCAGGAATATCAGGATGATAAACTTGGGATTCTCGATGTCCGGGTACTGATGGAAGATAAAACGCAGATTGACATGGAGATGCAGGTGGCCTATTTTGACTACTGGGATGCCCGGGTGCTCTTTTATCTGAGTAAGATATTTGCCGATCAGCTCAAGAAGGGAGAACCTTACGAGAGTCTCAAGAAATGCATACATATCAGCATTTTGGACTTTATTCATTTTGAAAAAGATACAAAATGCTGCCGAACGATATGCTTTTGCGACGAGAAAACCGGGAAGAAATATACTGATCTTATGGAAATACAGATCCTGGAACTCAAAAAGCTGCCTCCGGACATTAAAAGCGGAGATGACCTTATTAAATGGATGAAATTCTTTGGCGGGAAATCGAGAAAGGAGTTTGCGGCTATGGCAAAAACGGATTCATACATTGAAGAGGCATACAAGGAACTGGAAAAGCTGAGTGCAGATGAACGGGCTAAACTGGAGTATGAAGCGCGCGAACGCGCGATCAGAGACTATAACTCGCAGATGAGCAGTGCCCTGCGGCGAGGAGAGCAAAAAGGCATGGAGCGGGGACTGAAGCGTGGCATGGAGCAGGGATTGGAGAGAGGTCTGCAACAAGGAATACAACAGGGAATACAGCAGGGAATACAACAAGGAATACAACAGGGAATACAACAGGGTGAACACGTTGCTCTTAAACACGTTATAGAAAATATGATAAAGAAAGGCAAGTCAAGGGAAGAAATCGCAGAATTGCTTGATCTGGACTTAAACGAAATAGCTGCTTTAACTGAGGAATAGATAAATAAAGTGTCTGACTGCCAGAATGCAGGCGCTGTTCTACGTGAGCAGCGCCTGTCTGATTTCATTTTCGATTTTGATAAGTTCCTGCTCAGCTGCCATGCGTTTGTCATGGCCTTCTTTTTGGATACGGACCGTTTCATTCATAGTTGAGATCAGGTTCTCGTTCGCTTTTTTGAGTGTTTCGATATCCACGATACCGCGTTCGGATTCTTTCGCCACATCGAGAGTGTTCTGTTTGAGGATTTCGGAATTTTTCAGCAGCAGTGCATTGGTCGTATCTGTGACGTCACGCTGCAATTTCAGCGCCTCCTGCTGCCTGTAGAGTCCGAGAGCCATTACCATCTGACTCTTCCACAGGGGAATGGTCTCCTGAACAGCAGTCTGGATCTTATCGGCGAGCAGCTTGTCGTTGTTCTGGATGAGTCTGATCTGGGGAGCTGTCTGAATGGCAATTGTCTTGCTGGTCTTCAGGTCGTGTACCTTTTTCTCAAACTGGTTTACAGTATCTTCGAAGTCCCGGACAAGCTGGGCGTGCATGGGATCCCCGCTTTTTTGTACTTCGGCGCGCAGCGACGGGATCGTCTGTTCCCGGAGTTCTTTTATCTTTTCGTCCCCTGCCGTGATGTAGATCTGAAGCTGTTTGAAATAGTCAAGATTTTTCTGATAGAGCGAATCGAACATACCGATGTCCTTGAGCATTTCCATACGTGCTTCTTCCAGTTTCCCTTCGATACGGTCCACCTGTACCTCAAGCTTTTCATACTGGGCAAGAAATTTCCTCACTTTTGATTCTGCTTTCCGGAAGATGCCGAGGATGCCGGAGTCTTTTTCGAGAGAGTCAAAATTGAGATCCTGCACATTCGTGACAAGATCTGTCATCAGTTCCCCGATATATCCGGTGTCTTTGGAACGGATATTGTTCAGTATATTTTCAGAGAAATCAGCGATATTCTGTCTGGCCCCGGATCCGTACTGCATGAGCATCTGTGAATCCCGGACGTCAATCTGTTCTTTGAGTTTATCTGCCTGTCTGCGCTCTTCAGGAGTCAGAACGGCAAGCTGATCATTTAGTTCCTCAGCAGCAGTCGCCGGGGCCTCGGGTACAGTCTGAACGGAACTGGATCTTACAAGGTCTGCGAGTGTGATCTCAGGCATAAAAGTGCCTCCTTTTCTGTTTCTTTTAAGTATCTTTTACAGCGTCTCTTCATTGCAGCTGTTCGATGATCTCTTTCATAACATCGTAGGACGGAACCTGTGTTACCTGAGTGATCGTATCTGCCACGCCCTGAGCGTTCAGGCTGCCGCTTTCGGAGACAGTCGTGTAATTACCTGTGCGGAATCCGTGCTTCTCCCATGCAAGCCGCTGGATATCTTCATCCAGAAGTCCGTTCAGGAGAACCTGCCCGTCTGCATCCAGAGCGATAAATACGTGAGTGGACCAGACAGTCGGCGTGGGATAGAGCATGACGATATCATCCTTCATAGTTTCGTACTGATCCGGGTAGAGGGCTGCATATTCGATGAGCTGGCTCTCATATCCGGCAATGACAGGTTTCGCCCCGATTCCCATTCTGAGAAACTGGCTGAACAGATCTGAGGATGATGTTTCCATATATCCCAGTTTCCCGAAAATGTCCTGAAGCTGCGGCAGGATCGTCTGGAGATTTTCCTGCGTCAATGTCTGCCCTCCGTTTAATACATTTGCAAGAAGGGCGGCGAACATATTTCCGGAATTGGATCTTGCAGGGTCAGTGGTGTCTACGGAAATATTTCCGTACAGTTCGGGAAGGCCGATATCCGCCCATGATGTGTCATTCCGGATCAGCTCTACCAGCTTTGTCATATCGATATAATATGAGTTACCGGATGAAGTAATCAGTCCCTGACTGTCAAATGCATCCAGCACAGCCTGATGTGTGTAGAGTACGATGGGAGTGTTGAGGACGATTTCACTCTGTTCCGGCGAACCGTGGAGATCTTCGTAATATTCTTCGGCAATACTGCTTGACGGGAAGAGGTAGTCCATTCCGTCCATATCTGCCGTCATCATGTCAAGGGAGCCGGCGCGGGAATAGTCGGCCTTCACTCCGTAATCTTCTTCCAGAATTGCCTGTACTTCTTCGTCTTCCAGCAGTTCGATCTTTTCTCCGCCTACATATCCGTCTACGGTGATGATCTGCGGAGCCCGGCCGATCGCCATATAAATACCGCCGATTACGAGCATGATCACGATAAGAAGTGCAAGCCCGATCATTCTTTTCTTCATTTGGAAATCTCCTGTCCTTTCTTTTCCGGTTCTTTATAGCCTTCTGATCTGAGAGTCTGCTTAAGCAGGTTCAGATCGGCTCCCATATCCATCAGTTCATTCTGCATCAGCTTTTCAAACTGAAGGTCAAATGCAGCCTTGAGAGTGGAAATACTCTCACGTGTGCTGTTTAATACTTTTTCTGTTTCTGCTGTGGACAACCCTGTATTTTTAAGTTCTGCATAATGTTCCAATACATTTGCAGCCGTTTCCTGATAATAGTCGATATAGCGCCGGGCAGCGGGGATTTTCTCAGGATTGTCCGTAAGATATTTCAAAATGCTGCCTGCGCGGCTGATGAGATCCTGGCATTCCCTGAGAAGAGGCTGCTCGTGGATCTGACTGACAGCCCTCTGCATCCTATTATAATCAGAACCGGCCTCTGCCAGCCGCTCATTCAGAAATTCACCGTTGCTCAGGGAGTCTACCTCGATCTTTCCGATACGCTTTACAGGCTTAAAAATAAGGCTCAGCGCGATATATACTGCAGCTGCAAGCACCATGCACAGGATCAGATTCCACCTGAGTATCAGGAGAAGAATGAGAAACAGTGCCAGTGCAAGTATTGCAGACAAGATGATGCTTAATATTTCTTTCCATTTATTCGGGTTCATTTGCTATAAGATCCTTTCTTTTGAGACCGTCTGTCCACGAACCGGCCTTTAGTTATATCCTTTTACGCTCCGGAACGCCTCGGTCAGATCTTTTGTGCCGTCAAAGACACGGGCGTCCGTCAGTGCTGCCAGATCTTCAAGCTGGGAAGGATCCGCATCCCCGAATGTGATGGAGAACACAGGGATGTCGCTGTCATATGCTTCGAGCGCATCTTCAAATACAGATTCATTGTATACAGACTGGCCGTCGGTCATAAGGATGACGGCCGGGGTATACTGGCTTAAGTCATAGCCGGAAGCCAGACTGTAGGCTTCCGCCGCGGCTGTATAAATATCCGTTCCGCCTCCGGGCTGTGCGGCGGCGATTTCGTTGTAAAGCTCTTCCAGTGCAGCGTCGCTGTCATCGGATGCCTGAAGGACATCAACGATTTCATCGTCAAAAAGTACGGCAATATTAACTTCGCCCTCACTTGCCTGAAGCAGATTTTTCTCAGCATTTTCCTGGATCAGGATCTGGGACATAGCCTCTTTGAGCTGGTCTTCCCCTTCTCCTGTCATACTTCCGGAAAAGTCCAGACAGTAGATGTTGAGCGACGGCTTTTTAAATTCTGTCTGATAGATGTTCAGCGCATCCATGAGCACATCTGCTTCGGGCATCTGGATCGGGGAGAGGATCCGCTCTGTATCAATTCCCCAGTCAGCGTTGAAGACGTCTTTATTTTCCTCTGAGACTCCGTTGGCGGTGATCCGTCTTCCGGTCGCCTCGATGGCGGACTGACTGTCTGCTGACATGATCTCTTCCTGGAAGGCAAGGAAAGCCTCTTCTTTCTGGTCGTCGTCATGATCCACATACCCCAGAGGCGAATCGGCAATGGAAAGACCATCATAAGGATAGACGACGTAGAGAGGTTCTTTCCCCTCGGCAGTAAGCTGTTCGTTTGCATCGATGACCAGACATTCGTAGTTGACCATGGCGTCATAGTTCCCGTTCAGGAACATATCTTTCAGCCAGTCGGAGCTGCCGGAGCTTCTGTCTACCCCGCTTAACAGTTCCCGGATCTGAGTCTTCAGATCATCGCTCTGCAGATCCTCCGACGTCAGTCCCTCCTGTTTGCCCAGCAGCGCATAAAGGAAACCAACATAAGCGCTTGCACCGGAGTTGGACTGTGTGGCGCTTGTCATGCAGAACGTCATCTTGCCGTTGCTGATCGCTGTGAGGATATCCTTTACAGACACATCCCCGTCTGTAAATCCCAGCTCCTCGGCAAGACTCTGACGTATGCCGAACACTACGGGAGTCAAAGAGACAGACTGGCTGTGCTTCACCAGATGCTGTGAATCGCCGAGAGAGAGCCACATACTGCTTGCAGGCCATACAGCGTCGTAGTCCTCCGCTCCGTTCTGCAGTTCGCGCATAATATCAACAGAACCCTGATAATCCATTTCGATGCGCACGCCTGCCTTGTCTGCGCAGTCCGAGACAATATCTTCCAGTTCCTGATTCTCGGATCCGGACAGGATGCGGATTGTTGTATCGCCGCTGCCGGCAGTAAAGGCAGAGCCGTCATTTCCGTCTGTTTCTCCCGGGCTTCCGGCGGGATTCACCTCCGGCAGGAGAGAGCAGCCTGCGGCTGAGATGACAGTACAAAGAGTCAGCAGCAATGCGGTAAGTCTTTTTCTCATAATAAGATCTCCTTCTGTAAGTACGGATACAATGATAGAATGGATATAGTAAGTGCCATTTTACAATGCTATCTTTACATATATTTTCGCGTAAAATCGGAAGGCGTTCTATCCGGAGAGTGTGAAATAGATGTAAAATCGAGGTGAAAACTAAGCGGAACAATTCGCAGACATCATAGTCGGGGGCTTTTGCCCAACATCCAGATATGAAAAAAGCAGCCCTACCGGCGGGCTGCCTTCTTTTCTTTCATCCGTTTGATGACCTTCAGTCTTGTAAATTCTTCTCTGTCCTTTTCTTCCAGAGCATTGGTAATGGTATATACAAGAGAAGAGTACATCGGGATCGTAATATTCTGAAGAGCATTTGCTCTTTTCTGGGTCTTCTTTATGTTGCTTGCCAGACGGTAAGCTGCGTTTTCCACCATGGAGAGCTTGATCGTCAGATCCTTTACTTTGCGGAACGCCTCCCTCGCCTTGTCGATGGATTCATGCGTTGTGCTGAATGAATAAGTCGGCTTTCCGGCATCCGGCACATATTTCACATGGGGGATCTCTGTGCCCATGATACTGCGTGTCTGGATGGTAATGGAATTCTCGATCGGTACGGTGTATGCGAGCAGTTCTACGTTACTGATCCCGTTTTCGATATTTGCACGCTGAAGACACTGATAAGCATAAGTGAATGTAGTATCGATCTCTTCCTGAATAGTACGTGCTTCATCAATCAGGTCCATCAGTTCGCGAATCAGGATATTTCGTTTTTTATCCATCAGGTCATAGCCTTGTTTCGCAAGTGCCAGCGAATTTTTCGCAAGCATTAAATTACCCTTTGTGGGAAATGTGCGCGGATCCATGAAATCCCTCCTGTCGTCTATAGTTCAGTCCGTATTGTCCGGGTTATCCTTTCAGTCCTCTTGACTGTCTGTCCATATCTTCAATCACTATATCGTAGATCTCGCCGAGAGTGGAACAGTATTCAAGAACTTTCCACGGTTCGTTTGTGTGGAAGTGGATTTTGATAAGCTCTTCATCTCCGACGGCCAGCAGACAGTCGCCTTTAAAATGTTCTGTAAAGTAATCGCTGATCACATCTTCATCAAGGTCTTCACCTTCAATCAGAAGCTGGGTGTCATATTTAAACTCCAGCATATGTGTACCTCCCTTTGTGCTATAGAATATTATGTCAGGTGCTTTTCCATATAGACGCAGGTGAAAGTCTCTCCATGTATCACCCTGTCAGGATATGCAGTATATCCCAGTTTTTCATAAAATCCGATGGCTGTATCCCGGCTTTCAAGCGCGATTTTTGTACAGCCGAGCTCGAGCGCCCATTTTTCCGCTTCCAGCACTGCCTGCCGTCCCAGCCCTCTGCCCCGGTATTCAGGGAGTACGACAACGCGTCCAAGCATCATGGCTTTATTGCCGTACTCATATAACCGGCAGGTCGCGACCGGGAAATCATCATCCAGCAGGACAATATATTTGGAATCCGGTGTATCGTGCTCGTCAAATTCCTCGCGCAGAGTGATATGATATTGTCTTGCCATTGCCTGAATCCGCACATAATATGCACCTGCCTGCTGCCAGGTCTCGACAGCTCGTATAACCTGTATGCTCATTTATTTCTATTCCTCGGACACCGGCTTATAGTATTTATCCAGTATCTTCGTATCCACTCTGTCCAGTTCTTCTCTCGGCAGTCTTCCGAGCAGTTTCCAGCCGAGATCCAGAGTCTCTTCCATACTGCGGTTTTCTTCCACGCCCTGTCCGATATATTTCTCTTCAAATTCTTTTCCGAATTCCAGATATTTCTTGTCGATCGGGGAGAGCTCATCCTCGCCGATTACGGACGCAAGATTTCTCGCATCGCCTACTTTCGCATAGGCGGAGAAGAGCTGGTTTGCCAGATCCTGATGATCCTCTCTCGTATAGCCCTCGCCGATGCCGTCTTTCATCAGACGGGAAAGTGAAGGCAGGATGTTGATCGGCGGATAGATGGACTGTCCGTGAAGCGGGCGGTCCAGCACGATCTGTCCCTCGGTAATATAACCTGTCAGGTCGGGGATCGGGTGTGTGATGTCGTCGTTGGGCATAGTCAGGATCGGAAGCTGTGTCACCGAGCCGTTTATGCCCTCCACGATACCCGCGCGCTCGTAGATAGTTGCCAGTTCACTGTACAGATATCCCGGATAACCTTTACGGCTGGGAATCTCTCCTTTGGAAGAGGATACCTCACGCATTGCCTCGGCAAAGGAAGTCATATCCGTCAGGATTACGAGGATATGCATATTTTGTTCAAATGCAAGATATTCTGCCACGGTGAGAGCTACTTTTGGTGTGATCAGACGCTCTACTACAGGATCGTTTGCAAGATTCAGGAACATTGCCACATGATCTGCAACTCCGCTCTCCTCGAATGTATTGCGGAAGAAATCGGCGACATCATGCTTTACGCCCATGGCCGCAAACACAATAGCAAATTTTTCATCCGAATTCTCGCCAAGTGATGCCTGTTTTACGATCTGCGCGGCAAGCTGGTCATGAGGAAGTCCGTTTCCTGAGAAGATCGGGAGTTTCTGTCCGCGGATCAGAGTGGTAAGCCCGTCGATTGCGGAGATACCGGTGTGGATATAGTTTCGCGGATACTCTCTGCGGACAGGGTTCAGCGGCAGTCCGTTTACGTCTCTTTTTAATGTAGAGACGATCGGTCCCAGATCATCAATGGGCTGGCCGATTCCGTTGAATGTACGCCCCAGCATATCCGGGGAAAGTGCGATCTCCATGGGATGTCCGGTCAGCTTTGTGTGTGTATTTTTCAGGGACATATTTTCTGAGCCCTCAAATACCTGAATGATAGCTTTATCCTCATAGATCTCTACGATACGTCCGATTTTGTGTTCGGTGCCGTCCACGACGAATTCCACAATCTCATCGTAAAATGCGTCCTGCACACCCTCAAGAGCGATCAGAGGTCCGTTGATGCTGCTTAAGCCTAAATATTCAATTGACATGATAATCGGTCCTCCTTATGCATTTTTTTCCAGTACCCGCTGATAGAATGCATCGATATCGCGGTGGTATTGTGCAAACATTTCCAGACGGTCATTGGGCACATCATATTTGATGGCGATGATCCGGTCGAAAATGTTCTCGGATTTCAATACAGACATCGGATGCCCCATAGTGACAAGGGCGCGGGCCTGTTTATAGAGATACAGGATCGTGTCCATCATGAGAAACTGTTTCTCAAGCGACACACAGGTATCATCTTTGTGGAACGCATTCTGCTGCAGAAAGCCCAGGCGGATCACACGGGCAATCTCGAGCACCAGTTTCTGGTCGTCCGGGAGCACGTCGCTTCCGATCAGTTTTACGATCTCCAGCAGGCTGCTCTCCTGATTTAACAGCGCCATCAGACGGTTGCGGTAGTCTACGAATTTCGGCGATACATTGTCCTGATACCAGTGACTCAGGTCATTCAGATATTCACTGTAACTGGTCAGCCAGTGGATTGCCGGGAAATGTCTGGAATATGCAAGGCTCTTGTCCAGTCCCCAGAAACAGCGCACAAAACGTTTGGTATTCTGGGTGACAGGCTCGGAAAAATCGCCGCCCTGCGGTGACACTGCTCCGATAATGGTAACGGAACCGTCGGTACCGTTTAAGTTGTGCATCATGCCTGCACGCTCGTAAAATGCAGACAGGCGGGATGCAAGGTATGCAGGGAAACCTTCCTCTGCGGGCATTTCCTCCAGTCGTCCGGAGAGCTCGCGGAGCGCCTCTGCCCATCTTGACGTAGAGTCCGCCATGATCGCCACGTCGTACCCCATATCGCGGTAGTATTCCGCAAGGGTAAGTCCGGTGTAGATACTTGCCTCGCGGGCGGCCACCGGCATATTTGACGTGTTGGCGATCAGAGTGGTGCGGTCCATCAGAGGATTCCCGGTCCTCGGGTCGGTCAGTTCGCCGAATTCTTCCAGAACCTGTGTCATCTCGTTGCCGCGCTCGCCGCAGCCAATATAGATGATGATATCTGCATCCGCCCATTTTGCGATCTGATGCTGCGTCATTGTTTTTCCTGTTCCGAAACCGCCGGGAATAGCGGCTGTTCCTCCCTTGGCAATGGGAAACATAGTGTCAATGATACGCTGTCCCGTGATAAGCGGTACAGACGCCGGAAAACGGTGATGTGTGGGACGCGGCACACGGATGGGCCAGTGCTGCGTCATGGTCAGCTCCTTTTTGCTTCCGTCAGAAAGTTCCAGTGTGAGAATCGTCTCGTCAATGGTGTATTCTCCGTCCGGAACTGTGTCAATTACTGTCCCTTCCACATCGGGCGGCACCATACATTTGTGCACAATGGCGTGCGTCTCCGGAACTTCCGCGATAATATCGCCGCCGTGGAGATACTGGCCTTTTTCAACAGTAATATGCGTCTGCCATTTTTTCTGGCGGTCCAGTGAGTCTACACTGACACCGCGCGTGATGAAAGCGCCGCCGGAGGATTCTGCGATTCGTTCCAGCGGACGCTCGATTCCGTCAAATATATTGTTCAGGATACCGGGAGCAAGAGTAACCGAGACCGCGCTGCCGCTTGCCAGGACTTCCTCTCCCGGCCGAAGTCCTGTTGTCTCCTCATATACCTGTACTGTGGTCATATCCTTGTCAAGGGCAATGACCTCGCCCACCAGTTTCTGTTTTCCGACATAGACCATCTCGGACATACGGAAACCGGTATTTCCCTTCAGGTAGATGACAGGACCGTTAATGCCGTAGATCGTTCCTGTATTAAGCAATGCCGTCACCTCCTAAAAACATAAATTTATCGTATTCGTTGCGCAGCTGTGTTTTAAATGAATTGTCTATGAGGATGTTGCGGGAGCGGATGACTGCGCGGACACCGCCGATAAAATCCTCTGCGCTGATCGTGAGATGAACTCTTGTGGCATCCTCGAGATCGGAACGCTTTTTCTCATCCGATGGATTAATATAAATAACAACCGGATCCTCACCGGCATAATGTACTGCCTGACGGATACAGCGGATGAGAAAGTCATTGTAGGCTTCCGTCTTCATATAATCATCAACGAGGCTTTCCGCCTCTTCGAATATCTTGTCCTTAAGTTCCTGCTGGACTTTTCCCTGCTGCCGCTTGATCTCGAGCTGGGACTTTGCAACCGCCTGATTTAAAGATAATCTGGCATTGGTCGTCTCTGCCTTGATCCGAGTCTCCGCCTGACGCAGGGCTTCTGCTTTGTGATCTTCAAATACTTTTTCCAGCGCTTCGCGATGGGAATCAATGATCGCGTTACCCTCAGCGCGTGCCTGCTCCATGGAAGCAGACTGCATCTGTGCAAGTTTTTCTTCAAGAGTCAAGAGGAATCCCTCCTTTATAGTTTTAATCCGATGGCCTCGGTAATGTACGAAGTGATGAAATCTTTCTTGCGCCCTGTGCCGTGCCGGTCGGGAATCTCGACTAGAAGCGGCATTTTCCGCTCCAGCCGGAATGTGTCGATAATATCCGGAAATTCCCTCCCGAATTTCTCAGTCAGGAGCACAATGCCCACATTTTTGTCCGTGAGTACGTCTTCGAGCGCTTTCCTGAGCTCATCCCGTTCGTGGACAACAACGCCGTCCACACCTGCCAGACGCATGCCGGTATAGGTGTCGACATTGTCGCTTATAAGAAACATTTTCATATAATTGCCTCCAGTTCGGCTTTGTGAATAGTGCGGGCGGACCCGCAGATTCCGTCAGTCCGTATCTTTCTGCACGGCTGACTGGTATTACAGATTTCCTAAGATCATGAAGGAGATGATCAGTCCGTAGAGGCAGACACCTTCTGCCAGACCTACGAAGATCAGTGATTTACCGAGTACACTGGAATCTTCGCTGATCGCTCCGAGAGCGGCGCTTGCGGCGCTTGCAACTGCGATACCGCCGCCGATACAGGAAAGGCCTGTAACAAGTGCTGCTGCCAGATAACCAAGTCCGGTTGCAAAACCGCTGTCAGCTGTTACAGATTCGGCAGCCTGTACGTCCGGCCCGCCCAGCAGCATGATCGTTGCAATGGCAAACGCACCGAAGAAGAAAAATGCATTGGTTCCAATGGCGCGTTTATAGCGTTTCTTTGATTTCTCCCCCAGCAGATAGTAGCCGAAAGGTACAATGATGCTTACGATCAAAGCGATGATAAAGATGATTTTGGTTGCTAAAGTCATGGTTGAATCCTCCTGATTTCTTTAGATTTATTTTTTCGCTTTCTTTGCATTCTTTTTCGTATATGGGTCAAATGCGTGTCCGCTGCCTTTGTAGAAGCGGCTGAACATCTCATAATATTCGAGACGAAGTACCTGTATGCCGACGATAAGTCCTTCGAAGCCGCAGACAAACAGGTTGCCGAATATCACGCCGATCCAGTTGGGATGTCCGCTCTCTGCGCCTGCGAGCTGCAGGACTACTTCCATGATCGCTGCATGGCTGACCGCGAATGCGCCGATACGGATGAAAGAGATCGTGTTGGAGAAGTAGCTTAAAAGCGTCTCAAACATTTCGAAAAATCCCTGAACGATGAACATTGCCTTGCCGGTCTCCATCTTGTCGGCGCGTTTCTGTATGGCTCTTGTGATCGGCTCGCGGAAGAGCATTACGATCAGCGGTACGCCGAACATAACGGCCATCACGATTCCGCCCGGAAGCGGATTGCCTGTCATAAAGAGAACGATAGTTATAACCACTGCCACATAGAAGACCAGTCCGGCGACACCGTTCGGTTCGAACCATGCGGCTTCGATGTCCTTGCTCTTGGCGGCATTGATAATATGAAGAATCATTGCCACTATGATAAGGAACATACCGAACGCCACTGCAACGATAAACACCGTGTTCAGCTTGCCGAGGAAGGGAAGCGTGGTCATATGATCGATAGGCCGCATCCACAGGGCAGGCAGCACATCTTCAAAACCGAAGATGCTTCCGAAGAGGAATCCGAAGATGGTGGAAAATACACCTGCCGAAGCAATGATTCCTGCAAGAGGCGCTTTCTTAAAGTGATAGATAAGCGCGCCGCCGATCAGAAGCAGCAGCCCCTGTCCTACATCTCCGAACATGACGCCGAAGATAAAAGAATAAGTGATGCCGACGAATACGGTGGGATCCATTTCATTGTGAGCCGGAAGCCCGTACATCTGGACAAACATTTCAAAAGGTTTGAACAGTTTCGGGTTTTCCAGCTTGGTGGGCGGTTCACCGAAGTAGGCGTCGTGGTCATCTTCGACTACGACAAATACTTTGTCGTCGTCCTCCACTTCCTTTAAGAATTTCTCTACATCGTCTTCAGCCATCCAGCCGCATAGGATGTAGTAATCTTCCTTGTTGTCCTCCATTCGTGCTGCAAGCTTGCGGACGTCGAAGTTATTGGACAATTCCTCAAGACGGTTTCTCGCCGCGATGAGCTGGGGAGCACGGTCAGAGAGCATCTCGCCGGCCTGCTTATCCAGATCTTCAATCTCAAGGTTTACCCGGGCAATCTCTGCCTCGATGGACTGATAGGCATATGCCGGAGTGCCCTCGAATTCGTCTTTTATTTCAATCCGTTCAAAATGAAGGGAACGGAAGACTGCATCGACTTTCTGTGCCTCCGCAGGGGAAACAAAATAAGCCCCGTATACAAAACTTTCATCCCGCTCGCCCTCAACGAAGATAGCTTTTAAATCTTCCATGAGATATTTCTGCATTTTGTGGTAGAATTCCACGGCAATGCGTCCGAACCGGTAGGTGATATACCGGTAGTTCAGCACTTTGTGGAGATCACAGTCCACAGGGCGGAAAGGAGCGATGATCTGTTGTTTTGCGCGAAGCTCGTCAATCTTTTTCTTTAATTTTTCTTTCTTTTCCTGAAGGGTCTGATAGTCTTCATTTGCCTTGCGAACGAGCTCAAACATATCGTCAAGGCCCAGATTCGATGCGGGTTCCACATCGTCTGCATTAGGCAGGTAACCTACGAACTGGTTCGCCTTAGCGAGCGCGTCGCGGTATGGATTGATCTCTACGAAAGGTCTTAAGTTGTCTACGGTCTTCAGTTCCGACAGTGCGGATTCGAGCTGGATCTCATAGCGGGAGAGATACAGGTCGGTCACGCGGTCGATGTCATTCCTCGGACCGGATATGTTGATAAATTTCATTTTAACGATCATTGGGTTTTACCTCCAACGTATGCCAGCGTCTCGCCGGGTGTCAGGCTGTAGCGTACACACTCCATAGTGGTCGTCAGCTTATTGATTTCCTCTTCTTTCAGGAAGAGGTAAGTGTTGATCGCGGCAATCGAATAGGGATTGCGCCTGCGGTCTATTGTGTACAGATGGTGCAGACAATCCGCATACATCTGCTCAATGGTAAGATTCTGACGGAAATTATAGTGGCACGCGTAATAGGTACGTGCAACTGCATTCTCAAATTCTTCCAGTCCCGGTGCGTCAACCATCTCTTTGACCTGATCGGTGGACAGCTTGTAATGGATCGGAATCAGAAGCAGATAGATGTCTGCCGGTTTCATATTATAATATTTTTTCGCCCGGTAGATCCACTGCAGGTTCAGAAGATCGATCTTGGAGCCGCGGTCCCGCATGAAGAGCTCGAGATCTGCTTTCTTTAAGACTTTTTTCTGCTCTTTCCATGTAGAAGTAAAATAGTACAGATCCAGAGTCAGATTATAGTCGTAAAGCGTGACATTCTGACTGTCTTTCAGTTTCCTGAGAGGAGCGTAATATTCTGTGCCTTTCAGGTTCTCGACCAGTTCATCCGTGGTACGCGATGTGATGAGCTTCTCAATGGAAATCTGGGAATAGCGGTCAAAAAAACCGCGTTTGTAATTCAGGTCAAAAGGCTGTTTATAATGATTGATCACAATGCGCAGACAATAATTTATCAGGTCAATCTCGTAACTTTTCAGGATCAGTTTCATAAACTGCCGCTGCTTCTGGCCGCAGAAGCGATATAGCTTTGTGTAATCGTGATAAAGCGACTGTGTCAGCACTTTCTCAATATTTCCGCGGTGGATCTGATCCTCGGTCAGTGTGTCGAGGACATCGCCATATGCCGTGTTCTTTTTCAGATAATCCGCGATCTCGGGTACACTTCCCAGATTGGCAATCTCGACAAACTGCTCTGGTTTCAGGAGTTTAGCTTCCATAGCCCGTACTTTTGTTACGATACCGCTGTATTCAAGTAAGTTTCCCATAGGCTACACCTCGGTGATATGTTTTAATATTTCGTGGGCGTATTCCGTATGTTTTTCTTCATATTCCTTCTGAAGAGAACGGATCAGCCCGGCGCTTGAATCGCTCTGGGTCTCCAGAATCTGTGAAGTCTTTTTTTCAAGATCCGCGCGGATCTCATTCAGACGGGCCGTGGTCTTCGCATCCAGTTCTTCGTCAAATGCTTTCTTTTTTTCATCATATTCCCGGTTCAGAACTTCTTTCTGATCTTCCGCGTGTTTGACGATCGCTGTAGCCGCATCCTCAATTTCCGTCAATTTGTTTACAATAGAGTCCATATAAAGCCTCCTGTTTGTAAGAAAATCATAATATACTTTATCATACACCATTCGCTGAAAAATGCAAGTTAAGAATTGTTAGCACAGAGACCGGAAAATATGAGAAATACCAATAATTTCCGTTAAATTCCAACTACGTTTTGACCTCTATCTGCCCGCGTGTTATTATGGTAATGGCATGGAAAAGTGCCGGTATTAGTCTGGCAGATTCAGGGGAGGGTAATACATGAGACTTAGAAATATACCAAGGGCGGAAGGAACGCTTCAGGCCCATAAAATAGTAATTAAAAGACCGGAAGACCAGAAGGGATGCTGGAAACAGGTATTTGGAAATAAACATCCCGTGAGAATCGAAGTCGGAACGGGGAAAGGCCGTTTTATTTTGAATATGGCGAAGGAAAATCCGGATATCAACTTTGTCGGGATCGAGAGATATTCAAGCGTGCTGCTGCGCGCAGTTGAGATGTATGATACAGATGAGTTCAAAGATCTGCAGAATGTCCGTTTTATCTGTATTGATGCGAGAAGGATTGAAGAGGTGTTCGGGCAGGATGAAGTGGACCGTATTTATCTGAACTTTTCCGACCCGTGGCCCAAGGCAAGACACGCTAAAAGACGGCTGACATCGGTAGAGTTTCTGGAGAGATACGAGAAAGTACTCGTGCCGTACGGCAGACTTGAATTTAAAACGGATAATACAGAACTTTTTAATTTTTCGCTGGATCAGATGAAAGAAGCTGGCTGGACACTTCAGGGCTTTACTTATGACCTGCATCATAATGAGGAAATGAATCAGGGAAATATCATGACAGAATATGAAGAGAAATTCTCTCAAAGAGGAAATCCGATCAATAAACTGATCGCTGTGAGAAAGTAAATAACGTAACAGTTCAGCTCGGCACATTTTGTTTTATCCGGCATATAATAATTTATGACCGCTCAGAAGGCAGGTGTATATAGATGAAGAAAAAGTGCTGGAAATCATGTGTCAGGGAAATGTTTTACTGCAGACCGCGGCTTAACAGACAACTGCTCTGTATCCGCAGTTCTATGCTGGATGTGTGCAAGATACTGAATTCAGGCATCTGTCATGGGTGTGATAGAAATGACCGGGAAGGCAGGTGCCGGAAATGATCACAAAAATCAGACCTGGACAGTTTGAGGCAGAGGTAAGAGACTCACAGCAGCCGGTCCTGCTGGAATTTTATGCTTCTTGGTGTCCGCGGTGCGCGATGATGGAAGATGTAGTAGAAGAGTTTGCGTCGGCAAATAGAGGGAAAATTAAAGTCTGCCGGATCGACGAAGCAGATGCGGCTCTGCTCATGGATCAATACGGGATTGACAGAGTGCCAACCTTTCTGGCATTCTCCAGCGGCAAACTGACCGGAGCAGTGGTGGGAGCCGTATCCCGGGAAGTCCTGGAAAAGCTGTTTTAACGATACAGTTCAGTCCGTTTTCCTGCAGATTTAAGCAAAAAATGCGGTTACAGATAAAAAACAGATGAAAAATGTAAAAAAATGCTTGCATTTTTGTAAACTGTCGTTTATAATACTACTTGCGCTGTTGATAAAGCACATAAGAAATGCGCCATTAGCTCAGTTGGAAGAGCACCTGACTCTTAATCAGGGTGTCCAGGGTTCGAGCCCCTGATGGCGCACTTGAAATCGCTGTTTTTGCGGACATTGCGAGCCGCGGGGACGGCGATTTTTTACGTTAAGCATTGAGCAACGCGGAATTGAGGTACGCGTTGCTCAATACGACCGGAGTCAGGATGTGCATGTGGCGAAAGCCATGATCACATGACAACCGACTGAATCACGTGCACAGCCACAAGCATACATACGGCTGCCCCGAGTGCGATATGTATCTTCCGCCATCCAGCCTGCTTTACTTTCTTTTTCATCAGTGTGAGAAGCGTAAGAACCAGGAGCAGCATCCATGCCGGCTTTCCGGTTATCATGGCCGGGCCGCTTACGGCAAGGATGCCATGTGCCAGTCCCGCAATGAGTAAAATGATCCCATAGGCTGTATGAAAGCCGGTGATATGAGGAATCCAGGGATGCTTTTTCGCCAGCTCTGTGCGTTTCAGCGGTGCGAGCGCACAGAGAATGAGTAACAGTACAGATATAAATGCAAGACTCTTTTCCAGTATGTTCAAAATAATACCCTCCGGTTTGTTTATGCTATCTTGGGTTAATTAAAACTAACTTGTATGATTATACCAGAAAAAGAGGATTTGTAAAGAGGGTATTATTCTGAATATTTTACACTATGCCCGCCCGAAATATTCTTTTATATGCTCTGCTACAATCTTTATCAGCCGCTGCCTCGCCTCAACCGCTGCCCATGCGACATGGGGTGTGATGAAGAGCTGTTTTTTGTCTTGTACTCCAAAGAGTGGATTATCCTTTCTCATGGGTTCCACAGAAAGCACGTCCAGGCCGGCGGCCCGGATTTCTCCGGAATTGAGAGCAGCGGCAAGATCCGCTTCATTTACGATGGGACCTCTGCCGAGATTGAGGAGGATAGCACTGGATTTCATTTTCCGAAAAGCGTCTGCGTTCATGATATTTTCCGTGTACTCATTGAGCGGAGCGTGGATGGAGAGAATATCAGCCTGGGCAAGCAGAGTGTCGAAATCTACCTGCCGGTAGCCTTCCTGAGCGTGAGCACCTGATGCAGAGTAATAGATGACCTTTGCGCCGAACATTCCGGCAATGTCTGCCACCCGGCGGCCGATAGCGCCAAGCCCCAGAATACCCCATGTGACACTGCCCAATTCATGGAACGGGATTCCGAAGTGGGTAAAGAGTGAGGAAGCGGCGTAATTGCCGTTTTTAACATAATCGTCATAGTATCTTAAATCTTCCATCAGATAAAACAGCATGGCGAATGTGTGCTGCGCTACAGATTCTGTGGAATATCCGGCAGCATTGCGCCATTCTATCCCGCGCTGGTCAAGATAGTCCTTATCCAGATTGTTGGTTCCGGTTGCACTGACGCATACGAGCTTTAAATTCCGTGCTGAGGATATGGTACTCTCATTGACCGGGACTTTGTTTACCACGATCACATCGGCATCCTCGATGCGTTCCGGTACTTCTTCCGGAGAAGTGCGGGGATACGTTACGACTTCTCCGAGCTGCTCGAATTCAGAATAATCAACATCGCTGCCGAGTGATTCGGCGTCCAGAAATACAATTTTCATAATATAAATACCTCCAGATTAAATTATTTATCATTTTTTCGGACTGATGAGGGAGTACAGCCGTATATTTTTTTAAAAGTACGGTTAAACAGTTTCTGATTGGAAAAGCCATTCTGCTCCGCAAGTTCTCCAACCGGTGTATCGGTCCGGATCAGATCCTGATAGATATGGGAGACCCGGACTTCATTGACGTACTGCAGAAAGGACATTCCCATGTTCTTTTTGAAAAAACGGCAGAAATATTCTTTGCCCAGTCCGAGGTGACCTGTAATGTCATGAAGGGATATTGGCTCCCGGAAATGTTCCTCTACATAGGTAATGACATTTCTGATACGTTCCAGAGTCAGTTTATCTGCAGCACTGTCTGCCGATACAGTCCTGGCAGAGAAAAAACGGATCAGATGGGCCAGTATCTGCATGATGATCCCCTCGGCTTCCATGAGATACGCAGGGACGTCTTCAATATACAGCCTGGTAAGTTCTTCCATCTGCTTACATATGGAAAGATATTGGGGAAACTGTTCATTAGTGATATCATCCGGAATACAATGGATCTGATACATGTCAAGGTCCGGAAGATATTTTTCCATATATTTCCCTGAGATGTGAATACAGATAAACATGGATGTATCGCTGTAAGTGTATGTGCTGTGTACCTGACGGGAATCGATCACAGTGAGATGTTTGTTTGCAATCTGGTATTTCCGCCCTTCGATCTGAATCGTGGATTCTCCGTTGAGAAGATATAGAAGTTCGATTTCCTCGTGCCAGTGAAGAGGATGGTAGCCGCCGGGTGTTGTGTGATATGCCAGCTGGATGCCGAGCTCGTTTATCTCCTGAAATGTTTCATAATAAGGCTGTTCCATGTTAGATCACCTCCGATCGTCCGATCTATGGAAAGCATAATTGATAATGAACGAAAAGTCAATATCGACTTAGAACAGGTCAATATAGAGACTGTTATATCTGCAGTTTGAGCGCTATTATAATAGACGTAAACAGGAAACAGCAATAAGAAAAAGGAGAGATAAATAATGAGTACACTCGCAATAAATAAAAATAATTATGCAGAAAAAGAAAACAATACAAAAAGAGTTTCATTGAAAGAAAGACTGAGAAAATATTTTGAGGAGAATGCAGCAACAATTACAACAGGACTTCTCTTTATGAGCGGAAGTGCAAATGTCTATACTCTGTACCGGTCAATGAAATAAGGAACAGAGGTATGGTATCAGATGGAAGGGTGATAAAAGTAGCGGGAAATCCCGCAGGCCAATGCTTCCTGAATTTGGAAACAATTACTCTTCGCGGACTTGACATTTCTTCATCATGCGTGTACCATAAAGTCCGACAGAAATTTACATAAGATTGATGACAAGGGGAGCTTGTAGTACAGGCTGAGAGGAAGTTGAGAACTTCGACCCATAACCTGATTTGGATAATGCCAACGTAGGGATATGTTATGAGTGCTTTTAGGCCCTTTTGTTTTCAATCTGAGAACAGGAGGGTTTTTATTATGTCAGAATTACTTGTAAATGCGGAAGGCGGCCTGACGATGGCCGGATATGCGGTCACCATTATTGTCGGGATCATACTGTTTCTTGCGGCGGTATATTTTGCGGCAAAGACTTCTTCTAAAAAACGGATGAGCACCAAGCAGCTTGTATTTTGTGCTGTCGCTCTGGCGCTGGCGTATCTCACATCCTATATTAAACTCTTTGAGATGCCATGGGGCGGGAGTGTTACATTATTCAGTATGCTGTTTATCGTACTGATAGCGAACTGGTACGGTCCGAAGACAGGAGTACTTGTCGGTCTTGCTTACGGAATTATCCAGTTTATCCAGGAACCGTATGTCCTGTCCTTTTTCCAGGTGTGCTGCGATTATATCCTTGCGTTTGCAGCCTTGGGAGTAGCGGGATTTTTTGCAAAAAGCAAATATGGACTGGTAAAGGGCTACATAGTTGCAGTGCTGGCAAGAGGTGCATTCCATGCCTTGGGCGGCTATCTGTACTGGATGGATTATATGCCGGACAACTTCCCGAAAGCGCTGGCGAGTCTGTATCCGATCCTCTATAATTACAGCTATCTGCTGGTCGAGGGCGTGATCACAGTGATCATTATTTCGATTCCTGCGGTGTCAAAAGCACTGGCGAGAGTAAAACAGATGGCAGCAGAATAAACAGACGGATTGATTTTGAATCCGCTCGGACTATTGCAAAGCCGTATGAATGAAAATCTGACGAGGGTATCGCTCCATCATCTGATCGGATGATCTTGCGGCACCCTCGTCCTTTTTTAAGAGTTACAGTTTGCAGTGACAGGTGAATATTTGTTCCAATTGTATTATTATGATGTTGGGGGAAGCACTGACTATGATGTCTGCGGACTGTTCCGTACTGCTGGAAATTAAGCTGGGAGGCATGAAGAGATGTGTGGAAGATATTACATGAGTGATGAGACGATATGGGAGATCGAACGCAGGACAGGAGTGTCCATATCCCAATTGTGGAGAGAACTGCAGGATGGAACGAGAGATATATGCCCTTCCCAATATGCGATCATTCTCCGGGCAGAAAAGGATTACTTCAATGCAGAAAAGATGCGATGGGGATTCCCCGGTTTTCAGGGAAATGGGCTGCCGATCAATGCCAGGGCGGAGAGTGCCCTGCAGAAGAAGACTTACCGGGACAGTGTGCTGAACAGGCGGTGCGTGATCCCGGCCAAAGGATTCTATGAGTGGAATAATTCAAAGGAGAAATTCGCTTTCGAGAGCGCGGAGAACCCGATACTTTTTCTGGCAGGCTGTTTTAACTGGTTTGAAAGTGAACGGAATCTTTCTGAAATTCAGACATCCGGCACAGCAGCCTCCCGGGTAGAGAAAAGATTTGTTATCCTGACGACGGAAGCGAGAGGCAGAGCAGCACAGATACATGAGCGTATGCCGCTGCTCCTTCGGGCAGATGAGATCAGAGCATGGATCTTTGATGACGGGAAGACAGAGCAGTTCCTGCACAGAGAGCCGGAAGAAGTGCTGGGGTGTAAGACGGATTATGAGCAGCTCAGCCTGTTCTGATCCGGTAATCTTTATAGAATAGAAAATTTGCAGAACAGAAAATAAGATTTTTTTAAGATTTAGGTCCGGGAATTTTTAAGCCCGCCACTTTATATTCAATATAGAAACAAAAAACAGGGGGAGCAGTTATGGCACAAGAAACGATACTGGTTGTGGATGACAATAAGGAAATTGTTTACTCAATCAGTGAATTACTGAAGTACGAGGGATATCAGGTGATGGGCGCATATGACGGGATGCAGGCTCTTGACGTGCTGGAGCAGAACAAGATCGACCTGATCCTTCTGGATGTGATGATGCCGAGGCTGAACGGGCTGTCTACGCTCATGAAGCTGCGGGAGAAGCATAAGATACCGGTGATTATCCTGTCGGCAAAGACGGAGGAGAGCGATAAAGTGTCCGGTCTGATCATGGGAGCAGACGATTATGTGGAGAAGCCTTATAATCCGGCAGAGCTGATGGCGAGGGTGAAAGCGCACCTGCGCAGATACCGTGCATGGGGCGGCGAAGCGCCGAAAGAGGATGCAGACCGTATCGTAAACGGCGGTCTGGTACTTGATAAGAAGCAGAGAATCATTGAGGTAGAAGGCGAAGAGGTTCGGCTGACTGCCACGGAGTACAAGATATTGGAACTCCTTATGGAGCATCCGGGTCAGGTCTTTTCAGCGGAACAGATCTATGAGAATGTCTGGCAGGAGACTGCGACGTATGCAGTGGAGAACACGGTCATGGTGCACATCCGCCATATCCGCGAAAAGATTGAGATCGATACGAAGAAACCAAGATATGTAAAGGTGGTGTGGGGAATTGGATACAAAATGGAAAAATATTGATGAAAAGGCAGTAAAGTTTTTCGGACGGTATTATAAACGTGCGGCAAGTGTGATGGCGGCTGCCTGCGGGATTGCCTTCTTCTATAGTATTATCGCATACCGCGGGTGGCATCCTACCGGTGAGTCTATATTTTTTGGGATTCTGGGAAATCTTCTGCTGGGAATCGGAATATATTTTGGAGTAAACGAGCTACTGGACAAAAGGTTCAGAGACTGGCTGCCGGATGACGACAACAGTTATGCAGAGTGGAAAGAATACGGGAAAACTACGGAGCGCGGCATACGCATAGCGGGAGCTGCGGCGCTTCTGACGGCGATCTGGTATTTCTTCTATCTTATGGGCGGAGCTGTTTACTGGGCAAACGGTCCTCATTATAACTATGCGTCAGGATATGTGATGATATTTTCTGCACTGCTCCAGTTTATTGTGGCGGAGACGGCTCTGAAACGTTTTCAGAAGAAACAGCTCGATTATATGATGGAGCAGATGGAGAATCTCAACCGGCGCAGGCTGGACGTGGCGCTTGAGATCGAGAAGAAGAGTCTGGAGAAAGTCTCCCGAAGTGACCAGCTCCGTGTGGATCTTATTACAAATGTATCGCACGATCTGAAGACGCCGCTCACATCTATGGTGGGCTATATTGAACTGATCCGGAAAGAAGAACTGAGCGATACGGTCAGGGATTATGTGGACGTAATATCAGACCGCGCGGAAAAGCTGAAAGAAATGGTGAACAGCCTCTTCAGCCTCGCAAAAGCGAGCAGCGGAAACATAGAGCTCCATCCGGAGAAGTTTGAACTGAACCGCATGATCGAGCAGATCTTTGCGGATATGGACGACCAGATCAAGAGCAGTGGGCTGGAGTTCGTGACCCGTCTGACGGATGAAAACACAGAGCTGGTCTCGGATAATTCTTATTTTTACAGAATCTGCCAGAATCTCATGGAAAACGCCCTGAAATATTCTGCAAAAGGAACAAGGGTATTTGTCACTACTTACATCAGCAGGAAAGGTTCAAACGGAGGTCCGCTGAAGGAAAATCTGTGTATGGAGATCACCAATACATCGGCGTATCCTATGGATTTTACAAAGGAAGATATCGTGGAGCGGTTCGCGAGGGGAGATAAAGCGCGCTCCAGCGACGGAAACGGGCTGGGTCTGGCAATCGTCAGCACATATGCAAAAGCGCTTGGAGGGGAGTTTGATATAAAGATTGACTGCGATCAGTTCAAAGCGTGTGTGATGATGCCGAAGAAAGACGGCTGAGCAGGAATGAAAATGAAAGAAGGGGTCTTGTATTGACAGGCTGCTACATGGCAGCCTGTTTCAATTTTTTCTGTTCTGTTTCCATCTGTTTCATTTTCTTCATTTCCCTTGCAATCAGGCAGATCGTCACGATAAATGCGATGCTGTCCGCTGACGGCCCGGCAAAGAGGATGCCGTTAAGTCCGAAGAACAGAGGCAGGATGAGCACGAGCGGAATGAGAAAGATGACCTGCCGTGTCATGGAGAGCAGCAGCCCCTTTACCGGTTTTCCGATAGCGGCGAAGAAATTGGACGAGATAAGCTGCACTCCGTTGAAGATAACCATAAAAAGGAAAATCCTCATAAATCTCACCGAAAATTCAAAGTAAGCCGCATCACCCGTGCCGAACAGGGAGATGATCTGATACGGAAAGAACTGGAAGAGGATAAAACCGATCGCGGAGATACACAGATTTGCTGTGATGGCAAGTTTATAAGTCTTCCGCACTCTGTCATACTGGCGGGCGCCGTAATTGAAACCGATGATCGGCTGGGAGCCCTGAGAGATACCGATAATAACAGCAAGCAGGATTGCGTTCGTCTTCATTACGATACCGCAGGCGGCGAGAGGAATTTCTTTCCCGTATACAGACATTGCGCCATAGTAGGTCAGTGAGTTGTTCAGCACGATCTGCACAAATGTAATCGCAACCTGATTCAGGCTGTTGCTCATTCCGAGAGAAGCAGTCTGGAGGCATTCCTTTGCTGACAGGCCGATATCTTTTCTTGTCAGTGTTATATTCTTAAATTTCCTTATGTACAGCAGGGCAAAAATAAAAGAAAAGAACTGGCCGATGATGGTCGCCCATGCTGCTCCTGCTACTCCCAGATGAAAAATAAAGATAAATACGGGATCAAGGATCGTGTTGATGACGGCTCCGATCAGCATACATACCATGGAGTACTTCGGACTTCCGTCAGCACGAGCCAGATTGCTCATACCGTTGGTGACGATAAGAAAAGGCATGCCGAGAGCTACGATGCGGGAGTAAGTTTCCGCATAGGGCATGACATCCTGTGTGGCTCCGAAAGCAGTCAGCAGAGGCTGCATGAAAATCTCAACGAGCAGTGCATAGATAACGCCGAATACTACCATCATGCAGATTCCGTTCCCTACAACTCTCTGTGCGATATCCTTTTCACCAGCTCCCAGATGAAGAGAGAATCTCGAGGCGCTTCCGATTCCAATCAGGAGCGCGATGGCAAGACAGATCGTCGTAAGAGGATAAGCTACATTTGTAGCGGCGTTCCCGAGATAGCCGACACCCTGACCGATGAAAATCTGGTCTACAATATTATATAAAGAACTGACCAGCATTGCGATGATGCTGGGAATGGCAAAGCCTCTCAGGAGCGACGGGATGCTTTTGTATCCGAGGGGATTATCAGCTGTATTCTGTCTTGCACCTGCATTCTGATTTTGCAGTGTATTTGGATTTTTTGGTGTCTCTGTCAAATCGTTCACTTCTTTCTTATGAAATTTCGCCCATGTATTATAACGCAGATGTCAGGTCTGTGCCAGCATTTTGTGAATTGAGTTTTGAATATCCATATATGGATATATCTGATCTGAAAAAGCTGAAAAAAGAAGCGGGACTTACGAACGCGGAGATTGCAGAACTCTCAGGGATTCCGGTAAGCACTGTCAATAAGATATTCTCAGGTGCAACAAAGAATCCCCGTTATGCTGCAATGCTGGCGATCGAGCAGGTGCTTACGACAAAGGAAAAGATCCCGTTTACTTATGACAAACTGAAAGAAGAACCGGCTATAGTCAGGGATGCGGCAGCCCCCTATATGTATTCTGCCAGAGAGTATGGCGGAGAGGATATTGAAAAGCTGTCGGAATGGTCGCGGGCAGAGCTGATCAACGGGAGATTGTTTCAAAAAGTAATTCATCCCACGATTATGTCCGGAAACTGATACAGTATCAGAAAGCCGGTGTGAGAGAGTACTGGATTGCAGATCCGTTTCAGGAGGTGATCTCTGTATTCAATTTTGAAGATGCAAAGAAAAGCGGGGAATATAGCTATGGGGAAGCGGTGCCATCCGGTGTACTGGAGGGGCTTGAGATCCGGTTCGGGGAGGTGATGGAAGGGTACTGAAAGAGAAGCAGTTGAATATTGACAAATCTCCCAATTAAACTTATTGTATTAATAGAATGATACAAAATGAAAGGTGGTATTTCTATGCTGTCTGCGGTGTTGGGAGTTATGGCGGTTTTCCTTTTCCTGCTGGTCATATGGCTGATCTCATATTACAGTATGAAACGGAAAAGAAAAGCATATATTCACGAGAAGTTCGGAAAGATTCCGAAGATCAGGGAATGGAACGATGCAGTCAGGAATTACTATGATGTGGTAAATGACGGCACCGGTCTGGATGACATTACGTGGAATGACCTGTCTATGAATGATGTTTTTCAGAGAGCCGCCCAGTGCGACACATCTCCGGGAGAGGAAATCCTGTATTGGAGATTACGCCGGAACAGGATGTCACCGGAAGAGCAGAGAATCTTTGAGGAAAGAGTGCGGACATGGGCAGATAATGAAAAAGAAAGAGAAAAGATTGAGGAACTGCTGTGTGATATCGGAAAGAGTGATTCCTCATATTATCTTCCCGCCTATCTGGACGGGATAGAGTCTTATGTATTCGGACATCAATGGGTATACCGGGTGCTGCAGATTCTGCTGGCGGCTTCGCTTGTTTTTATACCATTCTATCCGGTCGACTGGTCGCTGATGCCATTTGTGGGAATGTGCGCCGTGAACCTCGGTCTGTATTTCCGGATAAATATGAAGCATGACCTTGAGCTGTCCCTGATCGGAACAGCGGTAAGCCTTCTTGGAAATGCAAAGCAGATGGCAGCGAGAAAAGAAATCAGAGATTTGTTCCCGGAACTTCAGGATGCGCTGTCCGGACTGAAGGGGGTTATACGGGGAGAAAAGATACTCCGGATCAAGAGGGAGGGTGCTCGTACAGGAGATGCGCTGGGTACCTGCCTTGATTATCTGCTGGGTATTACTTTAATGCAGATCACCACATACAATAAAGTAATGAAACGTCTGATGAACAATGTGGAAAACTATCTAACAGTGTACCGCTGTATCGGCGAACTTGATGCGGCGATCAGTACGGCGTCATTTCGGAAGTCTCTGCCATGGTGCTGTATTCCGGAGTATACAGACGAGAAGAGACTGGAAATGACCGAAGTATATCATCCGCTCATCAAAGAGCCGGTGGCAAATGACTTTGCTGTGGAAAAGAGCTGCCTGATCACCGGTTCTAACGCCTCGGGTAAATCTACATTTATAAAGGCTGCTGCTGTCAATGCAGTACTCGCGCAGGCGATCAATACGTGTGCGGCAAAGCGCTTTGTAATGCCGCCGGCTGAAGTGATCACGTCCATGGCTGTGAGAGACGACCTGATGGCAGGCGAGAGCTATTTTATCCGTGAGATCAGATATCTGAAACGTATTCTTGACAGTATTACAGAGGAGAGGGTAACTATCTGTGCTATTGATGAGATCCTGAGAGGAACAAATACCGGCGAGCGTATCCGGGCGTCAAGGGCAATCCTTGAATATCTCAGAGATAAGAACTGTATTGCGCTTGTGGCTACACATGATAAAGAACTGACGGAGCTTCTCGGCAGCGATTATCTGAATTATCATTTCAGTGAGGAAATCGGAGAAGATGATATCGCGTTCAGCTATAAGATCATGGAAGGGCCGGCGACATCGCAGAATGCAGTGAAGCTGCTGGAGTTCGCGGGATTCCCGGAAGAGATCATAGAAGCGGCGCAGGAATAAAAGTTATAAAAGGATATGATGCAGGAGCTGCTAAATCAGTTCAGGCATCATATCCTTTGTCAGTTTCAGGAATTTCAGAGCGGCCGGCGTCAGATCCTTTTTGGACTTCATAGCAACCCCAAGGGTTCGGGAGCAGAAAGGTTTCAGAGGATAAGCCGACACATGGGACTCAAAGTTGCGGCAGGTAAGACCCGGAAGAATACTGATCCCCAGCTTATTTTCAATCATGGAGATGATCGCATGGTCATCTTTTGATGTGAAGTCGATATTCGGTTTGACACCGGAACTGCTCAGCGCATGATGAACATCGTAATCCGTCCCCATGGCAGAGATGACAAAATGCTGCCCTTCAAACTTTTCTATGGGAAAGATTCCGCCTTCCGGAGCCGGATAATCGAGGGGAACAACTGCATAAAGAGGATCCTCATACAGAGATATCCAGTCAAGAGATTTCGTATTTCTTTTGCTGACGAACCCAAAATCGACAAGATCGGATTCAATCCAGTTTACAATATCGTCTGTGCCTCCTTCCATCAATTTGATCTTGATACCCGGATGGTTCTGCTGGAAGACATGTATGATTTTCGGGAGCCAGTGGATAGAAATACTGGAAAATGTTGCAATCACGAGCTGTCCTTTTTCGAGTCCGTTTATCTCGCTGATCATCTGTTCGAGATGTTCGGTCATGGCGAGGAGAGAACGTACGCCGGGAAGGATCATTTTCGCATTTCCGGTAAGCTTCACTCCCTGTTTAGATCGTATAAATAAAGAAAAACCTATTTCGTCCTCCAGTGATTTCAGAAGATGGCTTACGCCGGATTGAGTGTATCCCATACGGTCGCCTGTTTTTGTGAAATTTTCTGTTTCCGCCACATCTGCAAACAATAGAAGTTTCTTAATATCCATTGATCCTCCTCCTGTTCTTGTCCGCCCGCGACTATATTGTGTGCATTGTTTAAATAAAGAAAAAGACGTCGGGGACGGCCCTGACGTCTTTGTCATTTTTTAATAATAACTGATATCTATTAATATTTTATAAAGTATAGACATCGGAACCGGTTCTGTCAATAGATTCTATGATGAGAAACTGTCATGACAAAAGCAGTAAACGTCATTTTACTTTTGACGGAGACGCGCATATAATCAGAGGCAAACATACGGAAAGGAAGTGATCTGGTGAAGCGAATATTTCGCTTTCCTTTAAAACAGAATATCGGTGCAAAGGCTGCCCCAACAGTTGTCGAAGGTGACAAAATTGTTCGCGGGCAGCTTATTGCTTCTGTCGGAGAAAGTGAGCTTGGAGCAAATCTGTTTTCCAGTGTGAGCGGAAGTGTCACGGGGATTGATGAAAATGAAATCCGTGTGCAGGCCGACGAAGTGCAGCCTGCCGAATATAGAAAGCTGTCGGGAAGCAATCCTCTGGAACTGATCAGAGAAGCCGGGATCGTCGGCCTTGGCGGCGCAGGATTCCCTACATACTATAAACTTAAAGAACCATTTAAAACAGATGGAATTGTGATTGTCAATGCCGCGGAGTGTGAACCGATCCTTGGACATAATATAGCGGCAATTGAAAAGAATCCGCAGAAACTGATACGGGGTCTGCAGATTGTCATGGATATCGTACATTCATCAAAAGGCGTTGTAGCAATTAAAGAAGTGCATTCTCAGGCAGTTGAAAAACTGAGGGAAACACTGGACGATGACAGAATAAGGATCGCGCTTTTACCTGATATGTATCCGATGGGAGAAGAGAGAGCTGTTATAAGAGAAGTGACAGGCACGCTGCTCGGTGTAGATACACTTCCTCTTGATGCTGATGCGATCGTAGTTAATGCTGAAACGGCCTGCCGGATAGAGGAAGCTGTAGATTTGAAAAAACCTCTCATAGACAAGGATATGACTGTTGCGGGAAAGCTGAGAGGAAATACAGATCTGATCCGAATCTTTGAGAATGTTCCTATCGGGATGAGCGTACGTGACGTCTTTGATATGGCAGGAGGGCTTGCGGATGAATATGGTGAAATCATTATGGGCGGTCCTTTTACCGGAAAGCGTGTACAGCTCGATGATCCGGTCATAAAGACTACGGGCGGTCTGATCGCAGCGGAATGCTTTATGAAAGGGCCGGAGAAACTGGGGCTTCTGGTCTGTGCGTGCGGAGCAGGCAGGGAACGGCTGGAGGAGATTGCGAAGAGTATGGGATCCGAGGCTGCCGGCGTAGAGTACTGCAAGCAGGCACACAGGGTAAAGAACAGCCTGAAATGTGAAAATCCGGGAAAATGTCCGGGACAGGTACAGAAAGTCATGGCACTTAAAAAAGCAGGTGCGCAGGCTCTTCTGATCAGCAACTGTACAGATTGTACCAATACTGTGATGTCGTGTGCCCCGAAACTGGGATTACCGGTCTATCATTGTACGGACGGCGCACTCCGGGCAGTGAATCATAAACTGATCCGGAAGATCCACACATAGGTAAAATACCAGCGGTACGATCAGAAGAACAGCAGATACATATAACAGAAAGATAGAAAAGAAGAATGGAGGAAATGAGATGTCAATTACAAAGGAAACACTGGAACAGCATTTGAAAGATCCGGCGATCTTCTGCTGCAGGAGACAGAAAGGGCTGGTGATCAGCGCGGCAGATCTGGAAGATCCGTCACTGTTTGACGATATGGAGGAGGCCGGTCTTCTGAAACTGAGTGATGACGGCCTGAAGATCGAGCAGGTGATCGGTTCCACACTTGTATGCGATGTGGAAGCCCTGACCCCTATTACCAAAGATATGGTCGACAAAGTAAATGAAGTAACAGAAATAGCTTCGAAGGAGGCGGATAAAGGGGAAGAGGGATCTGCACCTGCAGAAGGGAAGACAGATGCTCCCGCAGGTCCGATTCCGCAGGTCAAAGCAGTACAAGGAGGAAACGGCATGATACATATTGAGATTGGAAAAGCAGAAAAACTGGAACATTTGAGCATGGATATCCCTGTGTTTTCAGGCCCGGGTGCAGCGGCACCTGTATGTACAGGCGGAGAAACTGCGGGAGCAGCAGACTCTTCCGCAGTTCCGGATGAAGAAAAGGCCGGTGAAAAGAAAGTCATCCGTACCCTTATCAAGAAACATATCCGTATTACGGACGCGGAGATCGGGACAGAGACTTCCATTAAAGACGGAAAGATTACGATTGATAAAAATATTATCGAAAAAGCGCTTAAGGAAGATCCTTTGTGCAAGAAGATCGAGCTCGATGTGATCAAACCGGATAACAGGCATATTTATACAGAGACCATCATGGATATCTGCCCGATCGCGACAAAAGTTGAAGGCGAACTTGGAAGCGGCGTGACAAAAGTGGCAGACGGCGTTGTATTCATGCTGACAGGCGTGGATGAGGATGGTGTACAGATCCATGAGTTCGGCTCCTCAGAAGGTTATCTGGACGAAAAAATGTATTTCGGTCATCCGGGATGCGCAGATGAGAATGATATTATCATCCGCTGCAATGTTGTGATCGAGAAGAAGACCGGAATGACACGGCCGGGTCCGTTTGCGGCACATAAGTGTCAGGATTATATTATTCAGGCAGTCCGCGACGAACTGAAGAAATATGACGGTGAAGTAGTGCGTGAGGAAGTGTGTGAAGACGTCCGCAGACCGGGTAACCCGAGAGTCGTGCTTGTAAAAGAGATTATGGGACAGGGAGCCATGCATGACAATGTGATCTGTCCGACAGAACCCTGCGGTATTCTGGGCGGGCAGAAAAACGTGGACTGCGGAAACGTACCTATCATCCTGACTCCGAATCAGGTGCGTGACGGCTCTATCCATGCATTGACCTGCATCGGACCTGCCACCAAAGAGATGACCAGACACTATATCCGGGAACCTCTTGTAGAGGGGCTCGCGGCGGACAGTGAAATGGATCTTGTAGGAGTTGTTTTCGTCGGTTCGCCTCAGGTGAATGATGAGAAGATGTGGGTTTCCGAAAGGCTGGGATCTCTTCTGGAGTCTCTGGATATTGATGGCTGTATCATTACAACAGAAGGCTTCGGAAATAACCATATTGATTTTATCCAGCATATCGGACAGGCGGGAAAACGAGGCATTCCTGTGGTAGGCGTCTCATTCTGTGCTTATCAGGGCCAGCTTGTAGTAGGAAATAAATATGCTGACGCCATGATCGAAGAAAATATGGACAAAGGCGGTTTTGAGAACAATGTAGCTGGATGTTCCTGTGTTACAAAAGAGGTGGCGGCAAGAGCGATCCAGATGCTGAAGAACAAGATGGCCGGAGTTGAGATCAAGCCTGCGCCGAAGAAGTGGGACAATGAAGTTGTTAACAATAACAACAGGCTGCTTGGACTTCCGGATACTGAGCTGTTAGACTCCGGGACAATGCACTGATATGGCCGGGGCAGAGTATATCATCAATCCTGTCCTGATGGGCGGACTGGTGAAAGAAGTAACCGGAGACATGATAAAAGTGCATCTGCACGGCCGTCTGGGCGTTATTACGGTTCCCGCGGAATGTATTTTAAGGGGAACAGAGGAAAACTCCGGCGGGGAAGAGCCTGCGGCCGGAACAGAGATGCAGTTTTACTTCAGCTATCTTCAGGTGAATGAAAATCCATATGATTATGATGCATGTGCGATAAAAAACGGCGAATTTGAACCATGCTTAATTGGTGGAACAATCACAGAAGTAAATGATACTGCCATTAAGGCGGAGATCATGGATGGTCTGGGTACGGCAGCAGTGCCCAGACGGTGGGTATTTACAGATGTAGAATTAAAAGAAGGGCAGAATGTGGAGTTCTATTTCAGCCCGATGAAAATATCCGGTAAAAGGGATATCCCTGTGGAATCCATATAAGAATGCAAGGAGGATGAATATGAAATTAACAACAGTAGAGGGTATGCAGTCCGAAATCTTTGTGCCGGTCACACCGGTCCCTGTATTTACAGAATTAAAGAAACCGCTTTCTGAATGTAAGGTGGCGTTTATTACGGCAGGAGGAATTCATAAAAAGAGCCAGACTCCGTTTAATACATCCGGTGATTATTCCTATCGGACGATTGAGTTCGATACACCGTCCTCAGAGCTGATGGTCACACACGGAGGTTTTGACAACTCGGACATTAATAAAGATGTGAACGCTATGTTTCCCATTGACCGTCTTCATGAGCTTGTGGCAGAGGGCTTTATCGGTTCTCTCCCGAAAGAGACGTATACGTTTATGGGCGGCGGCGGAAATGTAGAAAAATTCAAGGAGGAGACAGGACCTGAGATTGCCCGGAAATTAAAAGCTCAGGGAGTCGATATCGTACTGTGCACCGGTGGCTGCGGCACCTGCCACAGGTCTGCCACGATCGTTACGAGATGCTGCGAGGCGGCAGGAATGAGCTGCTGTGTGATCGCCGCACTCCCGCCTATCGCAAGACAGCAGGGAGCGCCGAGGATTACTGCTCCGCATGTGCCGATCGGTTCCAATGCGGGAGAGCCGAACAATATTCCGATGCAGACTGCCATTGTGAAAGAGTCACTGGAATGGGTACGCGACTGTCCGGGATACAATCAGATAAAAGTACTGCCTTATGAGTACAGACATAATGTATAACTGACAGTAACAGTTTACTCATTTACGAACAAACATTACAAATCCTCATGACAGTATGAAAAAAGTTAATTTTACAAATATAATGTTTTGTGCTTAAATAAGACGCATAATCAAAAGGGACAGACAACGGAGTCGAAAAAGACAGTTGCCTGTCCCTTTTGCTTATTTCATTTATAGAGGCATATGATTCTTAAAAGGAGGTAACTATTGTGAAAAAGAAAATAATTTCAATCTTGATGACGACAGCCATGGTGATGACACTTGCAGCGGGCTGTGGAAGTTCATCAGGAAGCAGCGCAGGCAGCGAAGATAAAAAATCTGCAGAGGACAGCAGTTCCTCTTCATCCTCCGGGACAGATGGTTCGGTTGAAGGTGCACTGAAAGGTGTAAAACTTTCCTTCGGAACGACAGCACTTTTTGCCCCGTTTACATACTATGACGAGGATGGAACTACACTGATCGGTTTTGATATTGATCTGGAGAAAGCACTTCAGGATTATCTTGGATTTGAGCTGGACGGAGATGTTCAGGTAATGGATTATTCAGCGCTGACCACTTCTCTTGCAGAGGGAAAACTTGATTTCGGCATGGCTGCCCTGTGTGCAACTGATGAGAGAAAAGCCGTTATGCAGTTCTCGGATACATACTGTGATTCCGGTCAGGTGGTTATGATCAACAAAGAGACGTCACCTAAGGAGATTACAGATATTGATACTCTGATAGACGGAGACTACACGATCGCTGTAGAAAAAGGAACGGCTTCACATCTGTACTGCCAGAATAACGGAGTGGACGATTCCCGTCTTGAGGTACATGACACGATCACCACTGCATATGAATCCCTTGAACAGGGCAAGGTTGATGCAGTGATCCAGGACTCACCGAATGCTTACTACTACATAAAAACAACAGACAATACAAAGCTTGAAGTCGTAGGAGATCAGTTCAATCAGGGACAGTCACCGTATGCGATTGCTATTTCCAATGATGCAGCGGAACGCAATGACGGCCTTGTGGATATTTTCAATCAGGCGCTTTCAGATCTGACCGATAACGGCACAATAGATGAGCTGACTTCAACATGGCTGGAGTAATCTGAAATAGAAAGATGAAAAAGAGCAGGGATGCTTCAGCTGTTAAGCCGGAGCGTCACCTGCTTCTTTGATGAGTAACATAGAAAGAGAGGATTCATCTATGGATTTGAGCTTTTTAAACGTACTGCTCCCCATGCTGTTTCAGGGACTGAAAGTTACGCTGTATATCGCGGTAGTCGGTATTCTTCTCGGATTCCTGCTGGGCGCTGTGACAGGTTTCGTACTGCAGACAAACTGCAGGATCCTCAAAGCGATTGCCGGAGTATATATATGGATCATACGTGCGACACCTCTTATTGTTCAGGCACTGTATGTGTACTATGTTGTTCCGAAACTCATTGGCGTGGATCTGAGCAGCAACACAGCCGGTATTATTGTAATTACAGTCAACTCAGGAGCCTTTATAGCAGAAATCGTAAGAGGCGCACTGGAAGGAATCGACCCGGGACAAAGAGAGGCGGGGCTTTCGCTGGGACTCACCCCTACGCAGACAATGTTCCATATTATTATCCCGCCTGCGTTTCGTTCTATGCTCCCGGCGCTTTTTAACCAGTTTATTATTTCAGTAAAAGATACGGCTCTGCTGTCTGTGATCGTGGTAAATGAGATAACAAAACAGATCCAGAACTATGCAGCCATCAGTTTCAGAACGATTGAAGCTTATACCACAGGCGCTGTATTTTATCTTGTATTGATCTCGATTCTGATCATTCTGCAGAAGCTGGTAGAACATAAGATCAGGGGGTAAGTGATATGATGCTTAAAATCAGAAATCTACAGAAAAATTTTGACGATCTTGAGGTCCTCAAAGATATCAATATTGATGTGGACGAAGGCGAGGTAGTGTGCATCATCGGGCCTTCCGGTTCCGGAAAAAGCACTTTGCTGCGGTGTATCAACCAGCTTGAAATCCCCACGGCAGGAGATATCGAGTATAAAGGGAAAAGCGTTACGGGTGGAGAGATAAAGCTGAGAGATTTCCGCGAGGAAGTAGGCATGGTCTTCCAGCGGTTCAACCTGTTCCCTATGAAAACGGTCCTTGGAAATGTGACGCTTGCTCCGGTACTGACAAAACATAAGAATAAGAAAGAAGCAGAGGAAAAGGCCATGGAGCTTCTGAGAAAAGTAGGGCTTGAAAACAAAGCTTCAGCGATGCCGGCAATGCTTTCCGGAGGACAGCAGCAGAGAGTCGCCATCGCAAGGGCGCTGGCCATGGAGCCTCAGGCGCTACTTTTTGACGAGCCGACATCTGCATTGGACCCGGAGCTTGTCGGAGAGGTGCTCAATGTTATGAAAGAGCTTGCAAAAGAAGGTATGACTATGGTTGTGGTCACCCATGAGATGGCATTTGCACGGGATGTCTCCGACAAAGTTATTTTTATGGACGACGGTTATGTGGTGGAAGAGGGGACGCCGCATGAAGTACTGGAAAACCCGAAGGAAGAGCGTACAAAAGCATTCCTTTCTCGTTTCCTGAATTCATAGATCAACTTATCATATCAGAACAGGGGGTAAGGCAATGCAGAAGTATGTTATTACAATAACAAGAGAGTTCGGCAGTCTGGGAAGACCGATCGCTAAGAGATTGTCCCAGCTGCTGGGCATTAATTACTATGACAGGGATATTGTGGAGGCGACGGCAAAGCGTATGAATCTGCCGGTATCGACTCTGAGCGGCAAGGAAGAGAAAAGATCCAGTTTCTGGAAAATGCTGGTGCCGCTGGGAACGGATTCTCCGGAACAGCAGGAGCGGATTTTTGTTACGCAGACGCAGATCATCCATGAGCTGGCGGAGAAAGGTTCCTGTATCATTGTAGGCCGCTGTGCAGATTATGTACTGAAAGACGAGTTGAACGCTATTCATATTTATATCTATGCTCCGTATGCGGACCGGCTGGCAAACTGCGTGGGACCGCTGGGAATGGAGAAAAATGAAGCGAAGCGAATGATACGGGAAGTAGACCGGGCGAGATACGCATACCATAAACATTTTGCAAAATATGCTCCGGGAGATCCTCAGCACAAGCATATCATCATCAACAGCGCACTTCTGGAAGTGGAGGGAACTGCTCAGGCACTTGCCACCATTGCCCGGCAGAAATTCGGAGGCGAGGAAGAAACCGGATTTTTGACAGCACCCCGGAAGACGTCAGACGGCGCTCCGGAAAAGGAGGCGGAAGAATGAAATGTCCGAGGGTGCGGAAATATGCATATCATTTGAAAACCATTGATTCACATACAGAGGGCGAGGCGACCCGGATCGTTTATGACGGCTTCCCGGAATTACATGGCGAAACCATGATGGACAAGAAAAAATATCTGATGGATCATTATGATTTCCTGCGCACAGCGCTGATGCTGGAGCCCCGGGGACACAGGGACATGTTTGGCGCTCTGCTCACGGAGCCGGTACACAAAGAGGCGGATTACGGCGTTATATTTATGGACAGCGGCGGCTGCCTCAATATGTGCGGGCATGGCAGCATAGGGACAGCTTCTATGCTGGTAGAAACCGGGATGGTAGATGTAAGGGAGCCATATACAGAAGTGGTGCTGGATTCACCCAGCGGTCTGATCCGTGCAAAGGTGCATGTAGTGGACGGAGAGGCGGTAGAGGTCAGTATCCTGAACGTACCCTCATTCCTATTGAAAGAGGATGTCACGGTGCAGACATCTCGGTTTGGAAAAGTCCACTGTGATATCGCGTTCGGCGGTTCTTTTTTTGCCCTTGTAGATGCGGAGAAAATAAGTCTTTCACTGGAGACTGAGAATATTGATGAGATTACAGATCTGGGAATGGAACTGAGGGATAAGATCAACGCCACGGTGACGGTCAGACATCCGTATCTGAATATTACGAGCGTTGACCTTGTGGAATTTTACGCACACACGGACTATAAAAATGCCGATATGAAAAACTGTGTGATATTCGGCAGTGCGCAGGCGGACCGCTCGCCCTGCGGTACAGGCACAAGCGCCAAATTAGCGTCACTGTATGCCAAAGGCGAACTGAAGCTGCACGAAAAATTTCTGTATGAAAGTATTACGGGCTCTATCTTTCGCGGGGAAGCGGTGAGTGAAGTGGATATTGCGGGAGGAAAGGGCATTATACCACAGATTACCGGAAGCGCCTATATTATCGGATTTAATGAATGGATCATTGACAGTCAGGATCCGCTTAGAAACGGTTTCCTTCTAGGAAGCCGGACACAGGAAGAGCAGGAAAACCCGCGCAGCCGTATCGTACAGGCTGCATGGAAACTGTTCCGTGAGAAAGGGTATGAGCAGACAGATACAGCAGATGTGATTGCTCTTGCAGAAGTGTCGGAAGACGAATTTTACCGCTTTTTCACCCGGAAGGATGATCTGGAGCATACACTTGGCGATCTGTTCGACAGAAAATATGCAGAGCTCATGGTATCTATGAGCCCGAGACTGTCGGTCCGTGAAAAACTGATCTATCTTAATAAAGAACTGTTTACACTGATCGAGAAGGAAGTTCCTTTTGAGCTGGTGACACATATTTATGTCAATATGCCGGAAGAACGGCAGGAAATGCTGAATAAGGAGCGGTTTTATTATAAGCTGATTCCGCAGCTTATCGAGGAAGGACAGAAGAGCGGGGAGTTCTGGACTGATGAGACAGCAGAGGCGGCCGCTGAAACCTACGCCTCTCTGGAGAGGGGTATGATCTATGACTGGTGTGTGAAAGGCGGAACAGAAAGTCTTGTGGAGAAAGGTCAGAAGATCATACCGGTTTATCTCGGATCTATGCTGAGCGGAACATAATACCGAAATGCAATAGGAGGTGCCGTAAATTGAAAAAAATTGCACTGATGCTTATTCTGATTGCCGGAATGCTGTGGGGATGCATGGGACTTTTTGTCAGAAAACTGAATGGCATCGGGCTTGAATCAATGGATATCGTTGCTCTGCGTGCAATTGTGACGTTTATCGTACTGCTTTTATATATGGTACTTTTCCAGAGGCCGCTTCTGAAGATCCGTCTTCGTGATCTGTGGTGCTTTTTAGGTACGGGAATATGCAGTATCGTGTTTTTTAATCTGTGCTATTTTAAAGCCATAACGCTGACTTCCCTGTCCGTTGCGGCAGTTCTGCTCTATACGGCGCCAGCCATAGTAATGGTACTTTCGTATTTCCTTTTTGGTGAAAAAATGACCGGAAGAAAAATACTGTCGCTGGTTATGACAATAGCGGGATGCGTGCTTGTTACAGGAGTCATCTCCGATGCAGGCAGAATTTCAGGATTCGGGCTGCTTGCGGGACTTGGAGCGGGGTTAGGGTATGCATTATATTCTATTTTCAGCAGGTTTGCGCTGGAGAGAGGATACCATTCTTTAACGATAACATTTTATACCTTTTTTATTGCGGCGGCAGCTTCGTTTTTGTTGAGTGACGGGAAGCGTGTTATATCGACAGCTTTCCAGAGCGCGGATATGTTTGCGTTCAGCTGTGTATTCGGTATTCTCTGTACAGTCGTTCCTTATCTGACTTACACGATCGGCTTGAAATATACAGAAAACAGTAAAGCGTCGATCGTTGCATCGATAGAACCCGTGACAGCTACAGTACTTGGGATCATAGTTTTTCATGAAAGTATTACGCTGCCGGAAGCGGCGGGAATTGTACTTGTAATAAGCGCGCTGGCGATATGCAGCAGTACAGATACATCGGAGGTAAAATATGAGACACACATATAATCCATATAAGAACGTGATTGATGTTATGGAAAAGGCAATGAAACTGGGAGACATTGATACATCTATGTTTGAGATACTGAAAAATCCGCAGAGGGAGACAAAAGTCTATCTTCCGGTGGAAATGGATGATGGAAGCGTCAGAGTATTCGAAGGCTACAGAGTACAGCATTCTAATATACGCGGTCCGTTCAAGGGCGGTATTCGGTTTCATCAGAACTGCGATCTTGATGAGGTCAAGGCTCTAGCCACCTGGATGACTCTGAAGTGCGCTGTGGCAGATCTTCCATATGGAGGCGCAAAAGGAGGAATCCAGGTAGATCCGTCGACTCTCTCTGAACGCGAACTTTGCGCTCTTACACGCCGCTATACTTTTGCCATAGCGCCGATCATAGGAGCGGATACGGATATTCCGGCTCCGGATGTAAATACAAATTTTCAGACAATGGCGTGGGTGTTGGATACATACAGTCAGTTGAAAGGACATCCGTGTCCGGGCGTGGTAACAGGAAAACCGATTGAACTAGGCGGTTCCAGAGGCAGAAATTCCGCAACGGGGCGAGGAGTTGTTATCAGTACGAAACTGATCCTGGCGCTGGACGGCAGACCGCTTGAGGGTACATCAATTGCAATTCAGGGGATGGGAAATGTGGGCGCAAATGCAGCGCGTATATTTTATCACAGAAAAGCAAAGATAGTAGCACTCAGCGATATTTCGGGAGGTATCTATTGCGAGGACGGACTGGACGCGGATGCCGTCTCAGCGTTTCTGGAGCAGGGAAATGTAATGATAAAAGATTATAATGCCGAAGGTGTTGTACACATTTCGAACGAAGAAGTGCTTACCTGTAAATGTGATGTCCTTGTACCGGCAGCCCTTGAAAATCAGATAACTGCAGATAATGCGGCAAAGCTGAACTGCTCTTATGTGGTAGAGGCGGCAAACGGACCGACAACAGAGGAGGCAGACCAGATCCTTGATGCGAGGGGGATAACTCTTCTGCCGGATATATTTGCAAACAGCGGAGGGGTGATCGTCTCGTATTTTGAGTGGGTGCAGAATATACAGGAATTAACGTGGGACAGAGATCAGGTGAATGAGATGCTGGAGAAACTGATGTCAAGGTCTTTCCAGAATATTCTTGAAGAAAAAGAAGCCCATCATTGTTCTTATCGTATGGCGGCATATATTGTCGCGTTGAAAAAACTGGTATATGCGGAGAAATTAAAAGGTATTTTCCCGTGATAAAAGAGTATATATGATGAACAATACAGAGGAGACAGGAAAATGTGCATGATCACAAATATACAAAGATACAGTATCCATGACGGAGACGGCATACGTACTACAGTATTTTTCAAAGGATGCCCGCTTCGATGTGTCTGGTGCCATAATCCGGAAGCCCAGAATAGAGGCAGAGAGCTTTTATGCAGCGGGGAGAAATGTACAGGCTGCGGTGCCTGTGCTGCGGTCTGTCCCCAAAAAGCTGTATCGTTAAAAAACGGGACAGCGCGGACCGACAGAAAGCTTTGCACTGCCTGCGGCGCCTGTGCGGAAGTGTGTGTCCTGAATCTGCGTGAAATCGCCGGCAGGGAATATACCGTGAAAGAATTGACCGCCGAACTGTTGAAAGACCAGATATTTTATGAAGAGTCCGGCGGGGGAGTTACTTTTTCCGGCGGAGAGGTTATGGCCATGGATATGGATTTTATCCTTGAAGCTGCAAAGGAGTTGAAGCGGCAGGGCATTCCGCTTGCGATAGACACCTGCGGTTATGTTCCCTATGAAAGATTTCAGAGGATTCTCCCATATACGGATGTCTTTCTCTATGATGTAAAAGTGATGGATGAGGGACTCCATAAAAAGTATACGGGAGTGGATAACAGGCTGATCCTAGAGAATCTGGTCCGGCTTGCACATGACGGGGCCCGGATCTGTGTCCGGATCCCCACAGTGAAAGAAGTGAATGGGAACGAGCGGAGTATGAAGGAAATCATAGCGTTTCTTCAGGAACATGACATTCATCCGATCCAGATCAATCTGCTGCCTTACCATGATACAGGAAGCGGAAAGTATAGAAAACTGGATACAGCATATAAAGGTACAGACCTGCACGCTCCGGACAAAGAAGAGATGGAAGCGCTGACCGCTCTGTTTATCAATGCAGGCTTTAAAAATACAAAAACAGGAGGTTGAAACGATGGGAAAATCACGGGGAATGAATGAAAGAATCCGGAAACTTAGAGAGATCAGTGTGAATACACCGGTTCACATTGATCTGGAAAGAGCGAAGATTGAGACGGATTTTTACAAATTAAATGACGGAAAATATTCCATTCCGGTTATGAGAGCTATGACTCTGAAAGAGTATTTCTCGAAAAAGACACTGTATCTCGGCGACGGCGAATTGATTGTCGGAGAGAAGGGAAAGGATCCTCAGGCTTCGCCTACATTCCCGGAACTTTGCTGCCACAGTGAAGAAGACATGGTTGTTATGAGCGAAAGAAAACTGGTGTCCTTCAAAACGACAGAGGAGGACCGCAGACTCCAGAAAGAGGAGATCATTCCTTACTGGACAGGAAGAAGCATGAGGGAAAAACTGCTTTCCAGAATGACGCCCCAGTGGCATGACTGCTACGAGGCGGGAATGTTTACCGAGTTTATGGAGCAGAGAGGCCCCGGTCACACATGCGGGGGCGAACAGGTATTTACCACCGGATACATGGAGTACAAAGAAAAGATCAAAAAGACAATGGATGAACTGGATTACCTCAATGATCCGGAGGCTCTGGATAAATGCGAGGAACTCAAAGCAATGGACATTGCCTGCGATGCTGTTATGATCCTCGGGGAACGTTATCATAAGCTGGCTCTTGAGATGGCGGAAAAAGAAACAGATGAGACAAGAAAGGCCGAGCTCTTTCAGATCGCGGCAAATCTGGAAGTGGTTCCGGCACACAGGCCTCAGACATACTGGCAGGCAATCCAGCTGTACTGGTTTACTCATCTTGCAGTCACAACGGAACTCAATCCGTGGGATGCATTCAGCCCGGGAAGACTGGATCAGCATCTGTATCCGTATTACAGGAAAGATGTGGAGGCAGGCATTCTGGATGACAGGAAAGCACTGGAACTCCTGGAGTGTCTGTGGGTGAAGTTCTACAACCAGCCGGCACCTGTTAAAGTGGGTATTACGCTGAAAGAAAGCGCGACCTACACAGATTTTGCAAATATCAATACAGGAGGTGTCACTCCGGACGGACGCAACGGCGTAAATGAAGTGAGTTACCTGATTCTGGACTGCATGGATGATATGAGACTGGTTCAGCCGAATTCCAATGTAACAATCAGTAAAAAGACTCCTGCAAGATTCCTGAAGAGGGCATGTGAGATTTCCCGGGAGGGATGGGGACAGCCGGCTTTCTATAATACAGAAGCCCAGATCATGGAGCTGGTAAATGCCGGAAAGTCGCTGGCCGATGCAAGACGCGGGGGTTCATCCGGATGCGTGGAGACAGGCGCATGGGGAAGCGAAGCCTATATTCTGACTGGATATCTGAATATTCCGAAGATTTTTCAGCTGACGCTGTTCAACGGATATGACCAGTACAGTGGCAAGCAGATCGGTCTTAAGCTTGGAGAGGCGAAAGACTTTAAGTCATTTGATGAACTGTGGGCTGCATTTAAGAAACAGATGGAGTATTTCGTAGATGTTAAGATCCGGGGAAATAACGTGATCGAGAAACTGTATGCCGAGGATATGCCGGCTCCCTGTCTGTCTGTTGTGACAAATGACTGTATTTCCAACGCAAAAGACTACAATGCGGGAGGCGCAAGATATAATACCAGCTATATTCAGGGCGTGGGCATCGGAACGGTCACCGACTGTGTTGCCGCCGTGAAATACAATGTTTATGACAAAAAGAACTTTACCATGGAGGAACTGATCGAAGCCATGGAGCACAACTTTGAAGGGTACGATGCGATTTATCATATGGTCCATGATAAAAGCCCGAAATACGGCAATGATGATGACTACGCAGATGAGATCATGCAGGATATCTTTGAGCTGTACAGAAGTACGATCACAGGCCGCCCGAATATGCGGGGAGGAGAGTACCGGATTGATATGCTGCCGACTACCTGTCATGTGTATTTTGGCGACGTTATCCTTGCAACGGCAAATGGAAGAAAGGCACATAAGCCGGTATCGGAAGGAATTTCTCCCGAAAAATCAGCAGATACGCACGGCCCGACAGCAGTGATCAAATCCTGTGCCAAAATGGATCATCTGGCGACAGGCGGAACACTTTTGAACCAGAAATTTACTCCTGATGTTGTAGCAGGAGAAACGGGACTGAACAACATGGCAAGCCTGATCCGTTCCTATTTTGCAATGGACGGGCATCACATCCAGTTTAATGTGGTAGACCGTCAGACTCTGATCGATGCACAGCAGCATCCGGAGGACTACAAAGACCTGATCGTCCGCGTGGCAGGGTACAGCGACTTTTTCCGAAATCTGGATAAACCGCTTCAGGACGAGATCATAGAGAGGACGGAGCAGAGCTTCAGCTGACAGTTCAGGTATTTAAGGGAGGTGTGGATATGAAGATTGGATTTATCGGTACAGGAAACATGGCAGGCGCTATTATGAGCGGTCTCATTAATAAAGGAATCTTTCAACCGGATGAGATCATCGGTTCTGATATCAGCGGACAGGGCAGACAGAACGCGAAAGACAATTACAGTATCTGCGTGACGGAGGACAACAGAGAGGCGGCATCGGCGGAAGTGCTTGTTCTCTCTGTAAAGCCCCAGTTTTACGCTGATACGATCGCAGAGATCCGGGATAGTATGACAGAAAAGCAGCTCGTCATTACAATCGCTCCGGGCAAGACGCTGAAATGGCTGGGAGAACAGTTCGGAAAGGAGATGAAGATCATCCGTACTATGCCTAATACTCCGGCTATGGTCGGGGAAGGCATGACAGCAGCATGCCCTAATGAATTCGTCACGGACGAAGAGCTGGGATACGCTCTGAAGATTCTGGGAGCATTCGGAAAAGTTGAGATTGTTCCCGAGAGGATCATGGATGCCGTCGTAGCTGTGAGCGGAAGCTCCCCTGCGTATGTGTTTATGCTGATCGAGGCGATGGCGGATGCCGCAGTCATGGAGGGAATGCCGAGAACACAGGCCTATAAATTCGCCGCACAGGCTGTATACGGAAGCGCCAAAATGGTGCTGGAGACGGGAAAACATCCCGGCGAATTAAAGGATATGGTCTGTTCTCCGGCAGGCACGACCATCGGGGCGGTAAGGATACTGGAAGAAAAAGGCTTCCGAAGCGCGGTTATTGAGGCAATGAAAGCGTGTGCGGATATCTCCGGAAAGATTTGAGCCGGGGAATATATTTATCATTCAGGAGGAGATTAACATGAGATTAAAAGACACAGGACTGACAGTGCAGGACATTAAGGACAAAGTAAACAAATATATGATCGAGACATATGAGCGTTTTGATTTCCTTGCAGAGACAGCAAAGGGAATGTACCTCTATGATGAGAAAGGAACTCCATATCTGGATTTTTACGGGGGAATTGCCGTGAATTCCGCAGGAAACTGCAATGAGAAAGTTGTGGCTGCCATCAAGGATCAGGCAGATGATATTATGCACACGTTTAATTACCCATATACGATCCCTCAGGCGCTGCTGGCAGAGAAAATCTGTACGACGCTTGGCATGGACAAGATATTTTTCCAGAATTCCGGAACAGAGGCAAACGAAGCCATGATCAAGATGGCAAGAAAGTACGGCGTGGAAAAATACGGACCGCACAGATATAATATTGTTACTGCTTCTCAGTCATTCCATGGCAGGACGTTCGGCTCCATGAGTGCTACCGGCCAGCCGAATAATGCCTGTCAGATTGGATTCGGAGATATGACGCCCGGATTTACTTATGCTCCTTTCAATGATCTTAAGGCATTTGAAGATGCCTGTACAGAGGATACGATCGCAGTGATGATAGAGCCGGTACAGGGCGAAGGCGGAGTACATCCCGCTTCGGAAGAATTTATGAAAGGCCTGCGAAAATTGTGCGATGAGCGGGGAATGCTCCTGCTGCTGGATGAAGTACAGACCGGATGGTGCAGAACCGGTGCCGTCATGTCCTATATGAATTACGGCGTAAAACCGGATATCATATCTATGGCAAAGGCTATGGGAGGCGGAGTGCCGATCGGCGCTATCTGTGCAACAGAAGAAGCTGCAAAAGCATTTACCATGGGATCCCACGGTACCACGTTCGGCGGAAATCCGCTGTGCTGCGCTGCAGCACTGGCTGAGATCGGAGAGCTTCTTGACAGAGATCTTGCCGGCAATGCAAAAGTCATGGGTGAGTACTTTATGAAAGAATTAGAGAAACTTCCTCATGTGAAAGAAGTCAGGGGACAGGGCCTGCTTGTGGGCGTAGAATTTGACGGTACGGTTAATGCCGTAGATATCAAGCATGGATGTCTCGACCGCAAACTTCTCGTCACAGCAATCGGAAGCAGTGTGATCCGTATGGTGCCTCCGCTGATCCTGACAAAGGAAGATTGCGACAAAGCATTTGATATCTTGAGAGATACGGTGGAAACACTGGCGGCTGGAAATAAATAAAATATTTTATCTAATAACAGGAGGAAACACAATGTCGGATGAAAAAACAGAAAGATTGGATTTTTCTTATTATCTTCCGGTAAATATCATTTTTGGATGTGGAAAGGCAGATCTTGCCGGGAGTCTGGCAAAGAAGTACGGAGAGAGGGCGCTGATCGTTACAGGGCAAAGCAGCGCAAAAAAATCCGGGCTGTATGACAGAGTCGCATCCAGTCTGGAACAGTCCGGAATGTCCCATCTGCTTTTTGACAAAGTTACACAGAATCCTCTGACGACAACTGCGGAAGAGGGCGCTTCTCTTGCCAGAGAAAATAACTGTGACGTAATTATCGGAATCGGCGGGGGAAGTATTATGGACTGCGCGAAGGCCATCGCGTTCCTTGCAGTGAATAAAGGAGATATCAATGACTACATATATAACCGGCAGAAAAGTGAGAATGCACTGCCTCTGCTTCTGATTCCAACTACATGCGGGACAGGATCAGAGGGAAATGGTTTCGCGGTGCTGACAAATCCGGAAAACGGAGATAAAAAATCTCTCCGCTGCAATGCGATCATACCGAAAGTCTCCATTGCAGATCCGGAATGTATGATGACAATGCCGAAGAAAGTGCTCGCTTCTGTAGGTTTTGATGCCTTATGCCACTGTATGGAAGCGTATACCTCAAAGAATGCCCAGCCCTTTACGGACGCACTGTGCGAATATGCAATGCGGCTGACGGCGGAAAATCTGGTAAGAGTCTATCATGGACAGGGTGATACGTCAGCGTGGGAAAATCTGACGCTTGCAAGCACGATCGGCGGCATGGTGATCAATACAGCGGGAGTTACGCTTGCCCACGGAATGGAACATCCTGCAAGCGGATTGAAAAATATCGTACATGGACAGGGACTTGCGGCTCTTACACCGTCTGTGATCGAGGCATCACAGGAAGGTAATCCGGTAAAATTCAGAAAAATATCAGAAATCCTGAGCGGCGGTACAGACACCGGTTGTGCTTCTGCAGTGCGAAAATTGCTGAAGGATCTGGAACTTGACTGTACGCTCTCGGATCTTGGGATACGGAAAGAAGATATTCCGTGGATGGCAGAAAACTGCATGAAAGTCTCGGCAGCTTCGGTTGCGGCGAATCCGGTCGTATTTACGGAGGAGGAGATTGCCGGGATCTATGAGAAAGCACTGTAACTGACATTATTCCAATTTATTTTCTGTGTTCAATAAAACAGGGAGAACCATACTTCATACAGTACGGTTCTCCCTGTGCAGTTTATCGCATATCTTTTAAAATATTCCTCACAACCTGATCCTGTATCCCGTCTGTTTTTTCATTCTGCACACGGTAATCAGCATACCGTGCACACATATACAGATAGTCAGACAGCCGGTTGATATACTGGATTGCTTTGGCGTCCGCCCCATAGTTCTGTTCTACTTTGCGGAAACGTCTCTCGGCGCGTCTGGTAACAGATCTCGCAACGTCGAGCCTTGCGGACAGCTCACAGCCTCCATACAGGACAAAGTCTTTGATGCGGGGGAAGGAATTCTCAATCCGGTCGATCTCTTCCTCAAGGGTCTTCGTTTCATCGTGTGAGAAACGGTAATCAAGATTTCTCGGATCAGCCACACCTGCCATGATCTGCATCAGATTTCTCTGGATGTGGGACAGGTCCTCTTTCAGAGCGGCGTCTGCGAGAACTTTTGCCAGTCCGATGAAACTGTTCAGTTCGTCAATTGTTCCCACAAGTTCGATCCGGTCGTCAGACTTTGAAACACTGATGCCGTTCATCAGGGAAGTGGTGCCCCGGTCCCCGTTTCTGGTATAGATATTCATGATCTGTATTCCTCCTTAAACGGCAGTTTCTTGATCGCCCGAGCACTGTTTGCGCCGATATTGCGGCACTGTGCACGGCTTGGCGTAAGATAGCTCTCGATATTGCGGCCTTTCTCCAGCCCGCGCATTTTCAGGCACACTGCGGTGCCGAAGATTCCGACTCCGGAACCGAGCATAGAATCCCGCGCCGCCTTGTATGCCAGCTTTTCCATGCATTCGTCCGGCATTTCGGTGGTGTCATAGAAGACGCCTTCCTCCTCGATTCCGGCGCAGACTTCCTTCAAAACAGCGGGGTCAGCCTCATGTGTGTAAATATATATAGAAGGTCTTTTAATAATCAAAATCAGCCCTCCATTTCTCCGATATAGGAGAGCACCAGTCCGGTGGCAACGGCGTTTCGCGGACCTTCGGTACCGCGGATATTCCCGCGCCCGCAGACGATGCGGTAATCCGTAAATGCCTCCATCAGCATCTCAGGTATCTCGAAATCCTCTGCCGATCCTCCTACGAGGACAACAGTGGAAATATTTCTCAGATTATGATCTGGGGCAACTTTTTTAAGTGCCCGGAATGCATTTGTCACAAAGACTTTGCGTTTTGCCTCACGGCGTACCTGAACGATCTTCTCCATGGGGATCTCCTCCTCGATACGGATGAGCCCGTTCTCGGTGAGCAGGACGACACGCCCGAAAAATCTGGGATCAATGGATTCGTCCACAAAAGTCATCTGTCCGTTTTCCATGCGCATATGGAAGAGGCTTTCCACCTTGGCAAGCGGATATTTCTTGATCTCCTCTGCAATATGGCGGTCACTTAAGCCAAGCTCGGTCTGGATCAGCATGGATACCAATTCTCCGGCCCCTGCCTGATGGGTCAGGTTAACATTGCCGTTTTCGTCTATGATAGCGGCATCCGTGGAGCCGCCTCCCATGTCAAGGATAGCAAGAGGCAGTTTTGTGCCCGGTGTAGTCAGGGCTCCGAGACTGGCCATAACAGCTTCTACACCTGCGACTTTTACATCGGTTCCCAGCTCTGTCACAAGTCTTGAGGCAATCTCCTGCATGGGAAGTTTCTGTGTCTTGACCATGGCTGCAATGCCCACTGCCTTTTCCAGACAAGTCTCGCCTGCAAGGGCGCCTGAGATAAGGACCGGTGCCAGTGTATCGACGGCAAGGATATCGGTGATACGGATATCTGCTTCATCGCTTTTATCCAGCTCGCTCATGCCGGTGCGGATGCGGGAAAGCATATTTCCTACATTAGTATCGGGCTGACCGCTGATATCTCGGATGTCACCTGCATCCTCTGCGGCTGCCATGATCTTTTCCGCGCCTTCGTCAAGGCTGATCGTAACATTTTTATCTCCGTAAAAATAAATCTCTCCTGCCGGGAGTACATTTTCATGAATATTTCCGCCCGGCGTCTTCAGTACAACGGCACTGCGCTTGCCGATCAGGCTCTTGGCGATCGGTGTGATAGTACGCGTCTCATCTGCGGTGAGTCTCAGAAGAGTGGCAATGCCGTAAGGATTGGAGAGCATGCGGATCGTCTGTCCCGGAAGCGCCACTTCAATAGCAGCAGGAACACCGTCCGGAAGCCGGTCGATCCGCCGCACTTCATCGATGATCGGTATCTCCTTGTGGATACGGTTTTCTACAAGAACAGCCTCGTCCGCCTGCAGAATAATGCCGACAATATCGATCTCATTATGCTGGTTCACGACTGCAGCCACTTCCTCGTAGCTGTGCTCTGACGATGCGGCAAGGATGTATGCGGTACCCGATACGGCCCGGGAGATATTTTCAATCAGGAGAATCTCACCGACTGCCTGCCCTGCTCCTGCCGGAGTGGACGGATTATGCCCGATCATGGATGAGTCCGTGATCACAGTCTCGGTCAGTGTTTCCATGGCAGTGTCTCCGATGACCGGTGCGGCTTCGTTGAGCCGTACAAGATCGATATCGGAAGTCTCGCGCCCGATCCGGCTCATTGCCAGCTTGAGCGCATTCTTTACGGAATAGACATTCTCGATGGTCCCTTTTGTGCCTGTGGTCGGACAGGAAGCACTGGTGAGAAATGTGACATTTCCTCTGTCAGTTACTTCGCCCACGCAGACTTCAGTTGTGGAATTTCCTATATCAACTCCTGCGATATAACTCAAAGTAATATTCCTCTCTTTTCATACACCTCTGCCGCTTCCATGACAAGGCGCGCGCAGTTCTTTGCGTTGTATTTTTCAAGAAGCTCCTGCGCCATCATGACCAGTTCCAGTTTTGTGGAGCGGTTCGGGCGCAGTTTGTCGTACATTTTCAGGATCACATCATCCGGCACGTCTACAAGTTCGGCGGCGCGTTCAAAATTTTTCTCCATGGGGGCGTTGTCTGCTTCCATTGCCACCTGTCCCTGCGCTTTCAGGATTTCCTTTGAAATCTTGATATCGTCCGGTGCTACATGGTCTTTCATTACTTCATCCAGTGTAATATCAGTAAATTTCTTGCCGGTCTTGGATGTAATATTATCTTTTTCGTGTTCTGCTAAAGGATATCTCATTTATCTGCCCTCCCATTCAACTGCGCCGACTTCCGGGTCAAGCTGTTCGGTCTCTGCAATGTGCATGATCGCTGCCTTTACCTGATAGCGCGGTCTGGACATCGGATCGTTTGTACAGGGAATCGGAACAACCTGCTCGCCTTTCACATATTTCGCCGCGTTCTGTCCAATCTGGCGGTATGTCTCAAGCGTCATGAGCGGCGCCTGCGGGAACAGTTCCAGATTGGAGAGAGGGTAGAGGTCTTTCTGGTGGATGACCGTCGTTCCTTTGGACTGGATGCCGATGCCGATTCCGGACCCGGACAGTTTCGCTGCCTCCAGTGCCATGAAACATACATCCGATGTATCGAGGATCTTTACGACTCGCGGGATCATTCCCTCCTCTTCGATACCTGCCTTTACATTGCGGAGCACGTCATCCAGCGGGATGCCGCAGATGGTCTTTTTGATCTCCTTCTGGAAGGCTGCGCCGACTCCGATAACAACCTCTTTCGGATCTGTTCCTTTCTTTGCGCGGGGATAAGAAGCATAAGAAGTCTTTTCCTCGTTGATGCGTTCTCTTCCTGCGAGGGAAGGCATCTTCCCGGCAGAAGGAACTGATGCAGTGTCTCCTGCTGAAGAGGAGACGCCGGACTGTGACATCTGGCTTAAAACTGCGTTGGTGATCTGTTTTACTAATTCTTCGCTGATCTGCATGATTTTGTCTCCTCCCTTCTATATGTCATACGGATTGATGATATGCGGAATCTGCTTGATCTCTTCCCAGCGGTCGCCGTCTACGCGGTAGCCGGTTCCCGGTCCCATATAGTCGTTCGGAGTGTTGACTCCGGACATTACATGGAAGTCTTTGTCAAGAATCGCTGCTGTCTGCATATAATCGCCTGCAACACGCTGTTTCAGCATATTCAGTACGCTTGCGGCTACATCTTCGAATCCGGTCTCTGCCAGTGCTTTTACTACATCGATGCCGGTGATGCCGCGTTTGAGCACGTCTTCGGCTGCTGCAAGATCTGCGGTAACATCGCGGGGCAGCGTGTCCTTGCTGCCGTGGGCATAAGTTACAGCTTCCACCTGCTCGTCCGTTACCGGAGAGAGGTTCAGGTTGCGGAATACAGCCTGCACAGCACGTGCAGCTTTGTTTCTCACATGGATCACCTGTTCTTCTGTGACAGGTTTGAGTCCGCCGTCTACCTGCATATCTCTCTGAAGTACGTTATAGTCGTCAAAGTCCTCTGCATCAAAGTTGGAACCGGCAAACATGTTATCGTAGTTCGGCTCTGCCGCATATCCCGAGAAGATGAAGTCTGTTCCCGGAAGGAATTCAAGCATCGTCCTTGCGGTACGTCTCATATCCGAGTTGGAGAAGCTCTGGTCATTGGAAGAAGCACATTCCAGACCGAGGAGTGCTGCCACAAGGTTCTCTGAGAGAACTTCACGGATACCTGCCGGTACGGATCCGGTCACACCGATACAGCTTACGGAACCGTTCTGGATTCCCTGACTTCCCGCGCCCTTTGTCACGAACAGGCAGCGGCATTCCAGATAGAGCATGGATTTCTTCTCGCTGCTTCCCATGAGCACTTCGGAGCCGGAGCCTGAAGTGAAACGGACCTTCAGTCCGCGGGAGGCATATGCGGAGTTCAAAAATGCTTTGGAATACGGGGTATCATCCCCATCGATAAATACTTTTTCTGTTCCATATACAGACAGTGTCTCTGCATAAGTGGTCAGTCCGCGGATACCAAGTTCAAGCTCTGTAGCCTCCTCTGCGGAACACTGTGTAAGTACGCCCGGACGTCCTGCCTGTGAACCGATCAGAAGAGCCATGGCGCTTAAAGGAGCGTAGCGCGCAACACCCATAGTCGTCTCTTCTTCGGCGAATCCTCTCAGCGCGCCCTCAGCGGCGTCTGCGGCAATCTGTACCGGATCGTCTTTCAGGTTTGTAATGTGAGCCTGATTGCCGGGGGTTCTTCTGGCGCGGATCTTCTGCATTCCCATCATGAGTTCTACTACATTCAGATGGTTCATGACCTCTGTCATCTTTGCAGGTGTAATGCCTGAGATGAGTTCAAGGATTTCTTTTCTGGATACGTTGATGTCTACGATCATCCTCGCGATCTCAAGAGAAGATACTGCCATTGATTTCTCGGCCCGGTCGATGTTGATAGCGTAATCGGCGATGAACTGGTCGATAAAGTCGAAATCTTCACGGCTTTTACCGTCCAGTTCTACGATCTTTCCATCCACAACTTTAACAGAGGGTTTCGGATCGTAGGGACTGCTCATCGCAACAAAGCCCATCTCCGGCCACTCATTGATGTAGCCGTCCAGATTGACCGGACGGGCATCCAGTGCTTCAATTCGTTTTGAACGTTTCATATTGCTTTCTCTCCTTGCGGTTTGGTCTGCACATATATCTGTAAGATGCGTGTGCATAATATCCCATATATTGGTGTTTTCGCAGGTCCGCCTGCTAAATATGCGCAAACGGGCATTTCTAATACTGATTATACTATAACCACAGGCAAATGGCAACATGATAATGTTGAAATGTGGCAAAAACCCACAACAAAGAAAAAGGAAAACCACATAAAACCACAAAAAATGGCATCGACTTTACATTCCCGAATAAAATGATAAAATCTAAATGATGCTATCAAAAGTAAAAGGGATGTGATATTTGTGAGAGAAGAAATAAAAAGAAAAATGAAAGACACTGCGGAGTACATTTTTTATAATCCGGAATTGTCTTTACAAGAATATAAATCTTCCCGCAGGCTGGCGGAATTTCTGGAAAGTGAAGGATTTAAGATCAGATGGGGCATCGCAGGTTTTGAGACTGCATTTGTTGCGGAATGGAGCAGCAGGCGGCGCGGAAACGAACCGGGAGAAAATGCGCAGGCAGAGAACGGACCGGTTGAATCAACCGAACCAGTCGAACCGGTCATTGGTTTTCTGGCGGAGTATGACGCCCTGCCGGGACTGGGGCAGGAGTGTGTGTCCCGGCAGCAGCAGGACGGAGGCCCGGGGCATGGGTGCGGACACAATCTGCTGGGAACCGCCTGTGCAGGAGCGGCCTGCGCTCTGAAGGACCGGATGCAGGATGAGAATCTTCAGGGAACAATCCGTGTGTACGGCTGTCCGGCGGAGGAGATCGTGGTCGGAAAGATCCGGATGAACGAACAGGGAGTGTTTGACGATCTGTCTGTGGCTGTTACATGGCATCCTTTTGACCGGAACCGCGTCAGCTATGATATCTGGCAGGCACAGGATATTAAGAACTACAAGTTTTACGGGACGGCAGCACATGCGTCAAAACATCCCGAAATGGGCAGAAGCGCACTGGATGCGGCGGAACTGATGAATGTGGGCGTTAATTATCTGAGAGAACATGTGACGGACGATGTGCGGATGCATTATACTTATACAAATACGGATGGTCCGGCAAATATCGTGCCGGCCTATGCGTCCACCAATTATTTTATCCGTTCCAATAAGTGGGAGAGGACAGCTGACGCTTCGGAGCGGGTAGACAACTGTGCCAGAGGGGCGGCGCTCATGACAGGGACAAAGGTCGAGATCGAACGGGTGACCTGCAATAAGGAAATGAAAGTGAACCGGACTCTGGCGGAGATCTTTTACGAAGAGATGACAAAGATCCCGGCGCCGTCCTATACAAAAGAAGAGTTGAAGTTTGCGGAAGAAATATCAGAAGCGGCAGGATTTGATAACAAAGGGGAGTACTTTACAGGATTAGAGCCTCTTGAGGACAAACCGGTGCCGCTTTCCATCGGGACAGATGTGTCGGATGTGAGCCACACAGTTCCTGCGATTATGCTGAGTGCGGCTGCTATGTGCAAGGGAACCCTGCTGCACCACTGGGCGGCGACGGCGCAGGCAGGCATGAGCATCGGACAGAAAGGAATGTTCTATGCGGCTGAGTGTATGGCTGCAGGAGCATACCGGCTGGTGAAGGAACCGGGACTGATCCGGAAGGCATGGCAGGAGATGGATTGACGGTTATAAAATGTGGAAAGTGATGATACAAGATGAAAGAAAACGATAAGATAGAGCTCTTTGAAAAAGCGCCGATCTCCGGGGCAGTAGCCAAACTGGCTGTTCCGATGATCTTCAGCTCTCTTGTTATGGTGCTCTACAATATGGCGGACACTTATTTTGTGGGGATGATGAATGATCCGGTGGAGAATGCCGCGGTATCTCTGGCTGCACCGGTACTGCTGGCATTTAATGCGGTGAACAATCTGTTCGGCGTGGGAACATCCAGTATGATGAGCAGGGCGCTTGGAAGAAAAGATTATGAAACGGTATCGGAAAGTTCGGCTTTCGGCTTTTACTGTTCCCTTATATGCGGTGTGATTTTCGGACTACTCTGCGGTCTTCTTCACACTCCCCTTCTGACGCTTATCGGGGCGGATACGACTACCCGGGCGGCAACGCAGGGATATATGTTCTGGACTGTATATCTGGGGGCGGCGCCGGCCATCCTCAATGTAGTTATGGCATATCTGGTGCGGTCAGAGGGAGCGGCTCTACACGCCAGCATCGGAACGATGAGCGGATGTCTGCTCAATATTGTTCTGGATCCTGTATTTATACTTCCGTGGGGACTGAACATGGGAGCTGCAGGAGCAGGACTGGCAACATTCCTGTCTAACTGTGCAGCATGTCTGTATTTCTTTGTCCTTCTTTATATAAAGAGGGGAAATACATTTGTCTGCATTGATCCGAGAAAGTTCCGACTTAAAAAGAGGATCATCATAGAAGTGTGCGGCGTCGGTATTCCGGCTTCAATCCAGAATCTTCTGAATGTGACGGGAATGACAATTCTGAACAATTTCACTTCTGTATACGGGGCTGACGCCGTGGCGGCTATGGGGATCACGTACAAGATCTATATGGTGCCCATGCAGGTGGCGCTTGGATTTTCACAGGGAATCATGCCGCTTGTCAGCTATACATTTGCCGCAGGGAATATAAAAAGGATGAAAGGTACGATCCTGTTTGCGCTTAAGCTGATCGTACCGGCTCTGGCGGTGGTGACGATCGGATATTATGCGGGGGCGGATGTACTGATCAGCCTGTTTATGAAGAATGAGACCATCATTGCCTATGGTTCGTCATTCCTGAGGGGCTTCTGTCTGGGAATTGTATTTCTCAGTATTGACTTTCTGGCAGTCGGTGTATTTCAGGCGCTGGGACTCGGAAGATACGCGCTCGTATTTGCCATTATGAGAAAGGTTGTACTGGAGATTCCTGCCCTGATCATACTGAACCGGCTGTTCCCGCTGTATGGTCTTGCCTATGCACAGTTTGCAGCAGAGCTGATCTTAAGCATCTGCGCTGTAGTGATGCTGGGACACATATTCAGAAAGTATGGGAAGCAACGGCCTGCTGCAATACGGCAGACGGATTGAGATAAAAAAGCAGCACAGCGCTGCAAAATAAGGAGAATAAATAATATGAAGAAACGTATCATTCTCGGCTCGGCTTCTCCGCGCAGGAGAGAGCTCCTCGCACAGATCGGTGTGGAATTTGAGGTCAGAGTCAGCAATAAGGAAGAGGTATATAAGAGCAGTATCCCGGAAGAAATCGTAAAAGAGCTCTCTCTCATGAAAGCGGAGAATGCCGCTTCAGTACTTGACGGAGATATTGAAGATACGGTGATCATCGGCGCAGATACTATAGTCGTGTTGGACGATGAAATACTGGGAAAACCGTCGGACGAAGAAGATGCAGTCCGTATGCTTACACGTCTGCAGGGGCGGGAACACCAGGTATATACCGGCGTTGCTGTTCTGGATTTTGGACCGGACGGAGAGAAGACAGTGATCAATTATCCGGTGGGAACGAAAGTGTATGTCAATGCCATGACGGAAGATGAGATACGCGCCTATGCGGCGACAAAAGATCCGCTGGACAAGGCGGGCGCTTACGGCATACAGGGAAGGTTTGCCGCGTATATCGACCGGATCGAAGGAGACTATTATAATGTAGTGGGGCTTCCGGTGTCGCGGGTATACCAGACGCTCAAAGAGATTGGTATACAATAACAGATAAGCGGATGAATAGAAAATATTTAAGGAAAAGAATAGAGGCGCAGTCCATATGCGGGCTGCGCCTTTATCCGTTCTGGAAAATCAGACGCCGTATTTCCTATACATTTCTTCCCGGTATTCCGGGTCAGATGCAATCTTAATGATCAGGTCGTCTTTCTTTTCTTTACTGAGGATGAGGATCAGCCTGCTGTAGCGTTCAGAAGCTTGTTTCTCACCGATTTCCTGACCGATTCGCTCGCCTTCTTTTATTGCGTCATCCCATATCATCTGTCCGAGTTTTGTCATTGCAATCGCCTCCTTTACAACTGTCAAATCATCGTTATTTAAAAATTTTACTGCGAAAGCATACAGAATGGCTTCCATTTTTTGCACTTCGCTTCTGCTGAATGAGTTTTCCGCTTTCTTCAATATATGGATACCGTCCATAATACGGTTTTTCTGTTCAGGTTTCTCTGCCATGAGTGGTGAGAGCAGCAGAGGTATAATGTCTTCCCGTTGCAGCCCGGCTGAGGTTTTTTGTTCGAGCTGCGAGAGGATATTATCTGGATTATTATCCTTCAGGCGGATAACTCTTACCCGGTATGTATTGATACCTTCGGATATGCTGCAGCGGATTTTCCTGACTTTGGAGGAGCATATAACGTAAGTAATTACAGGGGCATTTATCCGTCTTGCTGTAGATGCCTCGTATTCACGAAAACGTTTCAGATCATCGACGGTAAGAGGATCACTTTCGAATTCAAAGTGATACCAGTTTCCGTTCTCCATTTCGTAGAGAAAATCCTCATACATATGCCGGGTTTCCAGTTCCACGATCTCGGTCGGCGCCGATCGGACTGTTTTTTCCTTTATCCCGAGCCAGTGGATCAGCTCATCGCCGAAATAGTCTATAGCGGACTTAAGTGCTAAATCTTCCAGATGGCTGAGATCGCTGTTTCTTTTGTAATTGTCCTGCAATAAAACCTCCGTTTCCAGCGGCACAGGAACTGTCTCCATATCATTATAATATCATAACAGACAGCAGATTGCTTAGTTTTTGTAAAAAATGACTGATTAATTGGTTGCGGTGGATATCTGTCCGAAACGGACACAGATATTCGGATTGGTATTGGATGAAAGACATCCGGAGAAGTGAAATGAATAAGAATCACTTCGAACATATAATATGGGCGGCAGTATCTGTGCGAAACTGCGGTCTGTGACAAATACAGTACCACAACCAAAGAAGAACTGCAATGTGGAAATGCAGGTGATTTCATTTTCGGCATTTTGACAAAGAGAAAACAATTCGTTAGAATGATGGCTGTATAGAGAAAGCAGTATGGAAAGCGTGTTGTTCACACCATCTCCCACAGCATCTGCCCTTTATCCCGCAGCCATTTCCGCGCCGCTCGATAATCCGGCAGCACGGATTCCACGATGGCATAAAATGCCTTTGAGTGGTTCATCTCCCTGCGGTGGGCGAGCTCGTGTACGACGACATAGTCCAGCACTTCTTCCGGGGCGAGGATGAGCCGCCAGTTGAAATTTAAGTTGCCCTTACTGCTGCAGCTTCCCCAGCGGGTTTTCTGCTCGCGAATGGAGATGCGTCCGTAGGAGACGCCCATAATGCGGGCATAATATTCGGTCTTTCTGGTGAAGATATCCCTTGCGATTTCAATGTAGCGACTGCGGTCTTTTGCAGAGAGCGGCGGATGCGTAGAAGAAGAGTTCTTTTTCTGCTCTTCAAGTTCTTTTGCGCGGGCAAGATGTTTCAGTACCCAGTCTTCATTTTTAGAGACAAAAGTATCAATATAGGAACGGGTGCAGTGCCTGGGAGAGCGCACGAGGACACGGCCATCGCGCGTTACCTGGATCGCGATGGTCTTCCGGCTGCTGTATATGATTTCGTAATCAAATGGATGGTTCATGATAGTACCTCGGAATTCTGTTAAGTGGTAACAATTTATAGTGTAGCAGGAAACGCAGATCTCCCGCAAGTGTCAGAAAGCAGGATTTTCCGAAGACAGGATTGGGATAAAGAAGGAGTAAAAATGGAACTAATACTTATTATAGAAGATGACGATATCCTGGCGCGGGGGGTGAAGTTCAATCTGGAGCTGGCGGGATTCTTTGCGGATACAGCTTCTGACTTAAAAGAGGCAAAGAGAAAACTGGACGATGTGCGGGGGACAGGCTCCGGCTGGCAGCTCTTGATCATTGATGTGAATCTCCCTGACGGGGATGGATTTGCTTTCGCAGGCAGCTTAAGAAAAGAGCGCGACATCCCGGTGATCTTTCTGACGGCGAGAGATCTGGATGAAGATGTGATGCGGGGCTTTGAGGCCGGAGCAGATGATTATATCACAAAGCCTTTTAATGTACAGATACTGGTTCAGCGGGTGCGCGCTGTGTTGAATCGATATCGTGCGGGAAATGAGAAGAAGGGGCGGCTCAAAACAGGAAATCTGGAGATAGACTTCAAGTCATGGCAGGTGTGGAAGCGGGGAGAAGAACTGACACTTACTCCCACCGAGTTTAAGCTTTTGAAGAAATTCTGTGATAATCCGGGAATAGTCCTGACACGGACGGTTCTGCTGGAGGCTTTGTGGGATAAGGATGGAAATTATGTGGATGAGCACACCCTTACTATATTTATCAGCAGGCTGCGTTCCAAGCTTGCTGACGGGGTACACACATATATAAGGACGATTTACGGAACCGGATATCAGTGGACAGGAGAATAAGGATGGATCAGAGGGCAATACTTTTTATTACAGTGTCAGCCATTGTGTTTTTTGGGCTTTTGGGCGCGGTATCAGCGGGAATCTGGCTGCATATGCGAAGAAAGTATATTTCTTTTGCCGAAGAGACGTGCAGGAGTATCGACGCTGTCCTAAATGGCAGGTCTGCGGAAGAACTCGACATGGACGAGGATACATTGCTGTCGAAAGTGCAGATGAAGCTGAAGAGGTTAGAGGAGATTACTGCGGCGGCAGCACGGAAAAGCGAAGCGAGGGAACAGGAGGTGCAGGAGATCATCTCGGATCTTTCCCACCAGCTTAAGACGCCGGTCGCCAATATCATAATGTATTGCGATACTGCCATGAATCCCGTGATCACGGAAGAAGAACGCGCAAAGTGTATGGCGGTACTGAAAAATCAGGTGGGAAAGCTTGATTTTCTGGTACAGGCAATGATACGCATGTCCAGGCTGGAGCAGAATATTATTTCCCTTCATCCGGACACAGTTCCCCTTCGAAATCTGTTAGACAGAGCTCTGCAGAGTATTCGGGGAAAAGCCGCGGAAAAAAAGATCTCGCTGGAGATACTCTGTGATGAGGACGTGATTCTTCTGTGCGACGAAAAGTGGACGGCGGAGGCTCTTTTTAATGTGTTGGACAACGCGATAAAATATTCCCCCTTCGGCAGCCGTGTTGCGGTACGTTGCGAGCGGCTGGAGATATATACAAAGATTGAGATAAAAGATGAGGGGATCGGCATCTCACCGGAACATGCAGCAGATGTGTGTAAGCGTTTCTTTCGGGAGGAAAAGGCTGCGAAGACGGAGGGGGTAGGCATCGGTCTCTATCTGACCCGGGAGATTCTGGAAAAGGAAAACGGTTATCTGAAGATCAGCCCCAGAGAAAGGGCAGGCACTGCTGTGAGTGTTTATCTCCTGAATGCGGAAGAATTTATGAATGCTTCAAAATAGCTTTTCCTTTCCGAGACTTTTCTGAAACATTTCCCTGTTATCCTTTAGTCATCAGCTATAGAACAGCAGGAAAGGGGAAAGAAAAATGAGTATTCTGGTCACAGAGAATCTGAAAAAGTACTATGGGACAGAACCGAATATTGTGCGCGCTCTGGACGGGGTGTCGCTGTCCGTTGAGGAGGGAGAGTTTGTCGCTGTTGTAGGAACGAGCGGAAGCGGCAAGTCTACCCTCCTTAATATGATGGGCGGACTGGATAAGCCCACGGAAGGCGAAGTGATCATAGCGGGAAAGAAACTTTCGGGGCTGAATGACGAACGTCTGACTATATTCCGGAGACGGCGGATCGGTTTTGTGTTTCAAAATTATAATTTGGTGCCAATCTTAAATGTCTACGAGAATATTATCCTGCCGGTATCTCTTGACGGAGAGCGGCCGGATGAAGAGTATATCAGGCAGATAATCCGACTTCTGGGAATTCGAGACAAACTTATGGATATGCCGAACAATCTGTCCGGAGGCCAGCAGCAGAGGGTGGCGATTGCGAGAGCACTGGCGGCGAAACCGGCAATTCTGCTATGTGATGAACCGACCGGGAATCTGGATTCAAAGACCAGTCAGGATGTACTCGGACTGATACGGATGTCCAGCAGACAGTTCAATCAGACGGTTATTATGATCACGCATAATGAGGAGATTGCCCAGACAGCAGACCGTATCATACGTATTGAAGACGGGAAGATCACGGAAAGCAGGTGGGGCGCATGAGGCGGCAGGGAAGGGTATCTGCAAACAATAATGCCGGATACATTCGCGGTCTTGCATGGAAAAGCGTGAAGAACAGCCGGCTGCGGAATGTCTTTGTTATCTTGACGATCGTACTGTCGGTCAGCCTTCTGATGGTGATGGCATTGTTTTACGCTGGATTGAATACTGCGGCAAAGCGACAGGTGGAAAAGATGCAGCATGTCATCTATTATGGGCTGAGTGGGGAACAGTTGACCGACATGGCGGCGAAAAATGAACCGACCAGTTATGTACTCGGAATGAAGCAGGGACAGGGCGTGGAGATTGATGGAATCATAATCTCTCCTGCGGCATATACCAGTGAGCCGCTCAAAGACGAGGGGGTGGATCTGAATCCGGTCACCCCGATTAAGGGCGGAATGCCGGAAACTGAAAAGGAAATTCTGCTGCCGGACGCGTACTGTGTACTGGCGGGGATTACGCCGGAGCCGGGCGGAAAAGTCTCTTTTACATGGCTGGACGGCACAACGGAAGAGTATACGATCTCCGGTATCTTCCATGCAGAGGATAATATGTCTGTTTACACCGTTGTATTATCTGAGGCGTATGCCGTGAATGGAAGTCAGCTGAAAGACGTTCTATGGCAGGGAATTGTCTGTCTGAAAGGTGCGGAAGAGATGACTCAGACGGAATTTGAGGATGCGGCATACTCTCTTGGAAATGATTTGGGAGTAGAACGGCGAAATGTCAATGTAAATAACTTCTTTATGGATACTCTGCCGGGCGGAGAACAGCAGGTGCAGGAGACTGTTGCGATTGTTGGAGTGGGAATCGGGATCCTCCTTGTGAGCGTGCTTGTTATTTACAGTGTGTTCTATCTGTCTGTAGTGGGACGCATCCGTCAATTCGGGCAGTTGCGCACCATTGGGATGACAAAACGACAGATACGTAAAATGGTGCGTATGGAAGGCATTATGTTAAGTACAGCAGGAATTCCGGTGGGGCTGGCTGTCGGCGGGATTGTGAGCTATTTCATACGGCCGTCCGGATGGAGCTGGCTGAACATGCTGCTGATTTCTGTATGTGTCGCTGCGGCAGATGTGGTTACCGTTTTATGTTCTATTCGCAGACCGGCGAAGATAGCAGCTTCCATATCACCGGTCGAAGCCGCAAAATACGGGGGATATGAAACAGGAGATAAAGGCGGCGGACAGAAGAAGACCGGAAAACTGGCGCGCAGGATCACACCGGGAAGTCTTGCTCTTATGAGCAGTTTCCGAAATAAGAAAAAGACAGCCCTTACCCTTGTATCTCTCGGGATCGGCGGTGTGCTGTATATGCTGGCAGCCTTCTGGGTGAGTTCCACAGACAAAGAAAGTTATGCAAGGCAGGGAGAGTTTGCGTATGGTGAGTTTGTCATCGATTATTCTTATAATCTTGTGGAAACGGCGGAAAACGGAGAGATGGAACTTCGGGCAGAGCACCCGATGGATGGATCACTGGTCGGAGAAATCGAAAATATTGACGGTGTGGAGCGGGTGATTCCTGTGGAAAGCCTTCCTGTCGCTTTTGAGACACACGATGATGACGGGAACGTACGTGTAGGCGTGGTCAGTGAAGAGCGGGCAGAGACTCTCCGGAATATTGTACAGGAGGGATATCTGTCTTATGACGACATGGTGAAAGATGACAGTATCATAACGACGGACGGCGGCGTCTGGGAAGAAGTATATGGCTGGAAACTGGAAGTTGGGGATGAAGTGGCATTTACCTGGTATGACGGACAGCAGGAACGAGAGAAGTCTTTTAATGTGTGCGGGATTATTGACGCGGATGATTTCTCAAGAGTGTCGGATGGACAGCCGGGAGACTATACGCTGTCATTCCTGCTCCCGGATGTAGTGCTGCGGGAGATGGCAGGAAACGCTGGTTTGACCGGAACACTTGTGGTCAAGACAGATGCGGATAAAGATGAGCAGATTGAAGACGGCCTGAATATGCTTCTTGAAGAATATCCGTATTATTCTCTTAGTACGCTGCGGGAAAATATACTTGAAACAGAGTCTATGTTTACGCTGCTTTTTTCAGTCATGGTCGGGCTTAGCCTGTTTGTCATAGTATTTGCCCTTATTAATCTGCTCAACACACTTATCACAAATATTCTGACACGGGGGCGTGAGTTTGCCATGCTCCAGTCTGTCGGCATGACAAGAAAGCAACTTGCAAAAATGCTCCGTATGGAAGGCCTGACGCTCTCGGCAGGTAATCTCCTGATAACGCTTGTGATCGGCACCGCGGCAGGATATGCGATGATTTGGCTTCTGAGATATTTCGGCGCGGATTATATGTATTTCGTATTCCCTGTATGGTTCTTCCTCGGATATGCAGTTTTCATTCTGCTTGTACCGGTACTGATCACAGAATATATGGTGAGGAGATTCCAGAGACAGACACTTGTGGAGAGGCTGAGAGAAGAATAAAGGAACCTTCGGAAGTGAAAAATAAGAGAGCCTGCATCCGGTGTGAAAGTGGTGCAGGCTCTCTTGTGTGGAAATGAGCCGGTCAATTGTTTACAGAGTGATGTGCGGGATAGGAATCAACGGTCAGCGCCTCAAAAGCATATCCCTGACCGCGGTAATATTTGATGATATCCGGCAGAGCGTCCACAGTCGTGCCTTTTGCATCGGTATCATGCATCAGGATGTTAATGTGCTGGGCGCTGCTGGAAGTTGCATTTTTCACAAGTGTTTCGGCCGGGACATTGTTCCCGCTGGCGTCCGTTGAATCACAGTTCCAGTCAAAGTATTGATAGCCTTTTTCCTGCACGTCTTTGGTCAGTTTTGTCATAAGACCGGGGCAGTACTGTGCGCTGACCGTGTTGCTGGACCCGCCGGGGAAACGGATCAGTTTTGATTCGACCCCGGTAGCCTCTTTTACCATATCTGAGATCTTCTGCAGATCATCGAAATATGCCTCTTCGGAAGCGTAGACTTTTGCGTAATCGTGTGTATATGTATGGAGGGCTACAACACTGTCCTGGTCGACGATGCGCTTGAGTACATCATTATGCTTCTGGTTGTTCCCTGTTACGAAAAAAGTAGCCTTCGCATTGTAGGTATTCAGGATTTCAAGAATCTTGTCTGTGTGCGCGGACGGGCCGTCATCAAATGTAAGATAGACGACTTTCCGGTCGTAGTCCCGGTCCTTTTTGACAGTAACTTGCCGGATAGTGGTTCCTTCATTACCGGAACGGTCTTTTGTCGTATATGTGACTTCGTAGGTACCCGGTGTGGCAAAATCTACCTGATCAGAATTGACAGAGAACGACGGATCCGGATCCATATCATCTGTCACTGTGACGCCTTCGGAGAAGTCCATTGTTCTTCCCTGAAGCACTTCTACATTATCTGCGCCCTGGACTACAGGCGGCGTGATGTCCTTTTCCCGCGTCAGCGTCGTTGTCTCCACGGTTTCGTTGCCGGAAGTGTCCGTGGCAGCGATCTGTATGTCATAGGTCCCTTCTTTATCCCATGCTTTCGGGTCTTTGAAATGCACAGATGTTTCTGTAAAGTCACTGACTTCTTTTACAAACTTTTCCGGTGTGACCTCTTCCACAAGGTCTGTTGTATAGGGTTTTACTTTCAGAACAGGAGGTGTAGTGTCTTCTACTTTGACAGTGGCTTTATACTCATGTCCGCGGCAGGTATAAGTGACCGGATAATCTCCAAGCTTTTCTACATCTGCCTTCGACTGGATGTCAACGTCCTTTTTGTCGGCAAAATAAAGATCTTTTACATTTTCCCACGGATCGAACGGTGTCATCAGTTCATGTTTGATGACGGTATCCTTTAACTTGACCGGGTGCGTGTACAGATATGCAAATATTCCCGCTGCGGCCAGAATCGGGATGATCAGCAGTACAGCTGTGATCCGCAGCAGGAGCGCTCGGCGGCGTTTTCTTTTTCTTGATAATCGTCTTTTGTCTCTTTTAGTCATATTCCCCTCTTTTATATATAAACTCCAAATTGATATGTATGTGGCCCCACTATACTACTAGGTCATAGGTACATATGCAAGAGAGTTACACAAAACGTAAGTAAAATTACATAAAATATTAAGAATTGACCATTTTTGCCTGCGTGGTTATACTATACACGATACGTTTTCTGACAGATGAAAAGGACGGTTATATGACTAGAAAGAATAACAGACCCGAAGAGATAAGAGCAAATAACAAAGAAAATAAGAAAAACAGAAAGCGCACGGACGGCCGTATGCGCAATTTGAGCGAAGCGTTGTATCTGGAACTCCGTGAGCACAAGAGTTCATTTATCGTGTATTTCACGCTTCGTATTCTTGTGATCGTGATGCTGATTCTCCAGCTTTTGAACCGGAATTATGAAAATGTGTTTCTCTGTGCACTGACGATGCTCCTTCTGATCATGCCCAGTCTTGTGCAGGTTACATTTAAGGTGGAGCTGCCGACGACACTGGAGATTTTTATACTTGTTTTTATTTTTGCGGCCGAGATCCTGGGGGAGATCAGTGAGTTTTATCTTGTATTCCCTTTCTGGGATACAGTACTCCACACGATCAATGGTTTCCTTGCAGCAGCTATCGGTTTTTCTATGGTAGACCTTTTGAACCGGAGTGAGAAGGTTGTGTTCAATCTGTCCCCTTTGTTTATGGCGATTGTCGCATTCTGCTTTTCCATGACGATTGGTGTCATCTGGGAATTCTTTGAGTTTGGTATGGATCTGCTGATCGGGTATGACATGCAGAAGGATACGGTTATCCACACGATCCAGTCCGTGACGCTGGATCCGGCAGGGCGCAATGTACCCTATACGATCAGAAATATTACGGAGACAGTGGTGAACGGCCAGGAGCTGGGAGTTGGCGGCTATCTGGATATCGGCCTGATCGATACGATGGAGGACCTGATCGTCAACTTTATCGGAGCGTTTGTGTTTTCCGTGATCGGTTTCTTCTTTGTGAAAAATCGCGGGAAAGGCGGAATTGCCGGCAGGTTTATCCCGCGCAGAAAAGCCAAAGACAGAGATTTCCTGAAGATTGCAAGGAAGATCGCGGAGAACGGGGGTGATGTGAAAACCGTCGTACGTAAGAGAGCAGCACGGCTGAAAGCAAAAAGAAGCGGATCAGCGAAGAAATCGGAAGATCAGTTTCCAGACAAGAAAAAGGATAAAAGCGCCGAGGATCGTTGAAGCGATATAGAACAAAATAACGCCTGTATTACCCAGAATGGGGAGCAGATCGCGGAATACGACCTGCTGCATCTGGTAATCCGGATTGATATAGAACATATTGATCGTGCCGAATCTGTCCAGAGAGAGGTTCAGCAGTTCGGCGATCAGGCAGCATGCGAGATACAGGAGTGAGCTGTAAAGAAAAGGACGCAGTGGAAACGCAGTTTTGAGAGAGCGGGAAAACAGCGCCTTTTTTTTGTTAGCCCTGAGCAGCCGGAGGTAAGTGATTCCTGCCGTGACCCCTAATATAATAAGAAGAATATGCCACAGATAAGAGTGGATGGTAAGCGCTCTTAGCGGGTAATGCAGCCCTGAGGTATCTGCAAACACGGCAACTCCGCCGAGCAGACAGTAACACATGAGAAATGTGAGAAGTGTTCGCCGCGTATTACTGCGGCGCAGCCATGGATAAGCGAGCAGGATATACATGGGAATACTGCAAAGCTGAAAAGGGAAATACCACCAGTTGTATCTCCCGCCCCCGATGACGAAAGTGAGTGTGAACTGCTTCCACACCTCACTGCAGAGCATAAGGATACCACAGGCAAAAAAGAAAACATCAGATTTATTGGAAAAGAAAACGGAAATCAAAGTTTTTTTACGATTCATTTATGCACCTCTTTTATATTGTACCACGATCGCATAAATGTTTATACCGGTTTGACAGCTTTTACATGCAAAATGGTGAAAAAGGGGAACCGGATTGTAAGAAACATACAAATAGCAATTGTTTTTTCAACAAAATTATACAAAATTATACGAGAATGTGCGGGCGACGCGGTTTTTCTGAAAAATCGGATGAAAAAGTAATAAAACGAAACGGTTCTTATATTGTGAAAAAGGACAATTTGAAGTAAAAAACATGCACTTCCGGCGGAAGAAAGTTAATGTGTGAAAATGTTGACAAATTCTGAAGCGGGGCGTAATATTTAGACAGCTTTTCGGAATATTCTTTTACATAGGAAGAAAAGCCGGCTGAATTGAGAAGTGAAAAAGGTTTTAGGGGGTTCAAAGGGGAACGGCTCTTTTTTTTATGCCTAAAATCATGACCTTTTCGGGTTCGGTCAATAAATACTGGTGAAAAAAGGAGGGAGCAATACGGGAAATCTGACAGAAACACTGATGGAAGAATTGAACTGTGAGACAATGTTCACTCTTCCGGTCGTGGGAGGTATCTCCGAATCCGTGGTGGTCACATGGATCATCATGGCGGTTCTTGTTCTGCTGTCTATTATCCTGACGAGAAACCTCAGGGTAGAAAATCCCGGCAAAGTCCAGCTCGTACTGGAAGCGGGAATAAGTTGGGCGCAGAACTTTTTTGAAGGGATTCTCGGGAAAGAAAGCCGAAGATACAGCCCTTATCTGATCACGGTACTTCTCTATCTGGCTGCAGCAAACACGCTTGCGCCGCTGTTCGGCTTTAAACCGCCGACAAAAGATCTGAACGTGACGGCAGCTCTGGCTATTATGAGCATGTGCCTGATCGAATTTTCGGGCATCCGCAAGAACGGAGTGAAACATTGGGTAAAACATTTCGCCCAGCCCATTCCGGTGGTGGCGCCGATCACAGTACTGGAGATCGTCATCCGGCCGCTGTCGCTCTGTATGCGACTCTTCGGAAACATGCTGGCCGGATTTGTGGTACTGGAGCTTTTGAAATTCTTTGTACCGCTGATCGTACCGATCCCGGTAAGTTTTTATTTTGACATTTTCGACGGTCTGCTTCAGGCATATGTATTTGTATTTCTGACAGCACTATTCATGACCGAGGAGATGGAGTAGCCCGCAGACAGCGGGGAAGGCTGTACCCGGATGAAGAGGGGAAGGCATCAGCAATTCATAAAACACAAAATATTATGAAAAAAAGGAGATTAGAATTATGGGAACAATTATTGCTATCGGAGCAGGTATTGCAGTATTAACAGGTATTGGAGCAGGTGTAGGTATCGGTATTGCAACAGGAAAGGCTACAGAGGCAATTGCAAGACAGCCTGAGGCAGAGGGTAAGATCAGCAAGAACCTGATTCTTGGATGTGCGCTTGCAGAGGCAACAGCTATTTATGGTTTCATCATCGGACTTCTGATCATCATCCTTCTTCAGTAATGGCAATGGCAGAATTTAGAGACGATAACATGAAAGGTGGGTTGCAAAGGTGATTTCAATAGACTTGAACCTTGTCTGGACCATAATCAACCTTGTTGTTCTTTATCTTTTGCTGAGACATTTCCTCATCGGCCCTGTGATGAATATCATGGAGCAGCGGAAACAGATGATAGATGATGGATTTAAGAATGCAGAGGCGGCACAGGCGGATGCTGACAGGCTGAAACAGGAGTATGAGACAGCTTTAAGCGGAGCAAAACAGGAATCTGTACAGCTTATAGAGAATGCGAGAAAGAGTGCAAAGGCAGAATATGACCGCATCATAAATGAGGCGGGGGAGAAGGCCGGCACTATGATCGAATCCGCGAAAGAGAATGTGCGCATCGAGCGTGAGCAGACGATGAAAGAACTGAAGTCACAGATCGCAGGGCTTGCAGCTGCATCAGCGGCGAAGATCATTGGCGGCAATGCGGATGATAAGGAGAGCCGGGACCTGTACGATCAGTTCCTGAAAGAAGCAGGTGAGGGCGATGGCAATGCAGACAAATAATGAAATACGCTGTTCTTCTACTGCGGTCTCATACGGAAAAGTTCTTTTTGAACTGAATATTCCCGAGGAGAGTGTAAGAAAGACACGCGAGATATTAGAGGCTGTTCCGCAGCTCTCTGATCTGTTCATGAATCCTACGGTCGCCCAGAAAAAGAAAATGGCAGTCATCGACAGAGTATTTCCGGAAGATATGCGGAACTTCCTGAAGACGGCATGCAAGTATCACAGGATGGACCTTATGGATGAGATTTTCGCCGCATATGACAGATGCCGGGATGAGGAGGATAAAGTCCTAAAGGCCGTGCTGACATGTACTGCCGAGCCGGATGAAGAACAGAAAAAGGGAATGGAGAGTTTCCTGTGCAGAAAGTACGGTGCTCAGAAAGCGCAGATTGAAGTGCGTCATGATGCGAATCTGCTGGGAGGATTTATTCTCCGCGCGGGCAGTGACGAGTACGACTGGAGCATGAAAGGACGTCTGGACAGACTTACGCAGACTCTGGGCGGACACTGATAACAGAACTGCATCAGAAGTCTTACTCTTAATATAACCTGGAGGTGAACAAGGTGAGTTCAATCAACTCAGATGAGATTATCTCTATTCTCCGAGAAGAGATAGAGAATTTTGATACAATGAGCAAAGACAGTGAAGTCGGAACTGTCGTCTCAGTAGGTGACGGGATTGCTACGATCTATGGGATCGACCACGCCATGTACGGAGAGATCATCACATTCGAGACCGGGCTTAAGGGAATGGTCCAGGATATCCGCAAAGATGAGATCGGATGTATCCTTTTCGGAAGTGATACGGAGATCCGTGAGGGCACGAAAGTATCCCGCACAGGGAAAAAAGCCGGCGTACCTGTCGGTGAAGCATATATAGGAAGAGTCGTCAATGCACTCGGCGAGGCAATTGACGGACGGGGCGAGATCAAAGCAGATGATTACCGCCCGATCGAGCAGGAGGCTCCGGGAATTATTGACAGAAAGTCTGTCAGTGTTCCGATGGAGACCGGAATCCTGTCTATCGACGCGATGTTTCCGATCGGCCGTGGGCAGCGTGAGCTGATCATAGGAGACCGTCAGACAGGAAAGACATCTATTGCGATGGACACGATTCTGAACCAGAAAGGAAAAGATGTGATCTGTGTCTATGTTGCGATCGGACAGAAAGCGTCTACGGTGGCAAAGGTAGTAAATACGCTGAAGACACACGGAGCTATGGATTATACGATCGTGGTATCCTCCACGGCAAGCGACTGTGCGCCGCTGCAGTATATTGCTCCTTATGCAGGGACATCGATGGCAGAATACTTTATGTATCAGGGCAAAGACGTATTGATCGTATACGACGATCTGTCCAAACATGCGGTTGCATACCGTGCGCTGTCTCTTCTTCTGGGACGTTCTCCGGGACGTGAGGCATATCCGGGAGATGTATTCTATCTTCACTCAAGACTGCTGGAGCGCTCCAGCCGTTTGAGCGATGAGAAAGGCGGCGGTTCTATTACGGCGCTGCCGATCATTGAAACACAGGCGGGAGATGTATCCGCTTATATTCCGACCAATGTAATTTCTATTACTGACGGCCAGATATTCCTGGAGAGCGGTCTTTTCGCATCAGGTATGAGACCGGCGGTCAATGTAGGTCTTTCCGTATCCCGTGTGGGTGGTGCGGCCCAGACAAAAGCCATGAAGAAGGCATCCGGAAGTATCCGTATCGATCTGGCGCAGTACAGAGAGATGGAAGTGTTTACGCAGTTCAGCTCTGATCTGGATGCTGCAACGAAAGAACAGCTTGAATACGGAAGCGGTCTGATGGAGCTGTTAAAACAGCCGCTGTATCATCCGCTGTCCCTGCATGAGAAAGTCATTACTCTCTGTGCAGCAACACATAAAGTACTCCTGGGAATCGATAAAAAGGAGATCAAGCAGTTCCAGTCAGATATGCTCACATATTTTGATACTGCACATCCGGAGATCGGACAGGAGATCGAAGAAAAGAAAGTGCTGTCTGACGAGCTGATCGAAAAGATCGTGGAGACTGCAAAGGAATTCAAGAAGAGCAGGTGATAACATGCCAAATATCAGAGAGATACAGAGCCGTATCAACAGTGTCAAAGACACGATGAAGATTACAAATGCAATGTATATGATCTCCTCTTCCAAGATGACGCAGGCAAAGAAAAAGCTGGCGGATACAGAGCCGTACTTTTATGCACTGCAGGGTGAGATTTCAAGGATCTTAAGGCATCTGCCGGAACTTGAACATAATTATTTCATGCAGAGAGAGGAAATTCCTCCGGAAGAACGTAAGATTGGCTCCATCGTGGTCACTGCCGACAAAGGACTGGCAGGAGCATATAACCACAATATTGTCAAGCTGGAAGAAGAGATCCTGGCAAAGCCGGGAATCCATAAACTGTTCATTGTGGGAGAACTGGGACGTCATTACTTTGCAAAACGCGGCGTGGAGATAGATACAAATTTCCAGTATACTGTACAGAAGCCGACAATGCACCGCGCGAGAGATATTTCCGGAGTGCTGTTGGAGCAGTTTGAAAAGGGAGAACTGGACGAAATCTATATTGTGTATACCCGAATGGAGAATTCTGTCCAGTCAGATGCGGAAGTGATGAAACTTCTGCCGCTTGAGAGAAGCTCGTTCAATGAGATGAAGATGCCTCTTAATGTACACCGTGAATCAATCGAGCTGTATCCGTCCGCGGAGGCTGTGATGGACAGTATTGTGCCGAACTACGTGACCGGTATGATATACGGATGCCTTGTAGAGGCCTATGCAAGCGAACACAATGCCCGTATGATGGCGATGAAATCGGCAACGGACAGTGCGCAGGATCTGATCCATGATCTGTCTATCTCGTACAACAGGGCACGACAAGCGGCGATCACACAGGAGATCACTGAAGTCTGCGCAGGTGCAAGGGCGCAGCAGAAGTAGAAGGATACTTTTGAAAAGAAAGTGAGAATGATTATGAATAAAGGAAGAATCACACAGGTCATGGGACCTGTAGTTGACGTAGTATTTGAAGACGGCGAACTTCCCTTTATCAAAGATGCGCTTGAAGTCGATAATAACGGTAAAAAATGCATCATGGAAGTTGCCCAGCACCTTGGAAACAATGAGGTGCGCTGTCTGATGCTGGCGGCGAGCGAGGGACTTCACAAAGATATGGAAGTTACAGCCACAGGAGACGGCATTAAAGTACCGGTCGGAGAGAAAACGCTGGGGAGACTCTTTAATGTTCTCGGCGAGACGATCGATGACGGAGATGCCATTGAAGATTCTGAAAAATGGGTGATCCACAGAGATCCGCCGTCATTTGAGGATCAGAGCCCGGTCGTTGAGATCCTGGAGACAGGAATCAAGGTCATCGTTCTTCTGGCACCATATGCGAAAGGCGGTAAGATCGGACTCT
>CAMMSL010000006.1 GCA_946499505.1 uncultured Lachnoclostridium sp.
ATCGCTAAAGCTTCCACAGAACCACGCGACTATCGCGTGGTTTTCTTTGTATAAATCACCGGAAGTGCCAAAAGGCACATTCCGGGATTGTAAGCGGTCGCCAAGGTCTCGGGCAAGCCCGGACTTTGGCTCGTCGCCGTCGCAAAAAAGGGAATCCCCGATTCCCCGGACATTCCCTAATCTTAACTGTATATACAGTTCTGGCTCTATGAAGTTGTGAAAGATTTATTCTGCAGTATCAGCAGCCGCATCGTCTGCAGTGTCGTCAGACGGTGCAAATTCTCGTGAAGCAAGCTCGTTGCCGTCGCTGTCCAGATAACGTACAACTACAACCGGATTTTCCACGTCGATAGCCGCAGGCAGGATCCCTGCAACAGATTCAAAAGTAGAAGCCTGAGAATCAAGCGAGGATTCAAGGGCTGACACATCCATCGCTGCAGAGAGGTCTGGATCGTCAATCTTAAAGTTGTAGATCAGTTTATTATCTTCAGCTGTGAGCTCCATGGACATTCCGCTTCCCTCAAGAGAAGACATCTGAGATGCAAGCTCCTCCTGCATCATATCGGATTCCACGAACTCCTGTACAGAAGCAAATTTACCTGTTACTGTTCCATCGTCTTCAGCTGTATCGTCTGCCGATGCATCATCCTTGGCGGCAGTATCATCTCCAGCCGTTGAATCGTCTTCAGTCTGTGCGTCATCAGCAGTCTTGGAGTCATTGCCGGAGCCGCCGCATGCTGTGAGTGTAAATGCCAGCATCACGGCACATGTGAGCAGAAGCATTTTACGGATCTTGTTTTTCATAGTCTTTTTCCTCCTCATAATTTTTTTTGTTAGTGACATTATGTCATACCAATATAGTGTTATCAAGACGATTTGTTTAAAAAAATCTTAAGATTGATCAGAGATGACAGAATTTGCAAAGGCAGCGCTTTTGCAGTGCTGCCATTCCTATATGTACAGGAGGAGATAACCTGAGATTGTGATAACGGTGCAGTCAAAAATATTGTGTAAAAAATTGCATAAAACACTATATTTTGTGGTTGGAACACATATTTTCTATTTGTCAAGTCTTGATATTTTATTTATGAGATGATACCCTTTTCTACAGACGCATGTATTCCTGTGAAGAAGGGTACATTTTTCGTATATACAAAATTTGAAGAGAGGTTAAAAGAATGACAGTAGAAGAATGGCTGGGTGAAGAAAATCAGCTTGGGACAGACATCTGGACCAAAAAGTATTGCAATGAAGGCGAGAGCTTTGACCACTGGCTCCATCGGATCAGCGGAGGAAATGAAGAGATCGCGGAATATATCCGGCAGAAGAAGTTTTTGTTCGGCGGCCGGATCCTGTCCAACAGAGGACTGAATCAGGAGGGCAGAAAGGTAACCTATTCCAACTGCTACGTAGTCGATCCGCCGGAGGATAATATTGAAAGTATCTTTGACTGCGCGAAAAAACTCGCCCGCACCTACAGCTACGGAGGAGGCTGCGGAGTAGATATCTCCAAACTGAGCCCCCGCGGCGCAAAGATCAATAATGCGGCAAAGGAGACGAGCGGATCTGTATCGTTCATGGAGCTCTATTCTCTTGTGACAGCGCTGATCGGGCAGAACGGACGGCGCGGAGCGCTTATGATCTCCATAGACTGTTCCCATCCGGATGTGGAAGAGTTTATCGATCTGAAGACAGATCTGGAGAAGGTGACGAAAGCAAATATCTCTGTCCGTATCCACGAAGATTTCATGGAAGCGGTGAAGAATAATGAAGATTATCTTCTCCACTATACGAGAGAGGCCACAGGAGAGGTTATCGAAAAGAAGGTAAATGCCCGGGAACTGTTCCGCCGGATCGCTGAGACCAACTGGGATTATGCGGAACCGGGAGCCCTGTTCTGGGATCGGATCGAGGGATGGAACTTACTGAGCAACACAGAGGAATTCTCCTATGCAGGTGTAAATCCCTGTGCAGAGGAGCCTCTTCCCGCAGGAGGAAGCTGCCTTCTCGGAAGCATCAATCTTTCCGAATTTGTCCAGGATCCGTTTACAGATCATGCACAGTTTGATTTTGAGGGGCTGAAACATTGTGTTGCGGTGTCTGTCCGCGCACTCAATGAAGTACTGGAAGAAGGCCTTCCGTTGCATCCGCTGAAAGAGCAGCAGGACAGCGTAGGCGAATGGCGCCAGATTGGTCTGGGCATCATGGGTCTGGCCGACTGCCTGATCAAGCTGGGGCTTACTTACGGTGAAGAAGACGCAGTCGAGATGTGCGACAATATCGGATTTGCAATGGCAGATTCCGCGATCGCGGCGTCAGCGCTTCTGGCAAAGGAGAAAGGACCGTTTGCAAAATGTAATATAGAAGAGATCATGTCCACACCGTTTTTTGAGGCGAATACATCTGAGAAGACGAGAGAGCTGGTGCGCAAATACGGCTTGAGGAATTCCCAGCTCCTTACGATCGCTCCGACAGGAACTCTGTCTACCATGCTGGGAATCTCAGGAGGTATCGAGCCTGTCTATGCAAATTACTATGAACGCAAGACAGAATCTCTGCATGGCACGGACGTTTACTATAAGGTTTATACAAAAATCGTAGAGAATTATATGAAACAGCACGGGCTGAAGAGTGATTCGGAACTGCCGGATTATTTTGTGACAGCCATGACTCTGGATTATCGCCAGAGGATCGATATGCAGTCTATATGGCAGACACACATTGACGCTTCCATCAGTTCTACTGTAAACGTGCCGAACCGCTTTACAGTGGAAGAGACCGAAAGCCTCTATCTGTATGCCTATGAGAAGGGACTTAAGGGTATCACGATCTTCCGCGACGGATGTAAGAGGATCGGTATCCTTAATACTACTGAGAAGAAAGAGACAAAGAAAGTATCCGCAGGAGAAGGCCTTAAGAGAGGTGAGATCCTGCTTGTCACAGACGATGTAGTCGGAAAGAAGAGAAAGCTGACCACAGGATGCGGAAGCCTTCATTGTATCGCATTGTTCGATCCGCACACAGGAGCTCTTCTGGAGACATATTTGAGCAAAGGCTCCACAGGCGGATGCAACAACTTCATGGTTGGCCTTTCCCGTATGATCTCCATCAGCGCCAGAGGCGGCATCGACATTGAGACGATCGTGGATCAGCTCAATTCCAGTGGTTCATGTCCGTCCTATACTGCGAGACGTGTCTCGAGAAAGGATACGAGCAAAGGAGCATGCTGTCCGATGGCTGTGGGCAATGCGCTCATGGATATGTACAATGAGATGCAGGCGGAACTGGCAGAACGTCAGGGAAACACAAATGTAAAAGCTGCCCGTAAGATGGAGAAAGCGCCGAAGCCGAAAGCAGTGAGCTCTGAGACAGAGACAGATAAGATGTACTGCCCGGAGTGCGGCGAGCCGCTTGTATTTGAAGAGGGATGTAACATCTGTAAATGCTGCGGGTGGAGTAAATGCCATTGATCAGGTACTCTGAACAGAATTGATGAGATATGATAAAACGGCATCCGGTAATTTCCGGATGCCGTTTCTGTATGAGCAGCAATTCTTATGATATTGGCAGATAATCAGGTGAGAGATTATTACAGATATCCACGTCTTTCAAGTGTATTCAGGATATTTCTTCCCTCTTCCGTGCCGTCGATGATCCTTCTGGCACGGACACTGTCTCCGATGTTCACGATCTCGATCTGATCCTCTTCGCCGAATGCGTCACGAAGATTCTGGAGAACCGGATGCTCCGCTTTCATGCCGAGGCAGACAAAACCATAATCGAAAGGCAGTTCTCTCTGCTCACCGTCAGCTTCCACGAGGAAGTTGTCCGGACGGACTTCTTTGAGCGCTGTATTCGGCATCTGTTTTACTCCGTATTTGTTCATCAGTGTGTTTATGTCCACTTTGGATACCGGGTCAATACCGTTTCCGATGATCGGCATCATTTCGACAATGCTCACATCAGCGCCTCTCGGTGCAAAGTATTCTACTACATCAAGTCCGACAGCGCCTCCGCCGATGACGACGACTTTTTCCCCGTTCATATCTTCCGGATATTCGCCCAGATGGTTGATCATATCCAGGATCGTGTATACTTTGCTTCCTTCTTTCCCTAGATTCTCATGGAGTCCGGCGATCGGCGGAAGAAGAGGCGAGGAGCCGGTTGCGTTGACAATGATGTTCGGTTTCAGACTTCTGATAAAGTCTACATTTGCCTCCATATTTGTAAATGTAAACAGGTTTTTAAGCTTTGTAGTGCGATGGATCATATACTGCGGGAAGTCAGACAGACGCTTCTTATCCGGAATCTTGGAAATCTCCGCAGCCAATCCTCCGAGATAAGGCTTCTTCTCGATGAGAAATGTGGTGCATCCTACCTCTGCGGCCGTACAGGCTGCTTCCATCCCTGCTGTTCCTCCGCCTACAACCACCACATTGCAGGGTTTTGAAATATGGAGTTTCTTGTACTCTTCACCGTCGGTCACAGCAGGATTGATGGTGCAGCGGATCGGACGGTTGATGCCGATACGGTTGCCCGCACATCCGATATTGCAGGAGATACATTTCCTGATATCACAGATGTCGCCGAATTCTACTTTGTTGACCCATTCAGGATCAGCGATCAGACCACGGCCGATACCGATAAGGTCTGCATCCCCTCTTGCCAGAATATCTTCAGCTACATGGGGATCTCTGATATTTCCCATTGTCACACAGGGCTTGTTATATCGTTCTTTGACAGCTCTGGCCATATAGGAGCGCCATCCATCCGGGAAATGGTTGGAGTCAATCTGATACTGGATGGAACCGTTCAGGCCGCAGGATACGTCGATGACGTCCGCTTCTTCCTGAATATACTGGAGATAGTCCAGACAGTCGTCCAGCGTGTTGCCGCCTTCCATGAATTCATCAGCGCTGATACGCAGGAAAATCGGGAAGAAAGGTCCTACCTGCTTTCTGACTTCTTCCATTACAAGCCGTGCGAAGCGGGCTCTGTTTTCCGGTGAGCCGCCGAATTCGTCTGTCCTTTTATTAGGTAATTGCGAAACTCGCGAAGCTTGTTCGAAATTTCGAGCTAAAGCATGGAAGAATTTATGCAGAGTATGAATTCTGGAATGAAAAGTGGATAACCGGACATTTTAGGCGCACTTTAATAAGCTATTGGCTTTATGAAAGTGGTAAGTCCTATGCTATGAGTGGCTTTAAGCTTCGAATGTATTCATGATGTTTGATTTTATCGGCGAGAACAACAGTAATGAGCTGTGTGATACCGGCAAGGATCAGATCAGCATGCAGCGTCTTCTCATTTTGTGTTCGGCGTCCTGCGAGACAGAGATTATCTTTGATGTGATTGATATCTCTTTCGACAACAGTCCTTATTTTATAGGTGTTATCCCATTCTTCGGTTCCGCGGATTGTTCCGGGATAAGCGCGCAGATCCTTTCCCGGATAGATATAAACCATACGACCGCATCTTGAAGTGGTACAAGGATTTTCGCAACAGCATTGTCTATGAGATTTTTGGGTGGATTGATCGTAAGCCCATATCATTTTTGGACAGACAAACTTGAATCTGGTAACACCGCTTCTTAGTTTTGAAGTGCATTCGTACTTCATAGGGAGTGAAGGATCATGAGGACAACAGGGGATACCGTCTTCATTGATGGTATAATCCTGATTTTCAAGACCTAATCTTGCATTTAGTGGAATATATGCTTTCTGGAAATGCTTGTCTTTACCAAAAGTATCACCGGAAAGAAGGCTCATATAGAGCTGTGCGGTATCGAAAGCAGCATCTCCGAGGAAGGTTTTCGGATTGATTAGAGGATGTTTTGAAAAGAAGTCTTTGAGTGTCGGGATCAAAAGCTTTGAATCATGAACACACTTATCTTCATCAGGGGAGTCGGATTTCTTCTCGACAACAATATCGGGGTGAGATGTCATAAAGTCTTTGTTATAGAAAGAGATATGACGGATGATGCCCAGCCCGTTGGTGACAATGCCGAACTTGAAGACATAGCAAAAATGGCCATTGATATACAGCTGCTTGATTTCAGGATTCGCAGAAGCATGGGAAGGCATGGAAGCGTAGGCAGCCTTATAAGGATCGTAGGATTTATCAAAGCCCTGAGCTCTCGCAAACGCCTTAAGCTGCTTAATGATTCTATTAGCGTGCTTCGGATTGTTTTCGGTGACAAATGCTTCAATACCGGAAGAATCAAAGATGGTCATATCCGCTTTTGCAGAATCAATGGACTGGCAGATGGGCTCTGTAATATCAACGAGATAATCGAATACGAGCTGCAGATCATCTAAAAAGTCCTGTTTGAAACGAGTGATTTTGGAAGCGTCGGGGACTTTGGTAAAACCGCAGAATTCACGAAGAGGTTTTGAGTAAGCAAGAAAAGTCAGGAGAAGCTGGTCTGTAGGAATTGAGAAAATACGTTGGATGATCAAAGCCCACAGGAAAGCTTGCAAGGGGTATTTACGGGTTCTGCCCGTTAATGCATAAAAATGATTTCTGAAAGAAATGGGGATAATTTTATCAATGTCGATATGGGTTTCTAATAGGGAAAGAAACGCAGGTTTGTCATTTTCAAATTTTTCTTGGCAATCTGAAAAAATATCTGCCAGAGAAAGCTGTTTATATGGTATCATAGGTATCAGAATAACTCCTTTCTTGGATGGTGGTTTATAGTTTTTGGATGACTCTATTATACCATATCCGGTGAGGAGTTATTTGATTTTCAGAAACAAAAAATGCCGTATTTATGCGGTTTGTGGCGTTTTGCAAACGCCTATGTCCTTTTATTTGTGAGAGGAGAGAGAAACTGGCTGAGCAGATAAGAGTGGCCGGCGTGGATCTCGACACAGTCGAATCCAGCTGTCTGGGCACGTTTTGCCGCTTCTCCGTATTTTTTTACAATACGAAGGATTTCGTCTTTTTCCAATGGACGGGGGAATCTCACCGCCATCCTTGGATGGAATGTTGGAAGCAGAGACCGGCTGCATATTGGTGCGCGCCGACTGTGCAGATGCACCTGCATGATTTAACTGGATACCAATACATGTCCCGTGTTTGTGGATTGTTTCTGTCAGTTTAAAAAGGCGGGGAATGTAGTTGTCGTGGTCGATGCGCAGCTGTGTTGTCCCGTTAGAGCCCTCCGGTGAATCTACACTTGCATTTTCCACCATGATGAGCCCGGTTCCTCCTTTGGCGCGCTGTTCGTAATAATTAATATGAAGGAAGCTCATTTCGCCGTTCTGTTCACCATAGTTTGTTCCCATTGGTGTCATCATGATCCTGTTCTTGACAGTCATACGGCGTACAGTAAAAGGTTCGAATATGTGTCTGAATTCTTTTTTCATATGATAATCTCCTGTATAATACTACCGTTTTAAAGTGTGATTTGTTGAGAGGCTGTTTTTAAACGGAATCCAGCGCCGGTTTTTTGCCGGACTATCGTCATCATATTAACAATCCGTTTACAAGCCGTATTATAGTGAAAAAATAAATATAAAACAAATGCATATTTAACGTCAAAACAATAGATAAAAACTATGAATTGTGATATTTTATATAAAAGAGGTGGTTTTATGAATCTGAATCAACTGCATTATTTTATAAAGCTTGCTGAGACAGAACATTATACAAGAGCGGCGGAGGATCTGAATATCACTCAGCCTTCCCTGAGCCATGCGATCAGCACGCTTGAGGGAGAGCTGGGGACAAAATTATTTGAAAAGCGGGGACGAAATGTCGTCCTGACCAGATATGGAAGCTTTTTCAGGGAATATGTGGAACAGGCGTTAAAGACTCTGGATACAGGGGTTCGAAAAGTACGGGCTCTGACCGGGCAGACAGAGGGCGTGATCGAACTTGCCTATATCTATACTCTGGGAAGTGAATTTGTCCCGCAGCTTGTGAGTGATTTTATACACACATACGAAGAGCTGAATGTAAAATTTCGCTTTACGGTGGGAAATACGTCCGAGGTGATCCAGGGATTGAAAGATGAAAAATACGATATCGGGTTCTGCTCCATGGCGGAGCGGGAGTCGGGCATACAGTTTACGCCGGTCGGGACAGAGAATCTGGTTGTGGTAGTGCCCAAAGGGCATCCGCTTGCTTATTCCGGGTCTGTAGACCTGGAGCAGGCGGCAGCCTATCCGCAGATATTTTATACGCCGAACAGCGGTCTTCGGCCTGTAGTGGATCGGATGTTTGAGCAGCTTAAGGTCAGGCCGGATATCGCGTATGAGATCGAGGAAGACGGATCCATGGCGGGGCTTGTGGCGCAGAATTTCGGAATCGCGGTGATGCCGGAGATCCCTGTCCTGAAAATGCTGGATGTGGATGTGCTCAGAATACGGAACCAGCATGAAAAAAGATATGTCTATATGGCGAGGAACAGAGAGCAGTATGAGCCCCCGCTTGTACGGCGCTTTGAAGAGTATGTAAAGCGGCGGGGGCTTTAGCAGTCAGATATGAGTTCCTTCTTTCTGAATAAAGGAAATGAAATTCCGCACGGCCGGGATCTGGTATCGGTTTTTCATATATGCCATATATACGGTATGGCGGAGATTGACGTTGGCAAGATGAATCTTTTCCAGAGGAAAATGATCCAGTATCTCCACGTCCGCCACAAGTGCAATTCCGAAATTTTCCGCTACCAGTGATGCGATCGCGTTCTCATCCGGTGATTCGCATATGATATTGGGCTTCATAGAATAAGAAGAATAAATTCGGTTTGTAAAACCACCCAGGCCGGATGTCCTGTCATACCCCATGACAGGATAATTTTCCAGATCCTGAAGAACAGGGTCTGCTTTTCCGGCCAGGGGATGCCCCAACGGAGTGATTACGATCATTTCCTGGTTCAGGATCGGGACAAATTGGATATCCGGCTCATTTTCTACATATGATCCGAATATGACGTCGTACTGGTCTGTTTTCAGCCCGCTTATCATCTCACGAGTATAACTTTGATGGAAACTAAAGCTGATCTGTTTATTTTTCCCCTTTTCAAGGAATTGCCTTACTGTATGGGGAATATACCGGGCAGCCAGAGGAAATACATAGGCTATATCTACATGTCCGGCGTTTCCAGACAGCTTCTTCATCTGCTTTTCTGCGATCCTTACTTCGTTTAGAATCCGGTCTGCATGTTCCAGAAAGATCCGGCCGTATTTTGTAAGCGTAACGGTGCGGCCTTTTCTCTCAAAAAGAATAATACCCAGTTCCTCTTCCAGATTGGCAATCGAGCGGCTCAGGGACGGCTGGGAAATATTCAGTTCAGATGCTGCGAGACGAAAGTGCTGGCATTGTGCAATGGTTTGAAAATAAAGAATCTGATTTAAAGTCATGTCTGCCTCCTTTTTGTGGATTATACCATATAGTGATAGCATATAGCTATCAAAAAATACAAAAAGATATATTGGAACTATTAATTTGTTTTCCGTATAATGGAGCCAGAGAGGTTGTTTGATATTTAACAAACAAAAAAGTAACAAAACAAAAGGAGAAAAAATCATGGCAGAGAGAATCACAGGACACACAGAATTGATTGGGCTGATGGCATATCCGATCAGACATTCAAGTTCACCGGCAATGCACAACGAAGCATTTGCCACTTTGGGACTGGACTACGCTTATCTTGCATTTGAAGTGGACAACAGCACATTGGAGGATGCGATCAAAGGCCTGCGCGCATTAAAGATGGTAGGCTCCAATATATCCATGCCGAACAAGACAGTAGTAGGACAGTATCTGGATGAACTCTCACCGGCGGCAGAGATGTGCGGCGCTGTCAATACGATCGTAAATGACAATGGAAAGCTGATCGGACACATCACAGACGGTATCGGATATATGCAGTCCTTAAAGGATAACAATATTGATGTGATCGGCAAAAAAATGACGATCACCGGAGCCGGCGGCGCTGCAAAAGCAATCGAGGTACAGGCTGCTCTGGACGGAGTGAAAGAAATCTCTATCTTCAATATTAAAGATAAATTCTGGGAAGCGGCAGAAAAGACAGTCGAGACAATCCGCAATAATACAGACTGTGTTGTAAATCTGTACGATCTGGATGACAAAGAGAAATTAAGAGAAGGGATCGCTGACAGCTATCTTTTCGCACAGGCAACAGGGGTTGGGATGAAACCGCTGGAAGGCCAGTCTGTAATTCCGGACAAATCTTTCTTCCGCCCGGATCTGATCGTTACTGATACGATCTATGCGCCGAGAGAGACGCTGACCCTGAAGATGGCAAAAGAAGCAGGATGCAAGACAATGAACGGTCTGGGAATGATGCTTTTCCAGGGAGATGCGGCGTTCTATCTGTGGACAGGTAAACATATGCCGATCGACCACATGAAAGAAGTACTTGACATTAAATACGACTAAAATGACAATGAGAGGAGAGGGAAATATATACTATGAATAAGAAATATCTGCCCAGTGCACTTATCCTTTATTTAAACTATTTTATCCATGGTATCGGATGTTCCATCTTAAGCCAGCAGCTTGTTAAAGAACTTCTGGCAGAACAGTGGGGCATGAGCGATGTAATGGGAGTCACGGCAGTTGCCGCGGCACTCGGACTGGGACGTCTGATCTCCCTTCCGTTTGCAGGTCCCCTGTCCGATAAATTCGGACGAAGAGTCTCCGTTCTGATCGGATGCTTTTCCTATGTGATCTTTTTTGTGGGAATCGCTTTTTCACCGAATATGGCAGTTGCCTATGTGGCGGCAGTACTTGGAGGCATTGCCAACTCGTTCCTTGATACTGCTACATATCCGGCGGTCGCGGAGATCATCTACAAATATACCGGTATCGCTACAATGGGAATCAAGCTGTTTATCTCAGTAGCACAGCTGCTCCTTCCATTTTTCCTCGGAATCTGCGTGGGAACTTCCATGTCATATCTGACGCTGCCCCTCGTATGCGGCATTGTGATCGCAGTACTTGGTGTGCTTGCAATCTTTGCACCGCTTCCGAAAGTGGAGGGCGTAGGAAAAGGAGAGTCCTTTATCAACAATTTAAAGAGCGCTCATTTCTCTCTGGAGAGTGTCGCCCTGATCCTGATCGGATTTACATGTACAGCGACATTCCAGCTCTGACTGAACTGTGCGCAGACATTCGGTACGGATGTCGCGGGAATAGCATCTGAAGATGTCTCCATGATGCAGACCTATTATTCGGCGGGAACACTGGTTGCTCTGTTTGTGACAAGTATTCTGATCACGAAGTTCAAACAGGTTCGTTTCCTCGTAATCTATCCGGTGATCTCACTGGTAATGCTGGTGCTCGTTTATCTGGTAAAGAGTCCGATGATTTGCTATGTCGGCGCGTTTGTGATCGGCTACGCGGGAGCCGGCGGAGTGCTCCAGATGGTGACAGCTGTCGCAAACGACCTGTTCCCGAAGATCAAAGGTACGCTTACAAGCCTTGTTATGATCGCGTCCAGCCTGTGTAACTACACGATCCTGACAGCGGCATCCAATATGAGTGCATCAGGTGTTATCGTGATGAACATCGTGATCACGATTATCGGTATCGTACTTGCAGTCTTTGTAAATGTAAGATACGGTGTACTGCTGAAAAATGCAGACACATCCAAATAAGTAATACAGCAAGACAGGCAGCCTGCGGACAGAGCCTACATAGAACGGATCTGTCCGGAACGCTGCCTTCCTGCGGTTAATAAAAACATAATAAAAAACAGGAGGATAATGAAGAATGAATCCGGTAAAAGTAAGAAATGTAGAGATCGGCACAGGAATTCCCAAGATCTGTGTCCCCATTGTCGGCGTTACAAGAGAAGAAATCTTAAAGGCGGCAGAGACAATTAAGACTACCGCGGCGGATGTGGTAGAGTGGCGCGTTGACTGGTATGAGGATATTTTTGATTTCGACAAGACAGAGGATACGATGAAAGCATTAAGAGATGTTCTGGGCGAGATTCCGATTCTTTTTACATTCCGTACTTCCAAGGAAGGCGGTGAGAAAGCAATCGAGACAGATGCTTATGTAGAGCTTAATCAGAAAGCGGCACAGACAGGACTTATCGATCTGGTGGATATTGAGGCGTTCACAGGAGACGACGCGGTAAAAGCAGTTGTTGAGACAGCTCATGCATGCGGCGTAAAAGTCGTTGCGTCCAATCATGATTTCCATAAGACGCCGGACAAAGATGAGATCGTGTCACGGCTTCGGAAAATGCAGGATCTCGGGGCAGATATCCCGAAGATCGCTGTTATGCCGGAGAATAAGAAAGACGTGCTCACACTTCTGGCAGCTACCGAGGAGATGGCGTCAGAGTATGCAGACCGCCCGATCATTACCATGTCCATGTCCGGGACAGGCGTTATCAGCAGACTGTGCGGAGAGGTGTTCGGTTCTGCACTGACATTCGGAGCGGTAGGAAAAGCATCCGCACCCGGACAGATGGGAGCAGAGGACCTTCAGACAGTTCTGGGACTTCTTCACAAAAGTCTTTAATCCGATTTAAGGAGGTATATAATGGCAGGATTTAACAACAGAGAACAGTTTCTGGCTTCCGAGCCGGAGATGGACATGATGAACTGGATCTGCGATATGCGGATCAGTCGGAAAACCAGATTCTGGATATCATATATCCGGATGAGGGAGATGGGCCGTATCCGCTCGTTATCGTGTTCCACGGCGGCGCATTTGCCATGGGGCATAAAAGGACGCATCACATCAAATCAATGTGTCTCCCTGTGACACAGGGGTATGCCGTTGCTACAGTGGAATACCGTCTGGTGCAGGAAGCGCTCTGGCCGGCACAGCTTATTGACGGAAAGGCTGCGATCCGGTATCTGAGAGCCAATGCAGACAAGCTGAACCTTGATCCGGAGCGCTTTGCCGTATGGGGAAATTCCGCCGGCGGTACTGTAACCCAGCTTCTGGCGGTAACCGGCGACCGTGAAGAGTACGATGACCTTTCCGTGGGAGTAAAGGCGTCTTCAAAAGTACAGTGTGCGCTTGCGTGGTATACGATCAGTGAGCTATGCTCTGCGGAACAGTTCGGTGTCGATATCGAGGACATCAGGACAAGGACAGGCGCGGGAAAAGGCATGATGCCGGGAGACGGCGTGGGGACTTCATCACTGTTTACCATGCTCCTCGGCTATAATCCGATCCAGTATCCGGAAAAAACATGCAGGGTAAGCCCGATCTGCCAGGTGAGAGAAGACTGTCCGTCGATGCTCCTTGAGCACGGGACGGATGATCTGATCATCGATCACCACCAGTCCATCTATATGTATGAGAAAGTGAAGGCGGTCTGTGGCGAGGATCGTGTAGAACTGGAACTTTTTGAGGGAGAACCGCACGGTTCCCAGAAGATCAAAGACAATGAGAATATCAGCCGGTGCATAGACTTGCATCTTTACAACGGGAAGAATCCGTACAGAAAAGAGCTTGGAAAGATCCGTATCATCGGTGAAGAAGAATAAGATAAGGAGAAGCGGGACTGGAAACTATAATATCAGTGATCGGCCTTCTGGTGGCAGCGGTAGTATTTATTGTTGTAATCTGGAAAGGCCTGGATGTGTTTACATCTACAATTCTTGTCTCCTTTATTATCATCCTTACAAGCTGGATGCAGTGGTGGGACGCGCTTACGGCATATGCAGACGGCTATATCGGATTTATAGGAAGCAATCTGTTCGTACTGGTAATCGGTGCTGTGTTCGACGAGCTGATGGGATCATCGGGATGTGCCGAGTCTATTGCTAACGTGATCACGGAAAAGCTGGGTGTGAAGAGGGTCATTCTCTCTATCACAGTGCTCAGTACGGTGTTTGTGTACGTGGGAGTATCAGGATTTGTCGTGTTATTTGTGCTGGCGCCGATAGCCACAGTTATGATGAAACAGGCGGGATATCCGTACCGGATGATCCCGGGTATCATTTTTATAGGGGCTACATGCTCGGCTATGATTCCATATGCCATCAACATTACGAATATCATGCCGGCACAGTATCTTGGAACATCTATGAGTTCCGCCCCGATCCTCGGATGGCTCGCATTTATTGTCTCAATCGCGGTCGGATACTTTTACATGGTCCATGCGGCAAAGAAAGCCGCGATAAAAGAAGGAACCGTAGTTGACGCGAGCCAGCCTGTTAAGATTGAGCCGTCCAGAGATGATCTGCCTCCGTTCGGCATTGCTCTGATTCCGTTTGTACTGTCAGTGGTTCTTGTGCTGCTCTTTTCAAATGTTACCGATATGAATACCAACGCGGTGGTTGTTCTGAGCCTCTTCATCGGTTCCGCAGTCATCGTGCTCCTGTGTTTTAAACAGCTCAAAGGTGTGACTAAGGTAATCGGCAAGGGAGTCGACAACGGTATCGGGGCGACGATCATGGCGGCAGCTATACTGGGATTCTCAGGTGTACTGCAGTCCTGTCCGGGATTTCAGGGAGTCATTGATTTTGTCCTGGGACTGAAAATGAATCCATATATTACAGAGTTTATCGGCCTGAATGTACTGGCAGGAATCATGGGAAGCGGTACTTCCGCTATTGCCATGTTCTTTGAGCATCTCTCCAGCGGGCTGATCGCCAATGGCGCAGATCCGGGAGCGCTTCACAGGCTTGCCCCGGCGTGTGCGACCGGTATGAATACGCTTCCGAATGCGGGCGGTATGGTCGCTCAGTTGAGATGGATGAATCTGTCTCTGGCAGAGAGCTACTGGTACGTGTTTGTGACAAGTGTGCTGGCGCCGATGATCGGTTCGGCAGTGGCTGTCGTGGCAGCGATTATATTATACTAATCAGATAAATGTGAAATGTAACACGAATTATACCGTCGGAATCAGAAACCTGCTTATTATTGACTGTACGTGCATTTATCTGGTACAGTGTACCTGATACATAAATGAGCGGTTTATTGAAAGGTGAGGTGAGCCTTTGCTTTTTCGACAGATGAGATATTTTACCGCCGTTGTGGACTGTAACAGCTTTACTGAGGCGGCAGGGCAGTGTTATATATCACAGTCCGCTATCTCCCAGCAGATACGGGCGCTGGAAAAAGAACTGGGAGTGGAGCTGATCCACAGAGAAAACAGAAAATTTACCCTTACTCCGGCCGGAGAATATTTTTACAGCCAGAGTAAGGGGATTCTGGAAGAGGTGGATAATGTCCGCCGGGAGACGATACGGATCGGGCAGGATGACGAACTGCAGCTGCGCATCGGCTATCTGCGGTGCTACAGCGGCCAGGAGCTTCATCAGGCTGTTGCGGAGTTCTCTCAGCTTTATCCTGAAGTGTCTATCAGTATTGTCAACGGCACTCACGAAGAGCTGTATGATCTGCTTCGCTTCGGCGGAGTGGACGTGATCTTAAGCGACCAGAGACGGGCCTTTTCCAGCCAGTATGAAAACTATCAGCTTCTGCAGTGCGGGTGCTATGCAGAACTCTCAGTGCGCAGTCATCTGAGCAGTCAGGAATCTGTGGAGCTGGAAAGCCTGAAACGGCTTCCCTGTATCCTGATCTCTTCCAGAGAACAGCAGAATACAGAACAGGATTATTTTCAGAACACTCTGGGGTTCGGAGGAAAATTCCTGTTCGCGGAGAATCTGGAGGAGGGGAGGCTTATGGTGGCCGGGAACCGGGGCTTTCTCCCCATTGAGAGTGTGGGAACACTGCCGCCGGCAGGAGCCGCTATCAGGAGGCTGCCCATTGTCCGGAACGGGCGACAGCTTCAGAGAAACTACTGCGTGTTCTGGCTGAAAGAACAGACGAATTATTACATTGAAGAGTTTGCCGCAATCCTCAGGAAGCTTCTTACATCTGAGAATACACAGAAGAAAAACTGAAAAGTAAGAGAGTATGGACGGGTATCAGAAAAATATTCTGGTATCCGTTTTTTCAGAATAAACCGTCTGTAACGTATGGATAAAGTCCTGCAGTTCTTTTCTATGATCATTACTGTGTGTACACAATACACATTCAAAATGTTCTTCACAGTCAAAAGGAATCCATGCGGAAAGAGGCATATCCAACGGACTATGATGCTTGCGTGCGAAAAGTCGGTCGCGATGGTGCGACCTATGAGCCGGAACTGGTGGGGAACCATCGCCAATCCTGTGCGGACCTTCCTGCATCAAAACGATTTTTCCGGTAAGACGGTCGTTCCATTTATGCCCCACGGCACCAGCGGCCTGCATGTGCAAGATGTGACAAAACTTTGTCCTGGGGCTAAGGTATTGAACGGACACGGAATTTTCAATTCTTATCAGGTATCCACAAAGAAAAACGCGCCGGAAAATATGGAAAATTACCAGGCGGATATTGACAGGTGGCTTGGAAAAATCGGGTTCTGATATAAATTTTCTTAGACGACCAACAATCTTCAATAAAAAAATATAAAAAGTTTCTATAATGCGGCACAGTTACTACAGAAGAATTTTTTCCCATAGTAGCTGTGCCTTTTTATATTATTAATCAATTATACATATACAGAATTTACATATTATGATATTCGCATAAGTTTTACTGATCATTTCCATCTAAAATTGAAATTGATAACTTGTAAAATAAATTTAAAATAGATAACAGAAAAATAAGTGGAGGAATTAAAGATGAGTGATACATTAATCGTATATTATTCCCGCAAGGGCGAGAACTACTGGAATGGCAATATTAAAAATCTTTCCAAAGGAAATACAGAAATTGTTGCAGAGATGATCGCAGACATTACCGGCGGAGATTTATTTCAGGTAGAAACTGTAAAGGCTTATCCAGATGATTATTATGAATGTATCGATGAGGCAAAAAAGGAACTTCGGGAGGGCGCAAGGCCGGAACTGAAGAAGTTTTGCGATAACCTTAATAACTATAAAAATCTGATTATCGGTTACCCAAATTGGTGGGGAAGTATGCCGATGGCTATGTATACTTTCTTAGAGCATTATGATCTGACAGGTAAAAGGATTATTCCTTTCTGTACCAATGAAGGGAGCGGAATGGGAAGTAGTGAACGTGATTTAAAAAAAATCTGTAAAGGAGCTACAGTCGAAAAAGGGCTCTCCATCCACGGCGCCGAGGCGGCTCAGTCCCGTTCCAAAGTTGAGGCATGGGTCAGAAAGATGATGTAATACACGGAACTGCTTCAGTATAAGAATGGAGGAATGGACGATGAAGACCAGAATTCTTGGAAAGGATCTTAAAGTATCCGCCGTCGGGCTGGGATGTATGGGAATGACACACGCATCCGGCGCGCCGGCAGATGTAAAGGAGATGACAGAGCTGCTGGCTCAGGCGGTAGATATAGGTTATACCATGTTTGATACTGCAGAATGTTATACCGGAGTGAACGCGGACGGGAGCACCGCCTATAACGAAGAGCTTGTGGGGAAGGCGTTGAAGCCCTATCGTGATAAGATCATCCTGGCTACAAAGTGCGGTGTGCAGCATAAGGGGGATCATCTGGAGATGGACAGCCGCCCGGAGACAATCAGGAAATCCGTGGAGGGCAGCCTGAAAAAACTGCAGACAGACCATATCGACCTGTATTATCAGCACAGGATCGATCCGAAAGTGGAGCCGGAGGAAGTGGCGGGAGCCATGTCAGAGCTGATAAAAGAGGGAAAGATCTTGCACTGGGGAATTTCCGAAGTGGATGAGGAATATTTTCGAAGAGCCCATAAGGTATGCCCGGTGACGGCGATCCAGAACAGACTTTCTATGATGTACCGGGATTATGAAAGGCTGTTCCCTGTACTGGAAGAATTGCAGGTGGGATTTGTAGCTTTCAGTCCTCTGGCCAATGGATTCCTTACGGCCTGCTACCGGGATACCTCTCAGTTTGAGCAGAGTCCGGCGGATTTCAGGAGCAGTATGCCTCAGTTTACAAAAGAAGGCGTTGAACAAAATGCGGATCTGCTGGAGCTGATCCAGACCAAAGCAAAGGAGAAAGACGCGACGCCGGCGCAGATCTCCCTTGCGTGGATACTGGAAAAGCGGCCATATATCGTACCGATTCCCGGGTCGAGAAAGTTATCAAGACTGAAGGAAAATATGGGTGCGGCAGAGATTGAACTGACCAAAGAGGAAGTGGCGCAGATTGATGATGCTCTTGATCATATGACAATGTCACAGGTTTTCGGAGGCCACAGATAAAAACAGGCATATTAAAAATGCAGGAGGCAGAGTTATCCGCCGTTCCCGGATAAAAAGGAAGCAATTTCTTTTTGAGAAGAGCCGTGGAGATGGGAGAGAATTTCTTCGATACCTCAGAACTTTACGGCATTTATGCTAACGAAGAACTGGTAGGAGAGGCTTTGGAACCTGTCCGTGATCAGGTGGTTCTTGTCGATCTCTACTATCAGCACCGGCTAGATCCGAATGTTCCGATTGAAGAAGTGGCAGGGACCATGAAGGAACTGGGTATCGGTTTTGTACCGTTCAGGTGCGGCATATGTGAAATTAAAAGCCGATGAATGGAAGAAACTGGATGATATCCTTGACCGGACAGAAGTCTATGGAGCGTGCTATTCTGAGAGTATGCTGATAATGACAGGAAGATAGTCAGTACAGATATCTAAAAGAAAGAGGTGTATTCATTATGAAAAAAGATGTAATGATTTTAACAGGCGCGGGCCAGATCGGGATGGCGATCGCCCGCCGTATGGGATATGCTAAGAAAATCGTGATCGGAGACAAGAAACCGGAGAACGCTCAGGCAATCGCAAAGATCATGAATGACGCAGGATTTGATGTGGAGGCCATGGAGATGGATCTCTCCTCCAGAGAGTCTATCAAGAATCTGATCGCAAAAGCTCAGGAGTATGGGGATATATCCATGCTGGTAAATGCGGCGGGTGTTTCCCCGAGTCAGGCTCCCATTGAGGCAATCCTGAAAGTAGATCTGTACGGCACAGCTGTACTTCTCGAGGAGGTCGGCAAGGTGATAAAAGAAGGCGGAGTTGGTGTGACCATCTCAAGCCAGTCCGGACACAGAATGCCGGCACTTACTCCTGAGGAGGATGAACAGCTCGCCTGCACACCGACAGAGGAACTGCTAAAGCTTGATATCCTTCAGCCGGAAAATATCAAAGATACACTGCACGCTTATCAGATGGCAAAACGCTGCAATGAGAAACGTGTCATGGCAGAGTCCGTGAAATGGGGCGAAAAGGGCGCGCGTATTAATTCAATCTCACCGGGAATCATTGTAACTCCTCTTGCAATCGACGAGTTCAACGGTCCGCGTGGAGACTTCTATAAAAATATGTTTGCAAAGTGCCCGGCAGGACGTCCGGGTACGGCGGATGAAGTCGCAAACGTAGCCGAGCTTCTCATGAGCGATAAAGGAGCATTTATCACCGGGGCGGATTTCCTGATCGACGGAGGCGCGACGGCGTCTTATTTCTACGGACCGCTGAGACCAGGAAAATAATTAATTGTAAGCAATAAAAGAGAACATTATGTCGAGAGCATGGTTAATGCAGGCGCTGTCCTTATTTTGGTATGCGGAAAAAGAATGGTTTTTCATAACAGACAGGTATTAGACATCCGGCGGAAACTGTAGGATAATGAATACAGAGAATTTGATAAGTCGGATTAGATTTAATGAAGTTAATGTGTGAAAAAAGGATTGGTGAATATGGAATACGCAAAACTTGGAAATACGGACATTGAGGTGTCGAAGATCTGCGTGGGCTGCATGAGCTTTGGAAAACCGGGAACACTGCATGACTGGACATTGGATGAAAAAGGAACAGAGGAAATCGTAAAACATGCGCTTGACCTGGGGATTAATTTTTTTGATACTGCAAACGGATATTCAGAAGGAACCAGTGAAGAATATCTTGGGAATGCACTCAGAAAAAATGTTTCAAGAGATAAAGTTTTTATTGCATCCAAAGTCTATTTTAATCCCGGAAGACTTTCTTCCAAAGCGATCCACCGGGAAATTGAAGGCAGTCTGAAACGGCTCGGTACAGACTATCTGGATCTGTACATTATTCATCGCTTTGACTATGATACGCCGATTGAAGAGACGATGGAGGCTCTGAATGATCTGGTGGTGTCCGGGAAAGTACGGGCAATCGGAGCGTCAGCTATGTATGGATACCAATTCTATAATATGCAGCTCGCTGCCCGGGACAACGGGTGGGCACAGTTTGTGGCTATGGAGAATCATTACAATCTTCTTTATCGGGAAGATGAGCGTGAGCTGATTCCAATTTGCCGTCAGATGAATGTATCCCTCATGCCCTACAGTCCTCTTGCGGCCGGACATCTGACCCGGCCGGAATGGAACTCAGATTCTATTCGCAGCAAAACAGATCGGGCAGCTATGGGAAAATATGACAGAACTCAGGAGCAGGATATGGAAATTGTCCGCAGGGTTCATCTTCTGGCAGAAAAATACGGCGTAAAAATGCAGCAGATCGCATTGGCATGGGAATGGGCAAAAGGAGTGACAGCACCGATCATCGGAGCGACAAAAGCATCGCATTTTGATGATGCCGCCGGAGCATTTTCGGTGAAATTAACAGAGGAAGACATTGCATTTCTGGAAGAACCATATATGCCCCACAGAATCGTAGGCGCGATAGACAGCAATCCGCCGGAGGGTACCAAGCTATTGGACGTGAAGAAATAATTCGAATAAAACTAGGATGGTCAGGAGATAAACTACAGAAAACTGATCATATTGAAAAGCCTAAATTGTGATAAAAATAGGGCGCCGGGAATTCCAGGCGCCTGTTTTTATGTGCCGGCCTTAGTATAAGGTCCTGAATAGGCGATGATTCGGTATTTGATCAACACATGGTATATAGTCGGATAAGATCTGACTGAAGCATATTTTTATTATACATGACAGGAATGATTCATGATAAAGGACAGGTATTAGACAGGATACGGGAATCAGAGGATAATGAATTAAGAGAAATTCAGAAACATGGTAAATTGCCGCTTCATAAAAAGGAGGATTTATGAGAAAAAAAGTTGTGAGTATACTGATCGCCACTATTACGGTCATGGGCATGCTTGCCGGATGCAGCGGAACAACAGAGGATACTTCAGGCGAGACTTCAGCACAGACAGAAGATGATATCGAAGAGAATATTCAGAAAGAAGCGGACGGCTCATCTGTTGAAAGTTCCGGGACAGACAGTACGGATAATCCAGCGGGATCTCCGGTTGTTTATATGACCACAGACATCAGCTCAGACGGGCTGATCGCAGTCTATGAAGCCCTTCAGGCTTCACCGGAAGGAAACATTGCGGTGAAGCTCTCCACCGGAGAGCCGGGAAGCAATTATCTGAGGACAGATCTGATCGGGGATCTGGTACAGTCTTTTGATAATCCGACTATCGTGGAATGTAATACGGCATATGGCGGATCCCGTGCCAATACAGCCATGCATTATCAGGTTGCGGAAGACCATGGCTATACCGAGATCGCTGATGTGGACATCATGGATGAAGACGGATCTATGACACTGCCGGTGACCGGAGGAACAAATCTGGAAGAAAACTATGTGGGGAGCCATTTTGAAAACTATGATTATTATGTCGTGCTTTCCCATTTCAAAGGACATGCCATGGCAGGATACGGCGGCGCGATCAAGAATATCTCCATCGGCATAGCTTCCGCGGAAGGTAAGGCGCACATCCATAGCGGCGGCACCGGGGGAAGTATGTGGAGCGGGGATCAGGATGCGTTTCTGGAGTCCATGGCGGAGGCGGGAAAATCCGTGGTGGATTATCTGGATGGAAATATCCTGTATATCAATGTCATGAACCGGCTCTCCGTGGACTGTGACTGTGACACCAATCCGGCGGAACCGGATATGCACGACATTGGCATCCTGGCATCCTATGATCCGGTGGCTCTGGATCAGGCATGTATCGATTTGGTCTACAGCGCAGAGGACGGTGATTCGCTGGTGGAGCGGATTGAGTCCAGAAATGGTCTCCATACGCTGGAACACGCGGAGGACATCGGTCTTGGAAGCAGGACTTATGAACTGGTAAATATTGACAGCTAGGAAGACAAAGTACATGGATATTTTAAGAAGAGAATTTATTTACATATGGTACTATTTCAGCATTCAGCTGGAGCAGGTGTTTTTCTACTGGGTGCTGGGAATGGTGATCGGTTCCGCTGTCTCTGTCTTTGGAAAAGGAAAGATCCATTCTGCTTTTGAAGCGCTTGGAAAGAAAAAGTTAGGAGTTCTGGGGCTTATTCCTGCCAGTCTGCTGGGAATCGCCTCCCCGCTGTGTATGTACGGGACAATCCCCATTGCAGCGTCCTTCTCCCAGAAAGGTATGAAGGATGATATGCTGGCGGCGTTTATGATGAGTTCCATCCTGCTGAATCCCCAGCTGCTGATCACAAGCGGCATTCTGGGACCGGAGGCGGTGACGGAGAGATTCCTGTCCAGTTTTCTGGGAGGTCTGGGAGCGGGACTCTGCGTGAGATTTTTCTATAGAGACAGAAGTTATTTTAATTTCACCGGCTTTTCCGAAGCGTCAAACCGGGATACGGATCCGAATCCTGTTATACGGTTTCTGAAGAACCTGGGCAGGAATATCAGGGCCACCGCTCCCTGGTTCCTTATCGGTGTGCTGCTCTCCGCCTTGTTTCAGAGATATGTGCCCTCAGACGCTTTTGCAGAACTTTTTGGCGAACAGGAGGGATTCGGCGTCCTGCTGGCCGCCACTATCGGAGTGCCTCTCTACGCCTGCGGCGGCGGTACGGTTCCTTTATTACAGCAGTGGCTTGCATCCGGGATGAGCATGGGTTCTGCAGCGGCGTTTATGGTCACCGGCCCGGCGACAAAGATCACGAATCTGGGTGCATTGAAGATCGTGCTGGGGGTGAAAAGATTTGTTCTTTATCTGGCATATGTGATCCTGATTTCCGTGGTGATCGGACTTGCAGTGGACAGGATTCTATAAAAAGGAAAAAAGATGAAAAGATGTTTATGACCGATGGTGATTTTTGTCGTAGTGCTTTCTGCAGCCATGGCGGCGGACAGTTCGGACAGAGCCTGACGGTATAGAGGAATTTTCACGTATGGTGGACACTTTCCTGGACAACGGATTTAATTATTTTGATACAGCCCATGGATATCTGGATGGAAAGAGCGAGACAGCGATCCGTAAGTGCCTGACATCAAGATATCCCCGGGACCGGTATATTCTGACGGATAAACTGACAAGTTCCTATTTCAAAAAAGAGGAAGATATTCGTCCGTTGTTTGAAAGCCAGCTGGAAGCCTGCGGAGTAGATTATTTTGATTTTTATCTGATGCATTCCCAGACAGCAGAGAATTTTGAGTATTTTAAAAAATGTAATGCATATGAGACTGCCCTCAATCTGAAAGCAGAGGGAAAGATCCGTCACTTTGGAATCTCTTTCCATGACCGGGCGGATGTCCTTGAGCAGATTCTGACAGAATATCCCCAGATAGAAGTGGTGCAGATCCAGTTCAATTACCTGGACTATAATGATCCGGCAGTGCAGAGCAGACAGTGCTATGAGGTCTGCCGGAAGTTCGGAAAACCGGTCCTTGTTATGGAGCCGATCAAAGGCGGCAGCCTGGTCAACCTGCCGGAGGATGCACTGGAGGTGTTCAAGAATCTTAACGGTGGAAGTCCGGCAAGTTATGCTCTTCGGTTCGCGGCCGGATTTGAAGGGATACGCATGGTTCTTTCCGGCATGAGCAGTATGGAGCAGATGGAGGACAATCTGAGCTTTATGAAAGAGTTCAGGCATCTCGATCAGCAGGAACTGGACGCAATCGATAAAGTGCGTGACATTTTTAACTCGAAACATCTCATTCCGTGTACCGCGTGCAGATACTGCACGGCAGGATGCCCGAAACAGATTTCAATCCCGGATCTGTTTGCCTGCATGAATATGAAGAAACTTTTTCAGGGATGGAGCGCAGATTTTTATTACAACAGTATACATACAGTAGATCACGGGAAGGCATCTGATTGTATCAAATAATGTATGAATCTTATCAAAGAGTAAAGGCTCAAGAGATTATTCTCTTGGTAGCAGCGAAGCAGATAACCGCAGGTATATATTACCTGCGGCTTTTGCTGTCCCCGATTTTAAGTACGATTGTACATCCAGCCATAAGGACAAACATAACTGCCAGGAAAACCGGAAAGATCTCGGTTCCCCAAATACCGGATACAAAACCAAAGAGAACAGGTGTAAGCATGATGCTCAGGTTTGAAAATGCCATCTCAATTCCTATGATGGATTGGGATGTTTCCTTTTTATAGAGGACCGGAGTCAGATGGGTCATATTGGGGAAGACAGGTCCGTTTCCTAGACCGATCAGGAAGAGCCCAAAGACAGCGGGTTCCGTGCGGTCTGTCAGCAGTAAAATACATACGGCTATGAGTATTGCGGACTGTCCTAATATAATGATCTTCCAGTCGGAAAATTTAAGCGAAAGAAGGGCGGAGAAAAAACGGCCCAGGGTTATGCCCGCAAAATAGAACGTGATGAATGCCGCTGCCATATCCGCGGATAACCCGATTGTCTCTGATAAATATGTGCTTCCCCAGATCAGACAGGTGGATTCCAGAGCGCTGATTCCTGCAAACACGCCGCAGGATGCCCATATTTTCTTCCGCCTGATCATCTGTAACAGTGGCAGCACGTGAACTGTTTCTTCCTCCTGCCGGGCTGCTTTGACTTTCTTCCACAGTGGGAGACTGAGAACCGATAATACCGCGATTACAAGCTGAATATAAAAAACAGTGCGGTATCCCCCTCTCCAGTTCATGCTCTCTGACAGTGCAAGAGACATAAGATAAGGGCTTACAGTAACTCCGATGCCATAAAAGCAGTGAAGAAAACTCATCTGCATTGCATTATAGTGAAGCGCGACATAATTGTTCAGCGCAGTGTCAATGGACCCGGCTCCGATTCCAAGGGGAACTGCGCACAGACAGAGCCAGAGAAAGCTGTGGGAGCAGGAAAATCCTAATAATGCAATTGCTGTAAGACTGGTTGAGATAGCCGTAACTTTTGCTGTTCCCAGTCTGGCAATCACCTTTGTGCTGAAAAGACTGGAAATGACTGTTCCGGTGGAAATGATTACTGAAACGAAACTGGCATAGGAAACAGGGACATGGAGTTCCCCGTAGATTGCCGGCCATGCTGAGCCCAGCAGAGAATCGGGAATACCCAGACCAATGTAGAAAATATAAATAAATACAAGTAAGATCGTTGCCATTTGACCGCCTCCGTTTATCCTATCTGTACTATGTTTCAAAAGCTGTATTCACACAACATACTATAAAATAATATCATCTAAAAATGGCGGATGCTATGGTCAGTCTGCCTGGTTTATGGTAATATTTACCCGGAATGTGAAAAATAGAACATCCGGGAGGTGCGAGATTTGGAAAATATAAGTGATCTGGATACATTACTGCTCGATCAGCAGCTTCAGGAATCCCTTCTGTTTGCAGACCCCGGTTTTCCAGTAAAATACTATGTAGACGACCTCAATCACTGGGCTGATCATCAGGTGCCGCTTCACTGGCATATGGGTTATGAATTTTTTTCTGCCATTCAGCAGGATGTTGAAGTGCAGGTGGGATACGATCATCTGGTTCTGCGAAAAGGGGAATCTATTCTGGTCGGAGGAGGACAGCTGCACAGCTATCGTATGACTGCCCCGGGCAGGCCGTGCCTGTGTCCCAATATCGTCTTTACGGATGAAGTGCTCGCACCGATGACAAGTGTTATTTTTCGGAAGTACTTCGGTCTCATACTTAATGACACGACACTGCCGTATATTGTTTTTTCATCAGAAAAGGAATGGCAGAAAAATCTGTCAGCGCGCCTGTTTCATGTATACGCGATTCTCTCAGCAGGCGAAAATGCCGACGGTACTGGCTTTGAACGCTGCATTGTTCAGCCTGTGAGAGAAGAGTGTCCGGAAATCAAGGTACATCAGGAACTGGTTCAGATCTTTCAGACTCTTTACTGCCGGCGGGATGAGCTTCATCATACAAAGAGTGGCAGCCGGGACCGGCAGATACAGATACGGATTCAGAAAATGCTGCGTTATATACAGGACCATTTTACAGAAAATATCTCACTTGAACAACTCGCTGCTTCCGCGGGAATCAGCAGGAGTGAGGCGGGAAGATGTTTCAAAAAATATTATTCACAGCCGCCTATGAGTTATGTAACATTATATCGTTTAAAATACGCGCAGGAACTTCTGGCAAAATCATCCATGACAGTCAATGAAGTTGCCGGCCACTGCGGTTTCAGGGACAGCAGTTACCTTGTCAAAGTGTTCCGGAAGCATTTGGGGCAGACGCCTTCGGAATACCGAAATATGTTTTTGAATCGCAGCTTTGAGTGATTATGCTTTTGTCTGCTTCCGATACTGAAGAGGTGTTAATCCGTACTGTTTCTTAAATACATTCTGAAAATAGGACTGGCTGGAAAAGCAGAGGTAATTGCTGATTTCAGCCAGGCTTTTTTCACTGTAGGTTAAAAGACTTTTTGCTTCCTCCAGCTTGCATCGCATAATATATGCCCCCATTTGAATCCCCAGCTCGCTCTTAAAATGTTTCATCATATAGGAACTGCTTCTGTTTACATGAGCCGCAGCATCCTCGATGGAAATAGATTCGTTGGTATGTTCACGGATGAAGGTCATGCATTTGTAAACGTCCGGGGAGATGCCTTCCGGAATGCGGCTTTCCCCGGAACGCTGACAGAAATCAAGCAGCATGAGGTACTGCAGCTGATTGATCTTTTCAATGGATTGCATCTGTTCACATTCCTGTATGTAGTAATCTGTGAGCTGATAAGTCTTTTCCACGTCAACTCCGCCGGGGATTGCCCCCATGATTCCGGCTTTCGTTACAATACTGATAAAAATATTTTTTGCATGACGTAAGGGGGAAGAGGCCATTTTCCCTTCTTTTAACGGAGTACGTGTAGAGGCAAGAAACTTTTTCAGTTTATTTACATTTCCTTCTTTAATGCGCTGGTACAATTCCAGCTCAAAATAATAGCTGTTGTGAATGTTTTCTTCTTCCTGATCTTCAACCATGCGGTCTGTCTGGTGCTCTTTACGGGTTTTAGTGATGCTGTCATCCTCCGAAAGAAGCCGGCTCATATCTCCGGGCCTGTGATTCAGGCATTGGTACAGGAATAAGAGATAATGAGCAAACTGCATCTGGCTGAGCCGGGGGATCGAATATAATAATTCGACATACTGTTCGCGGTTCTCGAGAGGTACAGCAGCCTCTTTTGCAGCCTGACGGATGATCGCATCGGTAAGAGGAACGCTGAAGACAGGTCCCAGGATCAGATTATATTCGGTGCCTTCGACAAGAATCCGTCCGTATTCTATGTCGGGGGAATCTCCGCAGAAGCTGGGGTTATGATCCTGTTCCATTGGAAACAGATCACGATAATATGTAGGGGTGCTGCCTGTAATATCGTTTAGAGAAGAGTAGACAGCATAATTATTTTTTATTAATGTAACGGGAATTTTTGTGGCAGAATAAAAGTTTTTGCACAGAGCGATGTAATCATTATCCATAACTGTTTTATCTTCTTTCTTTATATATTTCCCTTATTTTACAATCGCAGAAAGAATTTTGCAATATTTGAAGCCTATCTGATGGTAAGATGCACTCAATGAAAGTTGCAGTTCACACTGTAATCAGTAAAACTGATGGCATTTGGCTATCGGGAAGTCAGATAGGAGGAAGAAAAGCATGAAACAGCACATACGGATCCATAAAGCGGAACCGAACAGAGGGATTCTTAATTATTCTCATCTTCTGGACGCTCCTGCGGGAAAGCATGGATTTGTGGAAACGAGAGACGGACATCTTTATTTTGAAGACGGAACAAGGGCAAGATTTCTAGGATTTAATGTGGCGGCACGTTCCAATACACCGGATCATGAGACAGCAGATAAGATGGCGGAACGTTTTGCAAGTATGGGAGTAAATATTATCCGGCTGCACGCGGCGGATGCGCCCGTGGGGGAAGAACCGGGAAGCTGGAGCAGCTGCAAGGAGGCGCCACTGCTTGATTATGCATCGGGATCCAGCCGGAAATTCAATCCGGAGGGGCTTGACCGGTTCGACTATTTTGCCGCAAAACTGAAAGAAAAGGGAATCTATCTTCATATTGACCTGATCGTAGCAAGGGAATTTACACCTGAGGATGGTATGGATTACCCGGGAGGAGCGCCCTCCTGTATGAAGCGGCATTATATGTACAATGAGCGCGCGATCCAGCTTCAGAAGGAATATGCGAAAGAGCTGCTCTGTCATGTGAATTCGTATACGGGACTCGCGTTGATCGATGATCCGGCGGTAGTGACGATCCAGCTCAACAATGAAGACTCTGCCATAAAGGGAAATATGGGGGCGGATGCGGGAGAAGAGATGAAGCCGTACCGGGAGGAGGTACAGAAACGGTTCAACGAATTCCTTCTGATGAAATATTATACAAGAGAGCGCCTGAAAGAAGCATGGACCTGTGATGGCTGCTGTGCTCTTGGAGACGAAGAGGACCCGGCTCAGGGAACGGTCCGGGGCATTGAGGGAAGTTTTTATCAGCCGGTGAATGATCCGAACGGACAGTGGGATGCGCCGGAGGGACCGGCAAGATATGCGGACTTTATGGAATTCGGCACCTATATGAACCGGAAGTTCTATCAGGATATGAAAGATTATGTTCATTCACTTGGAGCAAAGGTGCCTATTGTTACCAGCAACCTGATCGCCGGGGCGGCGGACGTATACGGACATACGGACGGTGATATCATCGAGAATAATTGTTACTTCAATCATCCGCTCCTGCCTGTTCAGGGCAACACCTATCTGGTGGCGGGACCGGCAGAGTATGTTTCCATGAATCCTCTGGTGATGCAGAAAGGGATCGGTTCCATGGCGACAACACTTCTAAGCCTTGCATCGGTTGCCGTTGTAAATGGCAAGCCGTTCATGCTCAGTGAGTGGAATGAATATGGGCTGCATCCATTCCATTCTACGGCTTTTGTGCAGACTGTGGCGTATGCCTGCCTGAATGACTGGGATGGACTGATCCTCTATAACCATCATACATCGGAAAACTGGGATGATCAGCCTGCGGACGAGATACTGAATGTATTTGACGCCTATAATGATCCTGCAGTGATCTGCCAGTGGGGATTTATGGCATCAGTTTTCCTGAAAGGCCTTGTCTCCGTGGCAAAGCATTGCGTAGATGTTGTATACACGCAGAACGACCTGAAAACGCTGCCTGCATTTCATTCTATGCCCACGACATTTTTCCCGTATATCACCTCTATGCGCAATGTGTTCCTTGACGGAGGAGAGAAATATCAGGGAGATGCTGATGTGGCAGTAAACGCCGGATTCTTAAACGGAGCGGATCTTTCCGATGCAAAGCACGGAATCTATTATGCATGGTCCGTGTACAGGGACGCATTTCGTCGGTATAAAGATGAAAATCGCCTGGCGAGAGCTGCAAAAGATACTGAAGAGATCCGGCCGGGTGTACATATGGGAGAGAGAAACCTTGTGTTTGACCGGATTACAGAGACGACGGAAGGCGGAGATTACAGGAACATTGCAAAAATTATGGACACTGCTTTGAAAACGTGGGATGTTCTGCCGGAGAATACAGGATATGTAGACGGGAAACTGATCTCAGAGACAGGGGAGATCGTTTTTGATCCGAATCACGCAGGATTTGCTGTCCATACGCCTTACTGCGGATATTTCAGCGGCGCGCCGGAAAGAGAAATCTCTTTATCTGAACAGATATCTGTAAAGGCAGAGAATGAAAGAATCACGCTGGCCCTGATCGCAAAGGAGGAAGCACTTCTTGACAGCGCGAAAGAATATATCCTGACTGCTATGGGAACTACCGGCATGGATGAGACAACATACGGTCAGGGACCGGAGATGATGGGGATGCCTTTTACGGCAGTGGAGTTTAAAGGCAAGCTTTATGCGGAAACACTGGAGGGCAGTATTTCTGTGAAAGCAGAAAATGCAAAGCTGGAAGTTTTAAATCCCGTAGGCGATGTGATCGGAGAGATTGCAGGGGAAAAGAAAGAAAAAGAAGTTACATTTACTCTGGACGGTTCTGTTCCCGGAATCCAGTACCGGATCATAGTAGAAAAATAAAGGAGAATTTCAGAAAAATGAGTGAAAAGACAAGACAGGCGGACAGCGGGATGCTCTATGACTTTACAGAAGACGGGAACAGCTGTCGGATCTATGATCCCAGAACGCCGAGGTACTGGTACAATTATCTGTGGAATGAAGACCGCTATTGTGCTCAGGTATCTCAGGTGGGGCATGGGAGGAGCTACTATTTAAGTGAAAAAGCAGATATGTGCATGATCAACCGGGATGATGCCAGATATGTCTATCTGAGAGATGATGAAGATGGCACGTGCTGGAATATCGGAGAGGGACCGCTGAACGAGGGCGTTGAAGATTACTGCTGTACCCACAGCATTGGGTATTCTCTGATACGGTCCAGAAAAAACGACATTGAGGGTTCCTGGAGAATCTTTGTGCCCAAAAGAGGGTTTCATGAGGTATGGACACTGAAGCTTCACAACACAGGAAAATACGAGAGAAAACTCAGTATGTTTTCAGCGGTCAGCTTTTATCTGGAAGGCTTCTCTTATCCAAGGTATTATGAAATGTACCGGTGCATGAAGACAGAATTTGACCGGAAGCTGAACGGAATCTACTGTGATTCCTCCCATCCTTTTGCGCCCCATGACCTCTATCACGGCTTTCTGGCGGCTTCCGAACCGGTATATGCATGGGACGGCGATCTGACGAAATTCTGCGGATCGACCAGTACTCTGACGCTGCCGGATGCATCTGCCTGTGCCCTGTTCCAGAGGCCGGACGTGGTAGTACAGGGAAGAGACTGTACAGATTCGGAGGCGGCTCTGTTCATTCTGGGCGGTGTACTCCAGCATAAGATTGTGTTAAAACCGGGCGAAGAAAAGGAAATCCGGGTGATATTCGGAATCAGCAGGTCCCGGGAAGAAGCACAGAGGACAATGGAAACGTACGCGGACAGAGAAAATACGGAACAGGAATTTCAGGAGGCAGAAACATATAATTTTGAAAAGATCCGTTCCTTATCTGTAAAAACACCGGATAAGAAGATCAACCATATCATGAACAACTGGGTGAAAAAGCAGGCGGATTTCTGTATCATCGGGAAGAAAGGCGTGCGTGACAATCTGCAGATCGCGGTGGCGCTTTTGAATTACCGTCAGGACAAAGCGCAGGAAGAAATCCTTGAGTGCCTCCGTCATCAATTTCAGGACGGACATGCAGTGCTTACCTGGTATCCCTATGACGATACCCGTTATTCAGATCAGCCGTTCTGGATCATCTGGGCTGTGTGTGAACTGGTAAAGGAAACCGGCGATCTCTCCATGCTTGAGGAAAATGTATCCTGGCAGGACGGAGGGAGCGCTTCTGTTCTGGATCATGTGAAAGCGGCTGTAAACCGGCTGATTCTGGACAAAGGGAAGAACGGTCTGGTGAAGCTTGCCTTTGCAGACTGGAATGACGCCCTGAATGTCACCGATGATCCTGAGGCGGAGTCCGTGATGCTGTCACACCAGTTCTGCCTTGCCCTGCGGGAACTGAGAGGGCTTATGGAATATGCAGGTGAATCAGAGTATGCGCAGTTCCTTGCAGGTGAGTATGAAAAGCTGAAATCAGATATTAACCGTAATGCATGGGACGGAAGGTGGTATGCAAGAGCGTTGAGTGAAAAAGGAAATATTGGATCAAAAGACAGCAGAGGAAGTAAAATTTATCTGAATGCACAGACATGGGCTGTCCTTGCAGGTGTTGCAGATGAGGACAGGCTGCCTCAGATTCTGGAAGCGGTGGATGACATGGAGAAGGATTTTGGTTTTCCGCTGAATCTGCCTCCGTATCCTGCGTATGATCCCCATGTGGGCAGAATGTCGGGAATGCTTCCGGGACTGTTTGAGAACGGAGGGGTATACTGTCATGCCACAGGTTTTAAGATTCTTATGGACTGCTGCACAGGCAGGGGGACAAAAGCCGTTGAGACTTTAAAGAAGATCATGCCGGACAGTGAGAAGAATCCGTCTTCCCGGTCAGGAGCAGAGCCCTATGTTTACACAAATTGCTATTCGACAAATCCCGGTTATTATGGGAAGTCTTACCAGTCATGGACCACAGGGACTTCCGCGTGGTGCCTGATGGGGCTTTATGAAGGAATCATGGGTGTGAAGCGGGATTATAAGGGGCTTCGGATATGTCCGTGTTTCCCGGCAGAATGGGAAGAGGCAGAGGTAATAAGACATTTCCGCGGAGCAGACTATCATATTGTAATACGGAATCCCCGGCATACAGAGAATGGCAGGGGAATTATCCTTGCTGACGGGGAGCCGTGGGATTCTGATACGCTTCCGGTTTATCAGGACGGCCGGATGCATGAAATTGAAGTCGTGCTGAAGTGACATCAATGATGAATTTTACAATTTAGGAAAGTATTTTGCAATAATTATAATCGGACAGAGGTTATAGTAATCATCGAAGAGAGGCGGGAGAGAAAACCGCCGGACGAATATATAAAATCAGGCGCGGCGTTTCGGATCTGATAAGAGAGTCGGAAATAGCGGCGCCGGAGACAGGAGGAAGAGAGAATGTCAAAAGACAAGAATGCCCCACGTTTTGACAAACAGGGAGCGAGACGCGTGATGCGAAAGAGAGATTATATGGCGGATTTCAGTGGACAGTTAGCATTGGGACTGATGGCAAATCTCGTAGGACAGCTGAACTACTTTTATACGGATAAGGTGGGAATTGCCGTTGGAAGTGTCGGAGTTGTTCTGGCGATTTCCAAGGTGATCGATGCCCTTACGGATGTGATCGCGGGAAATATGGTGGATCACTCAAAAGGCGGAGATCACAAGTATTTCCGATGGATCATCCCGCAGATCATTCCGGCCGCATTGATCGTGGTCATGATGTTTACTGTGCCGATCCAGGCAGGACAGATTCCGGCAGTTATTTATGCACTGGTTACAAATCTGATCCTTTCTGCAGGACTTTATACATTTATAGCAACCCCGTTCTCTGCGGTAATGACTGTACGTTCCAGAAGTTTAAGTGAGAGGGGCAGTATCGGACTGTTCCGTGCCGTGGCAAACTATGGCGCAGGAATGCTGATCTCAATCCTGACGATTCCGGTGACAAATATGCTGGGCGGAACACAGTCCGCATGGATCAAATATGGCGTGGTTCTGGGAGTACTGGTTCTTGTTTTGTTTGCCGTATGCTGTCACAACGGAGTCAAGGCCAAATTTGCCTGTGATTACGAGGATGAGGAAGTCGGAGAGACAGAAGAGGAAGAAGCAGTTCCATTTAAAGAGGCTATGACGCTGCTTCTCAAGAACAAATACTGGGTGATCATCCTGCTCTTTAATCTGATCACAAGCATTACAACAGCAGTCACTTCCTCCGGTGGAACATACTATGCAAAGTGGATTTTCGGAAATGACAATCTGGTCGGCATCATCGGATCTGTTGGTCTGATCGCGACTATCATCGGATTTATTCTTTCGAAACCGATCATAGCGATGCTGGGAATCAGGAGAACGATTTCATTTGGCCTCATAGGTGCGGCAATCCTGGCGGGAATCCGCTGCTTCGTGCCCACAAACTTCGCTGTCTATGTAGTGACCAGCCTGCTGGGAAGTTTTGTACAGATTCCGATGATGAGTCTGTACGGTGTGCTTACATCCATGACGATTGACTATAATGAGTGGAAATATGACAAGAAGCTGGTGGCAATGTCCGGCGGCGCAATCGGGTTCGGAAGCAAGGTAGGAAACGGCCTGGGAGCTCTTCTGCTCTCCCTCTTCCTTGTGCTCGGTTCCTATGACGCAACACTGGAAGTGGCTTCCACATCCATGGTATATTCCATTTACGGATTTTCAAACTATCTGCCGGTAGTGATCAATCTTGTGATGTTCTTCATCTTCCGCAAGTTTGATCTGGAAGAAAAGCTTCCGAAGATGAGAGAGGAAGTCGCAGCACGAAGAGCCGCAAAGAACGGCGAGAACTAAAATACATAAGTAAGCCGATGCTTCCGGGGCTATGGAAGCACCGGCTTAATTCATAAAATTGAAAACTGCTGATATCAGGATTCAGGGAAAAGGAGAAGCTCGGAATGGAAATTTATGATCTCAGGATAGAATACAGAACGAACCCGGAAGGACTGGCTGTAAAACAGCCCCGTTTTTCGTGGAAAATCGCATCCGAAGAGAAAAATGTGGTACAGACTTCATGGCATCTTACCGTGGTATGTGAGGGAAATACAGTTTGGGACAGTGGATTCGTAAACAGCAGTCAGTCCGTGCTGATTCCCTATGCCGGAAAAGATCTGGATGAAGAAGAGAAATATGAAGTGACACTGCAGATTGAAGACAATTATGGAAATCAGGCACAGGCATCGGCATCTTTTACAACAGGCATCTTTGATGTCAAACATTTTCAGGCAAAGATGATCACTCATGATTTCCCGGAGGAAGAGACAGCCTGCCCTGTTTTTTACCGGAATTTCCGACTGAAAAAACAGGCTGTCCGCGCATTCCTTTATGCAACAGCATACGGAGTCTATGAGCCTGCACTCAATGGAAGAAAGCTGGGAGATATGTATATGACGCCGGGCTGGACGGATTATCATAAGATTCTCCAGTATCAATATTATGATGTTACAGATGACTTAAAAGAAGAAAATACTCTGGAAATGACTGTGGGAAACGGCTGGTACAAAGGCATTCTGAGCTTTGACTGTAAGCCGGATCGGTACGGAGACCGGACAGGGGCGTGGGCGGAACTTCATATTTTCTATGAGGATGGAACCAAAGAAGTGATCGCTACAGATGAAGCATGGAAAGTACGGACGGGACAAATCCGTTACAGTGAGATATATATGGGAGAGGTGATCAATACAGATACTCCGGAAATGAAAGAGGGCGCAGTTTCTGTAATGTCCTCCGATCTGTTTGATCCGGCGGTACTTACGGCTCAGGTCAATGAACCGGTGAGAGTGACACAGAGGATTGCACCGAAAAGCATATTTACTGATCCGGACGGAAATGTACTGGCAGATTTTGGTCAGAACCTGACAGGTCTTGTAGAAGTCAGGATCAAAGGGAAAAAGGGACAGAAGATCAGTCTTCGTCATGCGGAAGTGCTGGATAAAAACGGAGTATTTTATCCCGATACATTGCGTACGGCAAAATCCGAGGATGTCTATATCCTTAATGGAGAAGAGCAGGTCCTGATGCCCCATTTTACATTTCATGGTTTCCGTTATATTGCCATAGAGGGGATCGAAGATCCGAAGCCGGAGATGTTTACTGCCTGTGTGATGCATTCTGATATGAGAAAAAACGGAGACTTCCACTGTTCAAATGAAAAAGTAAATCAGCTCCAGAGCAATATTACATGGAGCCTGCGGGATAACTTTTTTGACATCCCGTCCGACTGTCCGCAGAGGGACGAGAGGCTTGGCTGGATGGGAGATGCACAGGTGTTCTCGTGGACCGCGGCGTTTAACAGGGAAACGGCATTGTTTTTTACAAAATGGATGAGGGACGTATCAGCCGCCTCATCGCTGGAACAGGGAGTTCCTCATATCGTACCGGATATTCAGGGGACATACAGTTCTGCCGCATGGAGTGACGCGGCAGTGATCATTCCGTGGGTGGTTTACCAGACTTACGGTGATGTGAGAATACTGGAAGAAAACTGGAAATGTATGCATGAGTGGGTGGATTATATCCATAACCATGTCAATGAAAACGGACTGTGGATGAGTGGTTATCAGTATGGAGACTGGCTGGCACTGGATCGTGAGATGGGAGACAAAAGTGTGGGCGCAACGGATGTTTATCTTGTAGCGAATGCTTACTATATATATGTTACAGATCTGGTGGCTAAGACTGCCCACGTACTCGAAAAACCGGGAGAATCTGCATACTATGAAGTTTTACGGGACGAGACACTTCAGTCATTCCGCGAGGAATACTACACTGCAAGAGGGCGGATCGTCAGCGAGACACAGACCGGATGTGTTCTGTCCCTTCATTTCAACCTGGCGCGGGAAAAAGACAGGGAGACAATAACAAAAGCAGTGGTTACCAATATTGAGAACCACAAGAATCATCTGACGACAGGGTTTGTTGGAACACCGTATCTGTGCCATGCCCTTTCGGATAACGGAGCTCACGAAACAGCTTCCGTATTGTTTATGAAAGAGGATCTTCCTTCATGGCTCTATGCGGTGAACAAGGGGGCTACAACACTGTGGGAAAGATGGGATGCTATCCTGCCGGACGGGACCATGCAGGACCCGGGACTGAATTCCATGAACCACTATGCCAACGGAGCGATTGGAGACTGGATGTACCGGAAGATCGGAGGAATTAACCAGATAGAGGCTGGATACCACAGATTTTATATTAAGCCTATGTTTGTAAGGGGAATAGAAGAAGCACGGACGGAGCTTGAGTCGCCTTATGGGAAGATTGTCTCCCACTGGAGCTGCCGAAATGGCAGGATTCGGGTAGAAATACAGATACCGGCTAATACAACAGCAGTGCTCTATCTTCCGGAAAAAGAAGGAGAACTGGAGCTGGGATCAGGAACATATGTATATGAATATGATACAGATACCTGTCTGAAAGAGATGCGTTTTACGCTGGACAGCAGGTTGGGAGAAATACTGGCGGAACCGCTGGGGCTTGAAATGATGGAACAGATGGTGCCGGAGCTGGTGCATAATCCGATGATCGAATATGCAAAGCGTATGACACTTGCTGAGGGGATCAGTTCTGCACCGGAAATCCGTACAGTCTACGAAGCAGTTCTGAAAGCCCTGAATGAACAGGAATAAGAAAGTAAGGAGAGCATCAATAATGAACAGACAAAATACAGGATACAAAGATGCAGAATATACAGACATTACACGAAGCCCTGCGGAACGGGCGCAGGCTCTTTTAAAAGAAATGACACTGGATGAAAAGATGGCACAGCTTGGCTGCATTTTCCCATTTGGTGAAAATTATGATGATATGGAACAGCAGGCATCAGAAATGCCCTATGGCATCGGACAGGTCAGTACACTGGAAATGCGCAGGATCCGGACGCTGGATGAAGCTGCCGCATGGCAGAGAAAAATGCAGAAGACCGTCATGAAGCAGAGCCCGCACCATATTCCTGCCATTTTTCATATGGAAGGACTGTGCGGAGCGTTTATTCAGGAGAGTACCAGTTTCCCGTCAGGGATTGCCCGGGGATCGGGATGGGATCCGGAGCTGGAAGAAGAGATTGCACGTGTTGTTGCAGGCCAGGAAGCATCCTGCGGGATTACCCATATTCTGGCGCCGGTACTTGATATCTCCAGAGATTCCAGAATGGGAAGACAGGGAGAAACCTACGGGGAAGACCCGGCACTGGCCGCCGCATTGGGAGCAGCGTATACGAGAGGCATTCAGACTACACAGACAGATGGGAGAAAACCGGAGAGTGTAGCAAAGCATTTTATGGGATTCCACAATTCACAGGGCGGCATCCATGGAACGAACAGTGACACTCCGCCCCGGCTTCTGGAGGAAATCTACGGGAAACCATTTCAGGCGGCGATTGCCCGGTCGGGATTGAAAGGAGTTATGCCCTGTTATAATTCTATTGACGGGGAACCGGCGTCTGTTTCCGGACATCTTCTCACGGAGATCCTCCGGGAGCGGATGGGATTCAACGGGCTGTGCATCAGTGATTACGGAGGGATCAGCAATGCCCATGAAGTGCAGCATATAGGTGAAAACATGGCGGAGACAGGGCTCCTTGCAATGGAGGCAGGAATGGATATGGAGATGCCGAAAGCTGTCGGTTATGGAGAAGAATTAAAGAAAATGTTCCGCAACGGACAGGCAGATATGGCGGTCCTGGACCGGACGGTGCTGCGGGTATTAGAGGCAAAGTTCCGAATGGGACTTTTTGAGCATCCGTTTGCCCTAGAAGGGGAGCAGCTTCATCATGCCTTTGCAGGAATAGAGGGAAAACAGCTTTCCCTGAAGTCGGCAAGGGAGTCAATGATTCTGCTGAAAAATAACGGGGCACTTCCGCTTTCCGCCAAAATCCATAAACTGGCGGTAATAGGTCCTCATGCGGACTGCGCACGTAAGTTTTTCGGAGGATACACTCATCTGTGTATGATGGAATCTGTCTATGCGGTGTCCAGTTCCATCGCCGGAGTGGGGGACAGTCCGGAGACCGGACAGATCTCAGGGGCAGAGCTGCCTGACGGTGAGCCGGTGAGATATGTGCCGGGTACCCATATCCAGTCGGATGAGGCAGAGCTGTTTGATGACATTCTCCGTCTCCAGAAACCGGAATGCATAAGTCTTCTGGAAGAACTGAGGACGCGGATGCCTGAGACGGAGATATTGTATGCTTACGGGTACCCTGTAGCTGGAGCGGATGACAGCGGATTTGAGGAAGCATTGAAAGCTGTGAGTGAAGCCGATGCTGTGATTCTGACACTGGGCGGGAAACATGGCACCTGTTCCATGGCTACTATGGGAGAAGGCGTGGATGCATCCGATATCAACCTTCCGGAGTGTCAGGATGCGTTTATCCGGGCAGCGGCTGCATATGGAAAGCCTATGATCGGCGTCCATTTTGATGGAAGACCGATCTCAAGTGACACGGCCGATCAGTATTTAGATGCTATTCTGGAGGCATGGAGTCCGGCGGAGACAGGGGCTCAGGCGGTGACGGATGTCCTGCTGGGGATTTACAATCCCGGTGGAAAGCTGCCGGTGTCAGTGGCTTACAATGCCGGACAGATTCCGATTTATTATAATCATCCCAATGGATCTGCATGGCATCAGCAGGAGAGTATCGGATTTGTGAATTATGTAGATCTTCCACATACGCCAAGATACTGTTTCGGCCACGGGCTGTCCTATACCCGGTTTTCTTACACGGATCTGGAGATTACCAGGACAGAGGTAGAACCGGATGGGGAAGTAAAGATCAGCTGTACGGTAGAAAACGCAGGGGACCGGTCAGGCGACGAGGTTGTACAGCTTTATTTGCGGGATCGCTTTTCCAGCATGACAAGGCCGGTGAAAGAGCTTGCAGGATTTTTCCGGATCCACATAGAGCCGAAAGAGAAGATCCGCGTGACGTTTACGGTAAAGGCAGATCAGACGGCATTTCTTGACAGAGAAATGCGCTGGAAAGTAGAGCACGGGGATATAGATGTGGAGATTGGAAGCTCTTCCGAGGACATCCGCTTAAAGGGAATGTTCCGGATCACAGAAGACCGATGGATTAATGGAGCGGATCGGACATTTTGCGCTGGGGCTGAGACGGAAACGGAAGGATAGGAGAAGAAACAGAAGGAGGCCTGCTGGTCTAGTGCTGGCGGCCGGAAGGAGCAGATATGGACAGAAAGTTAATTGCGAGAAAGATTGCGGAGGAATCTATCGTGTTGCTGAAAAACGACGATCATCTTCTGCCCTTTGCGGAGGGGAAAATGGTCGCCTTTTTCGGCAGGACGCAGATCGGCACACTGTATTCCGGAAACGGGTCCGGCGGTGCAAATGTGGCAGGCTGCGGCACGATTCTGGAAGAGTGTGAGAAATGCGGGCTTACTGCGGAGCCTCTGTTGAAAGGATTTTATCAATATAAAGCAGAGACAGAACCGGTGACGGAGCAGGACGAGTTTGACTGGACAAAAGTAAGCGAGATGGTGAACAGCGGGATTATGTACGAGATCTTCGGGAAGTACCGTCCGCCTCTTGAAGAGTACAAAGTGCCGGGCGCACTGATCTATCAGGCGGCGGAAAAAACAGATACGGCAGTGCTTGTCATCGGCAGAAATTCCGGTGGGGAAGAGTGCGACCGACATCTCAAGGCAGACTATTACCTGACAGAAACTGAACAAAAGCTGGTGAAGGAGGTGTGCACCCATTTTGCCAACGTGGCGGTCATCCTCAATGTAAACGGCCTGATTGATCTGTCATGGATCCGGGAATATCCGGGGATCAAAAGCCTCCTCTTCCTGGGAATACCGGGAGAAGAGGGGGCTGCCGCACTGGCGGAAATACTGACTGGACAGGTGAATCCTTCAGGAAAAATGGCAGTGACTGTGGCAGAACATTACGAAGATTATCCGTCGGCAAAGTATTTTTCATGGAATAAGGAACATCTGGATCAGATTGCGGACTACGAAATGTATGGGCTTTCGGCAGAGAAAAATGGGAGCAGAGGATTTGCAAAAAGTCCGGTGACCTTGTATTGGGAGAATATCTATGCAGGGTACCGGTATTTTGATACCTTTGGAAAACGTGTCCTCTATCCTTTTGGCTTCGGACTTACTTATACCTCTTTTGAGATCAGCTCTTCCGGGATCAAAAAGACAGCTGACGGTATAGAAATTACTTCCAGAGTTAAGAATACCGGAGATCGGGCTGGAAGGGAAGTCGTCCAGATCTATCTGTCCGTATACAGCGCGGGAAACAGGAATCTGCAGACTAATACTCTGGAACGCCCGTATCAGGAGCTGAAGGGATTTGAAAAGACGTCCCTGCTGGCTCCGGACAGTACAGAGACGCTGAGAATTCTTATCCCCTGGAGAGAACTGGCTGCCTATGATGAGAAACGGGCCGCATGGGTGATCGATGAAGGCGGGTATCTTGTGAGAATGGGAAATTCATGCGCAAATACTTTTCCGGCAGGAATAATCTGTGCGGATGAAACTATCCTCGTGGAACAGTGTGTAAACCGTCTGGGTGTTGCAGAATGCAACAGGGGAAAAGTGGAATTCCTGATGAAGAAGGGACAAGGTGCAGGAAATAGAGCAGATACGATGGAAGTGCAGGAAGAGACAGATATTCGAGGAATGAGCGGAAAGTGTGTTCTCCATGTTATGACAGAGGATATCTGCGTAAAAACAGAAACTGTCTGTACGAAAGTAGAAAAAAAGTCTGACGGGAGAAATCTGCTGTCGGAAACAGAATGCAGAGAGAAGCTTTCAGATCTGTCTATCGAAGAGCTGGCTGCCCTTTGTGTTGGATATGGTCCGGGAACGCCTTTTGCGGCAGTGGGGGACCGCAGCGATCCGTCCACGATCTTTGACGAAGACGGGAAGCCGCTGACCGTAAACAGTCACCCAACCGGCTATCCTGGGTATGTTTCCCCGGCGATTGAGAGAAAGGGTATAGAATCTGTCTTTTATAAAGATGGTCCTGCGGGAACCGGAGGCATCGCATGGCCCACGGAGATGCTTATTGCCTGCTCCTTTGACCGGAAAGTGTGGCGGATGTTCGGCGATGCCGCAGGAGCGGAGTGCGAGGAACAGCAGGTGAATGTGTGGCTTGCTCCAGCGGTGAACCTCCATCGGAATCCTCTGTGCGGCAGGAATTTTGAATACTTCTCCGAAGACCCGTATTTGACTGGTTTATGCGCCTGTGAGATCGCAAAAGGCGTACAGGAAGGGCATCCGGTCATCGTGTGTCCGAAACATTTTGCAGTAAATGAGCAGGAGACATTCCGACGGGGTAATGCAGGAAAAAATGTGGACGCTGTTGACTCCATACTGACAGAGCGTTCGGCGAGGGAACTTTACCTGAAGCCTTTTGAAATGCTGGTAAGAGAAGCATATATAGCCTGTATCATGACGTCCTTTAACAAGATCAACGGTGTTTTCGCAGGAGGCAGTAAGGACCTGTGTACCCATATCCTCCGGGAAGAATGGGGATTTGAAGGTGCTGTGGTGACAGACTGGGGCGATATGGATATTGTGGTAGATGGAACTGATGCCGTGGCTGCAGGAAATGATATCGTCATGCCGGGTGGACCTCCGGTGATCCGCCAGATTCTGAAAGGATATGAGGAAGGAAGAGTGACCAGAGAGGAAATAGAAACAGCGGCAGGGCATCTCCTGTGTATGATCCGCAGGATTCATGGAAAGGAGAAATAGAAGTATGGGAGAAAAAATCTACAAAACAGTTGAGAATTCAGGCGTCATGAATGTTGTGGCTGGAGCATTTGCAATCGCAGTGGGAGTATCTGCGTTGGTGAGTGGGATTCGGCTTCTGGCTGCCCGTGCAAAAATCCTGTTTTAAGGAGGCAATTTGATGAAAAAATATAAAAGGGAGGAAATCATTGTAAGTATTTTGGCGGCCATATTTGCTGTTATAGCGGTTATTCTCGGGAATTTTCTAGTCACCTATATATCTTCTGATCTGAATTTTGAACAGAATTGTCTTTTACGAATTCCGTTTTATGGAACATTAATTTTTACAGCAAGGCTTATAAGAATGTTATTTAGAAAAGGTAATAAAAAAGATATTGTCGAAGAAAATTCAAAAGAAAGGATACAAAATGAATAAAATTACAGAAGTAAAAATTGATAGGGGAATTCCGACTCTGTATGTGGACGGACAGCCTTTCCAGGCATTTGCAGGGGAGGTACATAACTCAGCAGCCTATGACCCGGACAGGATGGAGGCAGAGATATGGATGAAGATGGATCAGAGTAATCTGAATACACTGATCGTGCCTGTATACTGGGAGACGCTGGAGCCGGAAGAAGGCAGATATGATTTTTCGCTTGTGGATTCGCTTCTTGAGCAAGCGGCCAGATATGATAAGAAGCTGATTCTGCTTTGGTTCGGTCTCTGGAAAAATGCAGAGTCAGCTTATGTGCCGGCATGGATGAAGCAGGACAGTGAAACATTTTTTCGTGCGGAAATGTATGGCGGGGAGAAATTAAACACCATTTCATCACTGTGCCGGGAGGCAGTGGAGAGAGACGCCGCCGCATTTTCCCGTCTGATGGGACATCTGCGGGAGAATGATAAGAATTCATCGGTCATCATGGTCCAGGTGGAAAATGAAGTGGGACTGCTGGGGACAGAGCGTGATTACTGTCAGCAGACGGAAGAGGCGTTTGCAGGATATGTGCCGGATAAACTGATGGATGCGGCCGTAAAATCAGGGAAAATCCATACCGAAGAAACAGTATTGCCTGAAAAGGAAGACTGGACAGCAGTATTCGGAGAAGATGCTGGAGAGATTTTCACTGCATGGTATTTTGCATCTGCGTTGGAGAAAATCGCATCAGTCGGCAGAGCGGAATATCCTCTGCCGTGCTATGCCAATGTGTGGCTGAAGCAGTTTCCCTGGTATGCAGGCTCTTACCCATCGGGCGGACCGGTGGAGGATATGCTCTGGGTTTGGAAGGCTGCGGCGCCGTCCCTCTTTACCATTGCCCCGGATATATATGTTCCTTATGTGCCGGAGATTATGGAGAAGTATACCCGTCCGGATAATCCCCTTGTGATCCCGGAGGTGCGAAAAGACGCTGTGACAGCGTCTTACGCTCTGTATGCTTACCTGAACTGCCATGCGCTGTGTTACGCACCGTTCGGGATTGAAGACCTATGGAAGGAGGAGCCCGATGTGATCCCGAAGGAAGTGACAGAGGCGCTGAATATCAATCCCCTTTCTTTTGATATGACAGGAACAAAGGAGACGCTGGGAGAGGTGTACCGGCTCCTTGGCGAGATCAGACCGCTGTATCTTAAGTACAGGGGGACAACCCATCTGAAGTGCTTTCTGAAAAAGTCGGAAGGAGAGCAGGGCTGTTATCTGAAATTTAAGTCTTACGATATGGAGATCCGGTATCTGCCGCAGCAGACCGGAATGCCGGCTGCAGCCGGAGCTGTGTTCGAGCTGGATGAAAATAATTTCCTGATTGTGGGGATGATGTGCAGCGTGAGCGTCCGTACAAAACCGGGTGACCACAGGAAGGCGGATTTTATCAGAAAAGAAGCGGGAACATACCGTGACGGACAGTGGAGATGCAGGCAGAGACAGAACGGCGATGAAAAGATCGTGACAATGCTATATGATATGCCTGGATGTGTGAAGATGGAACTATTTAAGTATTAGGGCTTCACAGGCAGAAAGGAACAGGATTTATGGAAAGAAAAAATATCAAAGAACTGATTTCGCAGATGACCTTAGAAGAGAAAGCCAGTCTGTGCTCAGGACTGGACTTCTGGCACACCAAAGGTGTGGAGCGCCTGGGCGTTCCATCGGAAATGGTATGCGATGGTCCTCACGGCCTGAGAAAACAGGATGATGCGGCGGATCATCTCGGGATCAATGACAGCATCAAAGCAATATGCTTCCCGGCAGGCTGCGCAACAGCTTCCAGCTTCAACCGTGATCTGGCAAGGAAACTGGGAGAGACACTGGGGGAAGAATGCCAGGCGGAAAATGTAAGTACCATCCTCGGCCCTGCTATGAATATCAAACGTTCTCCGCTCTGCGGACGGAATTTTGAATATTATTCTGAGGATCCTTATGTATCCACAGAGATGGCAGGAGCCCTGGTACATGGTGTGCAGAGCAGGCATGTGGGAACCAGCCCGAAGCACTTTATGGCAAACAACCAGGAGTATCATAGGATGACCAGCTCTTCTGAAATGGACGAGCGCACCATGAGAGAAATCTATCTGGCATCCTTTGAGGGAATGGTAAAGAAAGAAAAGCCATGGACGATCATGAATTCCTACAATAAGCTGAATGGAACCTATCTCTGTGAAAATAAAGAAATCCTGACAGATATCCTCCGTAAAGAATGGGGGTTTGACGGTTATGTCATGACAGACTGGGGCGCAATGGATGACAGGATCGAAGCGCTAAAGGCGGGATGCAATTTGGAGATGCCGTCATGCGGCGGAGTCACAGACGCAGAGATCGTGGCGGCGGTACAGGAAGGAACTCTGGATGAGGCGGTTCTGGATCAGCGCTGCGAAGAGTTTCTGAACATTATTTTACAGTATGAAGAGAATCGTGATAAAGATGCGGTATTTCAGTATGAGCGTGACCATGAGATTGCAAGACAGATCGAAGAGGAGTGTATCGTTCTCCTGAAAAATGAAGGAGGAATCCTTCCTTTGTCTCCGGATAAGAATGTGGCCTTTGTCGGAAAATATGCGAAGGCTCCAAGATATCAGGGAGGCGGAAGCTCCCATATCAATAGCTATAAGGTAGAGTCAGCGCTGGATGCGGTAGAGTTTGCCCAAAATGTGTGCAAAGAAAGGATTGTATTCGCACAGGGCTATGATGATAAGGAAGACAAGATAGACGAGGAACTTTGTGCAGAGGCTGTAGAAAAAGCACATAATGCGGATGTGGCAGTTATCTTTGCCGGACTGCCGGATAATTTTGAATCTGAGGGCTATGACCGGACGCATATGCGGATGCCCCAGTGTCAGATCACGTTAATAGAAGAAATCGCAAAAGTCCAGCCCAATACAATTATAGTACTTCATAATGGAGCGCCTGTTGAAATGCCGTGGATCGACAAAGTAAAAGCTGTAGTGGAAGTCTATCTCGGAGGTCAGGCTGTAGGCGGAGCCACCGTCAATGTTCTTTACGGAAATACAAATCCCAGCGGACATCTTGCAGAGACATTCCCGCTCAGAGTGCAGGACACTCCCTGCTATCTGACCTATGGAGGAGAACATGACAGATCTGTTTATTCCGAAGGCGTTTTTGTCGGGTACCGGTATTATACTTCCAAAGACATGAACGTTCTCTTCCCGTTTGGCCACGGGCTTTCATATACAACATTTTCTTATGACAATCTTACGGTAGAACGGGAGAGAATCCGGGAAAGTGAAAAACTGAGAGTATCTGTGGATGTAACGAATACAGGAGAGCGGTTTGGAAAAGAAGTGATTCAGCTTTATGTTGCGCCAAAAGGCGGTACGGTTATCCGGCCGGTACGGGAACTGCGTGCTTTTGATAAGATCGGGCTCGCTCCGGGGGAAACCAAGACTGTTACGTTCCTGCTGAATGGCAGAGCGTATGCATACTGGAGCACAGAGATCCATGGCTGGCATGTGGAGAGCGGAGAATATGAGATTCAGATCGGAAAAAACGCACAGGATATCGTCCTTTCTAAAACCGTATATGTAGAATCAGAACATATGATTCCCAAAGTTTTTACACTGAACTCTACAATGGGAGAGATCATGGCGGACGCTAAAGGAAAAGCTGTTTTTGAGCGGGCCATGAGTGAGATGGCAGGAGCGGATGCGCAGGAAATGGAGAACCAGTCATTAGAGGGAGACGGAGAGGCAATCAGTGCGGAGATGATGGCGGCCATGATGGAAGCGATGCCGCTAAGACAGCTGATCAGCTTTGTGCCGGGCGTTACGAAAGAGGCCCTAATATCTCTGGTGAAGGTTTTGAATGAAAATACCGGATGCGAGTAAATATTATGTGTGCTTGGTTATCAGAAAGCCGTTGCTCTATAGAATTACCTGTTCAAAATAGACTGTTTATAGTATAATAAAGCGATGACTATCAAAACTGAGAGGATAAATCAATGATTAAAGATCAAACGTTCTCTGTATCCTCTGCGCCGTCTTTCATATACTGAGAGATCAGGGTCAGGAACCTTTTTAATACCGGCTGATCGTGTTTATGCTGGCAGTACACCCCGAATGAGATCCGGGGAAGATTGGTGATCGGGATATAACGCAGTTCCGGATCTCTGGCGGGAGCAATATTCGGATATAAAGTATAACCCAGCTGTGCCTTTGCAAGAGCAAAGGCACTTTCTATATTTTCGGCAAAGAATCTCTGTTCCGGCAGCAGATTCACAAGGATGCTGTTCTGCATCGTAAAGATCGAATCCGGGATCTGGCGCGGAGAACAGGCAATAAAATTTCCCGTCAGCTGGTTTTTTGTAAGCGACTCATATTTTGACAGTGGATGTTCCGGAGAACAGACACATGCTACCGGAGCGGAGCAGAGCTCTTTGAAAAACAGCGGAGACATTCTCTGGTCATCTTTAATGCCAAGCGCTGCGTGGATCTGGTTGTTTTCGATGAGACTTAAAAGCGAGGGAAAAGGAACCAGATGGATATTTGGCCGTAACAGCGGAAATTCGTCTGAAAGTTTTTTTAATATGGGCGGAAAGAGCTTCAGTTCCATATAGTTATGGCATCCCAGTTCCAGAGAAATAAAATGCTCATGGCTGCCCAGACGCTGCTTTGCGGTCATTGCAGTCTTTAAGATAAGCTGTGCATCCGGCAGAAACAGACCTCCTTCATGGGTGAGGGTAACGCTTTTGCTTGTACGGTTAAACAGTTTCACACCCAGTTCTTCTTCCAGAGTCTGGATCTGATGGCTGACCGCCGGCTGTGTGATCTTAAGCTCCCGGGAGGCTTTTGAAAAATTCAGGTATTCCGCTACTGCGATAAAACATTCCAGTTGTATGGTATTCATAAAATATTTCCCTTCAAGATAATACAAAATAATAATTGATAACTATAAAAGATGTTTATTGATTATAGCACTTTTGAATTTCACATTCAATGAATTCTGAGCTAAAATCTCTAATGGACAGAAAATAAGGATACGAACTGTTCGGTTAAAAACAATTATGGAAAGATTACAGAATCACAGGAGGTGCTCACAGGGAATGGAAGAAAGTATCAGAACAGAAGAGCTGCTTTTCAGGATCAAGAAGATCGGACTGAATCTGGCAGCGCTGATGGAACTGAATTTAAAGAATGAGAGTATAACCGGTGTACAGGTCTATTTTCTGGTCTATATCCTGAGACATCATCCCAATGGAACATACCTGACGGAGTTATGCCGTGAAATAGGGGTGTCAAAGCCAACGCTGTCTGCGTTGATCAAAAAAATGAGGGAAAAAGGTTATCTTTATTTTCTTGCTGACCCGGACGATGTCCGGAAAAAGAAAGTGCTTCCTACGGCGAAATTGATCGCTGAGGGTGATAAGTTCATGGAAAAGGCAGATCAGATGGAGTCAGAGATCTGCAGTGCACTCGACCGGAAGGAACAGACACAGCTCTGGAATCTGGAACAGAAACTTATCAATCAGCTCGCCAGAATGGAACACGATGATAATAATGAAAAAACAGACAGGAGGTTTATCTACAGTGAGAAAAGTATTACAACAACTGGGAAAGTATAAGCGGGACACCTTTCTCTGCATAGGTCTGACCGCCCTTGAAGTAATTATGGAAATACTGATGCCCTTTGTCACCGCGATCATTATTGACCGGGGACTTGAAGCGAGCAACCTTCCGGTTGTATACCGCTATGGAGCCCTCATGGTGCTTATGGCATTTTTAAGTCTTGCTTTCGGTGCATTTGCAGGAAAGAACGCCGCAAGCGCCGCATCAGGGCTTTCGGCAAATCTGCGTGAAGCGATTTATGCGAATATCCAGACATTTTCATTTTCAAATATTGATAAATTCAGTGTACCCGGTCTGGTCACACGTATGACGACAGATATCACAAACGTGCAGAACGCGTACATGATGATCATCCGTGTGGCGGTCCGTGCGCCGCTGAACCTGATCTTCAGTTTCGCAATGTGCCTGATCATCAGCCCGCACTTAAGCGCAATGTTCCTGATCGCCGTTGTATTCCTTGTGATCGTGATCGGTTCGATCATGGTGGTGACACTGAAGATATTCAGACAGGTATTCCGCAGATACGATGACTTAAATGCCAGCGTACAGGAAAATGTTACTGCGATTCGCGTTGTAAAGGCATTTGTACGTGAGGATTACGAGAATGTGAAGTTCTCCAAAGCCTCAAAGATGCTCTATGACCTTTCCGTTAAGGCCGAGGGCCTGCTGGCGTTTAACAACCCGGCCATGATGGTGGCAGTTTATTTCTGTATTATATCGGTTTCATGGTTCGGCGCCAAGTTTATCGTCGGCGGTTCACTGACGACCGGTGACCTGACCAGCCTGTTCAGTTATATTATGGCACTGCTGATGAGCCTGATGATGCTCTCCATGGTTGTCGTTATGATCAGTATGTCTATGGCAAGTATCCGCCGTATCAGCGGGGTGCTGAATGAGAAAGCAGACCTGACAGATCCGGAGAATCCGGTTATGACAGTGGCTGACGGAAGCATTGATTTCAACCATGTGAATTTCTCATACAAACACGGAAGCGGCAAAAACTCCCTTTCCGATATTGATCTTCATATTAAGAGCGGCGAGACCATCGGCGTCATCGGCGGCACCGGTTCGGGAAAGAGCAGTCTGGTCAACCTGATCTGCCGGCTCTACGATGTGGATGAAGGAAGTGTCTGTGTGGGCGGTGTGGACGTCCGCAGATATGATACGGAAGTCCTGAGAAATCAGGTGTCCGTAGTGCTTCAGAAGAACACACTGTTCTCCGGTACGATCCTTGACAATTTGCGCTGGGGAAATCCGGACGCCACAGAAGAGGAATGTATCGAGGCGTGCAAGGCTGCCTGTGCCGATGAATTTATCGACCGGATGCCGGACGGTTATGAGACAAGGATCGAGCGTGGCGGTTCCAATGTATCGGGCGGTCAGAAACAGCGCCTGTGTATTGCCCGCGCCCTGCTTAAGAAGCCGAAAGTCCTGATCCTTGATGATTCTACAAGTGCCGTGGATACGGCTACAGATGCAAGCATCCGCGCCGCATTTGCAAAGAAGATCCCGGGAACGACAAAGATCATCATTGCACAGCGTGTCTCCAGTGTTGAGTCCGCTGACCGGATCCTTGTGCTGGATGATGGAAAGATCGACGCATTTGATACTCATGAGAATCTGCTTAAGAATAATGCGATCTATCAGGATATCTATAACTCACAGCTGGAAGGCAGCGGTGACTTTGACCAGCCGGCATGATCCGGACAACATAAAAACATGGAAAGGAGAACAACTGATCTATGAACGAACAACAGAATGAGAAGAAATCAGGAGGCCGGGTCAATACAGCTACAAAGCTTATAAGCCGTGTCATCCGGTATATGCTCCATTATTATAAATATCCGTTTATACTTGTTATTGTCTGTATCCTGATCACTGCCATCGCGACAGTAGTCGGGGCAACATTCCCCCAGACGCTGGTGGATGATTACATTACTCCGATGCTGAAGAACGGCACCGATGATTTCAGCGGCCTTGCTTCGGATCTGATCCGGCTGGCATGTATCATGGGAGTGGGCGTTATCACTGCATTTTCCTATAACCGTATCATGGTCAATGTCAGTCAGGGAACAATGCGCCATTTAAGAGACGACCTGTTCCGCAGGATGGAATCTCTGCCGATCAAATATTTTGATACCCATGCCCACGGAGATATCATGTCCGTGTACACAAACGATGTGGATACGCTCAGACAGCTGTTGAGCCAGAGTATTCCGCAGATCATTAACTCAGTCATCACGATGGCGGCCACACTGATCACGATGATCATCCTGAACCCGGCGCTTACGGTGATCTCCATACTGACTGCAGTAGTCATGCTGTTTGTCACATCCAATTTCTCCAAACTGTCCGGCAGATATTATATCCGCCAGCAGATCGATCTGGGTGCTGTGGACGGCTTTATCGAGGAAATGCTGGACGGACAGAAAGTGGTAAAGGTTTTCTGCCATGAAGAGGCTGCAATGAGAGATTTCCACGAAGTGAATGAGAAGCTGAGAAACAGTACGAACAAGGCAAACCGTTATGCGAACCTGCTGATGCCGATCAATGCCAATATCGGCTGGATCAGTTACGCGCTGGTCGCGATCGTGGGAGCTGTCCTTGGCATCAACGATCTGGCAGGAGTTACCATCGGTACAGTGGTTACGTTTGTCGGCCTGAATAAGAGCTTTACAAACCCGATCACGCAGGTCAGCCAGCAGATCAACTTCGTTGTCAACGCCGCAGCCGGTGCACAGCGTGTATTCGATCTGATGGATCAGGAACCGGAAAAAGACGAAGGATATGTAGAACTTGTCAATGCCGTGGAAGACGAGAACGGCAATCTGACGGAGTCGCCGGTCAGGACGAATATCTGGGCATGGAAACATCCTCACAAAGCAGAAGGAACGGTCACCTATACAAAACAGGAAGGCGCAGTTGTACTTGACGATGTAGACTTCGGTTATGACGAGAATAAGATCGTGCTTCACAATATCAGCCTGTATGCGAAACCGGGACAGAAGATAGCCTTTGTCGGCGCAACAGGAGCAGGAAAGACGACGATCACCAACCTGATCAACCGTTTCTACGATATCGCAGACGGCAAGATCCGTTACGACGGTATCAATATCAATAAGATCAAGAAGCCGGATCTGAGAAGATCTCTGGGCATGGTGCTTCAGGATACCCACCTGTTTACAGGAACTGTGATGGATAATATCCGTTACGGCAAGCTGGACGCAACCGATGAGGACTGCATCAAAGCCGCGAAACTGGCCAACGCGGACGGTTTTATCCGCCGTCTGCCGGACGGATACGATACGATGCTCACGGGAGACGGAGCAAACTTAAGTCAGGGCCAGAGACAGCTTCTTGCCATTGCACGTGCTGCGGTTGCGGATCCGCCGGCGCTGATCCTCGACGAGGCGACGTCATCCATTGATACACGTACTGAGAAACTGGTTCAGGCAGGTATGGACGCACTTATGAAAGGACGTACTACATTTGTCATCGCCCACCGTCTGTCTACAGTCAAGAACTCCGACTGTATCATGGTCATGGAGCAGGGACGTATCATCGAGAGAGGAACCCACGATGAGCTGATCGCTGCGAAAGGAAAGTATTATCAGCTGTATACAGGAAATTTTGCTGCATAGGAAACAGAATAAATAACATCTGCCGGGACAGAGGAAGACCAATGTAAGGTGGTGCCTGTGTCCCGGCAGTTTTCTTTCCGGCTCTATTGACAATATCGCTTATCGTACTATAATGTTTTATTGGAAAAGGTTTACAAAGAAACTGTTTATATAGAAACGGTTATCAAAAAAACTAAAAGGAGCACGGAAATGAAAAGGACGACAGAATTATTCACAGGGTTTCGGAGTCTGTTCCGGCTGTATGATAAGCTGTTAAAGAAAGTATGTATGGAACACGACCTTACGGTGATCGAGGCTGATATTATCAGCTTTCTTCAGAATAATCCGGGTAAAGATACGGCGGCGGATATTGTGGAACTGCGCATGCTGTCCAAAGGAGCGGTGTCCAAAGGGGTGGATTCCCTGATCCGGAAATCACTACTGGAGCGGATCCCCGATACAGAAGACAGGAGGAAGATCCATCTGAAGCTCATGCCCAAGGCAGGACCTGTAACGGCTGCAGTCAGTGAGGTGAGAGATGAATTTCTGGCAGCAGTTCTGGAAGGCTTTACAAGGGAAGAGCTGGAGATGCAGGACCGGTTTATGCGCAGGTTGTTTGATAATACAAAAAAGGCAATGGAAGGAAGGAAATGGTCATGAAACAGAGTGAACAGGATCAGAGAAACGTACAGTCAGCGCAAAACGGCGGTACCGGAGAAAGCAGCAAAGAATTCCTCCGGACGGAGCCGCTGGGCAGACTGCTCCTTAAGCTGGCGCTGCCGACTGTGGCTGCCCAGCTGATCAATATGCTTTACAACATTGTAGACAGGATCTATATCGGACATATTCCGGAGATCGGCGCAACAGCCCTGACAGGTGTGGGTGTCTGCATGCCGCTGATCATGATCGTCTCGGCTTTTGCGGCGCTGGTGGGCTATGGCGGAGCTCCCCGTGCCTCTATATTCATGGGAAAGAAAGAGAAAGAATCGGCAGAGAAGACGCTGGGAAACTGTTTTGTACTCCAGATTATCATATCTGTCATACTCACGGCTGTCCTGCTGATCTGGAACCGGGATTTCCTTATGGCATTCGGTGCAAGCGAGAATACCATTGAATATGGCGTCAGCTATATGAACATTTATGCACTTGGAACAATCTTTGTAGAGCTTACGCTCGGTATGAATGCATTCATCACGGCACAGGGATTTGCGAAGACAGGAATGCTTTCCGTGCTGATCGGTGCAGTTGCCAATATCATTCTGGATCCTATATTCATTTTCGGATTTAACATGGATGTGCGGGGAGCCGCGCTTGCCACGATTATCTCTCAGGCGCTTTCCTGTATCTGGGTTGTCAGCTTCCTGTGCGGGAAGAAGACTTTCCTGAAGATAAAGAGAGGAAATCTGGGGCTTACGCCGAAGATCATTCTTCCCTGTCTGGCGCTGGGAGCTGCAACCTTTATCATGCAGGCAAGCGAGAGTGTGATCTCGGTGTGCTTTAACAGTTCTCTCCAGAATTACGGAGGAGATATTGCCGTAGGGGCTATGACGATCCTGACAAGCGTAATGCAGTTCGCCATGCTTCCCCTTCAGGGGCTGGGGCAGGGAGCTCAGCCGATCATCAGTTACTGTTACGGAGCCGGGGATTCCGGAAGAGTGCGTGCGGCTTTTAAGCTGCTGCTTAAAGCAAGCCTGTGCTATTCGGTTCTCCTGTGGCTACTGGTCATGGTATTTCCGGGAGGATTCGCGGCCATGTTTACTTCGGACGGACAGCTGATGGAATATACGAAGACAGCGCTTCGGATCTATATGGGTTCCATGTTCCTGTTTGGTATACAGATGGCATGCCAGATGACATTTAACGCTCTGGGAAAAGCGGCGGAATCTATCATAGTCGCTGTGATGAGAAAGTTTATTCTTCTGATCCCGCTGATCTATATCATGCCCCGGATTATCCGCTCAAACCAGACGATGGCTGTATATATGGCAGAACCCATCGCGGATCTTCTGGCAGTGACATTTACAGCAATTCTCTTTACAGTACAGTTTAAGAAAACGCTGAAAAATATAAATAAGCAGGCAAAAGGAGATTTCACATGAGCAGAACAGGGATCCGTGAAGAAAGTAAGAGAGAAGACATATTAAGATATGTACTGCAGAAGTATGGTACAAAACCGGAATATCCGTGGCGGACTACTCCCGATAATCTGGTGCTGCGCCACGGAGACAACCGGAAGTGGTATGGACTGATCATGACTGTAAAGCGGGAAAATCTGGGACTGCCCGGAAACGGGTACATAGACATTCTGGATATCAAGTGCGATCCGGAGATGGCGGGATTTCTGACTGTGGAAAAGGGAATCCTGCCCGGTTATCATATGCACAAGGGGAACTGGATTACAATCCTGCTGGACGGCTCCGTGGAGATGGAACAGATCTGTTCTCTTCTGGATCAGAGCTTCCTGCTCACAGCCGGCAAAAAGACATTGGCAAAGCTGCGGCTGGCCAAGAAGAAGGAGTGGCTCATTCCTGCAAATCCGAAATACTTCGATCTGGAAGAGGCCTTTGCAAAGAGTGATACGATCAGCTGGAAGCAGAGCAGTAATATCAGTGCGGGGGATATCATTTACATTTATATGGCGGCGCCTGTTTCCGCGATCCTGTATAAATGCGAGGCGGTAGAAGTGGATACCCCATATGATTATGAAGATGAAAATGTCCATATGAGCCGTGTCATGAAGATCCGTCTGCTTCATCGGTTTAACAGAGATCAAATGACCCGGGACAGGATGAAAGAGTACGGAGTGTATGCCGTACGGGGACCAAGGAGTGTTCCTCCGGCTCTGCAGGAGGAACTGGAAGTTATGAGCAGTTAACTGCGGAGGATATCTATGACTCAGTTTGCAATTGAACAGAAACACATATCTGTCTATCCATGTGACGAACCGGACAGGCCGGTGATTTATCTAAATACCTTTGAGGGAGAAGGCGGGCAGGTGCTGCGTCTTCTAAGGGACAATGGCTGTCCGCCGTTTACGCTTGTATCTGTCAGTAATCTCGACTGGAACCATGATATGCCGCCGTGGGAGATCCCGCCGGTCTTCAAAAATGCCGAACCATGCACAGGAGGGGCAGATGATTATCTGAAAATTTTTATCGAAAGGATTGTGCCGGAAGCTGAAAAGGAGATCAGGGGAACTGTATTGTGGCGCGGCATTGCAGGTTACTCACTTGCAGGACTCTTTGCACTGTATTCTCTGTATCAGACTGACGTTTTTTCAAGAGCTGCCAGTATGTCCGGTTCCTTGTGGTATCCCGGAATTACAGAATATATTTCATCGCATACGATGAAAAGGATACCGGATTGCTTATACTTTTCACTGGGAAGCAAAGAAGCCAAAACACGCAATCCCTATATGAAAACCGTGCAGGAGAATACAGAGAAAATTGAAGAGTATTACAGAGAAAGAGGAATCAGCACAGTCTTTCAGCTGAATCCCGGAAATCACTATAAAGATGCTGAAAAGCGGACTGCGGCAGGGATTCACTGGCTGCTGGACAGATAGAAGAACAGAGGAAAAACATCGTCAAAAAGTAAGCCGGAAATCATTGACAAGTCTGCGGATTCGTCCTATCATCTTACCCATACGACAGGATGAATTATATGGGAGGAAACGAATGAAACCTGAATCAGGAAATATGAAAGAAGAAATAAAATCTCAGAATATAAAAGAAGGAAATACAGACAATTCGCAGAGCAGGATACTGACGATACCAAATCTGCTCTCGCTTTTCCGGTTGTGTTTAATCCCGGTATTTATGTGGCTGTACTGTGTGGAAAAGAATTATCTGTGGACGGGGATCGTGCTGATCATATCCGGACTTACAGATACTGTGGACGGGATCATTGCAAGAAAATTCAATATGATAAGTGATCTTGGTAAAGTCCTTGATCCGATCGCGGACAAAGTGACACAGGCGGCCATGCTGTTCTGCCTGCTCACACGTTTCCCTCTGATGATCGCACCGCTTGCCCTTATGGTAGTGAAAGAGTTCTTCATGGGAGTAACCGGTCTTATGGTGATCCAGAAGACGGGAAAGGTATTCGGTGCAGACTGGCATGGAAAGGTCAATACATGGCTTCTCTATGCTATGATGATCCTTCATGTGTTCTGGTATAATATTCCGGATATTGTATCAAAAGTGCTGATCGGAATCTGTGTTGTCATGATGCTGATCTCACTGGTGCTCTATGGACGCCACAACCTGAAAGCTTTAAGAGAGACGGGAACAGAAAAATGACACTGACCCAGTTGAACTATATTATTACAATAGCTGAGACAAAATCGATAAATAAGGCTGCGGAACAGTTATATGTCTCCCAGCCTTCCCTGACCAGTGCCGTGCAGGAGCTGGAGAAAGAGCTGGGGATCACGCTGTTTAACCGCAGCGGCAGGGGAGTGACGCTGACCAATGACGGAGCAGAGTTCCTTTTGTACGCAAGACAGCTCTACGGGCAGTACGAGACGATCCTGGAGAAATACGGGGAGAACGGATCCCTGAAGAAGAAATTCGGCGTGTCCACCCAGCATTATTCCTTTGCCGTGAAAGCATTCGTGGATATGGCGAAACAATTCGATATGTCAAAATATGAGTTCGCTATCCGGGAGACAAAGACTGCGGAAGTGATCAGTGACGTCAGCACTATGAAAAGTGAGATCGGAGTCCTGTATCTCAGTGATTTTAACCGGAAGAGCATGGAGAAGCTGCTACGCTCGGCCGGGCTGGAGTTTCATCATCTGATCGACTGTCAGGCATATGTGTACTTATGGAAAAATCATCCGCTGGCGAAAGAAGAGTCTATCAGCTTCAGCCAGCTTTCCGACTATCCATGTCTTGCGTTCGAGCAGGGGGACAACAGTTCTTTTTATCTTGCGGAAGAGATTCTCTCTACCAACGAATATCCAAGGATCATCCGTGCAAATGACAGGGCGACCATGCTGAATCTGATGGTCGGGCTGAACGGATATACGCTCTGTTCCGGGATCATCTGCGAGGAACTCAACGGCAATGAATTTGCAGCTGTTCCGTTCCGGGATGATGAGGAGAATCACAACAGCGTCATGGAGATCGGCTATGTTGTGAGGAAAAATACGATGCCGGGGAAAATGGGAAAGCTGTATATCGAGGCGCTGAAGAAGTATCTGGGGATTATAAATAGCTGATGCCTCCTCTGGACAGGATTTTTCCTTTTAGGTCATGCGCATGGACAAATCCTTGAAGTTCAAGATCAATCACTGCTTTATTGAGGGCCTCATGAAAATGAGATACCATTGTATCAAATCGTTTCATCGCCAGATTAGTACCTAATCCGATATGTTTTGCTTCTGCTTCAAATGACTGTCTTGTTATTTTATTGAGTTTATATATACCGCCAATGCTCAGAGCCATATTTTCTGTACTGCTTTCATAGATTACAGTACTGATGATATCATAGGCAGGGGCGAGCCGGATTGATTTTAAATCCGGGCTGTACAATAGAGACAGATTTTTAATATGGTTATCGGTATTCCCAACAAGATAATTGTAAATACAGATATCCCATAGCTTTAGCTGATCTGTCATTGGATCCGCCGAATAGGCCCGGAGTAATGCAAACATTCTATCCAGATAGTTTTCATGCTCCTTCTCATACTTGTTTGCTGAAGCAATACCTAGCGCCTGAGCAAAATCTTCCTGATGAAGCCGGTAAGGAACCGGAACCCCATTTATTATTCTGGCGTCAGGATGTATTTTGCGGTCATATCTTCTTGTTGCGAACAGGACATCGCCGTCCGAAAAATTACCAATATTTACTATGAAACTTTCTGGTATATCTATTCCTAAATTACGGGCGGTGAGAAGACACAGCTGCTCATTAGCTACAATTTCTTGTAAACGGACATGGCTTTGCTTTACAATATGGGTGCTTGGCGCATCGCCTACGGGGAGATACCACTGATTGTTCTTTTTATCGTAATACAGACCCACTTTTCCTGAAGCTCCGGTAAGGGATAAATGTGATTTTGTGATTAATTGTGCGGATTCTGTAGCCCCTTCTCTGGCAAGATTTTTTGCTTCAGTGTCTGTAAGCCTGCGATATTCAGGCGGAAGATACGGACTGTTTTGTGCGACTATCCTTACAGCTCCGAGACATTCATGTCCTAAACCTGCAAGAATAGACAAATAATCGTTCTCGTCCACATGCATCCAGCTTGCTACACAGCGGCGGGTAAAACCTTCCGGAAGGAGACCGTCAAAAAATGTTTTTGTCTGTTTTGGAGAAAAGGATACTCTGGTTAGCGGCAAACTATCCTCGCTTTTCTATCAGTATGTCTAATCCGAGTATATTAATGATTTTTAGCGTTTTTTCTAATTCGACCGTAGGTTTTCCACGTTCCAGGTCAGATATAAAGCTGACACTGAATCCCGTGAATTCGGATAAATATGTCTGAGTATAGTTGAGCTCTTTTCTGCGGTCGCGTATTGCTTTACCAAGCTTTTTTGCAATAAAACATTATTAGTTCTCTTTTCCATGTTACTGTAAATCGACATTTTTACAAATCATAAAGAATCGGATTTCATGCTTGCAGATATTGAAGCTGGGAAAGTAGGTACGGTTATAGTCAAGGACATGAGCCGGTTTATGGCTGTCTCATGGACGAGGACGAGAACTATATCGTTGACACGGAAACAGCGGGACTGCTCACAGCGATCCTGTGATGCGGCTCGAGGATATGTGGTACGAGAATAATATGTATCACATATTCACAAATCCCACGCTGGGATATCATTTCTTTCCATAGATCAGCCCGATTCCATACAGCATCCAGGGTGCCTGAACAAATCCGGGGATGAATCCCTGCCTTTCCACAAAGGGAATGTAGTGGATCTCCCCGATCCTTTCTTTTTTCAATTCTTCTATGAATTCTTCCATATCTCCATACAGTTTTTTCTGAGAAAACAGATCCTGAAAGGCAAAAGCCCCGCCTTTTTTAACGACACGCAGTGCCTCCCGGACGACTTTGCGTTTATCGGGCTGGGTGCGTACTTCGTGGAAGACAAAATTGCTGACTGCAGCGTCAAAGGCTCCGTCCGGAAATTCGAGTGCGGCCGCGTCACCTTTACAGAAGGTGAGTCTGTCTGCGACATGCTACAGACGGGCGTTCCGTTCGCATTGTTCTTTTGCATAACTCCACTCCGGACCCCAGTAGTCCATTCCCGTGATTCTGGTTCGGGGAAAACCGCGGGCACAGCGGATCGTCAGAGCGCCTGCACCGCAGCCGATGTCAAGCAGCGTTCCATTTCCGTCCCAGTCCAGGTGGTCTACGAGATACTGATGGATTTTTCCCATAAGACCGCCTCTGCGGAAATCAAAGAGGATGCGGCAGCGCCACATATAGACAGTGAAAGCAGCAAAGAGCACAAGCAGAATTCCTCCGATGATGCTCAGAATAGCATTTTTGAGCAGAATGAGAAAAAGCAGTTCGACGATCAGCAGGACTGCAGTCATAACTGTCAGCGTCTTCATCATTGCGGCGGGAACCCAGTTCCCGTAGTCTGGTATCTGGCCTTTCGTTTGTTTCACAGATTTTACCTCCTCAAATAACAGCTGTTGTGTAGTAAAATGATAAATCCAAATAGAGTTAGAAAAGACTAACTACATAAAGTATAACAGCAGTATAAGGAAAACAGAACAATGGCATTAAAAGAAAACGTTGGAGCATTTGCAGTAAAACAGGCACTTTCATATATGGATAAGGATCCGGAGAAAAACCTGCCGAAACTTTTGGATTGGTTTGACAGGTTTGACTGGAAAGATACGCTGAAAAAACAGCGGGATACTATCCGGCAGGTAGTGCTGGATAAGGATAACAACTGGCATCAGCTTGTAATGAGCCTGTGGACGGACATTGATCCGGGCGTGAGAAACCGGATGTTTGAAAACCTGATCATCAACGGTTGTCTGCTGGGGTATCAGAGGCAGAAGGATAATAAAGAGAAATATAACTGCAATATCCCCTGGGCCATCCTTCTGGATCCCACCAGTGCATGCAACCTGAAATGCACCGGCTGCTGGGCGGCAGAGTATGGAAACCATATGAACCTGACCTATGAAGAGATGAACGATATCGTCAATCAGGGAGTTGGACTCGGTACATACATCTATCTGTTTACTGGTGGAGAGCCACTGGTGCGAAAGAAAGATATCATCCGTCTCTGTGAGGAACACCCGGACTGTGTATTCTCTGCATTCACAAACGGAACGCTGATCGATGAGGCGTTTGCAGACGAAATGCTGCGGGTGAAGAACTTCATGCCGGCCATCAGTATCGAGGGATTTGAAGATGCGACGGATTCCCGACGAGGAAATGGCACTTACCAGAAAATCATCCATGCTATGAATATTTTGAAAGAGAGAAAACTGCCCTTTGGCATTTCCTGCTGCTATACTTCCGCAAATGCGGAGGTGATCGGAAGCGAAGAATATTTCGACCAGATGATCGATATGGGGGCGAAGTTTGCATGGTTCTTCACTTACATGCCGGTGGGAAAAGGAGCGGTAAAAGAACTGATGACAACGGCAGAGCAGCGTGAGATGATGTACCACAAGATCCGTGAGTACCGCCAGACAAAGCCGATCTTTACAGTGGACTTTTGGAACGACGGCGAGTATGTGGGAGGATGTATCGCCGGAGGACGCTGCTACTGCCATATCAACGCCAACGGGGACATTGAGCCCTGCGCATTTATCCACTATTCGGATTCCAATATCCGGGAAAAGAGTCTGCTGGAGGCATACCAGTCACCTCTGTTCATGGGATACCATGACAATCAACCGTGGAACGATAACATGCTCCGTCCTTGTCCTGTCCTGGATAATCCGGGACGTCTGACCGAGATCGTGGAGAAGAGCAATGCGAAGAGCACGGATTATCAGAATCTGGAGAGCGCAAAGGAATTTTCTGATAAATGTGTGGAGACTGCAGAGAAATGGGCAGTCGTGGCAGACCGTCTCTGGGAGGAATCTCATGGGGGATGCGCTTCCTGTGGGAGATGTCAGAAAGCAGTGAATGAATAATGCAGCAAAAGGTGCTATAATCCCTATCAGATATAAAATACGGGGAAGGAGAGGCGGCTATGAGCGAACAGCTGCCTGAAATGATGAAGAAGAAAGAAATAAATCATCTGTTAGTTTATCTGGTTGCGGCAGTGGTCTGTATTTTGTCCGTCATACAGCCACAGAAGAATATACTGCCGCAGTCTGTCGGGATCATAGTATACATCCTTGCCGCTGTTTCACTTGTTGCAGCCTGTATGTGTATATACAGGGATTTAAGGAAAGGGATTATAGAAAGACTGCTCTTGATGATAAAAAGGACTTCGTATGGGGCACGTTTCCTTGAAGACTATACTTTCCGGACAATCCTGACGACCCTGCCGACATTTCTGATCAATATAGTCTATACGGTATATAACGGTGTGATCGGCATTGCGAATCAATCTGCATGGTTCATCACTATGGCTGCCTACTATAGCCTGCTGGGGATCATGCGTTACTGTGCGGTGAATACAGAGCGAAAGATATCCCGCATGACGGATCCGAAACTGATCAGAAAGAAGGAGCTGTCAGTTATCCGGACAGATGGGATTCTGCTCCTGCTGTTGAATCTGGCTCTGAGCGGAGTCGTCCTGCTGACCATAGCCAAAGGAACAGCAAAGACATATTCGGAAATTATGGTGATATCCATAGCGGCGTATACGTTCTATAAGATAACGATGGCTGTGATCAATATGGTCAAAGTAAGGAAGATGCAGTCGCCGATCCTGATCACAATACGAAATATAGGGGTGGCTGACGCTCTGGTATCCATGCTTACGCTGCAGACAACGATGCTGGCCTCGTTTCAGGATACAAGCAGTATTGACGCAAACCGGATGAACGGGATCGCCGGACTGGCGGTCTGTATCCTGATAGCGTTACTGGGAGCTAGTATGATTTATTACGCTTCTAAGAGAAAAGAATCCTGAAAGATACTTAATAATTTTTTTAGAGTAATTTAATTGAGCCTTATGGTTTCGTGCGCTAAAATAGTAACAGAGTACAGAAACAAGCAGACAGCGGATATGCTGCCGGAACGGAGGAAACAATGGAGAAAAAGAACTGGCTTCAGCTTGCGGAAGGAACTGGAACAGATCTTATCATGGGGCAGGCAATGAATCTGCTGGACGGCGTCCTCGATTATAAAGAACTTATGATGGGATATGCCTGCGCGATCAAAGAGATCAATACAAAGTTTGAAGTGCTGGACACGGAATTCGAGGTCAGATACAAGAGAAATCCGATCAGCTCAATAGAGACACGACTGAAGAGCCAGACGAGCATCCTTGAGAAGATGGCGAGAATGGGAATTCCGCCCACAAGGGAGAATATCGAGAATACTCTGAATGATATTGCGGGAATTCGGGTGATATGCTCCTATATCGATGATATTTATCTCCTGGCAGACGCGCTGACAAAGCAGGATGACGTCACACTGATCCGACGAAAAGACTATATCAGCAACCCGAAACCGAACGGTTACCGCAGCCTTCATCTGATCGTAAGCGTTCCGATCTTTTTCGCAGAGTCCACGAAAGAAGTGAAGGCGGAGGTGCAGATCCGGACCATCGCCATGGATTTCTGGGCAAGTCTGGAACATCAGATCAAGTATAAGAAAAATGTGGAGCATGCAGAGAAAGTGATCGCCCGCCTGAAGGAGTGCGCAGATGAGATCGCACATGTGGATGAGACAATGCAGGAAATCCGGATGGAGATGGACAATATCAAAGAAGAACCCTCAGATGTGGAAGCGCTGTATGAAAAGCTCAGGAAAATAGATATCAATTTTATGTGAGGAGTACCTGGTTATAGGATGAACCTATAACCGGGTATTTTTTTTGCGTATTAGCCGGAAAACATAGACTGTGATAGGATGAATCCAGCAACAAAAAGAACTATAATGCACCGATAAACGTTTTAATATACGATCGGATGAAAAAGGAGGAGACCATCATGACAGACATCAGAAATTCACAGAACTGGAGCTTTGAAACAAAACAGGTACATATCGGACAGGAGCAGCCGGATCCGGCGACCGGAGCAAGAGCGGTTCCGATCTATGCATCCACATCCTATGTGTTTGATGACTGTCAGCACGCGGCGGACCGTTTCGCTCTGAAGGATTCGGGAAACGTATACGGGAGAATGACCAATCCCACGGAAGACGCATTTGAACAGAGGATCGCGGCTCTGGAGGGCGGCACGGCAGCTCTTGCAACAGCTTCAGGAGCAGCGGCCATTACTTATACGTTTCAGGCGTTGGCGAAAGCCGGAGAGCATATTGTCGCTTCCAAGACCATATATGGAGGATCCTACAATCTTCTGGCTCATACGCTGCCCCTTACAAGCGGGATCACAGCAACATTTGTAGACCCGGAAGAAGAGGGCGCATTTGAAAAGGCGATTCAGGAAAATACAAAAGCAATTTTTGTAGAAACGCTGGGAAATCCGAATTCCAACGTGGCGGATCTGGAAACTCTTGCAGGGATTGCTCACAGGCATAAGATCCCGCTTGTCGTGGATTCTACATTTGCCACACTGTATCTGGTACGTCCGATCGAGCATGGAGCGGATATCGTTGTACACTCTGCGACAAAGTTTATCGGCGGACATGGCACGGCTCTGGGCGGAGTGATCATTGACAGTGGAAAGTTTGACTGGAAAGGTTCGGAAAAATATCCGTGGATCTCAGAGCCGAATCCCAGTTATCACGGAGTCTCATTTACAGAGGCGGCGCCGGCAGCAGCGTTTGTCACCTATGTGCGCGCCGTACTGCTTCGCGATACAGGAGCTACCCTTTCCCCGTTTCACGCCTTCCTTCTGCTGCAGGGGCTGGAGACTCTGTCTCTCAGGGTAGAACGCCATGTGGAAAATGCTCTGAAGATCGTAAAATATCTGGCAGCGCATCCTTTGGTTGAGGCAGTGCATCACCCGTCCCTTGAAAGCGAATCAACCCATGCGCTGTATGAGAAGTATTTTCCACAGGGCGGCGGCTCCATCTTTACATTTGAGATCAAAGGAGACGCAGGGACGGCACAGAAATTTATCGATAATCTGCCGATCTTTTCACTGCTGGCAAATGTGGCGGATGTAAAATCTCTCGTGATCCATCCGGCGACAACAACTCACAGCCAGTGTACGGCACAGGAGCTGGAAGAGCAGGGGATCAAACCGAACACGATCCGTCTGTCTGTCGGAATCGAGAAGGCGGACGACCTGATCGCGGCACTTGACACAGCATTCGACACGGTAGAGTAATACAGATTCAGGCGGCAGGAGTCTGCATACAGACTGACGCTGTTATTTGAAAGGAGATAAAAACATGACCAATTATTATAAAAGCACACTTGATCTTATCGGGAATACCCCTCTGGTGGAAGTAATAAATATTGAGAAAGAACAGAACCTGGAGGCTTCCGTCCTTGTCAAACTTGAATATTTCAATCCAGGCGGAAGCGTAAAAGACCGCATTGCGAAAGCGATGATCGAAGACGCGGAAAGCCGGGGAGCAATAAAAGAAGGTTCCGTTATTATTGAGCCTACATCCGGAAATACAGGGATCGGGCTTGCGGCAATCGCTGCGGCGAAAGGATACAGGATCATCCTGACTATGCCGGAGACTATGAGTGTGGAGCGCAGAAATATTTTAAAGGCATACGGTGCAGAGCTGGTGCTGACGGATGGAACAAAGGGGATGAAAGGAGCGATTGCCAGAGCGCAGGAGCTGGCGGCAGAGATTCCGGACAGTTTTATTCCGGGACAGTTTGAAAATCCTGCGAATCCGGCAGCGCACAGATCAGCTACCGGTCCGGAGATATGGCGCGATACGGACGGTAAAATTGATATCTTTGTAGCAGGAGTGGGAACCGGCGGGACGATCACAGGAGTCGGAGAATACTTAAAAGAACAGAACCCGGATATTAATATCGTGGCTGTAGAGCCGGAAGGCTCTCCGGTTCTCACTGAGGGAAAGGCAGGAAAGCATAAGATCCAGGGAATCGGCGCAGGTTTTGTGCCGGAGACTTTGAACACTTCTGTATATGACGAGGTGATCCGGGTGACCGATGAAGATGCATTTGCCGCCGCAAGGCATCTGGCGCGAAAGGAAGGAATCCTGACGGGAATATCCTCCGGGGCGGCACTGCACGCCGCTGTTAAATTGGCGCGAAGACCGGAGAATAAAGGAAAAACGATCGTGGCGCTGCTGCCGGATTCGGGGGATCGATATTACTCTACGCCGTTGTTTACGGATCTGACATAGAATGCCGCCAGCAGTTCAAACCGATCCTGCACATTATCAAGGGGCAGCCCCAGGGTTTCTCTTAGAATACGGACGCGGTAGTTGACCGTGTTCCTGTGGCAGAACATTGCCTCGGCAATCTTCTGAATGCTTCCGTTGCAGATCAGGTACTGGTACAGTGTTTCCAGGCAGCAGCTTTTATGCGTTTTATCATATGCAATCACGGGGGCAAGTTTTTCTCTCCAGTAGTCGTTCAGAACATTAGGGTCGTTGACAGAGAAAAGTATTTTGTAAAATCCCAGATCATCAAAAGCACGGAAAATCTCTCCGGATGCAGCAGATGCGCCCAGAGCAGAACGGGCCTGTGAAAAACTCCGAGGGAAATCGCTGAGCCCTGAAACAGACCCCAGTCCGGAGCGGATGTCCCAGTGAGGAAATGTCCGGCTGATACGGCCGGCAAGCTCCCGGACTGCATCTCTCAGTTCAGCAGGAGTCCCTGTTTTTGAGGTGTTATATTCCGGATTCCCTGTACCGGGAAGGATGAAGATTAGCTCGCCGCCGTGCAGAAAGTCAGTCCCATCTGCTCTTTGACAAAGTAACCCAGAATACGCTGACAACTACAGTTGAGGAAGGAGCGGCATATGTAAAAGGGCACGGATGCGACGTGATCGTTGCCATCGGCGGAGGAAGCGTTATGGAATGCGCGAAAGCGATTGCGTTCCTGGGTGTAAATTCGGGAAATATCAATGACTATATTTTCAACCGGCTGACCAGCAATAAAGCCCTGCCAATCATCCTGATCCCCACTACATGCGGAACCAGATCGGAAGGTAACGGGTTTGCGGTTCTCACCAATCCCGAGAATGGAGACAAAAAAGCTCTCCGATGTAATGCAATTATGAGCGGGTGATCCGGGACGAGAATTCTTTTGCCTTCTTTGTTCTGGATGAGGGAGAGTATAAAGGATTCTGCCACGGAGATTATTTTGACACGTTCTGGATGTCCGGCAGAACCTGTTATATATCCAGTCTCATAACGAATGAAAAAGATCGGGGAAAAGGATACGGCAGAGCACTGGTGGATCATGCCCTGCAGCTGGCCCGCCGGGAAAGATGCAAGGCAGTGATACTGGACTCCGGATTCCCAAGAGAGCAGGCGCACAGATTTTATGAGAAATACGGGTTTGAAAAGAGCTGTTACGGATTTGAGCTTGAATTAAAATGATAGAAGACAGATAAGTTTGATCGGCAAGAGTGGATATAATTTTGAGATTATATAAAAAATAACTATATAAAAAGATTAAATATAAATATTTGCTATTTAATAATATCGGTGTTAGAGTGGGATCAGATAGAACAATGACCGGCCATGATATCAAAATGAAAAGCCGCCTTCAGGCGGTCTCAGGAGGAAAGAGAAATGTTACAATGGTTAATCGATCTGCTGACACCGATTTTTACAAGTATGGGCGTCAGCGAAGTTGATGTGCAGACGTATGTAAACAGTCTGAGCGGGTATATCTATGCGATATTGGGAAGCTTTGTCCTTATGATCGCAGTGATGATCGCTGCACATTTTATTGTGAAAAAGGGAACCCGGCACGTGGTGAGATGGAGCGCGGGCGTGGCGTGGGTGCTCATCGTGGCAGTACTTGCCAATGTAATCTGCTTTGGCCCCATGTATAATAACGTTGCGATCATATTGAACAGTCAGGCACAGGTGTCCGAGGAGTCCAGAGAGAATTCCCGCGATGTAATCCGCGAGGTGGGCGAAGAGGGGATGGTTCTTCTGGAGAATGACGGCGTTCTTCCACTGTCTTCCGATACAAAACGCATCAATGTGTTCGGATGGGCGTCCATCGCCCCGATCTTCGGCGGCACGGGATCCGGATCCTCAGATACATCGAGCTGCGTCGGAATTCTGCAGTCCCTTCAGGACGCAGGTTATGAGACAAATGATACACTGACAGATATGTATACCGAATACAGAGAAACCCGTATCCTTCCGGAGATGGGAAATGTAGGATATACGGACTGGACACTTCCGGAACCGACAGCCGATTATTATACAGATGAGATCATGCAGGAGGCGGAGGAGTTTTCTGATACTGCAGTTGTCGTTCTTGGACGCTCCGGCGGTGAGGGACAGGATCTGCCGACGGATATGAATGCGGTCATCAACGGTACATACGACATCCGGGATGAAGTGGCAGACGGAAACGACCAGTATAACTATTTTAACTGTAATTACGACAATAACGGAGATTATGATGATTTTGACGAAGGAGAGCACTATCTGGAACTGTCCAATACCGAAGAGGCAATGCTGGATATTGTGTGTAATGCATTTGACGATGTGATCGTGGTCATCAACTCCAATAACGCCATGGAACTTGGCTGGGTAGAGAATTATGATTCCATCGGCGCGCTCATTCTGGCACCGGGAACCGGCGAGACCGGTATGGCTGCACTGGGTGAGATTATTAAAGGAGACGTAAACCCGTCAGGAAAGACTGTAGACACTTATGTCTATGACCTGACAGCTGCACCGAATTATAACAATACAGGAAACTTTGCGTACAATAATGTCGAAGACCTCAAAGAGGCCTTTACAGAGGCAGACGATGCCTATCAGGGGAATATTGCCTTTGTCAATTATGTGGAAGGTATATATCTGGGATATAAGTTCTATGAGACAGCAGCAGAAGAAGGACTGATCCAGTATGACGATGTGGTCCAGTATCCGTTCGGCTACGGGCTGAGCTATACAAGCTTTACACAGGAGATCAGTAACTTTACAGATAACGGGGACAGTATTTCCATGGACGTTACTGTGACCAACACAGGAGATGTGGCCGGAAAGAGCGCCGTAGAGATTTATTTTACACCTCCGTACAACAACGGAGGCATTGAAAAGGCCTCCGTCAATCTCATCGCATTAGGTAAGACAGAGACTCTGGAGCCGGGGGCAAGCGAGACGGTATCCTTTACGATCAATAAAGAAGATATGGCGTCCTATGATTCTACAGGAATCAAGACGGAAAATGGCGGATATGTACTGGAGGCGGGAGACTATACGGTCTCTGTACGGTCAGATTCCCATACCGTGATGGATGAGGCATCTTTCCATGTAGATGAAGATATCAACTATAGCACAGAAGGACGGACAAGCGACGATCAGACAGCGGTCAATCAGTTCCAGGATTATTCCGCGGGAAATGTGACATATCTGTCAAGAGCAGACGGATTTGCCAATTATGAGGAGGCAACTGCAGCGCCTGCTGAGGAAGCCTGTGTGATGGACGATGAGACAAGAGCGGCAGTCATGGAAAAATCTGTAGCATACTATGATCCTACACTGTATGACAATCCGGACGATGAAATGCCGGTAACCGGTGCGGACAACGGCCGCAGACTCTCTGAACTGACAGGAAAGGATTACGATGACCCGATGTGGGATGAACTTCTGGATCAGCTTACCGTAGAAGAGATGAGTGATCTGGTCAATCTGGGAGGCTTCCAGACCGTGGCGGTTGATTCTGTCGGAAAAGTGGCAACATTGGACAGTGACGGAACAAGCGGACTGAATGACTGGGTGACAGGCGTATACGGAACTCCGTTTCCTGTGGAGGTGCTGATCAGCCAGACATGGAATCCGGAGCTGGCTCAGAGAACAGGAAGCGCCATCGGTGCAGAATATGCGGACTGCCATATTTACGGATGGTACGGCCCTGCTATGAATATGCACAGAACGGCATTCTGCGGACGTAACTTTGAGTATTATTCCGAGGACGGCATACTCTCCGGAGTGATCGCGTCTGCTGAGATCAACGGAGCGGCAGAGCATGGTGTGTATGCATATATCAAGCATTTTGCCCTGAATGATCAGGAAACAAACAGATGCAGTTTCCTGCTGACCTACTCCGGCGAGCAGGCAATCCGTGAAATCTATTTGAAACCATTTGAAATGTGTGTAAAGAACTTTACAGGAGAGTCTCTTGCCGTAATGTCTTCCTTTATCTGGATCGGGACAAAATACAGCGGTTCTAATCCGTACCTGCTGAATAATGTGCTCCGTGGAGAGTGGGGATTCAGAGGCATGGTACTGACAGACTGGGATGGCTCCTACGGCTACCAGCTTACCGATGACTGTGTGAGAAATGGAAACGACGCAATGCTGGGATTCAATTCCTACGAATCAAATGTACTGACGGACACCGATTCAGCGACACTGGTGAAGGCTTTGCGGCAGGCATCAAAAAATGTCATGTACACAGTGGCAAACAGCGGAAACTACACGGTTGATAATCCGGATGAGGCAGGTCTGGATAACATGACTCTGACCTTTATCGGTATCGATGCGGCGATCGCCGTGGTACTGATCGCGGTTGAACTGATCGTGGTTCTGCGGTGGAGAAAGAAGAGAGCAAAGGCGCCTTCCACTGAAAGCAGATAATTATACGGCTGAAAAGCGGCCATAATCGTGATGGACAAAATAAGAGTACTCTGGACGTTGAAAAACGCGCCGGAGTACTCTTATTTTTGCGATAAGAACGAATTTGAAAAATAAAGAACAAATTTAGAATACAACACGGCATTTGTAAAATAAAATAGGCTCATAAATAACGAGAAGCAAACAGCCAGTATAAGTATTAGATGAACAGGAGGGATAACAACATGAGTCTGATGCAGAAGATTATGTTTCAGATTATAAAGCGCGGACAGACTTCTTATGATCCGTCCCGTCCGCGTGATTATGCCGCGAACCGTGCGGCGGAGGAAAAAGGGGTTCCGCAGAAACTGCCAAAAGGAATTATGAGTCGGGAAGTAATGCTGGACAGTATAGAGGGTGAACTTCTTTATTCGGACAATAATCCGAAAAATAAGTGTATTATGTACATCCATGGCGGGGGTTTTGTGACTGGAAGCACGAAAACAGTAAGGCCGCTGACCAGCGAACTGGTGAAACAGACGGGATACAACCTGTACAGCATCCGGTACAGACTGGCGCCGGAGCACCCGTTTCCCGCAGCGCCGGAGGACTGTTTTCGGGCATATTGTGCACTGGAAAAGAAATACGGCGGAGACGGTATTGTCATTATGGGAGAAAGCGCCGGTGCCACACTGGCGCTGGCTACGGTTCTGCGGGCAAAAGATGAGGGGATTTCCCTTCCGGCATGCGCCGTTGTGATTGCTCCGGCAGTACAGTTTGATCAAGAATTTCCAAGCCACAGGAACAATCTGGCAACAGACTGTATGGTCTCCAATCTGACGGAAGAGGTACGCGCAACCTACCTGATTTCGGATGATCCGTCAGTTATCCGTAACCCGTATGCAGCACCATATTATGGCGATTATACGGGCTTCCCGCCGACACTGATCATTGCATCGGATTCGGAAGTGTTAAGAGACGATTCCGTATTCCTGCATGAGAAAATGAAACGGTCAGAAGCAGAGAGCCGTCTTCATCTTTATCATAACATGATGCATATTTTTCCTGTTGCACCGTCTCTTCCGGAGAGTAAAGAAGCACTTAGGGAGATCAGGAAATTTATCAGTGAAAAGTCAAAAAAGTAATTGTTACAGGGGAAGGCAGGTGACACTATGATTATTAAAGATTTTCAAGTCAATCATATGTCGAGACCGGTGGGAATCGACGGACATGGACTCAGGCTGACGTGGAAACTAGGAGATGGTAAAAAGCAGAGTGCATTTACAATAAAGGTTACAGATGAGACGGGGAACATACTTGAAGAAGCCGATATTAAGGGTGACAGGATGTTTTATGTCCTTAGGGAAGATATCCCCGAGCGGACAAAAGCTAAAGTGACACTTATTGTCCGCGATGAAAGGGGAGTAGAAAGTCTTCCTGCATCAATTGCCGTTGTGACGGGAATTGAGAAAACAAAATGGAAAGCGGACTGGATCCTTCCGGAACTGTCTGAAGAGAAAACCGATAGCAGACGGGCCTCCTATGCGGGAAAGGTGTTTGAACTGTCGAATGACCAGATTGCCGAGGCAGAAGAAAAGGGGGCATATCTGTATGCTACTTGCCATGGTATCATGAATATCTATATTAACGGACAGGAGATCACGGACCGCCAGTTTATGCCCGGTACGCAGCAGTACGATAAACGCCTGATGGTGGAAACTCTGGACATACAGCGCTTTCTGAGAGTCGGAGAAAACGAGATCCTTGTGTCACTCGGGGACGGGTGGTATCGGGGTTCTATGGGGATGGATCAGGAAAAAAATATCTACGGAACGGATCTGGCCCTTCTGCTTCAGCTGGAGATCGGGAAAAAAACAGTCGTGAAAACAGATGAGACATGGATGGCGACACAGGATGGTCCGATCGGAAGGAACGATTTTATGGCGGGAGAGGAATATGACGCGAGAAAAGAGTTTACTGGAAAAAGCGAAGGCTGCATGGCATGCTTCCATGGAGTAAAGAAAAAGAATTTTGGCTTTGATAATCTGATCTATACAGATACGGTTCCGATCATCCCGCACGAAATATTTCAAGCGGAGGAGATCATTACGCCGGACGGTGATAAGGTACTTGATTTCGGACAGAATCTTGTAGGGTATGTCTCTTTTGAATTTGAGGGAACTGCAGGACAGAAGCTGAGTCTGATTCACGGAGAAACACTGGATCTGAACGGGAATTTTACGACAGTGAATTTCCAGAATCCGAAGAAACCGGTCAAGCAGCAGATAGATTATATTTGCAGAGATGGAAAGAATAAATACCATCCGACAAAAACCTATATGGGATTCCGGTATGTAAAAGTGATCGCTGATTTCGAGATAGATCCTGCTGATTTTAAAGCCGTAGCTCTGTATTCTGACATAAAGGTGACGGCGTCGTTTGCCTGCGGTGTGCCGGAGGTTGAGAAACTTTTTGAAAATGCTCTGTGGTCTATGAAAGGAAATTTCATAGATGTGCCGACTGACTGCCCCACACGGGAGAAGTCAGGGTATTCCGGGGACTGTCAGGTGTATGTCCATACGGCAATGTATCTTATGGACTGTTATTGCGTATATGCAAAATGGCTCCGGGAACAGGCTGCGGGACAGTATGAGGACGGCGTCGTTCCCCAGATCGCACCGAAGGACAGCGCTCCGGGAGTAAAGCAGAAAATGGGGCCTATGATGAGCCTTGACGGAGGAATCGGATGGTCTGATGCATTTGAAATCGTGCCGTACCGTCTAATGAAGCGGTACGGAGATGACACTCTGATCCGGGAGTATTATGAAGCTCTTCGGAGATGGACGCAATATGAAATCAGGCGGGCGGAAAAGACAAGATGGAGCAATCGGAGACTCCTTACTAAAGAGCATCGTAAATATATGATCGATACCGGATGGATGTGGGGAGAATGGCTGGAACCGGGCCAGGATACGGTAAGTTATATGAGCAATCTGGTCATGAACGGTGACCCGGAGACAGGAACCGCCTTTTTCTACACCAATCTGAGATATATGGAAGAGTTTGCAAAGCTCCTCGGAAAACACGAGGATAGGCAGTACTATCGAAATCTGGCAGAGAAAGCCAGAGACGCATACAGGGCATTCTTCCTTGAAGACGGAAGGATAACAGAAAAGAAGAGGCAGTGCCGTTTTGTGCGTCCGATCGCCCACGATCTTCTTACAGAGAGTGAAAAGGTGAGAGCTGCTGCTGATCTTGCCAGACTTGTTGATGAAAACAATAACCATTTGAATACAGGATTTCTGACAACCCATGAATTGAATCGCAGCCTGAGCCGGTTCGGACAAAATAGAAAAGCGTATGATCTTCTCCTGCAAAAGGAAAAACCGGGCTGGCTGTATTCCGTAATGAAAGGATGCACGACCATTCCGGAAAGCTGGGACTGCTTTGATGAAAACGGAACTCCGTCAGATCCCTTCAATCATTATTCTTACGGCACAATTGCCGGCTGGCTGATGGACTGTGTGTGCGGAATAAATGTAGAAGAAGGAAAGATCAGGATTCAGCCCTATCCGGATCCATGTCTGGGATATGCCAAAGCAGTATATGATTCTCCGTACGGGACAATCATTTCCGGCTGGGAATACCGACAGGACAAAATAGTTTATCACATTGAGATTCCGGCGAATATGATGGCGGAAATCCTGATCGAGGGACTGGAAAAAAGAACGGTGGATACAGGAATATATGATCTTGAAATATGTCTGAGTGGTTCGAATGGATAGGAAATAACTATATAAAATGATTAATTATAAATATTTGAAATATAATCTTCTCCGTTATACAATAATTACAGAAAAAGATAACAGAAAAGGAGCTGAAAATAAAAATGCTTGGAAATTTTGAATACTGTAATCCGACGAAACTTTATTTTGGAGAGGATTCACTGAATTACTTAAATACGGAACTTCCGAAATACGGAGACAATGTAGTTTTGATCTACGGAGGCGGTTCTATCAAAAAGAACGGAATCTACGACGACGTATGCAGGATCCTGAAAGACAACGGGAAGAATGTGGCGGAGATCTCCGGTGTAATGCCAAATCCGACTCTTGAGAAGCTGTATGAAGGCGTAGAGATCGCAAGAAATCATCATGCAGACTTTCTTCTTGCCGTAGGCGGCGGCTCTGTCTGCGATTATGCGAAGGCAGTATCGGTTTCTGTAAACTGTGAGGAGGATCCGTGGGAGAAGTATTATCTCCGCTTTGAAGAACCGGACTGCGAGACCCTGCCGGTGGGATGTGTTCTGACGATGGTGGGAACCGGATCAGAGATGAACGCGGGAGCGGTTATTACAAACCATGAGTCAAAGCTGAAGATCGGCCATGTCTTTGCGGATGAGAAGATCATGCCAAGATTTTCTATCCTGAATCCGAAGTATACGCTGACACTGCCTCATTATCAGATGACAGCAGGGATTTATGATATCTTTAACCATATCTGTGAGCAATATTTTTCCGGAGAGGACGACAATACAAGCGATTATATCAGTGAAGGCTTGATGCGCTCCCTCCTTCATTCCAGTCGGATCGCCAATAAAGATCCGCAGAATTATGAGGCCCGGAGCAACATCATGTGGACCGCTACATGGGCGTTGAATACGTTAGTTTCCCGGGGAAAATCGACAGACTGGATGGTTCACATGATCGGGCAGTCTGTAGGTGCTTATACCAATGCAACCCATGGCATGACGCTGGCAGCGGTTTCCCTGCCTTATTACCGTTATATCATGCCATATGGACTGGCGAAGTTCAAACGCTTTGCTGTCAATGTATGGGATGTGGATCCGGCAGGAAAGAGCGATGAGCAGATCGCAGAAGAAGGTCTCAAAGCCATGGAAAACTGGATGAAAGAACTTGGGCTTGTCATGAGTATTTCCGAACTGGGAGCGACAGAAGAGATGCTTGACGGTATCGCAGACGGCACGCTGATCATGGAAGGCGGATATAAGGTTCTTGACCGGGATGAAGTGAAAGAGATCCTGAAAGAAAGTATGTAAGTCGAATAAGCCGGAGTGGAGGAAACTTCTGCTCCGGTTTATTCTGCACGGCCGCAGGCAATATGCTAAAAGACGCTGATTTTGAGTAATTTGAAAGGCGGTTCTGGATAATGAAAAAATTTATTACTATGACACTTATTCTTGTGTGTACTCTTGCAGCAGTATTGTCAGGCTGCGCAGGCGGCAGGCAGACAGGAAATCCTGAATCAGAATCGTCAGGAAATGATGCAGAAGGATTTGAGGAGGAAGATAATATGGGCAGAAAAATAATCGTGGAAGTGAACGGAAGCCGTTTTACTGCCACACTGGAGAATAATAAAGCAGCGGATGCTCTGGAGGAGATGGTGCAGGAGGAGCCGGTTACGGTACAGATGAGCGATTATGCCGGCTTTGAAAAGGTAGGATCTCTGGGAACGAGTCTCCCTGCAAGCAACAGACAGACAACAACTCATGCCGGAGATATCGTGCTGTATCAGGGCAATCAGATTGTGATCTTCTATGGCTCTAATTCATGGAGTTATACAAGACTGGGGAAGATCGATGATCTGACCGGCTGGGAAGAGGCACTTGGAAACGGAGATGTGACTCTGACTCTTTCTCCGGAGAAAGCATAATAATATTTATGATAAGATTATGGCAGAGCCATAGCTTTTAGGAATGGCACAATATTTGTTTTAGGTATTTGAGACCTTAAGTATATTGGATTAAAATAATAAGAGTATGACAGGACGTTGAAAATACGGGCCGGCGTGCTCTTATTATTTTACTAACAATGCAGTTTTGCGTATGGTGCAGGCTGAGCTTTTATATTTTTTGACAGGAGGAGATATAAAATGGCAGATATGCAGTACAGAGAGCTCCCTCACGGCGGGGAGAAGATCAGTGTGATCGGTCTCGGGATGGGCTCCATCCACGAGGGAAGCGAAGCGGAGATTGAAGAGACGCTGAAGCTTGCCCTGGCGAGCGGTGTCGATTATTTTGACATGGCTGCTTCCGAGGCAAAGCCGTATCCGTGTTATGCGCGTGCTTTTGAGGGAAAACGGGAACAGGTTTATCTTCAGATGCACTTCGGCGCGGTGTATGACAGCGGAAAATACGGCTGGACGAGAGACTTAAAGAAGATCAGAAAGACATTCGAGAGCCAGCTTTCCATGCTGCACACGGATTACACGGATATGGGATTCGTACATTGCATCGATGAAGTGAGTGATTATGAGAAGATCATGTCTGGCGGAATCTGGGATTATATGAAGTCATTGAAGGAAAACGGAGTGATCCGTCATCTGGGACTGTCCTCCCATGACCCGGAGATCATCCGGCGGTTTCTGGATACGGGCCTGATCGATATGGTCATGTTCAGCATCAATCCGGCATACGACTATTCCACCGGCGATTATGCCATTGGCACAGCTTCTGACAGGGGAAAACTGTACCGGGAGTGCGAGAGAGAGGGCGTTGGCATCTCTGTCATGAAGCCTTTCGGCGGCGGACAGCTTCTGAATGCGAAGACGTCGCCTTTTAAACAGGCTCTTACGAAAACGCAGTGTATCCGGTACGCTCTTGACCGTCCGGCAGTTCTCACGGTACTTCCGGGTGTGAGAAATTCACAGGATTTAAAGGATGTGTTGTCTTATTTAGACGCAACTGAGGAGGAACAGGACTACTCTGTGATCGGGCAGTTCACGCCTCAGAATGCGGACGGGATCTGTGTGTACTGCAATCACTGCCAGCCTTGTCCGAAAGGGCTTAACGTGGGCATGATCAATAAGTACTATGACCTTGCCCTTGCCGGGGACGAGATGTCAAAGGGACATTATGATAAACTGGAAGTCAAAGCAGGTGAATGTATTCAGTGCGGTCACTGCGAATCACGCTGTCCGTTCCATGTAAAGCAGGAGGCAAGGATGCAGGAGATCAGCAGGTATTTCGGTGAGTAATTGCAGCGTCAGCCGGAGAAACATCCAGCAGCGTCCGGGAGATTCCGGCTATGCGCAGATTTTAAGGACGCTGCTCTTTTTATCCATCCCCACAATCGTGGAAGAAGTACTTGCCACGCTGCTCCAGTACGTGGATACTGCAATGGTGGGACAGCTCGGCGAACAGGCGACGGCTTCGGTAAGCATCACTACGAATGTGACGTGGCTTGTCAACAGTGTATCGGGAGCCGTCGGTACGGCAGTCCTTGTCCTGCTCTCAAAAGCGGCGGGAGCAGGAGATGAAAAACAGGTGAAGAAACTGTCCCAGCAGACGCTGTTTCTGGCTCTTGCATCCGGGGTGCTGCTCGAGATACTGTCACTCATCCTGTGCCCGTATATTCCGATATGGATGGGAGCGGAGCCGGCAATCCGGGATCAGGCTTCCCGCTATTTCTTTATTATCAGTGTGCCGCTGGTGTTCCGCTATGTAAGCACGGTTCTTGGTGCGGCGCTCCGGGCGGTGCAGGATACAAAGACGCCGATGCTTATCAGCCTTGCAGCCAACGGACTGAATATTGTGATGAACTATTTTTTGATCTATCCTGCGAATCTGGGAGTGGACGGCGCTGCAATTGCCTCGGCTATATCCTATGCGCTTTCCGGTATCCTGATGTTCATATCCTGCAGGAAAAACAGCCAGCTTTGCTGGAAATTACGGGAGTTCTCGGTGGACAGAAAACTGCTGGCAGAGTGTGCGGATGTGGGAATGCCGGTACTTGGGACCAGCATGGTGAGCTGCTTCGGATATGTGGTGTTCGCCGGCCTTGTCTCGGGAATGGGGACAACAGTGTTTGCAGCCCATTCCATCGCGGTGACGGCTGAGACCATTTTTTATGTGCCGGGTTACGGGCTTAGGTCTGCCGCGTCCACCCTGATCGGAAATGCCAGAGGCGAAGGAAATATGAAGAAGCTGAAGACCGTGGGGATCTTAAGCGTGCTGCTCACAGTTGCTGTCATGTGTGTGAGCGGTCTTGTGCTGTTTTTCGGCGCACATCTGCTCATGAGCCTTTTTACCCCAAGCCGACCGGTGGTGGATCTGGGAGCCGAGATGCTCCGGCTTGTAGCGTTATCAGAACCGTTCTTCGGACTTATGGTCGTACTGGAAGGAATTTTCTACGGCCTTGGCCGGACAAGATATTCGTTTATCGTAGAGACAGTGGGAATGTGGTGTGTGCGTATCCTGTTTACGTTTCTCTGCGTGCGGTACTGGGGGCTGGGACTTCGCGCTGTCTGGTACTGTATGATCGCGGACAATGTGTGCAAGGCAGTTCTCTTTGCAGTCCCGTTTCTGACAAAAAGAAGCCGGGTGAGACAGTGGCTTGGCTGTCCCTAAATCTGTGGTATAAAATCCGTGTTATAATAGATCGCGGATCTGTTTTGTATCAAGACTGAAAGCAGAAGAAAGGACTGGAACATTATGAAGACAGAACAGAACATCATACTGGACTTTTCCCATATTTACCCGGAAGATATCGAGAAACAGGTAAAAGGGCTGAAACGCATCGACCTGACGGATATCAGCGGCACAGACATGTACTGTACGGAAGAGGCGGCGGCAGAGATCAGAAAGCGGCTGGCGCCTTACAGTCCCTGCGGGATCCATTTTCTGGACAGCGGGAATTATCATTACGCTACGAAGTTTTTTATAGAGAAGATCAGGGATCCTTTCGCACTTGTGCTGTATGACAATCACAGCGATATGCAGCCGCCGGAGTTCCCAGGGATGATAAGCTGCGGAGACTGGGCGGGCGATGTGATCCGCACCAATCCCTGCCTGAAACAGCTGATCCTGGCAGGGCCTGAACAGAAAACAATCGACGAGATACCGTCAGTGTTTCATAAAAAACTGATCTGCATCAGCAGAGAGGTGATAGAGGAGAAGAGAGTACACGAAAAGATTCCGCTGATCGATATGGATCTTCCCATCTATATTTCAATTGACAAAGATGTCCTTGACCGGAGCAGTGCCCGGACCAACTGGGATCAGGGTGAGATGCCTTTCCCTGTTCTGGAGAAACTGCTTCTGGAAGTCTTTGAGCATCAGCGGGTCATCGGCGCAGATATCTGTGGTGAGTGCACCCTGCTGGAACCTTTCCGTGAGCTCATGGCAGATGAAGAAATTAATAAGATCACGAATGACCGGCTGTATCACTTTCTGAATGACTGCCTGAGGACCTCGAGAAATTTTTCCACGGGTTTTGAAAAGACCTGATATTTTTTCCAGATGATATTCATTTTATTCTCCAGTCTGGGATTCAGAGGCCGAAAGCACAGATTACTGTCGCCGGTCGTGTTAATGATCTTGTCAAGCCCGATCGCGTATCCAAGTCCTTCATCAACGAGAAGGGAAGCGTTGAAGATCAGGTTGTAGGTGGCGGCGATGTTGAGCTGGTCCGGCTCCCTTCTGAGCCACTGGGTAAGAGTGCCGCCCTGAGATTCCTGCTGGGAGAGGATCAGAGGGACATCGTACAGATCGCCGGGAACGATGGATTCCTTCTCTGCCAGAGGAGAATCCTTACGCATGAGGACGCCCCAGATATCATGGTAGGGCATTTCGAGGACATTATATTTTGTCAGGTCTACATCCCCGAAAACAATCCCGAAGTCGATAAGTCCTTTATCCAGATATTCGGATACAAGAGATGAATTGCCGCTGGAGAGATGATAGCTGATGCCCGGATAGCGGTTCTGAAGTTTTTTCGCAGCTTTTGCGATCAGACGGATGCCGTCTGTCTCGCCGGTGCCGATGTAGACGTCTCCAATGACAACATCATCACTCATTTTTATTTCGGTTTCTGCTTTTTTTACAAGGTCGAGTATCTCCTCGGCGCGTTTGCGCAGGATCATCCCTTCTTCGGTCAGCGTGACTTTCCGGGTGCCTTTTGTCCCACGGATGAAGAGCTGCTTTCCCAATTCCTGTTCGAGATTCTTGATCTGTGTGGAGAGAGTTGGCTGGGAGAGATGAAGAGACTCTGCGGCGTGTACGATACTCTGTTCTCTTGCGATCGCAAGAAAATAATTAAGGACACGTAATTCCATGATAAGTACCTCCGGTTTCTATTACATACATTGATTTTAGTTAACTATAGCATGAAAATAAATAGGTTTCAACTATGGAAATACATTACAACAAAGTATTTGCTATTCAAAATATCCGGTGCTAGACTGTATAAGGAAAGATAAGATGACAGCCGAAGCAGGCTTAAAACATTTGCCTTATATGTGAAAGGACGGACTGATATGAAACCGGATTCCAGAGAGAATCTCATCCAAAATCTGAAAGATGCAGGCTGCTGTGAAGAAATGATACATGATTTTATGGAACATTTTGATGAAAAAGACATTGACCGCCAGATTACCATGCTTGAGCTTCACAGAGATGAACTGCTGGACAATGTACACTGCGAAGAGAGAAAGATATCCTGTCTGGACTATCTGCTCTATCAGATTAAAAAGGATTATATAGCATAAATGAAAGGAAGAGATCATAATGAATGAGAAGAAAGAAATCAGACAACAGTATTTAACAGGGGAACGCCCGCTGTTTATGGGAAAAGATCTTAAAATATATGATACGGTCTTTGATGACGGGGAGTCACCTCTCAAGGAGAGCCGGAATATTGAACTGTATGACAGTATGTTCAAGTGGAAATATCCGCTCTGGTACAGCAGAAACATACTTGCCGAGAACTGTACATGGTTTGAGATGGCGCGGGCAGGCGTATGGTACACGGATAATATTACGGTGAGAAACGCCATGATCGAGGCGCCTAAGAATTTCAGACGATGCCGCAGCGTTGTGCTGGAAAACGTAGATTTCCCGAATGCACAGGAGACGCTCTGGAGCTGTGAACAGGTGAAAATGGACCGGGTTACTGCAAAGGGTGATTATTTTGCCATGAACTGCACGGATATGGTGCTCAATGACTTTAAACTGGACGGCAATTATTCCTTCGACGGAGCAAAGAATGTAGAGATACACAATGCAAAACTGCTCTCTAAGGACGCGTTCTGGAACAGTGAAAACGTGACGGTTTACGATTCCTTTATCTCAGGAGAATATCTTGGCTGGAATGCGAAGAACCTGACTCTTGTCAACTGTACGATCGAAAGTCTGCAGGGCATGTGTTATGTCGACAATCTCGTGATGAAGAACTGCAAGCTGATCAATACGACACTTACTTTCGAATATTCTACAGTGGACGCGGATGTCCACGGAAAGATCGACAGTGTGTTAAACCCGTCAGGAGGCACGATCCGCGCAGAGCATATCGGTGATCTCATTATTGAAAAGGATAAGATCGACCCGTCAAAGACAAGGATCATCTGCAGTGATATCGACCATGAGAAGCAGTGTGCCTGTGCTTGAGAAAGGATAATGCAGCATGAAATATAATTTTGATGAAATGATCGACCGCAAAAATACCGGCTCGCTGAAATGGGATGTGCCGGACGGGGAGCTCCCCATGTGGGTAGCGGATATGGATTTCCGCACGGCTCCGGCCGTGACAGAAGCCATTGCCGAGCGCGCGGCCCATGGAATATTCGGTTATACAGTGGTGCCGGACGAGTGGTATGAGGCATATCAGACATGGTGGGGCAGCCGGCATCACTTTGAGATAGAAAAAGACTGGCTTATCTTCTGTACAGGAGTCGTGCCTGCAATTTCCAGTATCGTCAGAAAGATGACCACTGTAGCTGAGAAAGTTGTTGTAATGACGCCGGTATACAATATATTCTTCAACTCGATCTTGAACAACGGAAGAAATGTGCTTGAGAGCAGGTTGAAACTGGAAAACGGCGTCTATGAAGTCGACTTTGGAGATCTGGAGGAAAAGCTTTCGGATCCTCAGGCGTCATTGCTCCTTCTGTGTAATCCGCAGAATCCGGCGGGAAGAATCTGGGATAGGAAGACGCTGGAGCGGATCGGTGATCTGTGCGTAAAGCATCACGTGCTTGTCCTCTCCGATGAGATCCACTGTGATCTCGTAAAACCGGGGATGGAGTATGTGCCGTTTGCCTCGGTCTCTGAAAACTGCAGGATGAACAGTATCACCTGTGTTGCCCCGACGAAAGCATTTAACATTGCAGGCATACAGACGTCCGCCGTGATCGTGCCGGACGAGACGATCCGCCATAAGGTCAACCGGGGCCTTAACACAGATGAAGTGGCGGAGCCCAATGTGTTTGCCGCCATAGCTCCGGTCGCCGCATTTATGCACGGCGGAGAGTGGCTGGATGAATTGAATGCCTATCTGTGGCAGAACAGAAAGAGGGCGGAAGAGTACATTGACAGCGAGATTGAAAATGTAACCGCCATCCGTGGAGAAGCAACCTATCTGCTCTGGATCGACTGCCGGAAAGTGACAGAAGATTCCGATCAGCTCAGTGGATTTCTCCGGAAACAGACAGGCTTGTATGTGTCTTCCGGAGAAGAGTATCATAACGGGGACGGATTCCTGAGAATGAATCTGGCCTGCCCGAGAGCCCGTCTGGAAGACGGATTAAAAAGGCTAAAAGCCGGCATTGAGGCATACAGGGCAAATAAATAAGAATATATAAGCAGTTCAGCCCGCGCCATTCGCATAAAATGCAATAGAAATGTAACAGTTCAGCCCGCGCCATTCACAAAGCCGCACTGACGTGCTAACTGCGGCTGCGCCGCTTCTTTGTTCATTAACAGGCGCTCAACACATCTGTCTGTCAGTCGCCGGATTTTTATGCAAGCATAAATCCGGCGGCTGACAGCAGATGGCTGAACTGTTGCTGAAAATGAGAACAGATATCAAAAAATAACTTGATATCTGTTCTTTTTTCGTGTATGATAATGACATGAGTTAGCGTAAACTAACTAGTGGGAAATAATCATATTACTTTATTACGTTTCTACAGGAGGTTTCATATGAGTGTCGTTATCATCGGAGGGCATGACAGGATGGTCTGCCAGTATAAAAAGATCTGTAAACAGTTTAACTGCAAGGCGAAAGTGTTCACGCAGATGTCAGCGTCATTGGGCAAACAGATCGGAAGTCCGGATCTGATCGTGCTGTTTACCAATACGGTATCCCATAAGATGGTGAAATGCGCGGTAGAAGAAGCGGGAAGATGCAATGCCTGTGTGGTAAGATGCCATACGAGCAGTAAAAATGCACTGGAGGAGATTCTCTGCAATGCGTGTGCTTAATTCGTAATTCAGGAACGGGAAAGCGTTCGCCGGAGTACAGGTGTCACTCGCAGGCGCGCTCTCGCTCGGGCCGCAACATAGCAGTACATAAGGCGGCAAAGAACGCCGCCTAAGTGCTGATGTTGCTCTACGGCCTTTGAGTAACACCTGTACTCCGGCTGGGCTTTCCTCTCCCGGAATTTCGGATTAAGACGGAAAGTAAAGCGAAGAGGGTGCGATTCGGCTGAAATAAAAGGAAGCAATGCCTGTTATTCTGTTTTTTCTCCTACGAAGACGATTAAGGAGCGTTCGCCGAGGATGACGGTGTTTCCTGCGACGGGCATTTTGTTTTCCGGAAAGATCTGCTGTTTCGGGTCGCCGGTGTTGACTGCAATCTTCCAGCAGTAGTCCTGGGGCAGAGCGGGAAGCGTCAGACTGGCCGGATACCAGTATGCATTTGCCGCCACATAGACAAGATCTTCGCGGTTTTCTTCTTCATCATATCCGGCAAAGAGGACACAGGCTGTGTATGAGTTCTCCAGATGCTCGTTGTTCCATGGCTCCAGCCCGTGGATGCTCATGGACGGGAAACCGATATAGCTCGGTTCAAGGTCCTTCCGGATCGCCGGATGTTCTTTGCGGAAGGCGATCATATACCGGAAGAATTCAAAGAGATCCCTGTTCTTGTGCAGCAGATTCCAGTCCAGCCAGGATATCTGATTATCCTGACAATACGGATTATTATTTCCATAGCGGGTGTCGCCGAATTCATCTCCGGAGAGGAACATTGGCGTTCCGCGGCTGCACATGAGCACGGCACAGGCATTCTTGATCATGCGGAAGCGCAGGGCGAGGACTTCCGGATCGTCTGTATCGCCCTCCACACCACAATTCCAGCTGTTGTTGTCGTCATAGCCGTCAGTATTGTTCCAGCCGTTTGCCTCATTATGCTTCTGGTTATAGCTGTACAGGTCGTAGAGTGTAAATCCGTCGTGGCAGGTCAGAAAGTTGACGGAAGCATTGCCGCCCCGGTAAACAGGATCATACAGATCCGGGGAGCCGGTCATCCTCTGCGCGGCGATTCCCGCCATCTTGCTGTCTCCTTTTAAGAAACAGCGCATATCGTCCCGGTAACGTCCGTTCCATTCCGCCCAGCGCTTCCACGATGGGAAAGAGCCTACCTGATAGAGCCCGCCCGCATCCCACGCCTCGGCGATGAGTTTGACATTTCCGAGGATCGGATCGAAAGCAAGGCTTCGCAGGAGCGGAGGCTGGTTCAGGGGAGTGCCGTTGTCGCTGCGGCCGAGGATGGATGCCAGATCGAAGCGGAAACCGTCTACCCGGTAGTCGGTCACCCAGTAGCGCAGACAGTCAAGGATCAGTTCCTGAACGACAGGATGGTTACAGTTCAGTGTATTTCCGCAACCGCTGAAGTTATAGTACTTCCCGTCAGGGGTGAGCATATAGTAGATGTTGTTATCAAACCCTTTAAAGCAGAAGGAAGGTCCCAGTTCATTTCCTTCGGCTGTATGATTGAATACAACATCAAGGATCACATCAATCTCATTATCGTGAAGCGCCTTGATCAGACGCTTTAATTCCATTCCTTCACGGTTATACTCGATGCTGGATGAGTAACTGGTATTCGGCGCGAAGAAGCAGACCGGATTATAGCCCCAGTAGTCGAGCAGTTCATTCTGGTCGATCAGGCGGACGTCCCGTGTTTCATCAAACTCAAAGACAGGCATCAGTTCTACGGCATTGATCCCAAGGCTTTTCAGATAAGGAATCTTTTCCTCCAGCCCCTTAAATGTACCCGGACAGGATACTCCGGAAGAAGGTGATTTGGTAAATCCGCGGACATGAAGTTCGTAGATTACAAGATCTTCCATGGGAATCGGTTCGCTCCGTTCCAGTCCCCAGTCAAAGTTATTCTGTACGACCCGGGCCCGGTAGCTGTGCTGCGGATTGTTCTTGCAGCCCCACTGGCTCTGCCCGGTGACTGCGCGGGCATAAGGATCCAGAAGGATCTTGTTTTTATCAAACCGAAGCCCTTTCTTCTCGTCATAGGGACCGTCCAGCCGGTAGGCATATTCGAATTCTTCAATATCCAATCCAAATACGATCATGGAATAGACAAAGCCTATTTTGTAATTGTCGGGGAATTTCAGAGCGGCAAAGGGCTCCTCTGCATCCCGATGAAAGAGAAGCAGTTCACAGGATGTCGCTCCGTGCGACTGGATCGTAAAATTGACGCCGCCGGGGATCACGGTGGCTCCGAAGAAACGGAAGAATCCGGGGCGGACCTGAAAGCCGGAGATCGTGTCCAGTGGTTTTAGCTGCTGCCCGGGTACGAGCACCAGAGCTGATGTGTGCAGTGACATAATGGCCATCTCCTTTCAAGACTGAGATACTGTTACCTGCCGCTTAAATAGAACACAGCGAGCTGTGTGCGGTCGCGCAGGTTCAGTTTATCGAGTATAGTTGTTAAGTAGTTCCTTACAGTCCCTTCACTTAAATACAGACGTGCTGCGATCTCTTTGTTACTCAATCCCTCTGCAATCAGGCGGATCACTTCCAGTTCACGCTCACTGATTCCATATTTTTTATAGTTGGTTGTCTCTTTTTGCGTTCCCATAAGTTCCGGAATCCGGGAGACAATTTCCGTGCCGAACACGGCCTGGCCGGAGGCCGCTGCCCGTATGGCGGGAATAATGTTCTGGTAATCCTGCTTGAGCAGATAACCTGCCGCTCCCAGTCTTAATGCTTTTATAATATATTCATCGTCGGAAAATGTCGTAAGCAGCAGAATCCTTGCCGACGGGAATTCCTGCAGGATTTCTTCTGCCGCATCCAGTCCGTTTTTCTGTTTCATACGGATATCCATCAGAAGCACATCCGGCCTGTGTTCGCGGTAGAGAGCAAGAGCTGCGCTGCCGTCCTCTGCTGTAGCTGCCACCTCAAAATCCGGCTCGCTTTCCAGAATCATTTTCAGGGCGCTCACCACAAGGCAGTCATCGTCTATCAATATCAGTTTCATAATCTAGTCTCCTTTTTGGTATCGTAACAAGGATCCGGAATCCTTTTTCAGCTGAGATATGGATCGTTCCATGGAGTTTGTCCGTCCGTTCTTTCATATTGGTCAGTCCCATGCCGCCGGGATGTGCGACATTTTCCGAGTTTTTGCCATTTCCCGTGCTTCTGTCATTCCCCGTACCTTTCCTGATTTTAGTGCCGTTATCCTCAATGCAGAGCTGATACAGTGCGGGGTGTTCCCGGATGGTAACAGATGCTTTGCTGGCATTGCTGTGCCTCATGATATTGGAGAGTGCCTCTTTTGTAATACTGATAAAGCTGTATTTGACATCTCGGGGAATCACTCTTCCGGCGTCATAGCAGTATGCGACTGGGCAGAATGTGAAATCACTGATCAGAGATTTTACGGCTTCGTCCAGATTGACCGCCTCATCACGCAGATCGTGCACGCTGGAGCGGATGTTATCCATGGCTGCGTTCAATGTCTGGTCGAGAGAATCAAGTGTAGGCGATAGTGTCTCGTCCCGGTTTACTGTTTTTGCGGCTCCGGCAAGGAGAATGGACCGGGAGAGCAGATGCCCTACGTTGTCGTGAATCTCCCGGGCAATCCGGTTCCGTTCCCTCAGGGTGGCGGTATAGATCTCATAGTCCTGCTTTTCCATCAATGTGCGGTTCTTTTCCGTCAGGAGCAGATCCCGCTCTGTGCTGTCATCCATTATCCGTCTCAATGTGCCCTGCAGACTGTCACGCTCCCTTGCTGTAGAAGCAAGAAGAAAACATACTGCAAAACCGAACAGATCCAGGCAGGTCAGAAGAAGGTTTATCTCTCTGTACCACGGATTCAGGATCAGATACAGGACTGCGGCTATGGAAGCAGGCACATAAAGCTTCCGTCGGAATAGTCCGTAACATACTGCGGGATAAAAATACAGTAATGCCGGTACGAAAACCGCAGCGGCGAAGAAAATAAGACAGCCTGCTGCATATGTCCGGTTTTCTTCCAGAAACAGATCCGCACTGCACAGGATCAGCGCGCAGAGAAATGCCAGAACATAAGGCAGATCAGGCTGTATAAAGAACAGGGAAAACATGCACAGAAGCATGACCATTCCGCAATTTACTGCATTTTTCATATGAATACCGGCTTGTGCCGCTCCTTTCTTAAGCGCTTCATGATTTTATTATAGTCGAAAATATGGGGAAAGCAAAGAAAAAGAATGGAGGAGTGACATTTGTCATGCTGAGTTGTGACACTGTGCACTACAGAAATTCATGGACCCGATGTATCCTGATATCAGTAAGACGGGGCAGCCGGACTTGCAATTTCAGACGATAAAGTTATCAATCAATTTGTCAGGAAATTAGGACAGGAGGATTCATATGATCAGGATAGAAAATCTCGTGAAAAGGTACGGCGACATACTGGCGCTGGATCATTTTAATCTGGAAGTAAAAGAGGGGGAAATCTTCGGACTTCTCGGTCCTAACGGCTCGGGAAAGACGACAGCGATCAACTGTATGCTTGCGCTTCTGAAGTATGACAGGGGAAGCATACAGATCATGGGGCAGGATATGGCTCCGGACAATTATGAAGTTAAACGTCAGATCGGTATTGTCATGCAGGACGTAGCGGTTTTTGAAGAGCTGAGCGTCCATGACAATATTGATTATTTCTGCAGCCTGTATGTAAAGGATAAGAACCGAAGAAAAGAACTGGTGGAGGAAGCTATCCGATTTGTCGGACTGGAGGATTACAGAAAGATATATCCGAAAAAACTTTCCGGCGGTCTGCTCCGGCGCCTGAATATTGCCTGTGGGATTGCCCACAAGCCAAGACTCATCATATTAGATGAACCTACTGTCGCAGTAGATCCCCAGAGCAGGAATAAAATACTGGAGGGAATCTGTGAACTGAACCGGCAGGGCTCGACCATCATATACACCTCCCATTATATGGAAGAGGTAGAGCAGATCTGCACCAGGATTGCCATTATGGATCACGGCAGGAGCATCGCGGTGGGAACAAAGGAAGAGTTAAAGAGTATGATCAAGACTGGGGAGACAGTGACTATCGAGGCGGTCATCCTGGGTGCGGATGATCTGGCGGATATCAGGAACCTTCCCCATGTATTTGATGTGAAATATGAAGATCAGCGCCTTGTGGTGAGGTGTACCGGAGCAAAACACAACCTGATCCACATCTTAGGATGTCTTCAGGAGAAGGATATCCCGTTCGGCAGAGTATTCTCGGAGCTGCCAACACTCAATGACGTGTTCCTTGAGATCACAGGAAAGCAGTTAAGGGATTAGGAGGAAATGAATATGTGGAATCTGATAAAATACAGTTTTCTGGCAAAGATCAGAGATTTCAGTCTTGTGTTCTGGCCGCTTGTCTTTCCACTTGCATTGACCACAGCTATGTATTTTTCCATCGGTCAGATGGACGAGTCGGATTTTGAGATCATCCCTGTGGCAGTTGTATCGCATAATACGGAAGATGAGGAGCTTTTTCAAAAGTACCTGAAAACAGTGGAAGAGAATGATAACGCACTGATCGATGTCCGTTCTATGACAGAAGAAGAGGCAGTAGCCGCCTTGAAAAAAGGCGATATTGACGGAATTTTTTACGATGGGGAAGAGCCTTCCCTCACAGTCGGCGGGAGCGGTCTTCCACAGAGTATCCTACAGATGATACTGGAGAGTTACACAGAAGGAAAACAGACATTAGAAGATGTGTCAGAGCTGCATCCGGAGGGGATGGAAGCCGCGGTACGTCAGATGTCAGATTACGGTCCGGTGACCGAAGAAGTATCTCTCGGCGGCCGGACGACGAATACGACTGCCCAGTTCTTCTACGCTATGATCGGGATGGCCTGCCTGTACGGCTGTTTTATTGGATATCGCTCTGCTATGGATCTTCAGGCAAACTTGTCAGCGCTTGCGGCGAGACGGTGTGTAAGCCCGGTTCACAGGATGGGGTGGATTCTGTCTGAGACGACAGTATCTTTCAGCCTTCATTTTATTAACATGCTTATCCTTCTGGCATATATGAAATATATCCTCCGGCTGGAACTTACAAGCGCTTATGTTGAGATGCTTCCGGCTGTGATCATTGGCAGCATGATCGGTGTAACGATGGGAATGTTTATTACAAGTATCGGTAAAATGGGAGAAGGCGTGAAGATAGGTATTATGATCGGCGTCTCAATGGTGATGAGTTTCCTGGCGGGGCTGATGAATGCAGATGTAAAAAATGCGGTGGACAGGAATGTTCCTCTGTTAAATCGGATCAATCCGGCGGCGCTTATTTCGGACGCACTGTACTGTCTGAATGTCTATGACGCACCGGAACGGTATATGCAGGACATAGTTATTCTGTCAGTGATGTGTGTGCTTCTTCTGACTGGAACATTTCTGATCGTAAGGAGGGAACGTTATGGCAGTATTTAAGGCATATATGAGGATCGCAAAGAAGAATATGTGGATGATACTGATGTATCTGTGCATCTTCCTCGGGGTTACGGTCATGTTCCAGCGCTTTGCGGGAGGTGATACCGTACAGTATGCGGCACAGAGTGTGCCAGTAGGAATCATCGATGAGGACAGGGGAGAAGCAGCGGAAAGTCTCATCCGTTATATCGGACGGACGAACGAGATTGTATATCTTGAGGATGACAGGGAGACTCTGCAGGAGAATCTGTTCTATCGGAATGTGGAATATATTGTGAGGATTCCCCGGGACTTTATGGAAAAGTGCATTCTTGGAGATAAGAAGCTGAAAGTGACGACAGTGCCGGGGACATATTCCGGTTCCTATGTGGAACAGCAGATCAGCAATTTCATCAACTTCGCCCGGTGTTATGCGGCGGCAGGATTCACAGAACACGAACTTGGCGAAGCGATGGCTGCGAGAGAGACGGCAAAAGTGGAAATGCTGGATGTGAACGGAAACGGCGGTTCGTATCCTGCCTATGCGTTCTATTACCGGTATCTGCCATATCTGTTCCTGTGCGTCCTCTGCTATGTGATGGGATATATTTTGATGGGGTTCCGCAGGGGAAGTCTGCCTGACCGGATGGCGGCGTCTGCAGTACCTGCCCGCAGACAGAGCATGGAAGGGCTTATGGCAGCAGGAGTTATCGCAATTGCCCTCTGGGGATTCTGCAGCCTGATCAGTATTGTGTTCTATAACGGAAATTTCCTTGACAGCGGGAAAGTGACATGGTATCTGCTCAACTCCTTTGTCATGCTGCTGTCAGCTCTGGCACTTTCCTATCTGATTGGCAGTCTTGTGAAGACCCCCAATGCGCTGAACGGCATCGTGAACATACTGTCACTCGGCATGTGTTTTGCATGCGGAGTCTTTGTAGAGATGGATCTGTTAAGCAGCGGGGTAAGAAAAGCAGCCCAGTTCCTTCCGGTGTACTGGTATGAGACGGCAAATGAGATACTGATGGATTACGGAGAGATCTCAGGCGATATTAGAAACCGGCTTGTGGGAGCAATCGGAATACAACTTGTGTTTGCGGCGGCGTTTTTGTGTGTGACGCTGGCTGTGGCAAAAAGGAGTCGGAAATCACGTCTGTAATTATTGTAATAAAGTGAAATACAGTGAAAAAAGCCTGTCAGGACAGCTGCTTTATATATGCGTTCTGATAGGTTTTTTGTCGTTTATGGTCACATTAAAATGGTAATTTTCCAAATGGAAACCGGACAGACTCCATATTATAATGTATTGAGTAAAATCAGTAGAAGCCGGAGGAAAATTATGAAAAACGAGCTGATAGAGCTTCTGAGACTATTGTCTGACACAGAATACCGGACTGCTTCTGAATTAGCAGAGAGACTGGGCGTCAGTCCCAAAACTGTCAGAACCAGACTCAAAGAGCTCGGAAACGAAGGAAGAGCATATGGAGTGACCATAGGATCAAAGCCTAGATTCGGATACATTTTGCTTGAAAGTGAAAATGACGGGATTCTTCGGTTGGAGGAGAGCCTGTCAGGCGGTAACGGACTTCCGGATAGTACAAGCGAGCGGACGGATTATCTGCTCGTATATCTTCTGAATCACGCAGATTATACGAAACTGGAAGTGCTGTGTGATTTTTTATGTGTATCAAGATCGACATTGCAGAATTCGGTAAAAGAAGTAGAAGAGATTCTGAACCGATATGAGCTGCAGATAGACAGAAAGCCCGGCTATGGGATCTGTGCTAAAGGAAATGAGTTTGATATACGAAGATGTATCGGGGAGTGTTTTGTGAAGCGTAATATGCTGAGTATAGGAGAAAAATTCTATTCGGCCGCGGAGTTGGAATATCTTGCCGGAATGATATTTGAACTTACTGAAAAGTATAAGATATCCTTGTCTGCCAATGCATATGAGGATTTGATCACCCAGATTTATGTCGCAATGAAGAGAATGAAACACGGATGCAGGATATGTTTTCAGGAAACATATGATCAGGAAAAGTATCAAATAGAAAGTCGTGTAGCATCAGAACTGGCGGAGCGGATACGAGAGTGGCAGAAGATCGAGTACGATCCAAACGAGATACAGTATATCCTGATTTATCTTGCCGGGAACCGAATGGTCGGAGGCTCTGATCAGGAAAGCGGAAATTTTGTTATACGTGAAGAAATTGACAGGCTTGTAGTTAAGATGCTGGAACTCATTTATGACGAATACCGGATTGAACTGCGAAATAATTTCAGCCTGAGAATGGCACTCAACCAGCATATGGTGCCGTTTGACATCCGGATGCGTTATAACATCAGGATTAAGAATCCCATTCTTGATGAGATAAAACAGAATTATGTCTTCGGGTATACACTTGCACAGAGAAGTGCTGTTGTACTGGAAAAGTTTTACAGCCAGAGTATACCGGATTCGGAACTTGGATATTTTGCCATGCTTTTCGTATATGCGCTTGAACAGGGGCGCGGCGAGATTGAAAAAGCCCGTATCCTGATTGTCTGCGGAGCGGGACGTGCGACTTCAATGTTCCTGAAATATAAGTTTGAACAGGAATTCGGCGAATATCTTGAAAAGATCTATGTGTGCGGGCTTCATGAGCTTTCCAAGTTTGATTTTGAGAAGATTGACTATGTATTTGCGACTGTGCCGATCCAAATAAGGATCCCGAAACCGATCACAGAAGTGGGGCAGTTCCTGGGCGGACCGGATATATTGAAAGTGCGCAGGATGCTGGAAAAAGGCAGGATGGATTTCCTTGATGATTATTACAAAAAGGAACAGTTTTTTACAGATATTGGCGGGGACACAAAGGAAGAAGTGATCTGCAATATCTGCGCAAGGATTCAGGAACAGCGGGGTCTCCCGGAAGGCTTTTGTGATGCAGTGCTGAAGAGAGAGGAACTTGCGCAGACAGATTTTGGAAATCTGATTTCAATGCCCCATCCGTATAAGATCGTAACAGAAGAGACGTTTGTATATGTGGCTGTATTGGAAAAAGAGATCCTGTGGACGAAGAACCCGGTACAACTGGTATTCCTGACTGCTGTCAGCGGACGGGAAGACAAGAATCTTCCGCGGTTTTATGAAGTGACGACAGAGTTTTTCCTGCAGTCAGAGATGATAAAAACAGTGATACGGGAAAAAGACTTTGAAGTACTGATGCAGATGCTGCGGCAGATTTATTATATGCAGGAACACTGATCCGTGCGGGTTTTTACCACATTATTGTGTAAAATCAAAAACTGGAGACCGGCAGACAGAACTGATATCATTATTTCAAGAACAAAAGTAATCGCGATGAAAAATTGTTTGGAGGTTTATTAAGATCATGACAGAAAATAAAATGGAAACTATCATAACCGAACTGGTGGTAAACGGCGGGGACGCCAGGGGAAAGGCACTTGGTGCTATTAAAGCCGCTCGTGACAATGATATGGATAAGGCAGAGAAACTGATGGAGGAATGCAATGAGGCTCTTTTAAAAGCTCATAATTTCCAGACATCGTTTATTCAGGAAACGCTTGCCTCTGACGAGGAAACACCTGCCAGTCTCCTGATGGTGCATGGACAGGATCATTTGATGGATGCCATGGTCGTGAGGGATCTGGCAGCTGAGATGATCGAGATGTATAAGATGATCCATTCGCTGTCAGAAAAAAACACTATGAGAAAGGAAGAGAGAATATGAAAAATATCATATTAGTCTGTGCAGCCGGAATGTCTACCAGCCTTCTGGTAAATAAAATGAAAAGTGCGGCAAAAGAGCAGGGAAAAGAAGTACATATCGAGGCGATGCCTGTGAAGGCGTTTGACGGTTATACAGGAGATGTGGATGTCCTGCTCTTAGGACCACAGGTAAGATATATGTTCGATGAGGTGAAGAATAAATACGAACCAAAAGGAATTAAAGTAGCTGTAATCGATATGATGGATTACGGGATGATGAATGGAGAGAAAGTGCTGGCAGATGCTTATCAGATGATGGAATAAACTGTCAGATACGAATGATTTTAGAGGAGGAAAACAAATGAGTAAGTTTATGGACTGGCTGCAGAAATATATGGTGCCAATTGCAACCAAACTTGATCAGAATAAAGAAATAAGTGCAATTAAAAATGGAATGGTAGCCACCGTTCCGGTAACGATTGTCGGTGCGATCGCGATGATCCTGACAAATTTCCCCTATTTAAGTCAGTTTGCACCCGGCCTTGCATCATGGCTCAGTGCTAATCTTGGTCAGATTAGTACTGTAACAATTAGTCTTCTGACAGTTACTGTCATCGCTTCGTGTGCATACAGTTATGCCAAAGAACTTGGTGTAGAGAGAATGTATGCAGTAATTATGGCATTTATTGCATTCTTTATGCTGGCGGATTTTAGCTTTACTGGCGATGTTACCGTTAATGGCGAAACCGTGAGCAACGCAGTAGTTACCGGCGTTATCCCGACATCCTCGTTGAGCTCAGGAGGTATATTTACGGCACTTATTACAACGCTTGTATCTGTGAGATTGTATACATTTATTAAAAATAAGAATATAACGATCAAGCTTCCGGATGTTGTGCCGCCAAATGTATTGAACAGTTTTATATCGCTTCTTCCGATGCTGATCGTATCTGTGATCTTTGTTATAATCAGAGATCTGTTTGCACTGACTCCATATGGATATTTTCCGAACTTCCTGAATGAAGTCTTAGCAAAACCATTATTGGCTTTGGGTGACAGCATATGGGCGATCATTGTGATCATATTTGTACAGCAGCTTCTTTGGTGGTTCGGCATCCACGGTTCCAATGTGGTTCGTTCAGTATGGGGCCCGATTCTGCTAACTATGATGACAGCAAATATGGAAGCCTATGCGGCGGGGAAGGAACTGCCATATATCGTGAGCCAGACTTTCTGGAATGTATATTCAGGTGCATTTTTCTTCTCTATTCCGCTTGCCCTGTTATTGTTCTGCAAGTCGGCGAGAGGGAAATCTATGGGCAAGGCATCCATCGGACCGGCTGTGTTCGTTATTCATGAACCTGTACTGTTCGGCCTTCCGGTTGTACTTAATCCGATTTTATTTATACCGTTTGTATTTGTCTATATCCTGCAGTTTGTGCTGGTTTATGTGCTTGCAGTAGTAGGAATCGCTCCAATACCGATAGCGGAAGTGCCGTGGACGACACCAATCATATTCAGCGGGTTCCTGTCAACGAATTTCAATATTATGGGAGCTTTGGTGCAGATCCTTGTTATTGTGTTCGGGCTGATCGGATACTATCCGTTTATTAAAGCACTTGATAAGCAGTACCTTGCAGAGGAGAAGAAGAATGCAGAAAAACGTGCAGTTGAAAAATAAACTGGTCTTTGACAGTCCGGCCGCCTCATGGAATGAGGCGGCCCCTCTTGGAAACGGGTTTTTAGGGGCTATGGTTTTTGGAAGGACTGGCAAGGAACTTATATGTATGAATGAAGATTCCCTGTGGTCGGGTGCGCCTGTCGAGAGAATGAATCCAGACGGTCAGGCACACTTGAAAGAAATCAGGCAATTACTTCGGGATGGGAAAGTGTCTGCTGCACAACGTATGACAGAGCAGTATTTTTTTTCTACCACTCCTCACGGAAGACATTATGAACCTCTGGGACAGGTATGGATACAAGAGGAAAACGATAAACTTCAGAAGTATCAAAGAATACTTGATATTCAAAACGCCGTCGGGACAGTAGAGAGCTGTGACAGCAGGGGAAACGAGAAAAGAGAATTCTTTGTTTCAAATCCTGATCATGTTATGGTCTACCGAATCAGAAGGGAAGATAAAGGCACATTAAACATGCAGCTTTATCTTACGCGTCGTGACATCGGTCCGGGCAGGAGTATCTCATATGTGGATAAAATATCATGCAGAGACAATGTGATCACATTGGAAGGATACAATGGAAATACAGAAGAAGGAATCCGCTATGCCATGGCGGCAACGGTCAGGACGGACGGGGTGCTCAGGCGATGCGGCTCAAAGCTGGTGGTAGAAGATGCAACTGAAGCAGTGATCTATGTGGCAGGCCGGACCAGCTTCCGTTCAGAAGACCCCGAAAAATGGTGCAGGCAGATAGTCATGGAGGCATCAGATGTTGCCTATGAAATATTAAAGCAGAGACATACCGAGGATTACCGCCGGTACTATGACAGAATTCATTTGAGACTAGAGGGAAAGCAAGCAGAGGAAGGACAGGAGATACTTACAGTATCTAAGAGGTTGAAAAGGCTTAGAGACGGCGGGGAAGATACAAAACTCTATGAGCTCTATTTTAATTATGGCAGATATCTTCTTATCTCATCCAGCAGACCGGGAAGTCTTCCTGCCAATCTTCAGGGAATATGGTCGTCAGAGTTTAACCCTCCATGGGGCAGCAGGTATACGATCAATATCAATATCCAGATGAATTACTGGATTGCAGAGAAAGCGGGGCTGTCTGAGCTTCATATGCCGCTGATGGAGCTGCAGAGAAGAATGCAGGAGAGAGGAAGGCAGACTGCATCCGGCCTGTACGGCGCCAGAGGGATGTGCGCCCATCACAATACGGATATATGGGGAGATTGTGCTCCGGCAGATTTTTACATTCCAGGCACAGTATGGCCAATGGGTGCCGCATGGCTGGCTCTTCACATATGGGAACATTATCAGTATACAGAAGATCAAAAATTTCTTGAGGAGTATTTCGGGATACTCCGGGACAATGTTCTTTTCTTTCTCGACTATATGTATCTGGATAAGAATGGAAATTATGTGACGGGACCGTCTGTTTCTCCAGAGAATACTTATATAACGGAAAAAGGTGATAGGGCCTGTGTCTGTGAAGGTCCGTCCATGGATATTCAGATCATACGTGAGCTTTTTCAAGATTATATCAATGCATGCGATGTGCTTGGAAGAACAGATTATTTACCGGAAGTGCAGGAACATTTAAAGTATTTACCACCAATCCAGATTGGAAAGCATGGCCAGATCATGGAGTGGCAGGAAGACTATGATGAGAAAGAACCGGGGCATCGTCATATCTCACAGCTTTTCGGACTGTATCCGGGAAGTCAGATCCGATCCGATCATACGCCTGAACTGGCTTCAGCGGCATTGCGTACGATAAAACGAAGATTGGAAAACGGGGGAGGACATACAGGGTGGAGCTGTGCATGGATCATTCACTTCTATGCAAGGCTGAGGAGAGCGGACGAAGCATATGCTATGTGCCGCAAGCTTATGACAGATTCTACGCTGGATAATTTGCTTGACAATCATCCGCCGTTTCAGATTGATGGTAACTTTGGCGGCGCAAATGGGATTCTTGAAATGCTGGTACAGGACTACGGAGAAGAAGTATATCTGCTTCCGGCACTTCCTGCTCAGTGGGAGAACGGCAGATTAGACGGGCTTCGGTTAAAGTGCGGGGCACTGCTCTGTCTTGAGTGGACAAAGGGCAGGCCGGCGTTTATATCCATAGAAGCTGTACGGGACATTGACCTTACAGTAAGATTTGGGAAAAAACATATTCATATAGAAAAGAAAGCCGGTGAAACGGCTGTAATTATGAAACAGCAGAGAGGAGAATAATACTATGCCGTTTAAAAAGAACTTTTTATGGGGCGGAGCTACTGCGGCCAACCAGTGTGAAGGTGGATACAGCGAGGGCGGCCGGGGACCAGCCAATGTGGATATGGCGCCCTGGGGAGAGGACAGGCAGTCCGTAATCACAGGCAGGATGAAGATGCTGGAATTCGATGACCATCATTTCTATCCGGCAAAAAATGCAATCGATATGTATCACCATTATAAGGAAGATATCCGTATGTTTGGTGAAATGGGATTTAAAGTATATCGGATGAGCATAGCATGGAGCAGGATTTTCCCTAAGGGAGACGAGACAGAGCCAAATGAAGAGGGACTTTCCTTTTATGAGAATGTGTTCCGGGAATGCCATAGATATGGCATAGAACCTCTTGTGACGATCACTCATTTTGACTGTCCAATCCATCTGATCAAGGAATACGGTTCTTGGCGGAACCGTAAGATGATCAAATTTTACGAAAGACTGTGCCGGACATTATTTAGAAGATATAAAGGAATGGTCAGGTACTGGCTTACTTTTAATGAAATCAATATGATTTTTCATGCGCCTTTTATGGGAGCAGGACTCTGTTTCGAGGAAGGCGAAGATGAGTGGAAGGTGAAATATCAGTCAGCTCATCATGAACTCGTTGCCAGTGCACTGGCGACAAAGATCGCACACGAAGAAGATCCGGAGAATAAGGTGGGATGCATGCTTGCAGCAGGTAATTATTATCCTTATTCATGCCGGCCTGAAGATATGTGGGAAGCAATCTGTTGTGACCGGAACAATTATTTCTTTATTGATGTTCAGTCCAGAGGAGCATATCCGGCATATGCTCTGAAGAAAATGGAACGGGAAGGAACTATGCCCCACATGGAGCCGGGGGATGCCGAGCTCCTAAAAAACAATACTGTGGATTTTGTTTCGTTTTCATATTATACAAGCAGATGTGCCAGTGCAAAACCAGAATTACATGAAAATACACGGGGCAATCTGATTCCGACTGTAAAGAATCCATATCTGGAGTCAACTGACTGGGGATGGCAAATAGATCCGCTGGGGCTCCGCATTACGCTCAATGCTTTGTATGACAGATATCAGAAGCCGCTTTTTGTCGTAGAAAATGGACTCGGAGCTGTAGATCAGCCTGTTGAGGGGCCTGATGGTGAACTGACAGTGGAAGACGATTACCGGATTGACTACCTGAGAAAACATATTCAGGCCATGCGTGATGCTGTTACGGAAGATGGTGTCGATCTGATGGGATATACGACATGGGGGCCAATCGACCTTGTAAGTGCAGGTACCGGTGAGATGAGAAAGCGGTATGGATTCATCTATGTAGACCGCGACGACCAGGGGAAAGGAACTCTGAAAAGATATCGGAAGAAGAGCTTCTGGTGGTATAAGCGCGTGATAGAGTCCAACGGCGAGTGTTTGGATTGATTCAAACCGAACTGTTATAATTTAATCTAAGACTTACATACTACTCTTGACTTTTTCTGTATTTTTCCTTTATTCTTAATGAGGTGAATATTGACAAGCTGTGCGAAACGGCAGGGCAGTAACAGACTGTCCTGTCGTTATTCAGCAGGCACTTTAATGAGTGCAGGCGTTTATCATGTATCACGTATGTATTTAAGGAGGAGAAAAATGGGCGGTTTTTTTGGCGTTGCATCGAAGCATGACTGTGTACTTGAGCTTTTTTACGGAGTGGATTATCATTCCCATCTCGGAACGAGAAGAGGAGGAATGGCGGTCTATGGAAAAGACGGCTTCAACCGTGCAATCCACAATATAGAAAATTCTCCGTTCCGTACGAAATTTGAGCGGGATGTGGAGGAACTGGAAGGAAACTTAGGCATCGGCTGTATCTCGGATTATGAACCCCAGCCGCTGCTTCTGCAGTCTCATCTGGGGAGCTTTGCCATCACGACGATCGGCAAGATCAACAATCAGGATGAAATCTTGGAGAAAGCGTACAAGGATGGAAGGTCTCATTTCCTTGAAATGAGCGGCGGACAGATCAATGCCACAGAGCTGATCGGCTCCCTTATCTGCCGGAAGAGCTCGATCGTGGAAGGGATACAGTATGCGCAGGAGATGGTGAACGGTTCCTTAAGTCTGCTGATCATGACAAAGGACGGCATCTATGCGGCGAGAGACCGGTATGGAAGGACGCCGGTCGTAATCGGAAAAAAAGAGGACGCCTACTGTGTATCTTTTGAGAACTTTGCTTATCTGAACCTTGGATATAATCATGACCGGGAACTGGGACCGGGAGAGATTGCATATATTACGCCGGAGAGTGTGGAGACGCTTGTACAGCCGGGAGAAAAGATGCGGATCTGTTCTTTCCTCTGGGTATATTACGGGTATCCGACTTCTTCCTATGAAGGAGTCAATGTAGAGGAGATGCGCTATCACTGCGGAAGTATGCTGGCGAAGAGAGACGGGGATTCCGTGCATCCGGATATCGTGGCCGGCGTGCCGGATTCCGGTGTGGCTCATGCCATCGGCTATTCCAATGAGTCAGGTATTCCGTATGCAAGACCGTTTATCAAATATACGCCTACATGGCCCAGATCCTTTATGCCGACGAACCAGAGCCAGAGAGATCTGATCGCCCGCATGAAGCTGATCCCTGTGCAGGCGCTTATTGAGAATAAGAAACTGCTGTTAATTGATGATTCAATTGTGCGGGGCACACAGCTCAGAGAAACGACAGAATTCCTCTACCGGAGCGGTGCAAAAGAAGTTCATGTGCGTCCGGCGTGTCCGCCTCTTGTGTTCGGCTGTAAATATCTGAACTTTTCTCGTTCCAAATCAGATATGGAACTGATCACCAGACGTGTGATCCGGGAACAGGAGGGAGATAACTGTCCGGAGGAAGTGCTTGAAGAATACACAAATCCGGATTCCTGCAGATACGCGAAGATGATCGAGGAGATCCGCAGGATCCAGAACTTTACAACACTGAGATTCCACAGACTGGATGACCTTCTGGCGTCCATCGGTCTGGAACCGTGTAAAGTGTGTACCTATTGCTTCAGCGGGAAAGAGTAAGTTTTTGGCAGAATGCCCGGCAGACATAGTTTTACATTGTTCTGCCGGGCATAACTGTGTCTGATTTTTGTGAGTACAGGAGAGTTAAGAATGTTTAGTTCAGAAGGAAAAGAGAAGAATCTCGGAATTGACTGGGGAAGGTTCTACATGACTGTCATAGGGCTGGTGGTTCCTATGGCGCTCCAGAACCTGATCAATGTGGGAGTCACAGCGGCTGATGTCGTCATGCTCGGCGCAGTGGGAGAGACAGCGCTCTCGGGGGCTTCCCTTGCAGGACAGATGCAGTATATCATGACCCTTTTTCTCTTCGGACTTACCTCGGGCGCTACAGTCCTGACAGCGCAGTACTGGGGCAAAGGCGACAGAGAGACGATTGAGAAGATCCTCGGCATGACAGTAAAAGCGGCGGTTCTTGTGACAGCTCTGTTTACAGTGGCAGCGCTTGCGGTGCCGTCACTGTTGATGCAGATTTTCACTTCAGATCCGGCCGTGATCGCAGAAGGAGTAAAGTATCTGCGTATCGTCGCATTTACCTATATCATGATCGGAGTGACGCAGGCTTATCTCTATGTAATGCGCAGTGTGGAGCGGGTAGTAGTGGCGACAGTCGTGTATCTCTGTTCCCTGCTCTGTAATATTGTGATGAACTCTATCTTTATTTTCGGCCTGTTCGGGCTGCCGGCAATGGGTGTCTCCGGAGCGGCACTGGGAACTCTGTGCGCTCGTATTCTTGAAGTGATATTGACGGCGGGATATGCCCGGCTTTTTAATAAGGAGATCAAGCTCCGTCCGAAATATATCCTGCACACGGACAGGACGCTGTTCCGCGACTTTATGAAATATGCCCTTCCGGTCGTCGCAAACGAAGTCATGTGGGGAATGGGGACTGCCGCCAATACGGCAATTCTGGGACATCTGGGAAGCGCGGCCGTGGCGGCAAATTCTGTGGCTCAGGTTGCGAGACAGCTTGCAACGGTAGTATCCTTCGGCCTGTCCAGTGCGGCAGCAATCTATCTGGGCAAGACGATCGGTGAGAGAAAGCTGGAACATGCCCGCGCTTATGCAAAACGCTTTATTGTACTCAGTCTGGTCATGGGAGTTCTGGGCGGGGTGGTCATACTGGCTGTATCAGGTCCGGCGGCAGCGGCACTTTCGCTTACAGATACAGCAAAAGGATACCTGAGGATCATGTTCTATGTCATGTCCTATTTTGTGATCGCGCAGGCGTTTAACACGACCATGGTGGTGGGAATCTTCCGCTCGGGAGGAGATACCCGTTTCGGGCTGATCATGGATGTGAGCACGATGTGGGGCTGCTCTATCCTGCTTGGATTTATAGCGGCGTTTGTCCTGAAACTTAGCGTTCCGGCCGTATATGTGATCCTGATGAGCGATGAGATCATCAAGATCCCGATTTCGCTGTGGCGATATCGGAGTTATAAGTGGCTGAAAGATGTGACAAGGACAGAAGTTCAGGAGAATGAAGGCTGAGCATATATGATGTCGGCGTCAGGAGCTTTTGACTGTAATTGACAAAACGGTTGAAAAACGGTATCATTTATAAAAAATAACCGTTTTACAACCGTTTTCTATTGCGAGTCTATGACTGCAGAAAGGAGAAAGCTATGAATCTGGAGCAGCTGAAATACTTTAAAGAGAAGAACGGATACACATTCGCACAGCTCGCTGAGCTCTCAGGCGTGCCTCAGGGAACGATCCAGAAGATATTTAACGGGGAGACGCGGACGCCGAGAAATAAGACGCTTCGTGCTCTGGAGTTTGTCATGAAGAACGAGCAGCAGAATGATATGCCGGACGGCAGAAAAGATTCTGAGGAGGAGCTATTGGGATATACTTACGGCAGGAAGTTCGGCAGTTCAGATCTCGTCTGTGAACCATCTACAGTGTACAAGGCGAAACCGGGCGGGTATACGCTGGATGATTACTATGCGATTCCGGACAACAGGCGGGTGGAGCTGATCGACGGCGTGATCTACGATATGGCCGCGCCAAGTATGATCCATCAGTATATTATCATGCGTTTATGCAGTGAACTCTACGGGTATGTTGAAAAGAACGGAGGAGACTGCGTGGTTCTTCCGTCTCCTCTCGATGTCCAGATCGACTGTGATGACCGGTCAATGCTTGAGCCGGATCTTGTTGTGGTCTGTGATCCGTCGAAACGCACCAGAAGATGTATTATGGGCGCCCCAGACCTGGTCGTGGAGATCCTTTCCCCGTCATCTACCCGTATGGACACGAAGATCAAGCTTGGCAAGTATGCAACAGCAGGAGTCAGAGAGTACTGGCTGATCGATCCGGACCGGGAACGGGTATGTGTGTACTGGACTCCTGAGGAGGATATTGCGGCGGTATACGGACCTCAGGACGATATACCGGTGGGAATCTTCGGCGGCGAGTTTTGCGTGCCGATGAGCCGGATCTTCGAACAGATCAGGCTGATGGGGGTCTGAAAACGACAAAAGTCGAAAACCTGATTTAAAATATGTACAAAAGCATCTGTAGTGTGGTATACTACCTCATGTGGCGGATTCTGACAGTCTCTGTCAGAACAAGTCTTAGAAAGAAGGAAGGTTATTAATCATGGCAGAAGAACAGAATACAAATGAATGCACAGAAGAATCCTGTGCAGGCTGTGCTCATGCAGATACGTGCAGCAGCAAGAAGACAGACTTCCGCGAGCCGGCGAATATGTACTCTTCGATCAAGAAAGTGATCGGAGTTGTCAGCGGCAAGGGAGGAGTCGGAAAATCGCTTGTTACAGCGTCTCTTGCGAGAATGATGAGAGAAAAAGGATATAAAGTCGGCATCCTTGACGCGGATATCACAGGACCGTCTATTCCGAAGATGTACGGCGTCCACACAAAAGCGGCTGCGACAGAAGAGAATATTATTCCGTGTACGGCGAAAGACGGCACAAAGATCATGTCTGTCAATCTGCTTCTGGAGGATGAGTCAGCTCCGGTTATCTGGAGAGGTCCGATCATTGCGAGTGTTGTGAAGCAGTTCTGGACAGACGTTATGTGGGGAGAACTTGATTATCTCTTTGTAGATATGCCGCCGGGAACAGGCGATGTACCGCTGACTGTATTCCAGTCTCTTCCGGTAGACGGCGTAGTTATCGTTACTTCACCGCAGGATCTTGTACAGATGATCGTGAAGAAAGCGGCTAACATGGCAGAACAGATGAATATTCCGGTGCTTGGCATTGTGGAGAACTACAGTTATGTGAAATGTCCGGACTGCAGCAAAGAGATCAAAGTATTCGGTGAGAGCAATATCGAACAGATCGCAGCAGAGATGGGCGTTCTGGTTCTCGGAAAGATGCCGATCGATATGGATCTGGCAAAAGCAGTTGAGGAGGAGCGCTTCTACGAAGTGACAAATCCATATATGAATGATGCAGAGCTTTAAGGCAGAGTAGTGATGCATTGAGACAGAAGGCTTCAGCCTGCAGCAAACAGTAAAGATACAGATTACAGTTTGTCTGCAGGCTGTTTTTGCGATTGCGATTAGAATTAGTCAGGAGGAGATTGTTTGACAGGAGAAAAAATATTTTTGTGGCAGGATGGCGAATACCATTATCCTGCGGCATATGGTTTTGTACCGTTTATGACCAGCTATATCCACGAAGATCATGACGTTCATCCGGCTATGATCGTTGTGCCGGGCGGAGCATACCGCAATGCATCTCCGTCGGAGGGACATCTCCCGGCCAGGGAGTTTTACCGCGCCGGCTATAATGTGTTTGTGCTGGCTTATACGGTGAATCTGCTGGATGAGCCGCTGAAACTGCAGCCGCTCCACGATATTTCACGGGCGGTACGCATAATCCGGGCTGGAGCAGAAAAATATGCGGTCGATCCGGAGCAGATCGCACTGTGCGGATTCTCGGCAGGAGGGCACCTCTGTGCAAGTCTGTGCGTGCATTGCGGGGATATCGCAGATCAGGATCCGAAGTATCAGGAAGTATCCAATCGCCCGGATGCAGCTATCCTGTCGTATCCGGTGATCACATCCGGCGAATTTGCGCATCGGGATTCCATGGTTGCACTGCTGGGGAGTGAGCCGACGGAGAAAGAGTTGGAGTACATGTCTCTGGAAAAACATGTGACGGCGGATACACCGTCCTGTTTTCTCTGGCAGACCGTGACAGATGCTACAGTCCCTGTAGAGAACAGCTATCTTTTTGCAGAGGCATGCCGGAAAAACGGAGTCCGCTTCGCACATCATGTGTTTTCAGAAGGGGTACATGGTATGTCTATAGCTACAGAACAGTGGCTGGAGAGAGAGTTTGGCGTCCCTTATACACTGGAACAGATCCGGCTGCTGGCAGATGCTGTTTCCGAAGGGAAAACATCTTATCCGAAAGAAAAAGGTGCTGAGATACTTGAGGATTTCGGGCTGAACGGGCAGAAAAAAGAAAAATGGACGCCCGAACAAAAAGATGCAATCCGTGATACTTTGAAAGAAGTGGGAATCTGGCCTCGGCTTGCCGAAGAATGGCTGGACAAAATATGGAAGAAGAAATGATATCACTAACAGGTACGAAGGAGAAGAAATATGAGATTACTGTTTATCCGGCATGGTGATCCGGATTATGTGCACGATACATTGACAGAGAAAGGACACAAAGAGGCCGCGCTTCTGGCAGAACGTGCGGAGGACCTGCATCTTGGAGAATGTTATGTCTCTCCATTGGGAAGAGCGCAGGCAACAGCGGGATACAGCATGAAGAAGCTGGGACGCACGGCAAAGACACTGGGATGGCTTCAGGAGTTCCCGGCACAGGTGAATCTCAATCAGGCACCGCAGCTTCTTAAGGCGTTTCCGAATGCAAGGATGGAAGACGGAAAGTATGCACCTCATATTGTATGGGATATTATGCCGTCATATTGGGCTGAGCACAGCGAATGTATGGATCCGATACGCTGGAGGGAGTGTGAGATCTGCCGTAATTCGGACACAGTGGAAATATATGACTATGTGACAGGTGAATTTGATAAGCTTCTGGCGGAGCATGGATACATCAGGGATGGAAGATGCTACAAGGTGGAAAGAGAAAGTACGGAAACACTCACATTTTTCTGCCATTTTGGTCTCACCTGTGTATTCCTTGCCCATCTGTGGGAGACATCACCGTTTCTGCTCTGGCACAGCCTTGCGCTTGCCCCCACATCGGTGACAGAAATCGTAACAGAAGAGCGTCAGAAGGGGCTGGCATGTTTCAGAGGTCTCAAGATCGGGGATGTATCACATCTTGTATTGGGGGACGAGCCGGTCTCTACAGCCGCCAGATTCTGTGAAATATACAGCGGACCGGGACTGCACTGAGAAAAATCCTGAGGCAATACCGGATATAGGTGCATAGTATAATAGAAAGACTTTAATAAGGAGTTCTTTCTGTTATGGCATATGAAACATTTGAAAAGGTAGAAGGGATTATTCAGGGAATCAACAGAGGTGACGATTGCTGTTCTATGACATTGTCCGTCATCAGCGACTCTAATATTGTAAATGTGGTCGTATCCGGAGATACAACTGTAGTCGATAATGTACGGCTGCGCCCTGGTATGCGTATTGCCGCATTCTATGATACGAATCTTCCTACACCGGCCGTATATCCGCCTCAGTACCGGGCAGAGCTGATCACGTCTCTGAGAAGGGGGCAGCAGGTACTGCTGGATTATTTTGACGATGAGCTTGCATCAGATGACGGTTCACTGAAGCTGAATATAGGGCCGATGACAAATGTGATGACACTGAACGGACAGCAGTATACCTGCAGCCCGGAGAATACAGAACTGCTCGTTTATTATACGGCGAGCACATTCAGCATACCTGCACAGACAACGCCCCAGAAAGTAATTGTGATGTGCCAGTATTAACAGGAAAATATGGAAAATATGGAAACAGCCTCGGACAGATAGTGGTCAGAGGCTGTTTCCTGTCACTCTATCATTTTCGACAGTCTTATATAGAAAGCACTCAGTGCCTCACAGTACGCATTCGAGATCGGACAAATGACTGCAATGTGTCTGTCTGCAATCTCTACTTCATGAGTGAGCTGAATGATATAATCATACATATATTTGAAGAATTCTTTATTGGTGGGTTTCTTATTCCGGTTTGATCGGTTAAAGATGATCTCAAGCAGTTCGATATTATGAGAATTCCATACGCAGTTTACGATCGTGCGCATATTCTTCTCGACACAGCTCCAGTTTGTATGGAAATGTTTTGCTACGTCAAGATATAATGTCTTTGTAATACAGTCGATGCGCTCTTCGTCTTCGAGAATGAGCTGGAGACTGTAGACAACATAATTATACCCTGTGTAGGAACGGCTGACTCCAAAGGAATCCAGAGTGTTGATAATTATTTTTTCATAATCCATCCGCATGCCCTCTCTAATTTGATCTGAGCCGCCTGTTCTTGGGAACACCTATAATATCGTAAAATGCAGGTTTTTGTCAGACAAGGAAAAGGATTCGACTCTTTTCGACCTGCGGATCCGGAAGGTCTGCGGACGAAAATGACCGCTTCAGTCCTGCATATATGATACATGCAGACTGAGCGGTCACGTTCTTATATCTTATAAAGCTATTCAATTGAAGAGCGGAGACGGAGGGATTCGAACCCTCGTGCCCCGGAGGGCAAACGCATTTCGAGTGCGCCCCGTTATGACCACTTCGATACGTCTCCTGATTCTATAAGCTGCGGATGCGGATCAGGCATCCACAGCTTTATTATTATATCAGAGTCAGGGGAAAATGAAAACCCTGAAATTGAAAAATCAAGCAAAAAGTGCAGACTATTAGTCGTTTTCCTCTGTCTGTACAGAGTATGTCTGTCTCTTTCTTGCCATCTCGTCGTTTTCGAGATACTCATCGTATGTTGTGATCTTGTCGATGAGGTGTCCGCCCGGTACGATTTCCATGATGCGGTTCGCAGTCGTCTGGACAATCTGATGGTCTCTTGAGGTGAAGAGAATCACGCCCGGGAATTTGATCATACCATTGTTGAGAGCGGTGATCGCTTCCATATCAAGATGGTTGGTCGGCTCATCAAGCAGCAGGACGTTTGCACCTGAAATCATCATTTTAGAGAGCAGGCAGCGTACTTTCTCGCCACCGGATAATACCTTCACTTTCTTGACGCCGTCTTCACCGGAGAAGAGCATACGGCCAAGGAAACCACGGACGTAAGTGACGTCTTTTTCTTCAGAATACTGAGTGAGCCATTCTGTAATATTGTAATCATTGTCGAATTCTCCACCGAAATCCTTCGGGAAGTACGCCTGAGAAGTAGTAACCCCCCATTTGTATGTTCCCTCGTCTGGTTCCATCTCGCCAATCAGGATTTTGAAGAGAACGGACTTGGCAAGCTCATTGCTGCCGACAAATGCCACCTTATCATCATGGCCGAGAGTAAAGCTGATGTTGTCCAGTACCTTTTCACCATCGATTGTCTTTGAAAGCCCTTCTACTGTAAGAACTTCATTTCCAATCTCGCGGTTCGGACGGAAGTCGATATAAGGATATTTTCTGCTGGATGGCTTGATTTCATCGAGCTGAATCTTCTCCAAAGCACGCTTTCTTGAAGTCGCCTGCTTGGATTTGGAAGCGTTGGCGCTGAAGCGGGAGATAAACTCCTGAAGCTCTTTGATTTTTTCTTCCTTTTTCTTGTTTGCCTCTTTCATCTGACGGATCAGCAGCTGGCTGGATTCATACCAGAAATCATAGTTTCCGGCATAGAGCTGTATTTTCCCGTAATCGATATCCGCGATCTGCGTACATACCTTATTTAAGAAGTATCGGTCATGGGATACAACGATCACTGTGTTGTCAAAGTTGATCAGGAACTCCTCGAGCCATGCGATCGCGTCCAGATCCAGATGGTTGGTCGGCTCGTCGAGGAGCAGAATGTCCGGATTTCCGAACAGTGCCTGAGCAAGCAGTACCTTCACTTTTTCAGGACCGGTCAGATCCTTCATATATTTATAATGAAGTTCTGTATCAATTCCAAGGCCGTTCAGAAGAGATGCAGCATCAGACTCAGCCTCCCAGCCGTTCATTGTAGCAAATTCAGCTTCGAGCTCACTCGCCTTGATTCCATCCTCTTCTGTAAAGTCTTCTTTCGCATAGATGACTTCTTTTTCTTTCATGATCTCATACAGTCTGGCATTTCCCATAATGACTGTGTCGAGAACCGGGTATTCATCGTATTTGAAGTGATCCTGCTGCAGGAAAGACAGCCTTTCACCCGGAGTGATTGCAACCTCGCCTTTTGTAGGCTCAAGCTGTCCGGACAGGATCTTCAGAAAAGTAGACTTTCCTGCGCCGTTGGCTCCGATAAGACCGTAGCAGTTTCCCTCTGTGAACTTGATGTTGACATCTTCGAAAAGCGCTTTCTTACCTACGCGCAGCGTCACATTATTTGCACTGATCATACTGTTATCTCCTTATAAAATAAAACTAAAAACTGGAATTCATAACGCACCACCGCATATATTACCATGGATACCCATAAAAAGGCAAGGGGTTTCCGAATTCATGAAAACAGTATATAATAGTAACAGTTCACCCGCCCATGCAGGGTGGGATGCTTTATGCTTGCATAAGGAGCAGACCGACCCTGCATGGGCGGAGGGAGCGCCCGAATACGAGCAAAGAGGCGGCGACAGCCGCGGTAAGCACGTAAGTGCGGCTTTGCGAGAGGCGCGTGTGAACTGTGGAAACATATGATTAGTAAACAGCAGGATTATTCACAGAAAAGAGGTTTAATCATTATGGCGATAAAGAAAGCAACACTTGTACTGGAGGGAGGAGCTACACGCGGTGTGTTTACATCCGGTGCGCTGGATTATCTGATGGATCAGGATCTGTATATGTCTCACGTGATAGGCGTATCCGCCGGATGCTGTAATGCGGTCGGCTATGTATCAAAGCAGCCGCGCAGAACGAGAGACTGCATGATCCCGGCGGATAAGAGCGGCAATTATTATTATGGCATCCGGGATTTTGTGAAAGAGAAGAGCGTAATGAATATGGATCTGATCTTTGACAAATATCCGAATGAGATGATCCCTTTTGATTATGATACTTACTTTAACTCAGAGATTACCTGTGAGATCGTGACTACCAATTGTATTACAGGTAAAGCAGAATATATGACCGAAGACCATGACAGAGAGAGACTGATGAAGATCTGCAGGGCTTCCTGTAGTATGCCGCTTTTGACGCCGATCGTAAATATTGATGACGTTCCCTATCTGGACGGAGGACTGGCGGATTCCGTGCCGGTCAGACATGCGCAGAAGATAGGAAACGAAAAGATCGTCGTAATTCTCACGAAGAACCAGGGGTATCGCAAGAAAGTGATATCTCCTGCACTGCAGAGAGTGTACCGGAGAGCATATAAGTCTTATCCGAATCTGGTCCGGACTATATTCCGCAGGAGCTTTGAATACAATAAGATGATGAATCATATTGACCAGCTGGAAAAAAGCGGTGAAATTTTTGTGCTGAGACCGCAGGTAAAACCTGTATCCAGACTGGAGCGCAACAAGGAATCACTGGAAGCCTTTTACGAGCACGGGTACAGCTATATGGAGCGCAGGATGGATGACCTGATGGCATATCTTGAGCGGTAGATTAGCTCGAGGATCTGGAGTCAGGCCTGTGGGCAGAAAACATATTAAAATAAGAGGGAAACAGGACAAGGAGACAGGGAGAGATGGGGAAACAGGAGATACTCGACTATACGCAGAACAGGGAGCTGTCATGGCTGCGTTTCAATCAGAGAGTGCTTGAGGAAGCGCGTGATGAGACAGTGCCGTTAATGGAGCGGATGAAATTTGTTGCAATCTTTACGAGTAATCTGGATGAGTTTTTTATGATCCGCGTGGGCAGTCTTTATGATATGGCGGCAGTGGATAACAAGAAGCTCGACACGAAGTCGGGCATGACGCCCAAGCAGCAGCTTGAGGCAATCTATCAGGCGGTTGCGCCGTTGTATAAAGAGCGCGACAAGACATATGCGGAGATTAAAAAACAGCTGAAACCGTACGGAGTCTGCGGGATGGATTTTAAAGAGCTGGAACAGCAGGAGAAGAAGTATGTCAAGAAGTATTTCAAGGAACAGATTTTGCCAGTGCTGTCTCCGCAGATCGTGGATCCGAATCATCCGTTCCCGCATCTCCTTAACAAAGAGATCTATGTAGTAGCAAATCTGAAGCAGGGCAGTAACATGATGCTGGGGATCGTGCCCGTGCCGCAGTATATTCCGGAAGTGCTTTATCTGCCCGGACATGACATCCGTTATATCCGGATGGAAAAAGTGATCATGGAATATCTGGGCCTGGTATTTGATAAATATGAAGTGTCGGATAAGAACTATATCTGCGTGACGCGCAATGCTGATATTTCTCCGGATGACGAAGCTTATGCAGACAACGAAGACTTCCGTTTTATTATGAAAGAGACTCTGCACAAGAGAAGACGGATGGCGGTCGTGCGCCTCGAGACGGCATCACCGCTGGGCAAAGAGATGGAGAAGTACTTCTGTGACCGGTTTAAGATCACACCGGAATGCATCTTCCGGACAAAGATGCCTATGAAGCTCGGATTTATCTTTGCTATAGCGGACAAGATCCCGGACTCCATGAAGCGTGCTCTGATCGATGAGCCGTTTGTCCCACAGCCGTCCGCCTCTCTCGCGGACGGAAGCGTGATGGAACAGGTGAAGAAGAAAGATGTTCTCCTGTCTTATCCGTATGAGAGCATGGATCCGTTCCTTCAGCTGATCAGAGAGGCGGCCTCGGATCCCGATGTCATGACGATCAAGATCACCATCTATCGGCTGGCGAAAAAGGCAAGGCTTGTTGAATACCTCTGTGCTGCCGCCGAGAACGGGAAAGAAGTCACAGCTCTGATCGAGCTGAGAGCCCGCTTTGACGAACAGAATAATATCGACTGGTCGGAGCGGATGGAGGAAGCCGGATGCCGCGTGTTATACGGCTTCGAAGATTATAAAGTCCACTCAAAGCTGTGCCTGATCACATACAGGAACAAAAACGAGATCCGCTATATCACGCAGGTAGGAACAGGAAATTATAATGAAAAGACAGCAAAGATGTATACGGATTACTCTCTGATCACATCCAATCAGGAAATCGGAGAGGATGCTGCGGTATTTTTCAAAAATATGTCCATCGGCAATCTGGACGGCGTCTATAATCATCTGATCGTATCGCCCACCAGCCTGAAGCAGAAAGTCCTCGCCCTTATGGACGATGAAATCCGAAAAGGCAGTCATGGCCGGATCGTCATGAAGATGAATTCCCTGACTGATATGGATTTCATACGGAAAGTATCCGAGGCATCACAGGCAGGGGTAAAGATCGATCTGATCGTGCGGGGCATCTGCTGTATACTTCCGGGCATTCAGGGAAGAACCGAGAACCTGAATGTGACCAGTATCGTCGGACGGTATCTGGAACACCCGCGGGTGTTTGTCTTCGGTACCGGTGACGATGCAAAAGTCTATATCGGCTCTGCAGATATGATGACACGAAATACAGAAAAACGTGTAGAAGTAGCGTGTCCGATCTTTGATCCGAAAATAAGAAAGAAGCTTATGCACGATCTGAATGTAATGCTCGCAGATAATGTGAAAGCGAGAAAAATGCTCAGTGACGGTACATACAGAAAGAAAGTGCAGGGAGACCGGCCTGTAAACGCACAGGAAACTTTCATGAAAGAAGCGCTTAACGCCAGAAGGCCGGCAGCGGTGGTACATAAGAAAGAAAAGGAGTCACTGTTCGGTAAGATATTCGGAATATTCCGAAGAAAATAAATCTACAAAAAATAATATCAAAGGAGAAAAACAATGACAGATTTTAAGACGGCAGAATTCGGGAAGACAAAAGACGGAAAAGATGCACATCTGTATCTTCTGGAAAATAAAAACGGACTGAAAGCATATGTGTCCGATTTTGGGGCCTCGCTGGTGCGTCTGATTGTGCCGGATAAGGACGGCACAATGCTCGATGTAGTACTCGGTTACGACAGTGCTGCAGGATATGAGCGTGGAGATGCAGGAATCGGAGCGACAGTGGGAAGAAGCGCAAACCGGATCGGAGGTGCGCAGATTGAGATTAACGGTGTGACATACGAGCTTGAGAAAAATGATAATGGAAACAACCTGCACAGCGGCTGTGACTATTACCAGAAAAGAATATGGAATGTGGAGAAACAGACGGGAAATCAGATAACATTTCTTCTTCACAGTCCGGATGGCGACCAGGGATATCCGGGAGCGCTGGATATGCATGTAACTTATCTGCTGGATGACGAAAATGCATTGAACATCCACTATGAGGCGGTGCCTGACAAAGATACAGTCATCAATATGACAAATCACAGCTACTTTAATTTAAATGGACACGACAGTGGAACAGTGCTTGAGCATAAGGTTATGCTGGATGCTGATTCCTTTACTCCTGCAGATGCAGAGTCGATACCGACTGGTGAGATCCGCAGCGTTGAGGGGACGCCTATGGATTTCCGTGCCGGAAAAGTGCTCGGGGATGAGATTGACGTAGACTACGAACCGCTTCGCTTCGGAGGCGGCTACGACCACAACTGGGTATTGAAAAATGAGGGCAGATTTGCTAAAGTAGCAGAAGTGACGTCAGACAAGAGCGGGATCCGGATGGAAGTGTACACAGATCTTCCGGGAGTACAGATGTACACAGCGAATTTCCTTGACAATGAACCGGGAAAAGACGGTGCGTCCTATGCAAAGAGAAGCGCAGTGTGTCTCGAGACACAGTATTTCCCGGACGCGATACATCACGATAATTTCCCGTCACCGGTCTGCAGAAAAGGAGAAAAATATGATACCCGTACTGCATACCGTTTTCTGACGAAATAGGAGACAGAGAAAAGACAGGCATTTATGGGAAAATCAGTATACATTGCGGAGAAGCCGAGCGTGGCTCAGGAATTCGCAAAAGCATTAAAACTAAAGACCAGACGGGGCGACGGCTATCTGGAATCCGAGGAGGCAATTGTAACGTGGTGCGTGGGACATCTCGTGACAATGAGCTATCCGGAAGCCTATGATCCGGCTTTGAAGAAATGGAGTCTTCAGACACTGCCGTTCATTCCGGATGATTTCAAATATGAAGTGATCCCTTCAGTAGAAAAGCAGTTCCGCATTGTGAGCGGCATTCTGAACAGGGAAGACGTGGATACGATCTATGTCTGTACCGACTCGGGGCGGGAGGGAGAATACATTTACCGTCTCGTTGAGCAGGAAGCCCACGTGACCGGAAAGAAGCGGAAAAGAGTGTGGATCGATTCTCAGACAGAGGAGGAGATCCTGAGGGGAATCCGGGAGGCGAAAGATCTCTCGGAGTATGATAATTTAAGTGATTCGGCCTATCTCAGGGCAAAGGAAGATTATCTGATGGGAATTAATTTTTCCCGTCTTCTTACCCTGAAATATGGGAACAGTATTTCAAATTATCTGAAGACAAAATATTCTGTGATTTCCGTGGGCAGGGTCATGACCTGTGTGCTCGGCATGGTCGTGCGCAGGGAGCGGGAAATCCGTGATTTCGTCAAAACGCCCTTTTACCGTGTGATCAGTACGGTAGACGCATCAGGGCATACATTCGAGGGCGAGTGGAGGGCTGTGAAAGGTTCCCGTTATGTTGAGGTGAAGCCGGCTGCCAGGGATGACAGCGGACAGGCAGATGGAAAACCGGCAGAAGAGAGCCTGATCTATTCCCGTGACCTGTATAAAGAAAACGGATTTAAAGAAAGGTCGAAGGCGGAAGAGCTGATCGCATATCTGTCAGAGGAACAGCCTCTTTCCTGTGTGGTAGAATCCATTGAAAAGAAGAAAGAGAAGAAGAATCCGCCCCTTCTATATAATCTGGCGGAGCTTCAGAACGACTGTTCCAAGCGTTTCAAGATCAGTCCGGATGAGACGCTTCGAATTGTGCAGGAATTATACGAGAAAAAGCTGGTGACGTATCCCAGAACCGACGCCCGTGTTCTTTCTACGGCGGTGGCAAAGGAGATTACAAGAAATCTGAACGGTCTGTCCAAATATGAGATGGCGGCTCCGTATCTTCAGGACATCCTGAGTTTTGGAAGCTATAAGAATCTGGCGAAGACAAGATATGTCAATGACAAGCAGATTACGGATCACTACGCGATCATCCCTACGGGGCAGGGCCTGCCGGCACTTAAATCTGTCTCAGCAACTGCTCATAAGGTCTACGACCTGATCGTGCGGAGATTTTTAAGCATTTTTTATCCGGCTGCAGTGTACCAGAAAGTATCCATTGTCTCAAAGATGCGGGAAGAGAGCTTTTTCTCCAGCTTCAAGGTGCTTGCAGAAGAGGGATACCTGAAAGTGGCGGGAATGCCCCAGTCAAAGGATCAGGCGCCGGATACGGATCTTTTCGATGTGATCAAAACATTGAGAAAAGGAACTGTCCTCCCGGTTCAGTCACTGGATATCAAGGAAGGCGAGACGTCGCCTCCGAAACGTTATAATTCCGGTTCCATCATCCTTGCGATGGAGAATGCCGGACAGCTGATCGAGGACGAGGAGCTGCGCGCCCAGATCAAGGGAAGCGGAATCGGTACCAGCGCCACGAGAGCAGAGATTTTGAAAAAGCTGATCCATATCAAATATCTGGGATTGAATAAAAAAACACAGATCATCACCCCTACATTACAGGGAGAGATGGTATATGATGTGGTGGACAATTCCATCCGGTCCCTTCTGAATCCGGAGCTTACCGCGAGCTGGGAAAAAGGGCTTACCTATGTGGCGGAAGGCAGTATCACATCAGATGAATATATGAAGAAACTGGATGACTTTATCACACGGAGAACCGTGGGAGTTAAAGGGCTGAACAATCAGTATCAGTTAAGAGCCTGCTATGACAAAGCGGCAGGTTTTTATAAAAAGGGCCGGAAGACCGGCGGAAAGGAAGAATAACAAATGGAAGCATTGACAGTAAAGGAACTTTATACACTGGACGAGACGATCGCAAAGGATATCTTTGAGGGAGTGACCTACCCATGGGAAGTCCTGCCGAAGATCAGCGCTTTTATCGTAGAGCTTGGCAATACTCTGAGCGAGGATGAATATGAGAAACGCGGGGAAAACGTGTGGATCGCAAAATCCGCAAAAGTGGCCCCTACAGCATATATTAACGGACCGGCTATCATCGGCAAGGAGGCGGAGGTGCGTCACTGCGCATTTATCCGCGGCAATGCGATCGTAGGAGAGGGAGCCGTTGTAGGAAATTCTACAGAGCTTAAGAACGTGATCCTCTTTAACAAAGTGCAGGTACCTCATTATAATTATGTCGGTGATTCCATTCTGGGATATAAGTCCCACATGGGTGCAGGTTCCATCACATCCAATGTGAAATCCGATAAGAAACTGGTCGTTGTAAAGACACCGTGGGGCAACATTGAGACAGGCATGAAGAAATTCGGCGCCATGCTCGGAGATGAGGTGGAAGTAGGATGCGGAAGCGTCCTTAATCCGGGAACTGTTGTGGGCAGCCACAGCAATATCTATCCGCTGTCATCTGTACGCGGATTCGTGCCGGGAAACAGCATCTACAAAAAGCAGGGGGAAGTTGTAGAAAAACGATAATATTCTTAAGAAAAATTAAGTTGACAATCCTAAAAGCGTCCCGTATCATTGTATTAAATAAATAATACAGTGGTGCGGGACTTTTTATGTAGAAATACAGTACATATATTGTAAGCGCCAAATATTCCTGCGGATTTCCTGATCCTCAAGTTTTGCCTATAATT
>CAMMSL010000007.1 GCA_946499505.1 uncultured Lachnoclostridium sp.
GCCCGGACTGTCCGGGAAATGCGGCCCTGCTGTCCGTAGAAAGTGGCTGTTTGCAATTGTGTGACAGGACTTTATTTCTATGACAACAATGTTGTTGATTACGCAAAACAGCTGAAACCAAGCCCCCGCGGCGAACTTGAGATCACGGATCTGAACCGGATCTATCTGGAAAACAGCAGCCTGAATGTAGAACTTCTGGGACAGGGATTCACATGGCTGGATACCGGAACTCATGAGAGTCTTGCTGACGCGACGAATTTCGTCAAGACCATGGAAACCCACCAGCACCGCAAAATCGCCTGCCTGGAGGAAATCGCTTATCTCAATGGATGGATCTCCAGAGATGAGGTCATGAAAGTCTACGAAATACTGAAGAAAAACCAGTACGGCCAGTACCTGAAAGACGTGCTTGACGGAAAATACCAGGAACAGTTATATTAGACAGGAAATAAAAAGGGAGATTATATATTATGAACATTATCGTAACCGGCGGAGCCGGATTCATCGGAAGCAACTTTATTTTTCACATGTTAAAAAAATATCCGGATTACAGGATCATCTGTCTGGACTGCCTTACATATGCCGGAAATCTTTCCACACTTGCATCTGTCATGGACAATCCGAATTTCCGCTTTGTAAAGGAATCCATCACAGACCGTGATGCAGTCTACAAATTATTTGAAGAAGAGCATCCTGATATCGTGGTAAACTTCGCAGCAGAAAGCCATGTAGACCGGTCGATCGAGAATCCTGAAGTGTTTCTCGACACAAATATCAAAGGTACTGCGGTGCTGATGGATGCCTGCAGAAAATACGGTATTCAGCGCTATCATCAGGTATCCACAGATGAAGTCTACGGCGATCTTCCGCTGGACAGACCGGATCTCTTCTTCACGGAGGAAACACCGATCCACACAAGCAGCCCTTACAGCTCTTCCAAAGCAGCAGCCGATCTGCTTGTTATGGCTTACCACAGGACCTATGGTCTCCCCGTAACGATCAGCCGCTGCTCGAACAATTACGGACCGTACCACTTCCCGGAGAAGCTGATTCCTCTTATGATCATTAATGCTCTTGCGGACAAGCCCCTCCCTGTCTACGGCGAAGGCCTTAATGTCAGAGACTGGCTGTATGTAGAAGATCACTGCCGTGCCATCGACCTGATCATCCACAACGGACGGGTCGGAGAAGTCTACAACGTGGGCGGACACAATGAGATGCGCAACATCGATATCGTAAAACTCATCTGCAAAGAGCTCGGCAAACCGGAGAGCCTGATCACACATGTGGCAGACCGCAAAGGACATGATATGCGCTACGCTATCGATCCTACAAAAATCCACAACGAACTCGGCTGGCTTCCCGAGACAAAATTCGAAGATGGAATCAAAAAGACAATCCAGTGGTATCTCAACAACAGAGACTGGTGGGAAGATATCATATCCGGCGAATATCAGAATTACTACAAAAAAATGTATGAAAACAGATAGGAGACATCACTATGAAAATATTTGTAACCGGCGTAGGCGGACAGCTGGGGCATGATGTGATGAACGAACTGGCATCCCGCGGACATGAATGCATCGGATCAGATATACAGGAAACATACTCCGGCATACAGGACGGCACCAGTGTATGCAGCATGCCATATCGCTCCTTAGACATCACAGACCAGAACGCCGTGGCACAAGTTCTGGAAGAGATCCGGCCCGACGCAGTGATCCACTGCGCAGCCTGGACTGCTGTCGATGCCGCCGAGGATGAAAACAACAAAGAAACCGTCAGACGGATCAATGCGGACGGAACCCGCTATATCGCATCTGAATGCAAAAAACTTGACTGCAAGATGATCTATATCAGCACCGACTATGTGTTCGACGGTCAGGGCGAAACGCCCTGGAAACCGGACTGCAAAGACTATGCGCCGCTCAATGTTTATGGAGAGACAAAACTGGCCGGTGAGCTGGCAGTTGCTGAGACTCTGGAAAAATACTTTATCGTGCGCATCGCATGGGTATTCGGAGCAAACGGAAAAAACTTTATCAAAACTATGCTGAATGTAGGGAAAACACATGACCGGCTGACCGTGGTCTGCGATCAGATTGGAACCCCCACCTACACTCTCGACCTGGCTGTACTGCTGGCGGATATGGTCGAGTCTGAAAAATACGGCTATTACCACGCTACGAATGAGGGCGGGTATATCAGCTGGTATGACTTCACGAAAGAAATCTTCCGCCAGGCAGTGGAACTCGGGAAAGACATATACAGTGAGGACCGTCTGGAGGTCGTGCCTGTCACCACAGAAGAATACGGCGTCTCAAAGGCAGCAAGGCCTTTTAACTCACGGCTTGACAAGTCGAAGCTCATCAAAGAGGGCTTCACTCCTCTCCCATCCTGGCAGGATGCTCTCAGGAGATACTTAACAGAACTATTCAGACAGGAGGAAATGTAAAAATGGGTCAGATAAAAGTAGAAAAAAATGCCGGCGGAATCAAGGGTTTATGCGTGATCGAACCGACAGTTCACGGTGACGCACGCGGGTATTTTATGGAAACATATAATCAGCAGGACATGCATGAGGAAGGCCTTGACATGGTATTCGTCCAGGACAACCAGTCCTGTTCTACAAAAGGAGTACTCCGCGGTCTTCACTTTCAGAAAGAATTCCCTCAGGGCAAACTGGTCCGCGTGATCAAAGGCTCTGTATTCGATGTAGCCGTTGATTTAAGAAGCGATTCCGACACTTATGGCAAATGGTTCGGTATTGAACTGACCGAAGAAAACAAAAAACAGTTCTACATCCCGGAAGGCTTTGCCCACGGATTCCTTGTACTTTCCGATGTCGCAGAATTCTGTTATAAATGCACTGACTTCTACCATCCCGGCGATGAAGGCGGTCTGGCTTGGAATGATCCGGAAATCGGCATCGAGTGGCCTGAACTTGTAGGCGACTATCAGGGAACTGCCTCAGCGGAAGGCTATCAACTCAAAGACGGAACTCCGCTGAACTTAAGCGACAAAGACCAGCTGTGGGTCGGATTAAAAGATACGTCTAAATTTTAAAATCATTATCACATACATTCCCCTCTTTCATGACGGAGCAAATCCTGAAATGAAAGAGGTTTTTTTATCCAGTCGGTTATAAAGCGTTTACAGATTTTCAGGTATGGCCTGGAATGGATTTAAGCTTACAAATCAGAATACAGGTCTTCCCGATAAACCCCATCCGTAATCAACTTTTTAAAGCTCTCCACTACAGCGGCCTTATCTTCCTTATATGTAACTCCAAACCATGTATCATTGGTCCCCAAGACCTTTACTGTATAATTCTTGTCTCTTAATAACCCACCGATCAACGTTGGAAGCAAGTATTCTGCATTCATGGGATTTTCCACCACATCCTTCTCAAAGAAGGTCCTAAAATTTGATTCCAGCACAGACATGAATGACGGATCATGGCCATCTTTCGATGGGAATCCCCACATATTCATAGACACATAGGATTCCGGATTTAATTTCACTCCATCCGCCTCAGCTCCAATTAATCCGGTCACCGGATCAATTTTCTTAACAATATTGCTTGTTTCTACCACGTTAATGATGTGTGTATGTCTTTCTTCAACTCGACACACTCCTCGGGTGACCCCGCCATTGTCAGAAAGCGTATTTTTGAGAATAAAACCGGCCATTGCTATTGCCGTATCTGCATGATCCAGTACCAGCCAGTCGTGGAGTTTGCAAAATGCTTCTTTTCCATAATAGTCATCTGCATTAATCACCGCAAAAGGCTCATGAATCCGATTTTTCGCTGCGAGAACAGCCTGTCCTGTTCCCCAGGGTTTGGTACGTCCTACAGGAACAGTATATCCTTCCGGAACAGCCATTAAATCCTGAAATGCATATGCTGTGTCCACACCAAGAGATCGGCAGACAGCTTCCACTCGATTACCGATACGTTCTCTGAAATCATCTTCGATATCCTTACGAATCACAAATACTATTTTATTGAATCCCGCCTCAATAGCATCGTGAATGGAATAATCCATGATAATTTCATCATGTAAACCGACTGGTTCCAATTGTTTGATGCCTCCGCCAAAACGTGAGCCGATTCCGGCCGCCATAATTAATAATGTTGTATTCATAATTGCCCCCTTTACAGCTTTAAAAAATATCAAAGGACTGATTAACACCGTTCTTTTCAAGTATACAAAATCAGCACTTATCTGCCATTGTTACTCAATCAACTTTCATTTTATCACTTCAAATCATTTATCAATTCATTCCATCATAGACAATCTGCAGTGAGACAAACCGTTTGTTTTTAGGAAATCATGTATCCGGTCTGTCTAACAATTAGCTTTTGAGTTTACAACAGCATTCCTATTCATTGTTATCACCTTCTTTTGCAAATGTCAAGCACTTTTAGGCTCTTTCCATAGTTACCTTTCCATAGTTAGTTCATTTTTCGCTTTGATTCAATCGAGGGCATATGTAAAGCAACTGTATCTGAAGTATGCTGTTCCGTTTCCCAGAACGGGATTTGCACAGCTTCCTGTTTCTGTGCGGCAGCATCCACTGCTTTTGGAACTTCGCAGGCTTTTTTGCGCAAAGCCCGGATGTGATAGTAAAATGTGCTGACAGGGATCCCGTTTTCTATGCACCATTGGCGGTCGGTAAGCCCGCTGGATCTGCACTGGGTGATCAGATTTAACCAATGTTCATCATTTGAAGTTGTACTCATTTGATTCATCTCCTCCAATGTGAGATTTTGGAGTAATCAGGTACAATAAAAGCGACTGAAGATGTGAAGTTGAAGCAAGGCTTTTGTACCTCCGAGAACCAGATAGGAAGTGAATTACTCCAAGTATCTGCAGTATCTCACAAAAGTTGGGGGTCTGCTATCCGGGCGATTATAAAGCGCTTACTATAAAGCAAATGTATAGCTCTATATTTTCCAGCCTTTTCAAGGAATTCTACATATTTAATTTTTATTCATGAAACAACCCTGACCAAAATATGCGGAAGAACCACGCCGCACCGTAATATTCAACAAACACGTAATGCTGTACACTGTCGCATGTTCCTGCCTTTACTACTTATATTTGGAAATATGTTTAATTTTTCTCAAGACAACCAGTATACGTATTGGTAATTTAAATTTGACAACAAACAGAAGCCTCTTTTTCAAATTTAATCCTTTCTTATAATTTTTCTCAATGGCTTCATATCCTTCACTAGCATATAAATCAAGAAGTTTATCACGATTCCCATCGTATTTGCTTGGATATTTAAGTTGTGCATTATTTTTAATTACGTGATCCATAGACGAAGGTAAATATTTAAGAGCTCCCTCGCAATGTTTTAAAAGCATTTCTCCTTTAACTGTGTTGACCAATATGCAGGAAATACCCTTAGTAAGATTAAGCATATCTTTATTAGATGATGATAAATACTCAGGATGCTCCTCCTCAATTCCCCAGAAATCTCCAATGGATAAATCCCCCACGCGTTCTTTTTTGGCAAACATACATTTATAGCAACTGTCACGGTATATTAATGAATTTAAAAAATAATAATAGTAAGAGCAAATAGCAAATGGAATTTCGCGCCATTTAAATATTCCCTTCTTATTTTTATATTTAACTGCAGCTTTAAATTCACCCCATCCAGCTGATTTATCTCGAAATTTCCAGTCAACAATTTTCCCTTTTAATATTTTTGACAAATATTCCAAATATTCTTGAAACATTTTTGAGTTTGGGACCCCATGACATATTATATCGATAGTAAACAAGGATTCCGTATTCTTATTCCCAAGGAATTCATATAAAGCTGCTACCTGACAGGGCGTACCAGAAAAAAGAACTTTCTTTCCAGCCATCAGTTCCCTTTGAATTTTCTTGTAAATCCCCAACATATCACTCTGGACATATTTTGATCCTTGTAAATCTTGAATATTATTCTGTTCAGATACAATTTTGTGAACAGGAAATAATCTTTCTTGTGAAAATTTCCATGCACACCCACAAACTATACCGCCATCTTGGATTAATCGTCTAGCAACAGTTCCAAATATACCGCCAGATGCGGCATTATTAAGGATATCCTCGTCTGTAGCTACCGCCGCGTATACTTGCCGGTTATGATTTGTCTTTATGCTGTTATGATAAACACATACCTTTAAGCACATTTTGCACTTAACACAACAATCCGAATTAATAATCGGATAAAGGAAACCGTACTCATCTTCCTCCATTGATATTGCACCTTTTGGGCATGCATCTCTGCAGGCACCACAACCACAGCAATCTGATTTCTTTTCAAATAAAATAATTTCACTCATCATCTATCACCGTTACTTATTCTTTTTCATCAATTTATCAGTTATAAATTTCAACTTCCCACTGGATGTACGATTAACTAGGTTTAATAACTCACCAAATTCGTTCGTATTTCGATATATAATAATGAATACTCCATTGAAAATAATAATACAAATAATGCATCTGACAATTAACAAAGGCCAGCCCTCTAATGATATCAAATTACAAAATACAAAACATAAAATACTAATCACAATAATAGACAATGTATAACGAAACAGTTTAAATAAATAATTTTTCAGATTACATTTATCAAATAAACATGTAAATAGATTATTTAAAAGCCACGGCATTCCAACTAATAATACTGATAATACTGTAGAAAAAATCACACCATAAATCCCCCAATAATTTACCGTTAATAAATTTAAAGCAAGATTGGTCAATGCGGTAATTAACGTTCTAAAACGATCTTTATGCCAGATTCCAGCTGCATCCTTATACATATTAAGAAGTAAATTAATTTCATACACATAGTAATAAATACAGAAACATATAACTGCTGTGAATCCAAGCATTAAGTCTTCTCCAACCCATATTTTCATAAAAGGTTGATACAAACATAAAAGACAGCACGTTGAAAAGCCTGATAACCATGCTATAAGAAAAGTAAATTTTTTCAAATCATTAAAATTTTTCTGTTTTGTTTCCACTATAAGACTATTGCCTATCCCTGCAGTACATGATTGAAATATAATAGAAACAATCCCTATAATAGAATTAAGAATATAAAAATAATTCTGATAAATCGCAAGCATTGTTAAACCAAGGAAGGCTGATATGACGATGGTATCCGCCGAATTGACGATTACTGATCCAATCTTAGAGGTAAAAAGGTCTCGAATTCTTTGATTAATTTGTTTTGTCAATTGCTTGTTTAGTGTTCCTTTGGGATGATAGTTTGGATACATTTTATTAACAACAGCAGCGGTACTTATGTTAGTAATCACTTGTGTAACAAGAGCAATAATTAAATATATATAATAATTATGCAGGAAAAATAATGTTACAAATTGCAGTATATACTGAAAGGAATTTGTCAATATAGTGACTTTACTTGTAACATCTGTTCTTTGATGAGCTGTCACTAAACAATTTTTATATGCGAAAAGCCAATAGGTCAATACAGTTGTGGCTAAATTTAGAAGATATAATATATAAATATTAATATCGGATGGTACATTACCCTTAATTAATTGGGGAATTACTGGTAAAAGTAAAAGTCCCAGTATACAAATAACCAAGCCAATGATTCGATAATACAAACGATATAATTTCATTAATGAGCATATCGTTGACGTGTCGTCTTCTGCTATCGGCTTGTACATACTGAAAACCATTGCATTTCCAACGCCTAATTCAGCAAGATTCAAAACCTGAAGTACAGATGTAAATAAACTATTTAATCCTAAATATTGTACTCCCAAGCAATAAATCATCACTGTACGCATAAGAAATGGCAATGCTAACTGATAAATTTTCAGTATGAAACCAAAAATAATATTTCGCGTTGCATTTTTTGTCCTTTCAACTTTCATTTCTTTACTTCTCCAATCAGCAAACAAACAGACTTTCTTTTATTCAGCATCGCCTTGCAAAAGCCTATCTAATTCTTGAAATTGTTTTTCAGCGGAAGCTTTCAGATAACTCAATTTAGATTCTGAAATGATATATCCATAATTATCAATAAAATAATCCTCTTTCATTGAATCCAATTCCGTAGAATCTATATAAGGTATGTTACTATCAATATCATTTATTACATTATTAATCTTACTGCTATATGAAATAATATAAGTTTTTATTCTATATAATAGTCCTATGATCATTGCATGATAACGAGATGCGATGATTGCTTCTGCGTTTTTAAAGAGTCCCATAATTTGTTTGTCAGAAATATCAGGATAGCTATAAGACTCTATTCTTTCTTTATATTGAAGTTCTCCTAAAATATCATTTATTACTTCTGAGTCACCTTGCTTTTGGCAGAAAGCAATAAGAATAATTTTAGAATTACTGGTTTTCATGATATGTTTTATAATCCTGACTATAAAATCATTATATTTTTTTTGAATAACACTATCATAATTGCCATCCTTTTGAAACGAAACAACAGAAATCAATATATATTTTCCATAGTTTTGCGGCAAAAAAAAGCATTCTCCTAAATTATAACTAAAAACCATATCCATAGCATTATGAATATTATCTAATTTTGAAAATAAGTTATAAGAGAATGTATCCCTAAACCATATTTCATCAGCAAGTTCAAAGAGCTTTATATGTCTATTTAAATATTGTTTACTTCTATATGGGCCAAAGTTACAACTAAGCAGATGAACACTGTTTTTGTAATACCTATAATCGGCAATATAATCAAAAAAAGAATACTCTTTCGGTTCAATAAACCCTGATCCTATAACGTATACATTATAGTCGCACATTTGGCATAACTTATATTTTTTTCTATTATAATATCTCAAAAAACCTGGAAATAACACTTTTGATGGGAGGTGTAATAAATAAAACATTCTTAAAATTTTATTATCAATCCGTACCCTTTTTATATCATAATTATTCATAGCATAAATAACGTTTTTATTAAAATATCCATTATATTTATTTTCTGCCATGATATAAAATTCAACATCAGGGTATCTATGTGATAAAATTTGAACGAACAAATCATCCCCCAAATTTTCATACAAAAAAGCATTTAAAAATATTTTGATTTGGTTTTCCATAATTCATTATCCTTTCTCTTATTTCTTTTTTCAGAAGGTTGAATTTGCATAAGAATAAAGAATATAAAGCCACACATACTAAATACAATTGATGACGAAGTCACTCCAACTATTAAAACACATATACATCCCAAACAAGAAAAAATACAATAAAAATCTGAACGATTATTAACTTGTTTCCATGCCAAAACAGCAATTATGATATAAAAAATTAGTGCTACTGCCCCACCAGTCATCATAATTGATAAGGCCATATTATGTGGAGATGAATAATATGAACTTCCAAGTAAATTCTCATAGTTTGTTCCAGACAAAAAACCAATTCCGCTGATCCAATTTTCTCTCAAAATGTCAAAACACCGTTCCCAAATAATTGTTCTTGTACTTAATGTTGCATCTTTCTTAAAAATATTAGTTATAATAAATTGTATAGTAGGATTATTTTGAATTAAAACTATTAAAACATTGACAAAAATACAAATTGTCAAAACAATACGATAATCTAATATAAACCATATTATTTTTTTTAATATCTTCTGCCTTCTCGATATATTTAACCAAACAATAAACAAACAAACTAATAATAAAGATGCAAATGCGGCAGTAGCTTGCGAGTAGGCTAGCGTGATTAAAGCTAATAAAAAAACACAATAGCTCTTTATAGAAAGTTTAGCATTTTTCCAATATGATAAGATTGCTTCTATTATACACAACGGTAATATATACACTAGTCTAGCTGTTTTATATCCTAAAAACCAGTTTAATGAATAAATTTGCGTTTTATATAATCCTCCCGGGAAAAAAAACATTGATGCTAAATCCAGTAAACATAAAATTAATAATAAATAGTTCCAACTAGAAAGAATATAATGGATAGCTGATGTGTTTCTACTTCGATCAAGATATAAAGTAAGTAAAAATGGTATACTTAAAGAACTAAATGCATCTACAAAATCTTGATGATTGTATGCCGTAACGAATAATATCCATATAAAGAAAAGAATAATTACCTTAAATGTATTTGAATATTTTGTCTTTCTTAAAACATCAATTAATATAAAGCCAATTATCAAACAAATCCTTATGAGAAAAAATAAATTATTAAGCCCACCAAATTTCATGTTTAAATAAGAAATATTTAAACATGTTAATAAAACCATCATACTTATAATTTGTATTTTTTTTATTTTAATTTTCACTTATAAGCACCTCAAAATATCATAAGTTCGAACTTTACATAGCTATAAAATTTGTTGAACCTTGAAAATTCAATATCTTAACCAATAAAATGACATTTCATCCATTTTTCTTTTGAGATACAATCTCAAAAACATTTTCATACAACGAATCATATAAGTCTTAGTTATGAAATTATACTTAATAAAATATACCGAATAGTAGACTTTATTAAATAATATCTATGTTTATTATCTATATCTTTCCATGGTAAATTCCAGCAACATTTAAAAAACATTTTTCTTAATTCTATTCTTAAATTTTTCGCTTTTTCATTATTATAATTTCTTAAACTGTCATCAAACAAAAAAATATGTTTGAGCATTTTATAATTCATTACCTTTTTTAAGCTAGGAATATTTGATTCTATGATCTCTTTTTGCTTATTAATTCCATAATACCAGGTAGAAATACTAATATAATCTTTAGTTGAAGATGCTGAACCAATTCTTTTCGTATAATGGTAACCATTATTATAAAAGTAAACAAACTTATTCGTCCTCAATAACATTTGTAAAAGAATTAATGCATCTTCTCCTATCTTAATTTGGTCAAATTTTAGTCCATTATATAATTCTTTTTTAATTAATGTAGACCATAAATATGCATCAAAATTACCCAACAAAAAGTTTTTTACAATACAATTATTTTGATTATATACAAATATTTTTCTATAATCCTTGTTATTATAACTCATGACAAAAGGACTTGAATAAGTTTGAGCTGTATTAATTAAATCTTCAATATAAGTAGGGGCAATACTGTCATCGCTATCAACCCAAGCAATAAAATCACCGTGAACATTTTCCAAACCTAAATTACGAGCACTGGCAACTCCAAGATTCTTTTGATGATACACAATAATTCTTTCGTCTATACTGGAAAAATAATCACATATTTCTGACGAACCATCTGTGGATCCATCATCAACTATAATAATTTCTAAATTTTTGTATGTTTGGTTTAATATACTATTTATACATGTTTCAATATATTCTTTTGTATTATAAACAGGAACAATTATAGAGACTGTCATAACTATCTTTTATATGTTTATAAAAACAAAAACACATACTTTCCTTTCTTTTAAAATTGTCTATAATACATTCAGATGCTGTGTAATTTAGATTTTTATTTCGTAGATCAACAACTAAAGATGTGTATTGCCACAGTTTCATCTGAATCATTTATAAGTCGGTTATACCAAATGAATAGCTCTACCTGAGCACTTTTTCAGCTAAGTCTATGTTATAAATACCTATGAAATTATCATGGATTCCAACGAAGATATAAAATATTGCATAGTTTTAGCTTTTTCTACTAATAAATGATCATTGACATATGCATAATTAATTCTATCATCTAAAATATCAGAAATATTTTGATTTGAAGTAACCATCCTATTTTCTAATTTAAATTCCTTTAACAAATCATATACTTTCTGATAATTTCCATATTGTTTTTCTTCACCTTGTCGTACATAAACACAGAATTGTTTATTATATTTTATAGAAAAGACACTCCCATGAAACGTATCAGTAACTACATATGATGCTTCTTTAAATAAGCATAATGTTTCAAACGGAGATGGGAAAATACATTCATCGCAAAACAAAAAAGTTCCACCAATAGCAATTAGCTTTGCGTTCTTATTTTTTGCAAAATTTCGAATTGCAATAGCTTCATCCTTTGAGATTCTGCCTGAATAAGCATAAAGAATAATATAATTATCATAAATATATTTTCTTTGAATTATTTCTGTTTCCTTTTTGAAGTCATATATTAATACTGGATCCAGGTTTTTCTCCGGAAGTATACCTAGCAACTTATGTATAATAAAAGATGAATTTTCATCCCTAACTGAAAGCCGGTCAAATTTTTTTAAATTATTCTTCACTTCATCCACTATATTATATTTGCAAAGTCCGTTAATTGTTGTATTACCAAACGATGCCGCATAACTTATAACTTTTTTTGCCTGAGAACGTGCTCCAAACAATTCACGGGAATATCCAACATCTGGATTCGTTTGTAGACAATTAAAAACTTCATCACTGCCAATAACTAGACAATCCAATTTGGGAGTAATATTCCTTTTTTCAGTCACACCTATCATTGGTAAATATTCATCGTTATATTTTCTTTTAAAATCCTCAAAGTTTTCAAAACGACTTCCTTTCACAAAAGTTAATATTTTTTTCATAAAAAAAGTATTGCTTTTCTTTAGACATGACCGGAAAGATTTTTTTTTCAAATTCACGTTTATTAAGCATGGTTCAATAGTATAATCTACAAAAGATACATCCTCACCAAATTGTTTTAATATCTGCATTAAACCATAACTCTGCAAAAAGGATCCATAATTGATTATTCTCTGCATCGACAGAATTCCTATTTTCATATTATTACTTCCCTTCACTAATTTCATCATTACTGATATTTTCTTATCATTCCTATAAATCTATTAAATTTTTTCGTCAATACTATCTTTATAAATGTAAAGCTAAATAAAAGTTGAATCAAGTATATAAATTTTTTTTTCTTAGACTTAGAATGATGAAAATTATATTTAAGATTTTGAATTCTCAATTCTTTGTTCATCAAGCAATAATATTTCTTTGATTTTATGAACATATTATATTCATTTAAGCTGCAACTTTTTTTTTGGCGATATTTTTTTTCTAAAAACTTCGCAATAATTCTCTGTTTAGCCTCATTTTTTCTGGATATACTGTTTAAATTAAATCTATAGTCAAGAAGTATTTCAGGACAATTACCTATTTTAAATCCCTTAAATATAGCTCGAAATACAAAATCATAGTCTTCACAAGTCTCTATATTTCTATATCCTTCTAGAGCAAAAAAAACTTTACTTTTAGCCAACCACGTTGGGTGCTGTAAACAGTTAGCATATTTCAATTTACGAATACATGCTTCATTGCTAATAGGAAATTGATATACTTCATTTTTCTCATTATTATCAGAAAAAAGTCTAAAATATGTTCCCACAAGATCAAGATCATTTTTAATAAGAAAATTGTATTCTTTTTCCAACCGATCAATATGAGAAATATCATCTGCATCCATTCTAGCTATATAGTCACCCTTGCAATATTGCAATCCTTTATTCAAACTGGATACTAAACCTATATTCCTGTCATTAATAATTAATTTTATTCGCTCATCATTATATTTTGTTATTCTATTTATCAAAGCATAATTTAATGGATCATCTATTACAATTATAAATTCCAAGTTTCTATATGTCTGGTTTAATATAGATTCTACGGATTTCTCAATATAATCTACGCTTTCTTTATATGTGCTCATTAAAACACTAATCAGCGGGAAAGTGCTATTTTCTTTCATATTTTCACCCCGTAATCTTTAATTATCATTTTATTAAATTTATCAATATTTTTTTTGGGAAAAACAATATAAGTGCATTTATTTTTCTTTTAATTCCTGCTTTTTTATAGAATAATACTGTGCGACGTTCACTCTTTGCCATTTTTAAGACATCATTAAGTATCGTACTATCATTTTCTATATCCATTTGTTTAAGTATAGAAATATAAGAATCAAATAACCTGCATTTTCCTATAGGTCTTAATTGGGGATACCTATCAACAATTTCGCTTACCATAGTCTTTGCATAATCCAATGCAAGCAGGCGTTTTTTACTAAACTTTTGTTTTGATATCGATGACTCGCGAAACAAATAATTATACAGAGATTTCTCTCCCCAAACAATTAAATTACTTTTCATAAAAGCCTTGTAAATTGTTGCTACATCTTCGTAAATTTTCCCATAAGGAAAACGAATATTCTCAAAACATTCAATTTTATATAATTTTGCCCAAGCAGAATTTGAAAACAATTTCGAATTCAGAAGCTCATATAATCCCTCTTCTAAATTCATGACTTTAACAGTACCATTGTTTAATACATGATTAATAATTCTACCCTCTTCTGTGATATAATTAAAAGTGCAAACAGAAATATCTGCGCTATATCTTTTAATTAATCTGTACAAATATTCGATATAAACTATATCCACATAATCATCACTATCTATAAATGTAATATATCTACCTGATGCTTTATTAATTGCTACATTTCTTGCATCAGATAATCCTCCATTGGCTTTATGAATTACTGTTATTCTATTATCAATGGATGCATAGTTGTCGCAGATTATCCCACAACGATCTGGTGAACCATCGTCAACTAAAATAATCTCAAGATTTTTATATGTCTGATTTATTATTGAATCAACACATTTATGCAGATATTTTTCAACATTGTAGATTGGTATGACTACCGTAATCAAATCATTCATATTTTATGCACATTCCTTTCGCTTCGCCCAAATTCAACATACTATAAAATTTCATAACTTCCATCCTTTAATACCAATTGAATAAACAGCAATTCAAAAATAAATTTACCTTCATACAAAGAATATCCGCAAAAAATGTCATCGTTTCCTAAGACTCCTTTTAATATAGCAGTTCCCATCGGAGGAGGATTCTTTTCTCCTCTTAAAATTCTTCAATCCAGCCCTTGATGCCAACTTATTGTGGTTCAAATAACGTAAATAATCTTTACATAAACGCTCTATTCCACCCGTTCCCGCAGTAGCTAGCAAATGCATTACGTTCATTATTACTCTTCCTCCCTCAGCAAAGGATATACTAAAAGACAATAATTTAATTTACCCCTCCCCCGATGATTTGAAGTTTGATTAAAATCTTTTTCACATCTTGTCGCAAACACTGTTTTGGAAGTTGCTGAAATACAAGAGAGTTAAACTTCCGGTCTTTAATTCCAGCAAAAAATTTATCTCTGCCTGTTGGCCTAAAAGATGGATATTCCAACTGATGGTTATTTGCTATTGCTTTTTCAATATCAACTGCCTCCAAGTGAAGATTCGCCATCTTTAACAATTCGTTTCCTTTTTCCGTTTGACTTAATATCAGTGATATGCCTTTTTTTTGTTCATCTATAGCTAATTCACTTCCCCACGAATCTCCCAACGTTACATCAGAAACGCGTTTCGTCTTGGCGTAAGGACAACTATAGCAATTCTCCGTATATGTCAGGGCATTCAAAAAAGCTATAGAATATCTATCACTAACTCCTTTTGTTATAATTTCTTTGTAATCACCATATATCTGAAATTTAGCTTTTACTCTGAATTTGATGTCCTTCAGGGCTGATAAGGTCAGTCCATATTGTTTAAGGAAAATATCTAAAACCCTCGGCGAAGGCGTCCCGTGACAAATCAAATCGATGGTATAGAGCTTATCTGACAGATCAGTACCTATAAAATTCTTTAGTGCTGCTACCTGACAAGGTAAGCCTATAAAAAGAACTTTTCCCGCACACTTTAATCTGTCTTTTATTTTTTTATAAATTCCAGTTGGATCACTTTTCACATATTTGGATCCAATGAACTTTTTAAGATCATCTTTATCATTGGCAAATTCAAAAATAAACTTGCCTTCATTGAAAGTACATCCGCAAACTATGCCGCCATTTTCTAAAAATTCTTTTGATATGGCAGTAGCCGCTCCCCCGGAAGAACATTCTTCCCTCATCTCAAGATTTTCAATCCAGCCTTGATGCCAATTTATCGGAGCTTTTGCTCTGGCTGGATGATTTACTTGGCATACTTTATGGCAAGCATTGCATCTAATACATTTTTTTTCATCAATTACGGCATTATAAGTGGACAAAGAATCTTTAATTTTAATTGCCCTCTTAGGGCAAATATCCACACATGCCATACAACCTGCGCATTTATTAAGTTCACAAACTGTTGTCATATTTTGCCCTCCGGTATTTTGTCTAGCGAAGTCTAGTCACAACCACCACTTCAAGTGGTGGTTTGGGTTGGCCCTCATAAGGGCCGGTTACATGCTCGCCCAAAAGGGCGGGTATCACAAGCGTTGTTACTGGTTCGCTTATAAAGCGGTACTACTGGAATCTTCTTTTCTTGACTCTTCTTCTTGCTCTCTTATGTATTTTTTTATTGCCTCTTCTGTGATATTACCGATTGTTGAAACATAATATCCTCTGCCCAAAATGCTTTATCCCATTTGCTCTGTAATTCTGGATGTCTGTCATATATCATTAGCGTACTTTTTACTTTTAAATCCCCCATAAACTTTGAAATACTATACTTTGGCGGGATTGCTACGCTTAAATGAATATGATCCTCGCATACTGCGCCATCTATAATCTCTACATCCTTATATCTACATAGTGTAGAAATTATATCTCTTACATCTGTTTTCAGCTTTCCATACAGTACTTTCTTTCTGTATTTTGGAATAAAAACTATATGGTACTGGCATTTCCAACTCACGAGTGATAAACTCTTTTTGTCCATTTTGGGCCGTCTCCTATACTAATTATTGAGTTTGGCTTGCGCCACCATTCCCATTTTAGCATAGGAGGCTTTTTATTGATGTCCTACATGCTTCTGCTTACTCCATTCTCCCCAGCATAGCTGGGGGATTAGGCCTTTCATTAACTTTCTATTATTTTTCTTAATGTGTGTATCGAATTCTCTCGTTCTTTTTCCAGAATTCTATTTGAAGACAAAAAATCAATTTTTCGCCATGCGAGAGCAGTATCCGTATAATCCTTTAATATGCGATCGGATAGCCCCATCATTTGTAAAATACTTACATTTCGAGTTCCTGTCTTATTGTTGGGCAAAACTTCTACAAACGGTGTGTTGAAATTAATAGCAAATGCCGTTCCGTGAAAAGAGTCGGTAACCATGCACTCTGCATTTTTGATATAGGAAAGGAATTTCCCAATCTCTGGACACCATATGAGTTTGCCTTCACGGCTAATCTGGTGAAAAGAGGTTGAAACTCTTATTAGTGGCAGCTCTCGCGTTTTTGCAACTTGAGCTGCATAAGCCCCGACACGTTTGTCATTGTGGAGCTGATAGACAAGGACATATTTCTTTTCCTTAATCGGTTTTGCTGTCTTAGACCAAAAAGTGGAATCCAATAGTAACGTCGGATCCAGAACCTGCACGCTGTCAATGCCCATCTTATTCAGAAGACTGACTGCACTGTCCTCACGAACACCTATATAACGATATCGGCTTAACCACTTTTTGAAAAAGTTTTCGATCTCACTAGTCATTTCAGTACGTCCGAAACTAGCTGCATAAGCAATTCTTTTATCAGAATCATTGGTAAACGACAAGCAATAAGAACTGTCATATGATCCATTCTCTACTGGCCCCCATACCTGATCGCTTCCAGTCATATATACATCAGCAATAGGTTTGTCCTCTAACAGCTCCTCTGAGCTTGCATATCTCTTTGTAAGATGCAAATATTTTGATTGCTCTGTTTCAAATCTTCTTCCAGATGCAATACTTTCTGGCTGGCGCAAAGCGAGATAAATTGCTTTTTTAATTAGATTACGATTCCACTCAGGTTTTCGCGCCAGTAATGTTTTCTCATGTTGAGAATAAGATTCATCGTTTCGGACATAATCAATGATTTCGCATGTATGCCCAAGTTCTTCTATAACTTGCTGAGTTGCAAATGCCTGCAACAACGACCCATAATTTGTGATTGCATGTCTGGTTATGACAGCTACTTTCATCAATATTACCTCTTCCTACTTTTTCATCTGTGCTGCCAAATCCGCATCCACAATCTCTTCGCCGCTCTTATCCTTCAACTGTTCTTTACTTGCCTTGCTCAATCCATCATTGACCACGGCGTTGAAATCGCATGTGCTGCACTTATCCAACTGCTCTTTTGTAACTTTTCCATCTCGGTAGTCACGGCAGATTTTCAACTCATACATGCTATAGGGATGTTTAGTGAACAGCGCTTTGAATTTATGACGCAATACCCACCAGGCTGGAACCAAAATATATTTATGCATGGCAGGAGAGACAGAGCCAATCATCCAGCAGTTGCGGTCACAATGGCGCACCTTTCTGCGCACCTGTTCTGCTTCTGGACTGTTCCACAGTTCATCCCAGGTCTGGGTGTTCAGGTTACCCATAACCTCTTTGTCCTTGGTACCATTACAGGGCATGACATCACCATAGGGGTCTATGAAAAAAGTGTCAAAGCTCATGTCGCAGGGCAACAGACGCTTCTGCCCGTAGATGTAGTTAATGAGACCATGATTGAAGTAGGCGCGGAACCACTTCTTGGGGCTGTTACTGCGCAGCAGTTCGTTGATAAGATTTTCAAAGTTCTTTGCTACCATTGGACGGTCGTGGATAATGTTCTTTGCCTCCACAAAATAAAAGCTATTATGTAAAGATGCTGTGGCAAACTCCATCCCCATCTTGTTGCTGATTTCATAAAGTGGAACCAAGTCCGGAGCATTCTTGTCCTGAACCGTCATACCGAAACCAACGTCCTTCATTCCCATCTTCCGCAAGGTCTTTAATGTCTTATATCCTCGCTGAAAACCATTCTCTAGACCACGGATCTCATTGTTTGTCTTTTCCAGACCTTCGATGGAAATACGGATACCGATCTGTGGAAACTCTTTACAGAGATCTACGATACGATCCGTGAAGAAACCGTTTGTGGAGATTACGATACGATCAGATTTCTTATACAGTTCTCGGACAATATCCTTCAGATCTGTACGAATGAACGGCTCACCACCAGTGATATTAGTGAAATACATTCTCGGCAGTTTCCGAATCGTTTCAATGGAAATCTCTTCTTCTGGTTTGGAAGGAGCCTTATATCGATTACACATAGAACAGCGGGCATTGCACCGATATGTCACAATGACAGTACCATTCAATTTTTTATCGCTGCTATTTTTCTTAGCCATAGTTTTTTCTCCTTTTGCAACAGTTCCTACAGATTTTTTCTTTCCTTTATAAATGACAATCAGTTTCTTTGTATATGTCTCAATATCATCAAACTTAATATCTTTACAATTTTGGCTGTACTGATCAGTCAATTCTTTGTCATTCCACAATTTCAAGATCTTTTCTTCCAGTTCAACAGCGTTACCGTTTTCAAACAGCTCCCCAGTCTTACCGACCTGAATCAGTTCAGGAATACCACCGATCTCTGCACCTAGTACCGGGGTTCCATACATCTGACTCTCCATAACTGAAAACGGACAGTTTTCATACCACTCGGATGGATAGATACTGAACCTCGCTTCACGAATGAGCGTTTCAAGTGCCTTGCCTCTCTGGAATCCAACATTCTGAATATTGGAGATACCATTAATTTCATCCTCCAAAGGTCCTGTACCGGCAAAAATAAACTGCACATCGGGAAGTTCTTTGCAAACCTTTAATAATGTGTCAATTCCTTTTTCCTTAGAAAAGCGGCCAAAATAGAGAATATAATCCTTCTTTTCTGTCTCTCTCCATTCCACACGATCCACAAAATTATGCATTGCAACAGTTTTCTTTGCGAACAACGGATTGCTGTCCATTTTTGTCTTTAAGAATTTAGAACAGCAGATCATGGTATCGATATACTTGTAAGCACCATTCAGTTTCCAGAATGTAGCTTCCATAGCGCCGATTGCAGATTTTGCTGTACTGCCATGAATGCATTTTCCCTTTATGCAGTTTATAAAATGACCACCCAAACACTTCTCACAGTTTTCTCCAGTGTTTGGATTGTTACACATATGATTCGGGCATACCAACTGGTAGTCATGGGCGGTAAAGATAATCCTACATTTGTTGCCTTCTTTACGCCATTTCTGGATTTCAAGGATAATACTAGGCGTCAGCTGGTAATTAAAGTTGTTGATATGGCAAACATCCGGTTTGAAATCATCCAGAACTAATCTGAGTTTCTTCCTTGCCTCAGAAGAATATATAGTTTTCAGAGGATATGTAAGCTTTGCAAGTTTAGAGCCTCCATGGAAATCCATATTTGATGTATATGCATTAATAGCATTGCCCACACATCGTCCTTCGTGTTCCATGCCAAAGTACTGAACTTCATGCCCCTGACTTTTTAAATAATCTCCTAATTTAAATATGTATGTTTCACTACCACCATTTGGATAGAGAAACTTGTTAATCATCAATATTCTCATAACTGACCTCTTTTACTTGATTTTGATAAAACCATCGATATATCAGTTTCGGTACAAAGCTACAGTTTTATATACAACATCATCCCAGTTATATTTCTGACAGATAAAGTCTGACGCAGAGTCTTTATACAGCTTCACCTGCTCTGGATGATCACATAAATCCTGTAATTTCTCTTTCAATTGCTCAACATTGCTCTTTTGGAATACCACTGCTTTATCCTCAACTACTTCAGCACATTCAGCGATGTCACTTACCACACAGCAATTCCCATAGCTCATGGCTTCCAAAAGACTTAGTGGCATTCCTTCCAAATCAGATGGCAAAACATACACATAAGCATTACTGTACAACTCCTCAAGCAGTTGTCCTTGGACAAATCCTGTAAAAATGATCCTCTTATCGCTCTTAGCAATTTTTTTTAGTTCATGCGAAAACGCATCTGTATCTGAACTTCCGCCTGCTATTACCAGTTTCTTATCTGTGTCAATCTGTTTAAATGCCTTTATTAAATATGAAATTCCTTTCTCCGGCACTAGCCGGCCCAGAAAGAGAATATAACCATCTTTATCAAGACCAAACTTTTCCTTAATTAACTGTGGATTATGAACAGCTGTCTTATTAACCCCATTTGGAATAAAAACGGTCTCTCTGCCGTAAGTATTCTTAAAGTATCTTTGAACACCTTCAGAAAGCACGATAATTTCATCAGCGTACTTGACTGCAATTTTCTCTCCAAACTTTATATATTTACTGGCAAAGCCTCCCCACTTAGCACGCTGCCAGTCGATTCCATGTATTGTTGCAATACACCGCTTACCAAAAAGCTTCGGAATCCACAGCGCCGCACATGGTCCTTCAGCGTGGAAATGGACTACATCATATTTCCCAAATGCCGCTTTAATTGCTGCACTTAAGGATGAGGTCATAGCTGCAAGCCCTTTTCTGTCAAGTGTCCATACTGTTTTAAGCTTTACACCTTTATATTCTGATAATCGATTACCATCATATTCCGAACCACTTACATGATGACCTTTGCGATTAAAACATGTAACCTGATGTCCAAGTTTGACCATCCGAGTGGACAATTCTTCCACCACAATCTCAATTCCGCCTTCTCGCGATGGAATGCGCTTGTGACCGAGCATTGCAATATTAAGTTTATCCTTCATGACTTGCGCGCTCCTTATTTATAATCAAAAACAGTTCAACTCAACATCTGAAATGTTCATTTTGGGCATTTGCTCATGAATAATTTCCATTTGGAAAGCCCTGTAACTATGTGACAAATGTCTCATAGAAATTCTTGTATTATCAGGATTCCAACGTTATGGTCATCATTTTCAAATAATTGTTATTATTTGGACTTCACACCGCAAACTTATTTCGACCCTGTTCCGGTCAGCACCACCACCACTGTTTTCAGCAGTATCTTGATGTCCATCCCGATGTTCCAGTTCTTTACATACTGCATGTCCATCTTTACGACTTCTTCGAAGTCCACGATGTCGCTTCTTCCGCTTACCTGCCATATGCCGGTCAGCCCCGGCTTCACCGCAAGCCGCGCTCTGTGGTAGTATTCATATTGTTTCCATTCATCTTTCGTCGGCGGTCTTGTTCCCACCAGACTCATGTCCCCCTTCAGCACATTCCAGAACTGAGGAAATTCATCCAGCGACGTCTTTCGTATAAACCAGCCCAGGCCATGCTTTGTGCCATCCGGCCCGCTTCCGATGATCCTGGGATCTGATTGCATCTTGAACATAAGACCTTTCATCTCATTTTTCTCCATGAGATCTTTCTTTCTCTTTTCCGCATCCATATACATACTGCGGAACTTATAGATCCGGAACGGTTTTCCATTCTTTCCGATCCGTATCTGTGAGAAGATGATCGGCCCCGGTGATGCGATGTAGATCGCGGGTCCGAGAAATATCGTTATGATCCCTGTCAGGATCAGTCCCACGACTCCGCCGCATATATCAAGTATCCGCTTCATCACAGTCTGACGTGACGACACCACTCTCACGCTGGATGTAAGGACCGTATATCCTCCCATCCTGTTGATATATTGACTCCCTGTCCATTCTTCCAGCCCTTCCAGACATGTATGGACTGTGACCCCCATGTCGATGCACTTTTCCAGCAGTTTTGGCGGAAGCTGCATCCTGTCATTGACTCTTATGAATACCGAGTCAATCCATTTCGTCTGTATGTAATCCGGTATCTTCTCCACTGTGCAGACAACCGGTATACCCTGTATTTTTTCACCCGGTTTTCTCTGACCGTCCGTATAAGATATCCCGACAATTTCGAATTCATTGAACCGGTTTTCCAATAACCTCGAGATCAGTTCGTCTGCCTGATCTTTCGGTGTGACCACCAGCATCTTTGCCTTATCATAGAACAACTGCTTATGACTGATCAGATATTGTTTCCAGATCAGCCGTTCGCAATACACCAGTCCAACAGCAATACAGAAAAACCATACGAAAGATAATCTGGAGAAGGCCGCTCCGTTCTGACTTAAGAACAGGTAGCACACTTCCAAAAGGCTTACGAAAAACACATGCTTTAGTACATTATTGAATTCGAGGAAATATCCTCTGCGCATGATCCCGTGGTACGGTTCCGTAAAGAACGCCACGCAGATATCAGCCAGACATAAAATTACACCGATGGACAGATATAATTGATTTTTATATGGATTGACCCATCCCATCCTTATAATATAACTGAAAACATAGGCAACCTGGATCATCAGCATATCCAGCAGAATGAAATCCCAGTGCTTCAGCCATGTGCTGTCAATCTTACTGTACATGATTACACACTACTTTCTTCTCCCCTCAGATTTACAGGTTACTGCTTTCGGATCTACTGACCGGAAAGCACCTGCTGCATCTTTTCACTAATCTCGGCCACCGACGTTTCATTAGGCCACATCACATACAGCAGCTGTGAACCTGATGAATAGCAGGACTGGCTGTCGCCGGTACCTGTTGCCGCAATCGACTCGATATCCCAGCTTGCCCCGTCGGAGAGCTGCATGTTGATAAATTTCGCCATCTCTGTCCGGGTCATATTGGTCTCTACGCAATCGCTGACGCTGGTGATGAGCTCACTTGCATTGGCGAGAAGAGCCGGAGACATAGCTTTCTGAAGGATTGCCGTCAGCACAGCCTCCTGGTTCTTTCCTCTCTGGTTATCTCCGCTCTGGAAGCTGTAGCGCTCACGGGAAAACGCCAGGGCAGCCTCACCATCCATGTGATTCATACCTTCCTGGAATTGATAACCGCGTCCCTCAAAGGCATATTCCGAATATACATCGATACCTCCCAGAGCATCCACGATCCTGACGAGTGAAGTGAAGTTCACTCTCGCATAATAACTGATGTCAATTCCATATATATTTTCCAGAGTAGACATTGACACATCCACACCATATATCCCGGCATGGGTGAGCTTGTCTCTTTGCTCGCCTGATACCCCCGGGATCGTCACATAGTAATCTCTCGGTGTTGTTGTCAGCAGGATTTTATGAGTATTCGGATTGACCGTCATGATAATATTAACATCGCTTCGACTGGTCGTCGTAATATCCCCGGCCACATCAATACCGCTGATATAGATATTAAAGGGCTGATCTACGTCTTTTTCCTCTTCCTGGGCAATCTCTGTCTCGATACCGTACTGGTATATGATCTTTACCTGGTCTGAGTATCCTTCAATCTCATCCTCGATGATGCCGCTAAATGCCTCATTATAGATAGCTGCCCCAATCTCTCCGTTGAGCAAGGCCTGCGCTTCTTGCTGCACGGTTACATACTCATTTACATCCGGAGCCTGTCCAAGGACGGATTCGATATCCTCCAGCATCTTCTGGTTATTTTCCTGATCCAGCGTCGTCTGAATTCCATACTTATAATCTTTTGCATCAAGTATATTTTCTGCTGAGTCATCCGATCTAACGGCCACGATCATGTTGTCAGTTTTGTAAGTAGCTCCGCCCACATCTGCCAGCATCTGATTGGCTCTGGACAGATAGTACGAGCCAAATCCAAGCCCGATGCTGATCAGAACACTGAGGACCATTCCCAATATATAAATCTTACTTCGTAAAAACTGAAGTCCGAACATTATTCCGAACAGAACAAACAATACTACAATCAGTGCTCCAAGATACTGGCCCGGTACCATCCCGCTGCTCCAAAGCAATGCGATAAAGATGACCGTCATCAGTAGCTGTACAAGTGTTATCAGTTTTCCCGGCAGATTTCTTGTCGCTGCTCTGCTGTTCTTCCCATGAGAATGGTGTCCATTACTCTTACGGGAATGTTTGTGTGTACTCATTTGTGTCTTCTCCTTTTTCATCTAGAGCTGATGGTTTTATAATTTACTGTTTTCTAGGTTTTGCTTCCGTAATTGCCATAGTATTTCCCGTAATATTTCCCGTAGTACTTGTTCTTCTTCATATCTACTTTGTTGAGTACTACGCCGAGGATCGGACATCCAGTCTTCTCCAGTTGTTCCTTTACAGTCCGGACAAACTTGTGGCTGATCGCATTGGCTGCAACGACTAGTACAGATGCATCACATACTTTTGCAATCACCGCCGCATCGATCACACTGCCCAGCGGCGGTGCATCAATGATAATGTAGTCATATTCTTTTTTTGCATTTTCAATCAGATGAGCGAATTTCTCCTGGCCGAGCAATTCCGACGGATTAGGCGGAACAATTCCTGCGAAAATCATGTGCAATCCTTCTTCCTGAGTGCTGCATATCACTTCATTAAGTGATGCCTGACCTGACAGGAAATGACTCAATCCCTTTACTTCCTGTGCCACACGATGTCTTCCCACAAGTACGGATTTTCTCAAATCTGCATCGACGAAGAGCACTTTCTTGTTTCCTTCCGCGAGAGCTACAGCAAGCCCCATGGACACAGTGCTTTTTCCTTCATCAGGAGTACTGCTTGTTAAAACAATAGCTTGATTATCCTCTCCTGAAAACTCGATATTGGTACGAAGCGTTTTATATGCTTCATTTGATCTGTAATCTTTGTGTAAACTTTTTATTACAACATTCTGCATGATTTTTTCTCCTAACGCTTCATCTTTTTCGTCATTCTTCGGGTTGTTCGCCTTTTTGTTTTCTTTGCTTTTTCCTCGCCTTCTTGGATTGGAATGGATGTCAGCACATTCAGGCCGAGATAATTTTCCACATCATCCGGCGTCTTGATCGTATCGTCCAGTAAAAAGATTAGGATGATAATCCCTGCTGCAAGAACAATTCCCAAAAGTCCACCTATAGCTGTATTCTTCATGACAGACGGTGAGGACGGACTGGTGGGAAGATTTGCCTCCTCAATGGTATTGACCGCTTCAATTCCCATAATATCTACGATCTCGTTGCTCGCAGCCTGACGGAGAGCATCTGCGATGTCACGTGCCAGTTCCGGATCTTCATGTTCCACTGCTATGGTCATGATACGGGTATTCTCTGTATTGGTTGTTGTAATGCAATTGCTCAATTCTTCGGCTGTCATATCAAGATTCAGAGTAGCGATCACCTTCTCCATCACCGTACGGCTCTTGGTCAGCTCCATATAATCCTGAGTAAGTTGCGTACCGGTCTGCAGATCACTGGTCGTGATTCCAGTCTCACTGTTGCTTTTCGCCAGCATGTACATGCTTGTCGTAGATGTATATTTCGGCGTAATCAGCAGTTGAGTACATGCAAACGTTACGAAAGCCAGCACGATGCCAGCAAGTATGACGATGTATATCTTATCCCATAATACACTGAACAGCTCGCCCAGGTCGATCGTCAGCTCGTCATTTTCTATATCATGCGTCGTTTTTTCCTGATTCATCTTTCTTTCTCTTCTTCCTCAACATGATCCTTGGATTGCTGAAGAATATCCTCCTCGCATAGTCTTCTCCACACTTTTTTTCAACATATTCCGCAGCTTTCTTCATCCGCGGAGGGCGTCGCTTCGGATCGTGTGCATCCGTTCCGACACAGAACACAAGTCTCTCGTCTATGAGCCGCCTTACAAAACGTTTTGCTTTCCAGCCGCCCTCGCCTGTAATACTGTCCGCATTGACCTGGATCCGCACTCCCATATGCTTTAGATGTTCTACATTTTCAATATTTTTATACATGCACTGATATCTCTCGATATGTGCAAGGATCACTTCATATCCTTTCATCTGGATCTGCTGGATCCCCTGGCAGATATAGTCAAAAGGATCTCCCGGCGAAAACTCGACAAGCACATACCTTGTCCTGTTCATTGTGAGGATCCGTTCCTCTCTGAGCCTCTCCGGTATATCCTGTCCGAAATAAATCTCTGTCCCCAGATATATTCTGAGCTCATCACTGATCTGCGCCGCCTCTTCGCGGACAAGTTTCAGCTGTCTGCGAAGCTGCCTGGGAGATTTTCTGCCTCTTCTCGGGTGATGATGAGGCGTCGCTATGATATAGCGTATTCCATCCTCATACGCCTCTTGCAGCATCTGGCGGGTCTCTTCCATATTTCGTGCCCCGTCATCTACTTCTGGAAGTATGTGGCAATGTGTATCAACCAATCGATCCATCTGTATTCTCCTGGAATCTGCTCATTCTCTGCACTTTTCCTTCCGTTTTACGTAAATTAATATAGATTTTATGGATACTTTACCTCGTTTTATTGGTACGTCAATACTCCTATAACAATATACTCTGAGAGGAGAGGTTTGTCAATATTTTTACCCCCCCCCCCGGTATTTTTTAAATTATTCTACTGTTACGGATTTCGCCAGGTTTCTCGGTTTATCCACATCCAGGCCTTTCGCCACACTGACGTAGTATCCCATCAGCTGAAGCGGTACAATCGCAAGGCTCGTTGCGAAATACTCTTCCGTCTTCGGCACATAGACCGAGAAATCTGCAGTATCTTCTATATTATAGTTGCCATATGTTGTGAGGCCCATCAGATAAGCGCCGCGGCTCTTGACCTCCACCATATTGCTGAGTGTCTTCTCGAAGAGTGCGCTCTGTGTGAGGACGCCTACCACGAGGATTCCATTCTCCACCAGGCTGATCGGACCGTGCTTCAGCTCGCCCGCCGCATATGCCTCGGAGTGGATATAGCTGATCTCTTTCATCTTCAGGCTGCCTTCCAGGCTGATCGCATAATCAAGCCCGCGGCCGATGAAGAAGATATCTCTCGCGTTCGCGTATTTGCTGGCAAACCACTGGATGCGCTCTTTATCATCGAGTGTCTTCTGGATCTTGGCAGGCAGGGTCTCCATCTCTGTCAGGAGCTCTGCATAGCGGTCGTCATCGATCATCTCTTTTTCTTTTGCCGCCTGGATTGCCAGCAGGTACATGGCGATCAGCTGGGTGCTGTACGCTTTTGTAGTCGCAACGGATATCTCTGGTCCGGCGTATGTGTAAAGTGTATAATCACCCTCACGGGCAATGCTGGAACCTACTACATTTACAATGCCCAGCACCGGCACGCCCCGGTCTTTCATCAGACGGAGAGCTGCAAGGCTGTCCGCCGTCTCACCGGACTGCGATACTATGATCACCAGTGAGTTGGGAGCTATGATCGGATTGCGGTAGCGGAACTCTGACGCCAGATCTACTTCCACCGGTATCCGCGCAAGATCCTCTAATACATATTTGCCCGCCATACCGACGTGGTAAGCAGAACCGCAGGCTACGATGTAGATCCTCTCGATCTCTTTGAGCGTCTCATCTTCCAGTCCGACTTCTGAAAAGTCGATCGCACCGTCTTTTACATAGGCGCCGATCATATCCTGGACCGCTTTCGGCTGCTCGTGGATCTCCTTGAGCATGAAGTGCTCATATCCGCCTTTTTCCGCAGACTCTGCATCCCATTTGATCTCGACGATTTCTTTCTGCACTTCTTCCCGGTCGATATTATAGAAATGCACTTCATCTTTCGTCAGCTCGGCGATTTCCATATTATCGATATAATATACGTGCCTTGTCTTGTCCAGAATGGCCGGTACGTCAGAGGCCATCAGGCTCCCGGAACTGCTCCTGCCGATGATCAGAGGACTGTCCTTTCTCGCTGCGAAGAGCTTGCCCGGATAATCGTGGAACATCACGCCGAACGCATAAGAACCCCTGATACGGAGCATGCTTCTGGTGAGTGCCTCCAGCGGAGTTCCTGTCTTCTTATAATAATAGTCCACCAGTTTGACTGCGATCTCCGTGTCTGTCTGGGAATAGAATGTATATCCTGATTTCACCAGCTTGTCTTTCAGCTCCTGGTAGTTCTCGATGATACCGTTATGTACCAGTACAACAGATCTGTCGTCTGTACAGTGTGGGTGAGCGTTGTTCTCCGACGGCTCCCCGTGCGTAGCCCAGCGGGTATGTCCGATCCCGCAGGTGCCGTGTACGCTTCTTCCGTTATCTGTCTTCTCAGACAGGATCTTAAGTCGTCCCTTTGCCTTAACGATGGAGATATCTCCCGACGTCTCATTGCGAACCGCGATTCCGGCAGAATCATATCCTCTGTACTCGAGCTTTGATAATCCTTCCAGAAGGATCGGTGCCGCCTGTTCCTCTCCTACGTATCCGACTATTCCACACATATTCTAACGCCTCCTTTTGCCTAACCGATGATGTAACATTTCAATAAATAATTCTTCGAAAAAGAGGGACAGAACTTTCCAAGTTTTTCTAGAAATCCCATCCCTCCGGCTGCCTTGACTCTAATTATGTCACAGAAAAACTTCTGTAAATCCGAAAATTATCATAACATTGCATAAACCTACTGTCAATATACACTTTTTTACATCTTTTCGACATATTGTGCCTTTCTTATGTGGGAATTCACAAGTTATAGCCTATTTTTTCATCTTCGGATCAAAGATAAAGGATGCGATATATCCGAAGATCAGGGCTGCCGATATACCTACTGCCCCAGCTTTGAAGCCTCCCATAAATATGCCGATAAAGCCATTCTGGTCCACAGCCTCCTTCACGCCCTGCCACAGCACATTGCCGAAGCCGAGCAGCGGCACGCTTGCCCCGGAGCCGGCGAACTCCTGAAACGGCTTGTAGATTCCGCAGAATCCCAGCAGGGCTCCCGTACATACAAGGAGCACCATGACTCTTCCGGGCATCAGTTTGGTCCGGTCCAGAAGGATCTGTACTATGGCGCAGATCAGGCCTCCTATCACAAATGCGGTAATATATTCCATATTGTTCCACTCCTTCCTGTAGAGTTTTGCTATTCTTACAGCAGGCACTTCCCGTGCATGTGCTCAGTAGTTTGACGTGCCTGCCACAGTTATTTTCTATACCTGCAGCCAGTGCTTTTATTATGCATGCGGCCAGTGCTTTATTCTGCCTGTGGCCAGTGCTCAAGCACGATCCCGTGGGCGATTCCGGGCACGCTTGCGCCTTCATTGAAACTCACCGTTGACATGAGCGCTCCCGTGGGCACGAACAGCACGCGCTTCCACTCCCCCTTTTCAATCTTTGGGATGATAAAGGATGCAAGTGTCACCGCCGCGCAGCCGCAGCCGCTGCCGCCTGCATGTGTATCCTGTGTCTCCTGGTCATAGATCGTCATCCCGCAGTCCAGATGTTTCTTCCTTATATCATATCCTTTATCCCTGACCAGATCGAACAGGATAGACTGTCCCACATATCCCAGATCTCCTGTGATGATCCGGTCGTAATCCTGCTCACTTCTTCCAAAGTCTTCAAAGTTCTGCACGATCGTGTCCATCGCTGCAGGAGCCATACACGCGCCCATGTTCTGGGAATCTTTCAGACCGTAGTCCACGATCTTGCCAACCGTCACGCCCGCGATGCGGACATGTGAGATGTGGGTAGTGCTGATGTCATCCTCATTCGGAGCGGCTGTCGGGCTTTCTTCCGGTTCCTCTGCCAGGACGTTTACCGCGGGAGCGTCTGATGCGGAAGTAGCCGCCGGCTCCGCTGCGCGCACAAGGAATGCCCCGCTTCCGGTCACCGTCCAGTGAGCGGACAGCGGCCGCTGATTTGCATAACCAAGAGGAAACCTGAATTCTTTCTCTGCGCTCCCAAAATGGCTGGATGTAACTGCCAGCATATATTTCCCGTATCCCGCGGCAGCGCTCATTCCCGCAAGGGCCAGCGCCTCCCCTGAGGTGGAACACGCCCCGTACAGTCCGAACATGGGAATCTGAAGCGCTTCTACTCCCATGGATGTGGCGATTCCCTGCCGCAGCAGGTCTCCGCCAAAGAGATATCGGATCTCGTCCGCTTTCACATGTGCTTTTCCCAGAGCGAGCACGCATGCCTCTTTCTGCATGGTACTCTCCGCCTCTTCCCAGGTCTGTGCACCGAACAGGTCGTCTTCATTTGTCATATCAAAGAGCTTTCCCAGCGGGCCCGCTGCCTCTTTACTGCCTGTCACAGAGGCTGCGCTTACGATATAGGGGGCATTTTCAAAGAGAAGGCTCTGTTTTCCTTTTATTATCCGGTTCATATTGATATCCTCATTTCTGTGATTCTCTTGAGATACCAATATTATCTTCATTGAGCCGGAAAATATGCTATAATTTTATTACTTTAGATTATACGGAGGGATACTATGCTCACGATATACCAATTGATGAAATATTTAAGAAAGCATCACTCTGTTGCAGTGAAAAGCAACCAGGCACAAGCACTCCGGAATATCGGTTATTATCATGGATATAAAGGATATCGTTTTATCAGGCAGCCAAGACAGCGTATTTCTTTCACAAGTCTGGATGAAGTTATTGCCTTAAACAGCTTTGATATGCAATTAAAAACACTTTTTTATCCCAAAGTAATGTTTATCGAAAATGCTCTCAAAAGCTACGTAATAGAATCCGTCCTGTTGGATAGTAAATCAGAAAATCTGGACGTGATATTTAATAGATCTATCACAAACTATCGTTTGTACCCCAGAGGAAGCGATACCTATCATAAGCAGTACGAAAAACGTATGAACTTAAAAGGAAAAATAAACAATGCTTTGTTAAGGGATTACTCTAACAAGAAACAAACTGTTAACCATTTTTTTGATTCGGACCGTTCCATCCCCATATGGGCAATTTTTGAATCACTTACCCTGGGAGAATTTGGCACATTTTTTTCATGTGCAAACTCTAACGTAAAGTTAAATACATCCCACATTCTACATCTGCCAAGTAATCTTGACTCAGATGGCAAACTAACAGAGTATATAATCTACACTATCAAAGATCTTAGAAATGCTGTTGCGCATAATAATGCAATTTTTGACACACGTTTTCAAACAAGCAGGATTAATCAGCGCCTTATTTCTCTTTTAGAAGTGGAAACAGGAATATCTAATCTTGATTTTAAATATATTGATGCATATGTAGTCCTTATCACATATACATTAAGGAAAATGGGTGAAACAAAAACTTCCTGCAAGCAATTTATATCATCTTTTATTACCTGTACAGATGCATTGCGTTCACAGCTTTCCGCAAATGTATGCAATCAGATTTTAGGCACCCAGCAACGTTCACATCTCAAAGCTTTACAAAATTTTCTGAGTAAATCCTGAAACTCTTGCATATTTTAGCTTGCAATGGTATAGTATAGCTATGAATTGCGGTGGTCGTCTTCGGACAACACCTGAGAAGAGCCTGATGCGTCGGGCTCTTTTCTTTTACCCAAATTTATATGTATATTTAAAAAGGTAAAACAAAATACTATGGAAGACAGAATATAAGAAACACCGGCTGAAACCGGCAGTAAAGGAGAGCTTCCTATGGATAAGATACAAAAACTAAAGAAAGAAAAAGAATATGAGAAATATGTCAATGAAAAAACGCCCCGGCACAATGTCTGGCTGAACATGCTCAAGGCATTTCTGCTGGGAGGCGCAATCTGCACACTCGGGCAGATCATTTATCACTACTGTGAATTCCGCTCTTTGAGCACCGACGAGTGCAGCAGCTGGACTTCCCTGATGCTCGTCCTGATCAGTGTGCTGCTCACCGGGACCGGGATTTACCCCCGCCTGGCGAAATGGGGCGGCGCAGGAGCGCTCGTCCCCATCACCGGATTCGCCAACTCTGTAGCCGCACCTGCCATCGAATATAAGAAAGAAGGACAGGTATTCGGAATTGGCTGTAAGATCTTCACCATCGCCGGCCCCGTGATCCTGTATGGCATTTTCACCAGCTGGGTACTGGGATTTATCTACTGGATCTGGACGCTGATACAGTAATCCATCTCCTTTACAGAGAAACACGAATCAGAAAATTTTCCTGACCTCACGATCCCATGTATATACCCCGTTTATTTCTTCCTCGATATCCGTCCACTGGGTATATACACTGGCGCAGAGCCCCTGCGGGATGAGCGCCCGCACTTTGTCCATCAGCTCCCGGTACGCTTTCCTGAGGGTCCCCCTATCCTTGCATGCGCCGTAACCGTACAGTTCTTCACAGGCGCTGTGCCCCGGCTCCCGGTAAGTATGTCCGCCAATCTCCGAGAGTACGGCGGCGCGCTCTTTCTCAGGACGTACTTTAAGTTTGAAAAAATAATTATGGACACTCTGCAGATCCCCGCAGCCCTGATCGAACCAGCCGCTTGCCGCATCAATGAGCCTCGTGGGATCTTCTTCCCGTGCGATCCGGGTAAGCTCCTTTGTCTGAAACTGCCCCCATCCCTCGTTAAAGATTACCCACGTGCAGATACTCGGGTGGCCTTTTAATAGTCGGATCGTCTCTTTCATCTCCCGGACGAACTCTGCCCTGCCCGCCTTGTCTCTCCTGGCAAGCAGCCATGGGTGGTTGTCCTTTATCGTAATGCCGCGCCAGGACATCACCGTAGCCAGATAGGTCACGAACCAGTATTGGTAGGCTTCTCCACCGTTTACCATGTCCTGCCACACTACCAGCCCCAGCCGGTCGCAGTGCCAGTACCACCGCTGCGGTTCAATCTTGATATGCTTGCGCACCATGTTGAAACCACTCTTCTTCATTTCTGTAATGTCGAAGATCATTGCCTCATCCGATGGCGCTGTGTACAGGCCGTCCGGCCAGTATCCCTGGTCCAGGACGCCGTTCTGGAACTGCACCTTTCCGTTCAGACAGATACGCGGGATTCCCTTTTCATCCTTCTCGATTGCGAACTTCCTCATGGCGAAATAACTTTCCGCCCGGTCTTCTCCCATAGTCACTGTAAAGAAGTAAAGATACGGAGTCTCACATGTCCACGGCCTGATATCCGGGATCGGTACTTCGATCCAGTCGCCCGTAATGCCGGAAATGCTGCACATTTGCTGATCGGCCGGCTGATGATTCGATTCGGGGGAATCATTGTCTGCCGTCGGATCTGTGATTGAAATTTCTGCTCTATCGTTCCTGTCCATATACAGACCCGGATACCGGATCTGTATTGTTATCGGTTGTTCGGTCTTATGCTCTTCCATCCCGCCATTGCATGTTTTACCTTCTGTCGTCTGAATTTCGCGGTTTCCCGCTGCCGACACACGAATCCGGACAACACTTCTTCCAAGATCCGGCTCAGCCTCGATATTCGTGATATGATTTTCCGGCACTATCTCCATCCAGACAGTCTGCCAGATACCGCTCTGTGCTGTATAGAACATGCCGCCCCGGTCCAGACGCTGTTTCCCTCTGGCATGATAGGACGTATCACTTAAATCTTTTACTGCAACGGTCAGTTCATTCTCGCCATCACGTACCAGGGCAGTAATATCCGCCTCGAACGGCAGATATCCTCCTGTATGCCTCGCCGCTTTCTGCCCGTTGACATAGACGACACACGCCTGATCTACTGCCCCAAAGTGCAGGAGCAGACGCCTGCCTGTCTTTTGCTCAGCCCATTTTTCAAGCGTAAATGTTCGCCGGTACCAAAGATACTCGTCCGGCTGCAGCTGCCGGGACACACCGGATAGCACTGCCTCCGGCGAAAACGGAACAAGGATCTGCCCGTCATACTGTTCCGGCTTTTTAAATTCTTTTGTAAATGCATAGTCCCAGTATCCGTTCAGATTGATATAACTGCCGCGCTTCAGGAGCGGACGCGGATATTCCTGGAGGACATTCTGAGGGTCAAGATTTCTTCCCCATCTGGTATACAGTTGTTTCATGCACATCTCTCCTCGTCTGTTGTCAAATCTTAAGTAAATTTTAGTATACCAAAGAGCGTAAATCAATACACCAAGCCAGTTAACATTCGTCGGCATCAGTTGACGTCAATCAGTTGACCGTCAGTTGAAAAAGCAGTTTTCTGTCATAACTTTGCAGAATACTGCAAGTCTTATTCTGTCCAAGACATTATAATACAATGTATACTAACAGTTCAGCCATCTGATTATCAGTATATGAGCAAAACAGCGGCGGCAGCCGCAGTAAGCACGCAGTGCGGTTTTGCGAATGGCGCGGGCTGAACTGTTACGATTCATAAGATCAAAGGAGGAAATGACATGATCCGCAAATACATCTATGGAACACCTTTTGAGACGGAGGCTGTCGTGACTGACATCGCACAGACGGACGGCACACCTGCATACGGCGCCATCGACACGCAGGACGGCTTTGCTTTTACTTATATTATGGACGAGGATGACATCGTCTACGGTCTGGGCGAGGCCAACCGCGGCATCAACAAACGGGGCTACTGCTATATCAGCGACTGCACGGATGATCCGAACCACACCGAAGACAAACGCTCTCTGTACGGCGCACACAACTTCATCATCATCGCCGGAGAGAAAAGCTTTGGACTCTTCTTTGACTATCCGTCAAAGCTCACATTTGACATCGGCTATACCCGCATGGACACGCTGAAAGTCTCCTGCGCGGACGCGGACCTTGCACTGTACGTCATCGACGGGAACTCTCCTTACGATATCGTAACACAGTTCCGCGGCATGATCGGTCACAGCTATATCCCGCCGAAATTCGCATTCGGCTACGGCCAGAGCCGTTGGGGATATAAGACAAAGGAAGATTTTGAAAAGGTCGCACAGGGCTACCGCGAGAACCACATTCCGCTGGATATGATCTATATGGATATCGATTACATGGATTCCTACAAAGACTTTACCGTGAACGACGGTTTCAAAGATTTCCCTGCATTTGTCCAGGAAATGAAAGACCAGCATATCCGCCTCGTTCCGATCATCGATGCAGGCGTAAAGATCGAGGACGGGTACGACGTCTACGAAGAAGGCGTGAAAAACCGCTACTTCTGCCAGAGAGCGGACGGAAGTGACTTTGTGGCGGCAGTCTGGCCAGGAGATACTCATTTTCCGGATGTGCTGAATCCCGAGGCGAGGAAATGGTTTGGAGATAAATACCGTTTTCTCACAGATCAGGGCATCGAAGGCTTCTGGAACGATATGAACGAGCCTGCCATCTTCTACTCAAAAGAAGGGCTTGAAGAAGCGAAAGAGATGGCGCGGAAGTTTGCTGAGACCGGAACGAGCAACTGGGACGGAAGTGAAAAGGCTGAGAAAACAAACGAAGATATCGGCGTATGGCAGCTAGGTGATAAACTCGGAAGTCTCGCAAACAGCCAGGATGATTATCAGAGGTTCTATCACAATGTGAACGGACAGATGGTCCGTCACGACAAAGTACACAACCTGTTCGGCTTCAACATGACGAGAGCTGCAGGAGAGGCATTTGAACGCATCGATCCTGACAAACGTTTCCTGATGTTCTCCCGTTCTTCTTACATCGGCATGCATCGCTACGGGGGCATCTGGACAGGAGATAACAAATCCTGGTGGTCCCATATCCTGCTCAATCTGAAGATGATGCCGTCCCTGAACATGTGCGGATTTCTCTATGCGGGAGCTGATCTTGGCGGCTTTGGTTCGGACACAACAAGAGATCTGCTGCTCCGTTTCCTCGCGCTGGGCGTATTCACACCGCTCATGCGGAACCATTCCGCCCTGGGTACAAGAGAGCAGGAATGCTATCAGTTTGAAAACATGGAAGACTTCCGTCATGTGATCGGTGTCAGATACCGCCTGCTGCCCTACCTGTACAGCGAGTACATGAAAGCAGCCTTAACAGACGATATGTATTTCAAGCCGCTGGCTTTCGTATACCCGGACGACAAAATGGCGCGCCGCATCGAGGATCAGCTCATGCTGGGCAATGAGATCATGATTGCACCGGTATACGAGCAGAATGCGAAAGGCAGATATGTTTACCTGCCGGAAGAGATGAAATTCGTCAAATTCCTGCCCGATGGCAGCATCTCGGAAGAAGTACTCGGAAAAGGCATCCACTACGTGGATATCGCACTCAACGAAGTGCCGCTCTTTATCCGCTCCGGCAAATGCATCCCGGTAGTCGATGCAGCAGAATGCGTAGATGAGATCGATATGGATACGATCCGGCTGATCGGATATGAAGGAGCTGAATACATGCTCTATGACGATGACGGAGTACATAAGGATTACAATATGGAGAAAAACTGCCGGGTATTAAAATAACCGAAAACGGATATGGGGACGTAGTAAAACCGGGTTTTACTACGTCCCCATATCCAAAAAGGAGGAAAAAATGGATAATATTGAAAGAAGAGACCGGGAGATGGCATACATCTCCGACGAGTCTGTAATGGAGGAACAGAAAGTATGCCACAGGATCCTGCAGCGCCTGAACACGGTGGACCGTTCCGATTTTGACGAGATCGGCAAGATTGTCAAAGAGCTTCTTGGAAAGTCAGACGGGGCTTTTATCAATCCGCCGTTCTACTGTGACTACGGTTTCCACATCGAAGTGGGCAAAAATTTCTTTGCAAACTATAATTGTACGATCATTGATGTGGCGAAGGTAAAGATCGGCGACAACTGCCAGATGGCTCCCAATGTGGCCATATATACTGCAGGACATCCGCTCCATCCCGTCTCACGCAACTCTATGTATGAGTACGGCATCAGCGTGACTATCGGTGATAATGTATGGATCGGCGGCAACACGGTCATCATGCCCGGCGTGCACATCGGAAGCAATACCGTCATCGGCGCAGGGAGCGTGGTGACCAAAGATATTCCCGACTGGGTTGTGGCTGTGGGTAATCCGTGCAGAGTGATCAAACAGATCACAGAAGAGGATAAGAAATATTATTATAAGGATAGAGAATTCGATCCTGAAGCGTGGGAGTATATATCCAGACTCTAATAAAGACTTTCCAGTCTGATAATTGAACAAAAAAGAACAGAGAACTATCCGGCAGGCGTGGCGTTCCCCCGCATCTCTTTTGACCTCACGGGTGTGTGGCTGCCACGAAATTGACCACCTCGGATAGTTCTCTGTTTTATACTAATCCCATACTCCTCAATATATACAGCCAGCCCGTCAGTGTAAATGCACTGAACAGTGTCGTCAGCATGACCACGCTGGATGTCAGCACGCCTTCATGTCCCATATTGCGCGCCATTACATAGCAGCTCACCGTCGTCGCCGAGCTGAGCATGACGAGGATTGCCACCAGTTCTTCCCTGCGGAACCCCATCCACACGGCCAGCGGCAGGAACAAAGCGGCAAACAGCACCAGCTTCATAACAGAGGCTGTAGCTGCCGGCTTTACTTTTCCGAAGGCCTTCTTCAGGTCGAAGCTTGCGCCCATCGCCATCAGCCCTAGGGGAGTAGCCGTCGCCCCGATATCCGATACCGTCTTCTCCAGAATGGACGGCATAGGCAGCTTGAGGGCTGACCAGACAAGCCCCGCCACGATACCGAGGATGATCGGATTTGTAATGATTCCTTTGAGCGTCGTCAGCCACACTTCCTTGTCCAGCTTCTTTCTCTCCGGCTTAAAGAATGAGAGTACAACAACCGCCATGACATTATACAGCGGCACGCTTCCGATGATCATAAGCGGGGCCATCCCCGCATCCCCGTATATATTCTGGATAAACGCAATCCCCAGAAGCGCTGCGCTGCTCCGGTACGACGCCTGAATAAATTCTCCCTGTATGCTCTTGTCCCTCCATAAAAAGGACACCAGCGCCGCAATAATAATAGATATCAGCGTAACGGCAAAACAGAACAGAACAAATTTCAAGTTCCATACCTGAGAGAAATCCACTGTCGAGAGATCTTCAAACAGCAGGACCGGCAGCGGAACGAGGAATACGAATTTATTCATTTTTGATGCAAACACATCGTCGATCAGGCCGAGTTTATTTAAGATAAATCCCAGTACCATCAGAAGGAAAATGGGAACAGTGGCATTCAGGCTGAAGATCAGATTGTCCATAGTATAAGACTCCTTTTATCTAAAACTTTAAACGTAGAAATTCTGTTCATTATTCTGTTCTTTTTTTCTTGCCGTGTCAAGTGGCAGCATTATTTTCACGCCGAATCCTCCATGTCCGCTTCTTCCGATCTCTACCTTCCCTCCATGGGATTCTGCAATCTGCTTTACGATCAGCAGGCCCAGGCCGTGGCGCTGCTCCCTTGTATTTGTATCACACACCATGTAGTGAGGCGAATGATTCAGCTTTTCGATTTCTTCATCGGAAGCGCCCGTCCCGTCATCCTCAACAGAAATCACGCAATATCCATTTGAGTCTGCCCCTTTCCTTCCTGCTGCCGTATTCTCTTCCGGGCATCCTGGCTGTGAGACAGACACCGATATATAAACCGTGCATCCATCCTCATTATGGTTCATACTGTTCTGGATCAGGTTCGAGACCGCCCGCTTTATAAGTTCTTTATCCGCACAGATCGGACAGACCGTAAGTTTCTCGTCAGTCTCCCATTCAATGGGATATCTTCCGTCCACATCCATATTTATAAAATCTACCGCTGCCTGCCGGACAAGGGCGACTGCATTAATCTCTTCCCTGACAACAGGCTGCATATTGTACTCCATCTTGGACGCCAGATTCAGGTCATTGATGAGGTTCTTGATCCTGCGGCTCTGGCGGACAATGGCAGACGCTTTCTTTCTATCCTCTTCCCGCAGATATTCGGAATCCTCGAGCTGCGCCGCATACCCCATGACCATAGACAGAGGGGTACGGATATCGTGGGACACGCCGGCGATCCAGTTGGCGCGGGCGGCGTCTTTCTTCCTGAGCTGATATTTCTGCGACTGCAGCATTTCCGAAGCCTGATTCAGATGAAATGCCAACTCTGAAAGTATTCCTCTCTCTTTTAAACTGACCGGTTCTCCTTCCGGCAGTTTTCGAATTCCCTCCACGATCGGGCGCACCGAGCGCAGCAGCCCGGTATTTGCCCCGATATAGATCAGGAGTACGAGCACGATATTTGCCGCAAGAACCGTAAGCACAGTCTTTGGTGCGCTCTCGATCATCTGATAATCCCAGCTCGGGTACATGTGTTTCCAGAAACTCTTTTTCGGATACCCGAGGATCATCAGCCCGTCTTTTCCTGCCCCGGTAAATATGGGACAATCATCAATATATCCCCGGGTAATCGACGCAATTTCCGAAGCTGTATAGACGAGCGGCACCGTGTCCGGCAGATAATCCGAGTACCACAGTGCCCTTAACGTACTATTATCTATATAGACAGCCCAGATATTTTTGCTTTCCAGCTCTGTCTGTATCTCCTCAGGCATAACATACCCCGCCTCTGTCTCTTCCATAGAGTCCGCCGCCTCCTGCGCAGTCGTCCACGGTCCCCTGTTCGTAGAATGCCCGACCGTATAAAAGATCAGAAAACCGACATTAAGCGCCAGAAAGAGAAAAATACTCAGAAGCAGGATCAGGACAAATCTCCGGATCAATTTCGGTATACTTTTCATAGTCTGCCATTTCCTTTCTCTGTTCAGTCCTTGTGGTCAATCCCGGGCTATCGCTCTACGATCAGTTTATAGCCCAGCCCTTTTACCGTTACCAGTGAGACCGGCTTTGACGGATTTTCTTCAATCTTCTCCCGGATACGCCGGATATGAGCCATGAGCGAATTCTCGTATCCATATGGGTTGTCGCCCCACGCCGCTTCACAGAGGGCGTCAATAGTCACGATCCGCCCTGCATTGCGGTATAATGCAGACAGGAGAGCAAATTCCTTTGCTGTCAGCGGGATATGCTCTCCGCCCTTTATCACTTCCGCCCGTTCCAGATCGATCTCACAGCCGCTCAGTTTCACAAGCGGATCTTCCTCTTTATAACTCCTCCGGAGAATCGCAGCAATACGGAAAAGCAGTTCTTTGGGGAGAAACGGTTTTACCATGTAGTCGTCCGCCCCCAGCCCGAACCCCCGGAACCTGTCTTCATCCTCACCCCGGGCTGTCAGGAAAAGCATCGGATAATCTCCTTTTTCTTTCAGCTTTTCCATCAGCCCGAAGCCATCGCCATCCGGGAGCATTACATCGAGAATGGCCAGTTCAGGCTCAAATTCATCCGCTGTTTTCAACGCTTCCGCCACACTCTGCTCGGTCCGTATATTTTCGTACCCTTCTTCTTTTAATATGGATACGACCATATCCAGCAGGTCCGGCTCATCGTCCACCAGCAGGATCCGTTTTCTTTTTATATAATCTGATAACATAGACATTTTCCTCCTTTTCCGTCAAAACATCTCTGCATCGCTATCCTCCCATGCAGGACATGAAGGACTTCGCCATTTTCCGGCCGCAACGAATATCCGCCGCCAGAGATATTGTAGCACAGCGGTCCTGCATTTTGTATTCCGCACGGAAAATGTAAGGTAAATGTAAGACAGGGAGAAGATTGACGTAAGGTTCTCCGTATATGATAAAGATACAGCGACAGAGAACCCGCCGCCAAATGAATAAAGGAAATGACGACAGTCCAGCCGCCCTATTAACAAAGCTGCGCTGCCGCAAAAAGGAGATGTGTAATATGAATATAATCCAGACAAGAAACCTGACCAAATCCTACGGTGACTTTACCGCCGTATCGAATCTGAACCTGCACGTTCCGAAAGGATCTGTGTACGGATTCGTCGGGCCGAACGGCGCAGGGAAGTCAACGACTATGAAAATGTTCCTCGGGCTCACCCGCCCGAGCAGCGGTGCATTTGTCATCGATAAAATGAGCTATCCCCACAACCGTGTGAAAATCCTGCGGGAAATCGGCTCCTTTATCGAGGCACCCGCTTTCTACGGAAACCTTACCGGCGAGGAGAATCTGGACATTATCCGCCGGATCTTAAAGCTGCCGAAGTCCGCTGTAGACGACGCACTGGAGCTTGTAGATCTCACCCCTTATAAGAAACGCCTTGCCCGCAAATATTCCCTTGGCATGAAGCAGCGTCTCGGACTTGCAGGAGCCCTTCTCGGCAGACCTCCTATCCTGATCCTCGATGAACCTACAAACGGACTCGATCCGGTGGGCATCCACGAGATCCGCACACTGATCCGCTCCCTGCCGGACAAATTTGACTGCACAGTATTCGTCTCCTCCCATCTTCTCTCAGAAATCGAACTGATGGCAGACCACATCGGCGTATTAAACCATGGACATCTGCTCTTTGAGGGAACGCTGGAAGAACTGAAAGAAAAAGCAGCTTTTGAGGGGTATCCCGATGATAATCTGGAAGATATGTTCCTCGCCCTGATCGAGGAAGACAATATAAAACGGGGTGGTGTGAAATGAGTTTCCGATTAGAATGTAAGAAAATCAGACGGACCGGCCTGACAGCTGCATTTTTCGCAGGCGGCATCATAGCGGGGGCACTTCCGGTCATCAATACGGCCGCCCGCCCGGATACTTTTACCACTATGGCAGGCTCGCCCGCCGCAGTCCTCGCGGGCGCCAATCTGCAGATGATTTCCATGCTGAATCTCCTGCTCATCACAGCCGGAGCCTGCATCCTGTACCACATCGAATATGCAGATAATGCGCTTCAGAAGATGCAGTCGCTCCCTGTCCGGGAATCAGGGCTTTTTATCGGGAAATGCGGGATACTCCTGCCGTTTTTCCTCATGATGATTCTCTTCGAGACCGCCTCTCTGTGTTTCTGCGGATGGCACTGGCTGGGCGCCGGAAAAGCAGAACTCATGGAAATACTACAGACTCTCGGGTTTACACTGCTCCTCACACTTCCGGCAGCCGTGATCTCCCTCGTGATCGCATCGGCATGCCGGAATATGTGGACCGCACTCGGAATCGGAATTTTGTGTATCTTTATGGCTACCATACTCCCTGAGAATAATTTTATCGTCTCTTTGTTTCCATACGTCCTTCTGTTTCAGATATTGCCGGGCATGGAGACAGCGCGGGTGCTCCATTACTGTATTGCAGCTGTGTGCGAGACCGCCGCTGCATGTGCCGCAGAGATAATTTACTTAAAAGTCAGGAGGTTATTTGCATGAATATTTTTACATTAACAGCAGTTGAATTTAAGAAAATAAAGCGATCAAAGATTCTGCTGATCCTGATCGCCGCCACAGTCATTCTGTGGTTTCCGAATACACTGAACGCAGATCTGAATTTTGATATGAGCGATATAGGCATTTCTCCGGAAAACAGTTTCTTCATTCAGGGATTCATGGGAATGGCATGGTTTATCTATCCGGCGGTCATGGTCGTAACAACCGTCATTCTCGTCCAGACGGAACGGACGAATCACGGTATTCTCAAGATGCTCGCCCTGCCAGTCGGCACGCCTCTTTTGTGTCTTGCCAAATTCATTGTCCTTGCAGTGACCGCAGCGGCATTTATCCTGTTTATGACTGCCGGATACTATATCGCCGCAGCTGTCGCAGGCGCGCTGAGCGACTACAGCTTCATCCTTACTCCGAACTATGTGCTCCCCTTTGCCGGGAAACTGTATCTGGCTTCCCTGCCTATGCTGTCCGTATTCTGGCTGATCGCCGTGTGCATATCAACTCCCATATTTTCCGTGGGCGTAGGACTTATCTCAATCGTGCCGAGCGTACTGATCAATAATACGAAAGCGTGGTTCCTCTATCCGATGGGATACCCGTTCTATTTTGTAATGACAGAATACGGAAAAGTGGCGGAAAATATCGGGAAAAGCCATATGAATCCAATTCCGTGGATCCCTGTTGCTGTTGGAATTACACTGATCTGTTTACTGATTTCCTGCCTGTGTTTCGGGCGGGCTGAAAGGAGATAAGAAAAAATGAAAGAAAAAATATTGACCGCTGTCAGCACACTTATGATCTTCATTCCGTGGACAATCCTGCCTCTGCGCACATTTGACTGGGCGCTGGAGTCCCCTGCTGCTGAGATCATCATATACAGTTATGCGGCATTCATGGTATTCAGCGGCATATTCACCCTGCTGTCATATACGACAGCAGGGGTAAAAAATAATTTAATGAAGATCTGTCTTGTGATCACCTTGATGTACGCCGTCGGCGCTGCAGCGATCGTGGGAATGTCTCTTGTATAAATACTGCTGCGGCTGATTGCCGCACATACAGAAAACTCATAACAGATTTTTATTCTCCAACGATACATACGCGGATCAGGTTTGTCCGGCCCGGAATGCCAAGCGGGATTCCGCCTGTAAATACGATCTTGTCCCCCTCTTCCACGACGCCGTGGGCCTGTGCCGCCTCGATGGCGCGCAGGCAGAGGATTTCCGAGCTGTACTCTTCCCTGATCTGCAGCGGGAGAATGCCCCACGACAGATTCAGCTGTCTGCATACCCTTTCTGAACTGGAGCATCCTGCAATCAGGCACTCCGGACGATACTTGGAAATCATCCGTGCGGTATTACCGGTCTTGCTGACTGCAAGGATCGCATTAGCTTTCAGATCGATGGCTGTCATGCAGGTCGCGTGAGAGATTGCATTTGTAATATCCGGATCCTCACTTCTCGCCCTGCTGCGGAAGATCGCGTTGTAATCAATATTCCGTTCCATATGCACCGCAATCTTGACCATCATCTTAAGAGCTTCCACCGGATACTTGCCTGCAGCTGTCTCTCCGGAAAGCATGATCGCGCTTGTTCCCTGATAAATGGCGTTCGCAACGTCTGTCGTCTCCGCACGGGTCGGGCGGGGATGGATCATCATAGAATCGAGCATCTGTGTCGCAGTGATGACAACCTTTCCTGCCGCATATACCTTCTCAATAATCTTCTGCTGGATGATCGGCACATGTTCCAGAGGAATTTCCACGCCCATGTCTCCTCTTGCGATCATGATTCCGTCTGCCGCCTCGATGATCGCATCAATATTGTCCACGCCCTGCTGATTCTCAATCTTGGCAATAATGTGGATTTCATTTCCGCCGTTATCATTGAGGAGCTGTCTCATCTCGCGGATGTCTTCAGCCGTCCTTGTAAATGAAGCAGCCACAAAATCGAAATCCTCCTGAATTCCAAACAGAAGGTCGTCTCTGTCTTTCGGGCTGATAAACGGCATCTTCAGCTCTACGCCCGGCACATTGACACCCTTATGGTCTGAAATATCTCCGCCGTTCTTTACGATACAGACGATATCCTTATCCACAATATTTACGACTTCCATACCGACAAGACCGTCATCGATCAGGATAGAATCACCCGGTTTTACATCTTTATAGAGATCCTTGTAGCTGATCGTCACCTGTTCCTGTGTTCCTTCAACCTCATCGTTTACAAGAGTAAACTCCTGTCCCTCTTCCAGCGTGATTTTCTTCTTCTTAAAACATCCGATCCGTATTTCCGGACCTTTTGTATCAAGAAGTGCTGCAATCGGCTTGTCGAACTGCCTGCGCAGTGTTTTCAGTTTTTCCAGCCGCGCTTTCTGTTCTTCGTGAGTGCCATGTGAAAAATTAAAACGGGCCACATCCATTCCCTCACGGATGAGAGCTTCCAGAATGCCCTCTTTGTCTGTGGCCGGTCCAAGTGTACAGATGATCTTTGTCTTTCTCATAATCTTTCCTTTCCGGATAACTCCTTGCTTTGATAAAACGGTGCTGTTCTTTAACCAGGTGAACCGTTAAAATTATTATAACATCATCGCACATTCAATATCCAGAGAGAAATATATTATTATTGCTGAGCGGCCGCCTCATTCACACATCTGAGCGCATTTAAGCTCCTCGGATAGCCAATATAAGGCAGGCACTGTGAAATGATCTTGATCAAAAATGCCTTGTCATTTCCAACTTTCATATTACCCGCCGCATGGGATATAAGCTGCGGTTCGCAACCGCCCTGTGCTGCAAGAAAACAGAATGTGATCATTTCTCTCTGTCCGTAATCAAGACCCGTACGGGTATAATAATCACCAAAACAGTTGCCGGACAGCCAGCGGTTGATGTGGCGGCTCTCCTCAGGGCCTGATGTGGCAAATCCTTTCATGCCGTCTCCGAATATATCCACCTGAGCCTGCTCGCCCTTTTCCACACGATCCTCGATTGTCGTAGTTGTCTGACCTTCCAGCGGCAGCGCGATACCTTTTTCCGTCAGGACTTCGTTGACCACGTCAAAGAACGGGCGCACTCTCCCGATTCCAAGATAAGCACATGCCTGATAGACGATCTCTTTTACCTCTACTGGTGTCACGCCGAGGTTCAGGGCCCCCGGAAGCACTTCTCTGAATTCATCGATTCCCTGGCATCCAAGTAATGTAGCCAGAATTGCCATCATCCTTGTACGGTCGTCAAGATCATCCTGATTTACTACCTCATCGCAGGAAAAGTTTGTAAAAAACTCTGCAAATTCCGGATCTGTAGATGCAAGTTTAAATTCGCCGTCCGGATATAATCTGTTGAAATATTTTTCTGCTGCTTCTGTCATGATCGTTCATCCTCTCTTTCTTAACATCTCTTAATCTTCTTCTCATGCCTGATAAGGTTCCTCTGCCTGTGCCCAGTATTTTCCAGATACAGACAGATTCGGAGAGGGCATTTACCCTCTCCAAAATACATTGCATGCTACTTTAATTCTCCATATTCTTCATCAGAAACCGCCTCAAGCCACTCGTTGGATGCTCCCTCTGCCGGCACCTCGATAGCCAGATGCTGGAACCAGCTGTCCTTTGCTGCTCCATGCCAGTGTTTTACTTCCGGCGGAATGTTCACAACATCTCCGGCATGCAGCTCCTGTGCGGGTTTTCCCCACTCCTGATACCAGCCGCGTCCGCCTGTTACAAGCAGGATCTGGCCGCCTTTATGATGGACATGCCAGTTATTCCGGCAGCCCGGCTCAAAAGTCACGTTGCCTATGCCGACTCTCTCTGTTGTAAGCATCTTTAAGTAACTCTGTCCGATAAAATACTGTGCAAATGCTGTGTTCGGCTCGCCGATCTCAAACACGTTTCCGCCGCCTAAGTCCTGTTTCATTTTCTCTGTATCCATGTGTAATGCCTCCCGTTTTCATATGATTTCTTCTCGTCTGTATATATTTTATTACCGGTTCAGACTATAGGCAAATGCTTAGTTTACATGGCGGAGCATGCCCGGGAGGTATGATTATGATTTTTCCTCTTTCCTGAGAATATATGCTTCTACGGTCTTTACAAAAGTCTCCGCATGTTCCAGTTGTATAGAGGATTCTTCTTTTGAAGCCAGGAAAAAGTCACTATAGTCGCATTTTTCCCTGATACGATAAGCACCATCAATAATCTAATATATTCCTCGGTCAAATTCACCGGTATGCACATAATACTGATTAAAATGGGCAATCACAGAACTGTGTTTGGAGGCATCAAACCCATCCAGAATATTCACCGCACGTATACTATGAAAAATTGCATAATATGACCGATTGATTGCTGCCTTGAACAGTCCGGATTCATGATTTACATGAGCGGCCTGCAAATCTTCTTTTGCCCGTTCCAACCGGTATTTGCACAGAGTTTCTCTCTCATGCTGCATAGACCACGACTCCTTCCCGGTCCACATTCCGATAGAACGGGGATATTGTCTTCCAATCCTGATACTCCTGATATTTTACATCAATGATGGAAAACACTTTCATATACTTCAGGGCAAGATCTGTAGATACATCACTGAGTCTTTCATCGTATTCTCGCAACTGCGCATCCGTGCCATCTACTAAAACCATGATATCCACATCGGAATCTTCCGTCTGGGTTCCTCTGGCGACAGAGCCGTATAAGATTACCGCCTTCAGCCGATTTCCATACACACCGTGAAGAAGTTCCGCCATTTCCTGTAAAATCTTTCTTAACTTTTCATCCTTGATCTTTTCCATATGCTCAGACCTCCCGGATAAATAATTTCAAAATAAGACTCTTTCTCTCTGTTGCTTTTAGTATATTTAGTATACCACACAACCTCATGCTTATCTATCAGAAACAGTAAATCCAATCTCCAGCAGCTCCTGCGCAATTTCCTTACTTTTCACCCTCATCAGATTATCCTCTTCCTTAGCATTGGACAGCAGATTCACACTGCCATACCAGACAATCTTCTTGTCAATAACAGCAAAATGCTCGTGTATTTTCGGCTTTTCCATCACGGCTACACCCAACTCCGTCAGTTCTGCAAGCAGTTCTTTTGTCTTTTCAATCCGTTCTTTCGGGTAACCATCTGCCGGCAGAGTCAGAAGTGTGATCTTTACCCCTGAGTCATGGCGTTCTCCCAGACCTTTTAGCATCCTGCGTATACTTCTTGCACCGACACCTGGACTGGAGATAACGATTTCAGCATTAGCTTCCGCTAAATCTCTCTCAAATACAGACATATAGGAATCACTGTCAAATATAGCATTTGTTTCCTGCTTTTTCTCTGTCGTATTCATAATGATCTCATAACCAATCTTCTTATACGCCCGCAATCTTTTATAATACATTTTATCCAGGACGCGGATATGCGTATCCACATAATCATATATGATCACATCCTGTTTTCCTTCATAATCCCTGTGGAGCCTTCCTGAATACTGTTCCACGTTCCCCTGCCATGCGATGGGTGTTGCCAGCATCATCGTATCAAGTCTTGGATAGTTAAACCCTTCGCCGATATACTGTCCGATTGCCACAAGAATCATTGATTCGTTTACCGGAACATTTTTCATTTTCTCACGAATCTGTTCATTTTCTTTTCTGCTTCTTCCTCCTTTGAGCAGAAATACATGGTCCGCCTTATCTTGAAGCATAGCAAGCAATGTATCTGCATGATCTTTAAATTTTGTCAGCACAAGTGGAGTCCTGCCCTGTTTCAGGCATTCTTCTACATCAGATACGATCTGCCTGTTTCTCACATCACTGCTGCGCACTGCGGCATATGCTTCATTAATCTTCCAGTCTTGTCCTGTTGTATTGATCAGCCTTGTAAATCTGGGATATACATAATGTTCGATTCCCTGAAGCTTTACTTTATCTTTAGCACTGAAGCGATATCTGACCGGCCCGATCTGCATAAATATTTTTTGTTCCTGTCCGTCATCCCGTTTGGGCGTTGCGGTCAGTCCGTAAACATATCTGGCAGAGACTTCTTTTACTACCGCCTCTGCTGTATCCGATGCACAGTGATGGCATTCGTCTATGAGTACAAGGCCATAATCCTTCACAACTGCATCTATATTTCCAGGCTTGCCAAGAGATGATATCATCACTACATCAATAACTCCCGTCATCGAATCATGACCGGCATATCGGGTTCCAATCACGCTTTTCCTTCGTTTTATGCGTCCTGTCGGCGTCTTATACTCGGGCGGTTCTTCGTTAATATCCAGAAACTTCTGAAGGTCTTCCACCCAGTTATTCATAATTTCTTTATTATGTACCAATACAAGGGCATTAGTCTTTCTTTCCGCGATCAGATATGCTCCTACTGCTGTTTTTCCGAACGCTGTCGCTGCATGCAGGATTCCATTCTCATACTGCAACATTCGTTCTGCCGCTTTTCTCTGCTCAGGATAAAGTTCCCCGGCAAAATCCACATGGATATTTCTTCCTGTTTGTCTCTCGTCGCTGACTTCATAGGGTATTCCTGCTTCTCCCAGTTTTTCCGTAAGTTTTTCCTGCAGTCCTTTCGGGATGCAGATATAATCATCAAAATCTTCAGAGCACGCAACAATCCTGGGATTATCCCGAGTGGAGAATCCCATTGCGAGATTTTTATAATACTGAGGATTGCTGTACGCAGCCATGCGGCGCAAAGTATTCTGTATTCTCGGCTGAAGATTGTCCTTATCAATATAAATTCCATTGGCAAGGACAATCTTAAACTGTCCGGAAACATCTTCCGGATGAAACTGAATCTTTTTCTTCTTCCATGGCTTTGATTTTTTACCTGATTTCCAGCTTGTAACCTGCTGACTCTGGCCGTTCGTCTCCGTTTGCCCTGCTGCCAGACTTTCTATGTTTGCCTTTGATTTTCCTTCTGTTTCCTCCCCACCTATATCCTCTAGATCTGCAAGTGCGCCTAAGACTCCAGTCTCTGACCACTCATTTATCTTTTTTTCGATAAATTCTTTCGAAAGCTTTTTTACATTCTGCAGCTGCTGCCACTGATTCGGATATGCATTCCAATCCTGATCTATAAACGCACTGTTTCCATTCTTCAATGCCTGTCCCTGCAGAGGAAGTGCAATCAAATTTCCGAGCCCGCCCAAAGGCATATGATCCTGAGCTGGAAGCATCCTGTCATAAGTACGAAAGCTTTTCTGATTAACAGATTCTGCTCCTTTTGTCAAAAGCGCTGTGCCGAACAGTCTTGCCATTCTTGCCGGAACAGATTCCTGAAAAAACATCCAGATATGCGCTCCCTTACCAGAACGGGAACGCTCTGTCAGGATATCCACTCCATAAATCCGGCAGATTTCCCGCAAAGCATTCACTTCCTCCCTCCAGAGTTCGTCTGTGTTAGCAAAATCATCCCCGTTTGTATTGTCATCATGATTGTCAAAATCAAATACGAGGAAATTGCAGGTCTCATCGGGCAGCATCGGATATACCCCGATCACATCAGAGCAGTCCTCCCGCAGTCCAAGTAAATGCTGCATAATCGCCTTTCCGGTAAGTTCTTTATAACGCTGTTCAGGACAGTCCGAACATTTCATTTTCTTTTTTTCATATTTGGGACAGATGCCCGGTTTCCAATAATTCCAGCATTGAGTATAATACCCCGTCTTTCCGGTTTTTGGATTCGGCTTTCCGGCTCTTTTACTGTATACATCTTTTCGACCTTTGAAAAAGGAATAGAAATACTGGGCATGTTTCTGAGTGATCGGTTCAGGAATAATACGCTTTCCCTGTTCGGTCTCTGCATCTTTCACAGCTAAATCTGACTGAACAGCCACATTTTCTTGCGTTTTCTTTTCATATGGAATACCTGCTTCGGATAAGAGTGCATGAAGTCGTTGGATTTCTTCATTTAATGCAATAATTCTCTCTTTCTGCTCCTGAATGATCTTATCTTTTCTGTCCATATTTTTACCTTTCATAAAATCAAGAAAAATATCACGTTGCATTTGTAATTCGATTTTACAGCGCTGTATATAGAAAGGCAATTAAAATGATTAAAAAAGCCGGCATCCGGATCCTGCTCCTTCAGCCAGCTTCACATCTATCTCAACACCATACACACTTTTCTTCCTCAACTATGTACACTGTACTATATTAACCTATATTTCCAACGCTATACACACGATACACACTCAAAATCTTAGTACATTTTACGGCAACCCGGCTCAAAAGTCACGTTGCCTATTCCGGCTCTCTCTGTAGTGAGCATCTTCAGATAGCTCTGTCCGATGAAGTACTGCGCAAATGCTTAGTTTACATGGCGGAGCATGCCCGGGAGGTATGATTATTATTATATCAGCCCGTAAATCAATTTCATTTTTTGGATAATCTCTTTCAGACTTTGGTTTCGTATACCAAACGATTTCAGATCAACCGTTTCCTTCTCCATAGCTGAAAAGAACGTCTCTAGATCCCTCTGAATTGAAGATGGTGGTATCACCTTCGTGTCAGGCGTCAATAAGATGCTCAGACGGAATACATCGTTTTTGTACTTACCATATCCTTTCTGTTAATTCTTCCAGGCATTGCCGGGTACGTTCATCTTCATCCTCTGCCAGACTCAATGCCAGTGATAAGACATCAACCCTCTCCGTCTGGCTGATATTTCGGGGATCATATTTCCAAATCTGCAGTGCACATTGTCTGTCCGAATCCAACAAACTGCTTGTGTAAGAATCTTTTTTTAAAAATAATTTCAGTGTACCCCAGGTTTGAATAGTCGGCGGATTCAGCATACTCATATCGGAAAGTGCTGAAAGTCCTGCGGAAAACATTTCGGGCTGCACATCCTCCTTAGAAATATATACGGTCTTTCGAACCGGTTGGATCAGATATGGCTGCATCTCCTGATACAGTTCTTTGGGTGTACATTCTGTTACCAGCATTTTCTTTGCTCCGACGCCGGTTCCAACTTTTTTTATCAAATTGGTTCTGCACAGCTGATCGGCTGCACGCGTTATCGTCATAGCTGTAACCCCAAACCTTTTGGAAAGAGGTGACAGCAGCATAGGCTCACCCCCTCCAAGTATCATGGCAAAAAGTAACTGCTGAGCGGACGGCTGGAATTTATCCGTCATCGCCCCCGTTAACTCTGCGTCACATTTTTCCGTGAGCATTGTCCCCAGAAAGGGAAGATATAGCTGTTTTCCAGGTATAACAAATGGTATTCGTGCCTCAATTAATGTCTTGCGCCGCTGACTGGTAAGCCGTGGCATTTCCAGTACCATTGGTAATCCACAGATTTCACCAATACGTTTTAAATGCTTTTTTATTGAATTCACGGTATCCAGTTCTTCTTGGGGATGCAAAAACAGACATACTGTTTTTCCGAGTTTTACCTGTTCAAAATAATATTTTTCACTAAGAAAAAAAGGAAGTCTGCTTTGCTGTCTCCATTCTGTACGAATCACTGGAATGCCTAAAAGCTCTGTAATATATTCCATACAACCATCACCGTTTTAACTCATTTCTATTATTATAACATCTCTAAAGTTAAATTGCAACTTTGTCGTTAAATCAATTATACTCATGGATCAGTAACGTTACGATGGTTTCTTCCAGTGACAGGGCATTCCCCTCGATTGCATTCTGATTTTTACTCATCAAATTCTAATGTCAGATACTTGAAACGTTCATCACTCCATTTTTTAACGACCTTTCCAGATCTGGTTTTTAATCGTTCACGGTTTTTAAAATTGCCACTGGCACCATATGCATGCTCGATCATATACCAGTAAGATGTCGGAAGTTTATTCTCTTCCACCTGCAATATATCTCCTATCTCGCAGCAATTCGGTGTCTCAGTTGTAAAATCCATCAGTCTTCCCATAGTTCATTTCCTCTATTCTCTTAATTTAAAGCTAACACTTATTATACTCCCTTTCCGATCACAGATACAACTGTATTGGCGACTCCCGCCAGGAGCATTACCCAAATGGGATTCATCCGGCATTTTTTGAGCAGCACCAGACATCCGGCAAATATGAACACCATGATCCAGTTTGTCTTTGACAAAACAACCACTGCATCATTTCCCCAGAACGCCGTAATCAGTATCGAAATCCCTGCCGAAGCGATCAGCGCCACCACCGCCGGCCTGAGGGAATTCAGGATTCCCTGCAACATAGCCATATTACGATATTTCAAATACAATCTGGCCAGCACTGTCACTATGATACAGGATGGCAGAATACATCCCAGTGTTGCCGCCAGCGCCCCCGGTATTCCTGCAATCTTAATCCCTACAAAGGTAGCGGAATTGATCGCGATCGGTCCCGGCGTCATCTGGGAGATCGTGATCAGATCTGTAAACTCTTTCATACTCAGCCAGCCATGCTCCGTAACAACCTGCCCCTGGATCAGAGGCATGGCCGCATATCCTCCTCCGAAACTAAAGAGCCCGATCTGCAGAAAACTTAAAAACAATTTCAGGTATATCATTTCTTCTCGCTCCTTTGCTTTGCAACGGTCCTGACAACACCGATCACTGCGCATACAAGGATCACATAAATCACATTGACACCCAAAAAGCATGTGGCAGCAAAGGCGAGCACCATGATCAAAACGGATACCGGATTTTTCCCATGAATGATTCCGCCTGCCATCTCGAATACCACTGCCGCGATCACAGCTCCCACTCCCGCCTGCATGCCTTCCAGCATAAGGCTTACAATATAATTACTCTGAAACGCATTATAAAAAAATGATATAAGAGATATAATCACAAAAGGCGGGATGACCGTTGCGATTATAGCGGTCAGCGCGCCCGCTATTCCTGCCAGTTTATAGCCGACAACGATAGCCCCGTTTACAGCAATGGCCCCGGGCGAAGACTGTGCGATCGCGATCAGATCCAGCATTTCGTCTTCTTCTATCCAGTGATATTCATCTACAAATTTTTTCTTCATCAGCGTGACAATCACATATCCTCCCCCAAAAGTAAAGGCACTCAGATATAATGTTGAAAAAAAGATCTTCCATAATACCTTCTTCTTAGTCTCCATTATCTTTCCTCCTTTGTTCCAAGTATATTTGTTCTTGATTTATAAGTAAAATACTATTATTCTATTAAAAAGATAGTGATTTTCTTATATAGAGGTGGTGTATTTATGACCCTTCGTCACATGAGGATCTTTGTATCCGTATTTCAACACAGCAACATCACACGTGCTGCTGAAGAACTGCATCTTGCCCAGCCGTCTGTCAGCTTTGCGATCAAGGAACTGGAGGATTATTATGGAATCCGGCTGTTTGAACGAATCGGCCGGCGCATCTCTCCTACAGAAATCGGGAAGGAATTTTACGGATATGCACTGCATATCGTTTCTATATTTGATGAAATGGAGAAAAAAATACGCAATTGGGATACTCTTGGGACAGTGCGGATCGGTGCGAGCATTACCATCGGCACCCACATTCTTCCTCCGCTTTTAAAAAGCTACCAGGCCTTATATCCTGACCTGCGGACAGAAGTAAACATCAGACAATCTGCGGCAATTGAACAACAGATTGTTGACAATGAAACGGACATCGGGCTCATAGAGACTCAGCCGAATCACCCGGATATCGTCTCTCTGCCATTTATGGAAGATTCTTTATGTCCCATAGTGTCCACCGATCACCCGCTCACGGAATACCGAAAAATCACATTGGAACAGCTTGCAGAATATCCTTTTCTGATGCGTGAAAAAGGAAGCGCCGGACGGGAAATTCTGGACGCCTATTTTTCCCTCCGGCACATCAGCATTCGCCCGCTTTGGGAAAGCTCCAGTACACAGGCGATTGTCCGAGGCGTCGCCGAGGGACTGGGAGTCGCCGTTCTTCCTTATCTGCTGATAAAAAAAGATATTGAGGAACACACAGTCAAAACAATTCCTTTTGACCGGCCAATAAGGAGAAAACTGAATATCATTTACCATAAAACCAAATATCTTACTGATAATATGCAGTCATTTATAGAACTCTGCCAAAATATATCTATTTCATCTCCTTCATGATCTCTGCGATCATCCCTGCCCTGTTAAACGGCACCATGAAATAATATCCGTCCGCCACATCGCTGAGTTTTTTCACGATCTCTACAGCGATGCGCACACCTACAGCCTGCGCCTCTTCCCGGCTCATATCCTTGCCGTACTGTGTGATGATCTCATCCGGCACATCAATCCCGGTGATCTCATTTTTCATGAACAGAGCATTGCGGTAGCTGACCAGCGGCATAATTCCGCAGATGATCTTTGTATCGATCCTGCTCTTTATGTACCGGATCCTCTCGATATCTTCTTCAGAATAAATGGGCTGGGTCAGGAAAAATGACGCTCCCGCCTCACACTTCTTCTGCATTCTTTTTATTTCTGCATCGATATTTTTTCTTCCGTAATTCAGTGCTCCGCCGTAGGCAATCGGGTCTTCGGCAAAATGTTCCCGGTTCAGCTGCCGCACGTAATTCATCAGAGTGACAGAATGATAATCATAAACAGACGTAATGCTGCCTCTGTCGCCCGAAGGCACCGGATCCCCTGTCACGATCAGGAAATTGCGTATCCCGTTCATATAGGCACCCAGTATCTCCGAACCGATCCCGATCGCATTCCTGTCGCGGCATGCAATGTGGGGCATGGTCTCGATCTGGAGCTGATTGGCGACCTTGACCGCAGACATGGACGCCGATGCCCGCATCTTGCCCATCGGAGAATCGGAAAATGTGATCATCTCTACGCCCGCCTGCTTCAGGACAGCCGCAGCATCCACCATCTTTCTGTCATTTCCGTCAAATGGCGGATCCAGCTCGGCGATCACTACTTTTTCTCCGGAGTATAGTTTTCGGATAAACGGATTGTTGTCATAACGGATCTCCGACTCCGCCCGCTGTTCCGGCCGGTCTGAAAGCCTTTTTGCAACCGGCCTGCCGCCTGCTGCCTGCGAAAGTTTCCGGATATATCCCGGATTTGTCCCACAGCATCCTCCTATGATATTGACACCCTGGCCGGCAATCTCCTCCATCGCCTCGCAGAAGTAGCCGGAGTTATCTCTGTAGACCATCCGATTCTCGATCCGGTCCGCATATCCGGCGTTGGGCACTGCCGCCACGACCAGATTTCCCAGATCCTGCCGCTTCAGAAGTTTCCCCAGGTGGGAAGGACCGATGCCGCAGTTAAATCCGATCCCGTCGATCAGATCACTGTCTTTCGCTGTTTTTATCAGCTCTCTCATCCCCATCCCTGTCTTCGTATACCCGAACACATTGACAGAAAAACTTACCATGATAAACGCATCGCTGACGGACCGGATCCATTCAGCAACCGGCAGGATACGTTCGAAATCCGAGAATGTCTCAAACCAGATCAGTTTCACCCCGGCGTCCAGATGTGCCTTTGCCATAGTTTTATATTCTTCGATCAGCTCCGCATCCTTCTCTTCGGCCCCGCGTTTTTCCGGCACAGGCCCGATATCGCCTGCGATATAGATTTCCTTTATTTCCCGTCCGTCCTCTTTCGCGCGGCTCTGTTCCTGTTCGACTGCTGATTGCGCGATCCGGCAGGATGCGGCAACATTTTCATAGACAGTCTGCAGCTGCTCTTCCCTTGTCATACTTCCGGCTTTTCCTGCGCACAGAGTCCGGATATTGGAGGAGAAACTGTTCGTCCTCAGGATATCAGCCCCCGCTTCTATATATTCCCTGTGGATCTCTTCAATCCTCTGCGGGGCTGTCAGATTGTCGTTCTCGGGCGCCCCCGAGTCCTTTCCGTATTTCTCACTGTAGTATGTTCCCATCGCTCCGTCCGTGATCAGACACCGCGATCTGAATATCGTATAAAAATCCATGTATTTCCTCCCTGAATCCGCTTTTTATAATTTTCTTTCGTAACAGTTCAGCCATCTGATGGCAGGAGACGGATTTATGCTTGCATAAGAATCCGGCGACTGACAATCAGATGAGCTGAGCGCCAGTATATGAGCAAAACAGCGGCGACAGCCGCAATAAGCACGCAGTGCGGTTTTGCGAATGGCGCGGGCTGAACTGTCACTTTCTTTCAATACCGGCAGCAAATGAAAATATTATATCATACTTTTCTATTTTCGGAAGAACATAAATAATTCACTCTTTTACAAAAAATGCTTCACACAACTGCTATACATTGAACCTGAAAGATAAGGAGGTTATACCGTGAGCAATTATATTTATCATTCAGATCTGTCTGAGACTGCAGTTCATGTTCCTGAAGTCCCGACAGATGAAAAGAAAAAAGAAAAGCCGCACCGGGGCATGCGCATTCTGTGCATCTGCCTTTTCATAGCCGTTGCGGGACTGGCTTTTGCCGCTGTGATTTTTTTGTCCGGCTCCTTTATTTCAACAGATGAACCAGACAATGCCAACACAACATGGAAAGCCTCCGCATCATGCAGTGAAATTACAGAAACCGCTCCGCTCTTTTAAAAAAAGCCGAAATACTCCCAAGATTATGATATCAGGAATATTTCGACTTTACTTCATTATCTGTTATTCTTATTTACAGATTTCCAAGCAGTTTATCGATGCTGACCAGTTTTACACTGAGCACAAAGATATCTGTTGCAACAGCCAGTTCTTCCGGCGTCGGATAGGACGGCGCGATACGGATATTGCTGTCGTGCGGATCTTTGCCGTACGGATAGGTAGCTCCTGCTCCTGTCATAACAAGTCCGGCCTCTTTCGCCTTAGCGACAATTGCTTTCGCACATCCTTCCATTGAATCGAAGGAAATAAAGTAGCCGCCCAGCGGTTTGATCCATGAACCGATCTCCAGACCGCCCAGTTCTCTTTCAAGGCCGTCGATGACTGCCTCGAACTTCGGCCGCAGGATATCTGCGTGTTTCTTCATATGCTCAACAATTCCGTGAACATCCTTGAAAAATCTTACATGACGCAGCTGGTTTACCTTGTCGTGGCCGATCGTCTGCATCTGCATCATGCTGCGGATCTCATCCAGATTCGCTTTGGATGCTGCAAGAGCTGCGATACCTGATCCCGGGAATGTGATCTTTGATGTAGATGAGAATTTGTAAACCATATCCGGGTTTCCGGCTTTCTTACACTCTGTCAGGATCTCGATCAGATAGTCCTGCTTATCCTCATACAGGTGATGTACACAGTATGCGTTATCCCAGTAAATACGGAAGTCTTCAGCAGCCGGTTTCAGGTTGGCGAAACGGAATACTGTCTCATCTGAATATGTGATTCCCTGCGGATTGGAATATTTCGGCACACACCAGATTCCTTTTACTGCCGGATCTTCATTTACATACTTCTCTACCAGATCCATATCCGGTCCCGTCGGTGTCATCGGGATGTTGATCATCTCGATTCCGAAATGTTCTGTAATACCAAAATGTCTGTCATATCCCGGAACCGGGCAGAGGAATTTTACTTTGTCCAGTTTGCACCACGGTGTGCTCCCGAGCACTCCATGTGTCATCGCGCGTGCAACCGTATCATACATAACGTTCAGGCTGGAATTTCCGAAGATGATCACATTATCTTTCGGCACTTCCATCATATCTGCAAGGAGCTGTTTTGCCTCAGTGATTCCGTCCAGCCCGCCGTAATTCCTGCAGTCAACTCCATCCTCACAGATCAGGTCAGCACTGCTGTTCAGCACATCCATCATCCCCATGGACAGATTCAGCTGCTCGGCAGACGGCTTACCGCGGGACATATCCAGTTTCAGGCCTTTTGCCTTAATCTCTGTAAAACGGGCCTCCAGCCCACTCTTCAGTTCCAATAACTCTTCTCTACTTAAATCTTTGTACGCAGTCATTGCAGGACTCCTCCACTCTTTCTTCATTATTTTTAGTCACTGAATGGTATTGTATCTGATTAATGACGCTTCGTCAATCCTTTCTTGCATTTTTCCACTCACTTTCTTTGAATTATTGCTGTTCGTCATCTCTGTTTTGAAGTTTTATTTCTTTCTTCATTCATTTTTCATCCTTAATAAACCTTATAAAATATGCTCAGGCCTTGCAGCTGATCCAAACAGTGAAAAGTGTATAAACAATATGTAAAAATTGTATGAAATTTCTTCTTCCCTTTATCGTGGTCAAGTGATATAATGTTCAAGACTGCGTTAAGAAGTCGTTAAAACAAAAGAAAGGAATGTATGTAACATGGACAACAAAAACGAGTTTAAGCCGTATATCCCGGCGGACAAAATCGTCCCTGAGTTTACGGTGACATCAGCCCTGATCGGTTGTCTTCTCGCAATTGTCTTCGGTGCAGCGAATGCATACCTCGGTCTTCTCGTTGGTATGACCATCTCCGCTTCTATCCCGGCGGCAGTTATCTCAATGGGTATCATCCGTGTGATCCTCAGAAGAGATTCCATCCTCGAGAACAACCTGGTTCAGACAATCGGTTCAGCCGGTGAGTCTCTGGCGGCAGGTGCGATCTTCACACTTCCGGCACTGTTCCTGTGGGCAGGAGAAGGAAAGATCGAATACCCGAGCCTCCTTACTATTTTCTTTATCGCACTGTTCGGCGGTCTCCTCGGAGTCTGCTTCATGGTGCCGCTGCGTCAGGCTCTCATCGTAGAAGAGCACGGAACGCTGCCGTTCCCGGAGGGAACTGCATGTGCGGAAGTTCTTCTCGCAGGTGAGGAAGGCGGCAGCAAGGCAGGTTCTGTATTCACAGGACTTGGAATTGCAGCAGTTTACAAATTCATAGCAGACGGTCTGAAGCTCTTCCCGAGCGAGATCGGATATGCATTCAAGAGCTATGCAGGATCCCAGATCGGTATCCAGGTGCTCCCGTCACTTGCAGGTGTAGGTTTCATCTGCGGTCCGAAGATCTCCAGCTACATGCTGGCCGGCGGTACATTAAGCTGGTTCGTGCTGATGCCGGCAATCGCACTGTTCGGCGGTGACGCAACAATCTATCCGGGAACTGACCCGATTTCCACTATCCTTGCTACGGACGGACCGTCCGGTCTGTGGACGAACTACATTAAATATATCGGTGCCGGAGCCGTTGCAGCCGGCGGTGTGATCAGCCTGATCAAAACATTCCCGCTGATCGTTCGTACATTTAAGCAGGCCATGGCAAGTATGAGCAAGAAACATGCGCAGAAAAACGCACTGCGTACACAGCAGGATCTTCCGATGTCATTTCTGCTCGTGATCATTCTGGCAATCGTGATCCTGATCTGGCTCATCCCGACATTCCCGGTTAACCCGGTAGGTTCACTGATCATCGTAATCTTCGGATTCTTCTTTGCATCCGTATCCTCACGTATGGTCGGCCTGATCGGTTCTTCCAACAACCCGGTATCCGGTATGGCTATCGCGACTCTGATCATCGCCACACTGCTCCTGAAAGTTACAGGAACAGACGGCACAACAGGTATGGTCGGCGCCATCGCCATCGGCGGTGTGATCTGTATCATCGCGGCAATCGCAGGTGATACATCCCAGGACCTGAAGACAGGATTCATCGTAGGTGCTACACCGAAGAAACAGCAGCTCGGCGAGATGCTCGGTGTTGTGGTTTCCGCAGCAGCGGTTGGATTCGTACTCTACCTCCTGAATGAGGCATGGGGATACGGTACAGAGCAGCTGCCGGCAGCACAGGCTACGATGATGAAGATGCTCGTTGAAGGTATTATGAACGCAGAACTTCCGTGGGCACTGATCTTCATCGGTGTGTTCATCGCAGTTATGGCTGAAATCCTGAAAGTTCCGGTTATGCCGTTCGCAGTTGGTATGTACCTGCCGTTCAGCTTAAGTGCGGGTATCATGGCCGGCGGTGTTGTACGCTTCATCGTTGAGAAGATCAAAGGAACTGATGAAGAGAAGAAAGAGCGCTCCGACAGAGGTGTCCTCTTTACTTCCGGCCTGATCGCCGGTGAGGGTATCATGGGTATCGTACTGGCAGTGCTCGCTGTACTGGAAGTAGATTCCGTAATCCAGCTTCCATTCCAGCTCCCGCAGTTGGGAAGCCTGATCATCTTCATCCTGCTCCTCTTCTTCCTGTACACACGCTGCATGAAGAAAGACAAAAAATAAGATATAACGACTACGAAGATTCAGCCTGCCTCTTGCAGGCTGTTTCTTTCTGTGTTATGGTATGTTGCAGCAGCCGGTCAACCCTGCCTTTTTCCGGCATCACCCCGGAGAGGCCATTTATAATCAGGGAGAGGAAATCTCTATAATAAAATATGAAGAAAAAGAATGATAACAACTATCTCGACTATATCCCGGTAAAGAATCCGGAGATCGAATATGAAACAGACGACAACGGCAAAGTCACCGTCTATATTGAGTGGAAAGGATTCTATCACAGGATCGCCCAGAAGTTCTTCCACCGTCCCCGCGTAAGCGATGTAAAGATGGACGACTACGGAAGCTTTGTGTGGCTTGCCATTGACGACAAAAAAGACGTGCATCAGCTTTCCAAAGAGCTTGACGCACAGTTTCCGAAGATGGAGAAATCACTGTCAAGGCTGATCAAATTTCTTGAAATTCTCCATGACAATCATCTGATCCGCTGGAAAGGAGAAAAAGTAAAGTAATGTTAAAGTATATCCCTTATGTCCTCCTTTTCGCTCTTGTGACTATGATCGTCTATGCATGGGGAATGTGGCGCGCCATGCGCCAGCAGCAGGATCTCTCCAATATGCTGAGCGCGAAAGGCATCTCGAAAGTCAAAAAAGCATTGAAGAAAAACGGTTCCCTGACAGAAAAGGAACTGGAGCCTTTCATAAAAGATCTGACGGCAAAGCAGCCATTCAGCAGGGAACAGATCGCCGTGACCGATCCGAAGAAATTTCTTGACTCTATTCTGCCATATATGATAAAGCAGAAAATGATCACGGAAACACAGGAAAATGGAAAAGCTGTCTATCAGTTACGCAGATAACTGACAGACAGCTTTCTTTTATGAGTGGTAATACAGTTCGATCGGATCAATAGGATCGAACGGATGCTCTTCTTCCATCTTTTTATTTCTCCCGCGTCGTTTGATCAGCTCGCCGCTCTTATTATATACCCAGAAAGAATAGACGAGCAGCTTGTTGATCTTTCCGATTTTCTCTTTTGTCGTCTTTCCATAGAGAGTGCCTCCGGCTTTGAACGGTGTCTTCTTATGGATCAGAGAGATCAGTTCCGTCTCACAGGTCACCGGCTCGGGCAGGATCGTATAGCCTGTCCCTACGCAGTCCGGCTTATGGGCATCGCTTCCTCCTGTCATAACCTTGCCGTATTTCTTCGCAAGCTTTTCGGCTCCCGCATTGGATTCTGTGGGCTCACAGCTGTTAAACGCCTCGACGAAATCAAACCGCTTCGTAATCTCCGGCGAGAGATAGAATCTTCTCGCATTCGTAAAACTCATATACTTCTCCCCGCACGGATGGGCAGGTCCGAGCACTCCGCCGTTTCTGTGCACCAGATCTATGAGAAGCGCAAGAGGCATTCCCCTCATTTCAAGGAGACGCATTTTCACTCCCTCCGGCATGATCACAAGGATGTGCCCCGCATCCCTTGTATCATATTCAATTCCCTTGAGCACCACAAAGTCCGTATGTTTCTTTCCCTTGATATGCTCTTTCCAGTAGCGGTATCCGTTATAAGTATCGTGATCCGTAATGACCATTCCCTGAAATCCGTGCTGCTTTAATATTGTAATGTATTCTTCCAGACCGACCTTGCTGTCGATGGAACCTTCCTTTACGTGGCAGTGCATATCAATCTTCATACACAAGCCCCCTTTTGTTCTGTTCTCTTTATGATGTGGTTATCATAAACTAATTATACATCAAATAGCAGAACAATGACAATATAAGATCACGGACTTTTCACGAACATATGTAACGGTGCCGCTTTCGAATGGCACTGCGTGAGATTGTTATGACCTTGTCACGAAAAGCACGGCTGCAATGCATCCAAACCATGCTGACGCATACACCTGAACAGGAACAGAAATCTCCGTAAAGCAGTATAAAACTGCCAGGATCACTAAAAAAACGATGCCTAATACTGATACGATTCCGCTAAACACTGATTTTCTGATATCCATAAAAAAACACACCTTTCTCTGATAAGATTTACCTTTTATTTCCTTTTGACAGGTATATCCTAACAGATCAGGTGTGTCATAAAACGGACTTTACTTTTCATCATCCAAATCTATTATCGTCAGATCATCGTCTTCTAAATCGTCTTCCTCATACTCTTCCTCATGCTCTTCCCCCGCATATTCCTCTCCACGCTCTTCATCCGAAGATACTTCCTCGGATCTCTCCGGCATCTCATCCAGATCAGCCATCATGGCACGTGCTCTTTCCACCTCGTTTGCAGTGGACTTTTCTTCCCGGATCTCCGCTGCTTTCTTCAGACTTTTCTTCTTCTGTTTTCTTGATTCAAGCAGGAGCTGTACGAGGATACCGATGATGCAGATGCCTGCGCACAATGCGATAAGGATCACATCTCCCGTCACCGGAAGCAGATGATAGATTGCAGTCCCTGCAATCGCCGCTCCATATACAGAAGTGGCAATGATCGTAAGTGCAGTCACAAACCGTACCGCCAGGATTGCAGCCACAAGAGCAATTGCCAGACAAATCGCAGCACCGATCCAATCCTGAGGCACGATCAGATAAGTACTGATACTTCCTGCCGATACAAATACGGTAAGAAATACACCAACGCGGTAGAGTGCTGCGCCGAGGACTGCGAGGATCAGCCCCAGCACGCCGCCCGTGATCAGCATTCCTGTTCCGTTCAGTCCCAACAGGCCGCCTGCCGTCACTCCTGCAGCAAACCCAAATGCGAGTCCGGTCAGCGCTGCCCATACCCTGATCATCTTCAGGCCCAGCAGACAAATCAGCAGCCCCAATACTCCCGTGACCGCCAGTGCTATTATCTCTGTCTGAGTCAGGACATGACTGTCCCTTCCAATCTCACGGATCACACCGTTCAGATCAATTTCGCGTATTGTATCAAATAATTCACTTACATCCATAATACTATTCATATCTATACACCTTGCCCCTTAATCAATATTTTTATATGTTTTCCCCAAATCTTCAAGCAGACTCCTGTACTCATCAACGACAGACTGCGGTGAAAGGATCTGCACGTCTCTCCCCAGCCCGGTGATCCATCCGAAAAATTGTTCACTCACAGCAATCTCGACACGGGCGATAAAATGTTCATCGCCATCCGGCCGAAGAGTTACATTCTTACCGAACCTGTCAATCACAACACCCACAAACCTGTTATGAAACCGGATGCGGACCGTCTCTTCATTGCCGCCGAACATACCAAATGTCTGTTTTGTATACCGTGCAAGATCGAATCGGGAGAATTCATCACGTCCGTCCCTCTCCTGTCCGGTAATCTCAATGTGCAGCATCTTATCCACACGGAAATGTTTGATGATCCCGGCATCTGTATCATATCCGATCAGATAATAGTTCTCGCTGTCCCAGGTCAGTGCCCAGGGACTTACATGATAATTTTCCCCTCCCTTTTTTAAGCGTATCTCTTTGGAAACCGTCCACTCGAAATACCGGAAAATGATCTGCCGGTTCAATGCGATCGCTGAATGGATCTTATCCACATTATAATAGATGCTTTCATTCATTGCTTTGATGCGGTCTGCGACAACAACCTGGCGCTGCAGCTTGCGCGCCTCGTATCTGCTGGTCAGCTTTTCTATTTTCCGGATCAAAGCATCTGACTTCTTCTGCGTTATAAACCTTGAAGACTGTACTGCGTCCACAAGGAGTTTGAGCTCCGGAAGCTCAAATTCTCTTTCCGCAACATAATATCCCTCCGGATGTTCTTTTCGATAAGAAATGTCCATGCCGAAATTTTTCAGCGTCTCAATGTCATTATACAGGCTCTTTCTCTCCGCATGAATCCCGAGGTCCGCCAGTTTCTCTTCCAGTCCTTTCCGGGAGATCGGATGCTCTTCGTCCGTCTCTTCCAGGAACAACTGCATCAGATATAAAATTTTTGCTTTCTGGTTACTACTTTTTGCCATGAGCTTATTCTACCAATGATTCCTTTTATTGACAAGATGCAACCAATTTATTTACACACTGAAAGTGGATGCCAACCAATTTTTCTTGATCAACATCCACTTTCATACTGATATTTCTATCATTCTTTTTTTACCTCTTTCTTCTATCTTTCTTTTTTGATTGATAGATTTAACTTATGTTCCCGGTGGTCCGTACCTCCTTTACTTAAATTCCCATTGAACTTGAGCTCCTCGATAATCTTTTCTTCGATATAGATTTTGCTTCTCTCATAACTTTCTCGTCATTATGATCTTTCTCTATATCTGATTACCCATTTCTCAATTCCGATATTCAATGGGTTTTATAAAACTTTCAATCAGTTTTATTTGTTGTCATTATAATAACTCTATATTTTGTTTTTGTCAACCTATTTTTTGATATTTTTTATATTTTCATAAAATTATCTGTTAATTATAATTCATACATTATATAAAAGAAAGAAATTGTATTTTGTATTTGAAAAACTGCCCGGTTGACTTCTATACAAGGTACCTTTAAAATAGAATGGAAATGTCAAAATCACTGAATTTACGATAAGGAGTCTTAACAATGGAAAACTTAAAAATACCTGAGGGCTACTCTTCGCCTCTCACGATCCGGGAGACAGAAGTTGCCATCAAGGAGGTTAAAGATCATTTCGAGCGGGCACTTGCCAAATCCCTGCATCTGACACGTGTATCCGCTCCTCTGTTTGTCCGCCCGGAGACGGGTATGAACGACAACTTAAACGGCGTGGAGCGTCCTGTCTCTTTCGGCATTAAGGAACAGAACGACGCAGAAGCCGAGATCGTCCACTCACTCGCAAAGTGGAAACGTTATGCGCTGAAAAAATACGGCTTTCACTCAGGAGAAGGCCTCTATACTGATATGAGCGCTATCCGCAGGGACGAAGACACCGACAACATCCACTCTCTCTATGTGGACCAGTGGGACTGGGAAAAGATCATCTCCAAAGAAGAGCGCAATATGGAGACGCTTGAGTACACAGTACGCAAAGTTTACAGCGCCCTGAAGGATACTGAGGATTACATATCCAGAAGGTACAACTATATCGAACCTCTCCTTCCGGACGATATCTTCTTCATCACTTCACAGGAACTCGAAGATATGTATCCGGACTGCACTCCGAAAGAAAGAGAAAATAAAATCGCCAAAGAAAAAGGAGCTGTATTTATTTCCCAGATTGGAAAAATCCTTGCTTCAGGCGAGAAACATGACGGCCGTGCGCCGGACTATGACGACTGGGAATTGAACGGAGATATCATCGTATATTATCCGGTGCTCGACATGGGGCTGGAGCTCTCTTCCATGGGCATCCGCGTAGATGAGGAATCTCTTAAGAGCCAGCTTAAGATCGCAGGCTGCGAAGAGCGCGCGGAGCTGCCGTTCCAGAAATCTCTGCTGAACAAAGAGCTTCCCTACACAGTAGGCGGCGGTATCGGACAGTCCCGTATCTGTATGTATTACCTGAGAAAGGCACACATCGGCGAGGTACAGTCTTCACTCTGGCCGGACGATGTGACAGAAGAGGCACTCGCCCACGGCATTAACCTGCTGTAGAGGAATTGACATGACACACTTATTACTCGCGATCATATATCTGGCGTTTATCAGCCTCGGGCTGCCGGACGCACTGCTGGGTTCTGCCTGGCCTGCGATGTACACGGAATTTAATGTTCCCGTCTCCTATGCCGGGATCATATCCATGATCATTTCACTGGGCACCATTGTATCCAGTCTCCAGAGCGACCGGCTCACGCGGAAGCTGGGCACAGGAAAAGTCACAGCCGTCAGCGTGGCGATGACCGCTGTTGCCCTTCTGGGCTTCTCCTTTACCCACTCTTTCTGGATACTCTGCCTCTGGGCTGTCCCATACGGCCTGGGCGCCGGCAGCGTGGACGCGGCTCTGAACAATTACGTAGCACTGCACTACAAGAGTCATCACATGAGCTGGCTCCACTGTATGTGGGGTGTGGGCGCAACACTCGGACCTTACATCATGGGATTTGCTCTTTCCGGCGGGAAGACATGGAATTCCGGCTATCGCTATATCGGCATACTTCAGATTGTACTGACCGCATTCCTGATCTTCAGCCTGCCGCTATGGACAAAACAGAAAAACAGGACCGGAGTACAGGCGTCGGACAATGCACCGGAAGAAACACACAATAAGTCTCTCTCCCTCGCAGAGATCATACGGATTCCCGGAGCGAAAGAGGTCATGCTCTGCTTTTTCTGCTACTGTGCCATAGAACAGACTGCCAGCCTGTGGGCCAGCAGTTATCTCCATCTTTTTAAAGGGATTCCTGCGGAAACCGCCGCGCGCTTTGCAGGTATGTTCTTCATCGGCATCACCGCAGGCCGGGCGATCAGCGGTTTTATCACAATGAAGCTGAATGATGTGCAGATGATCCGTCTGGGACAGGGAATCATCGCGGCCGGTATCGTTGTCATGCTTCTGCCCGGCCCGGACATCATATCCCTCGCCGGCCTGATTCTGATCGGACTGGGATGCGCGCCTGTGTATCCCTGTATCATCCACTCTACACCGGATCATTTCGGCGCGGAACGGTCACAGGCAGTCATCGGCGTGCAGATGGCAAGCGCCTATATCGGCACCTGCCTCATGCCGCCTCTGTTCGGACTGATCGCCAACCATATCAGCATCACGCTTTTTCCGGTCTATATGATGGCTCTGCTCATTCTCATGATCGTAATGCATGAACTGCTTACAAAGAAGACGATGCATTTATAACGCCCACCGCCTGCATATGCTGCGCGCGGTAGCGTTTTTCTGTAATTTCACGGGGATATCCGGTCAGCCCGTTCCCGTTATGCGGATCATTGAAATAATAATTTTCTTCATCATATCCCACCAGCAGCATACAGTGCTCATTGGATATCCACGTAAAGAGCTCGCCCGGGCTTTGGTTCGACGCTGCAGTATCAAAAAGATACCACTGCGGACCGATGACCGGCTCACGCATATCAATACACGCCCAGCAGATTACCGGCATTCCGTGATCGATATACTTTGTCAGAAGTTCTTCCAGAGGCGTGCCGGTCTCATCTATCGCCCGGTATTGCGGGACATCTTCCGGCTTTATGCCGTACTCATCGGGTTTCGCATTTAAGAACACTTTATCAAGAGCATTTACGATCACTGGCGCATAGCAGCCGAATGCGTCTTCATCATACGGGCTTCCGCAGAAATATTTTCGCGGATCGGGGCCGAACAGCGCACCGTTTTTCACTTCAAATGCCTTCTGTTCCAGACAGTTCCTTATAAATTCATCTGCCGTAATATCAAAGCCCAGATACTGAAGCAGCATCACCGCTGAAACGCTCTCGCACCCTGTAGGATAACGACCGCTCTGGTCAATATAAGGTGCACGGATGATAACTTTCTTTCCTTTTCCCATGATTTTTTCCTCCTGATACAGCTGACGGCCGGACAGACATCTGCTGTCTGCCGGCCGCTTTCACACTTTATCTATATTTATCTGCCGCCCTGCTTTGCCTGTGTCACTTTCCGGATCACCATGAGCACTCCTATAAGAAGAAGCAGGCTTACGCCGAGCACGATCCACCAGACGTGTACGATTCCGGCGATCAGATATCCTGCAATGCAGACCGCAGCGACAACCGCCGCATACTGCATCTGCGTGGATACATGATTGATATGATTGCTCTGGGCTCCCGCCGAGGACATAACCGTGGTATCGGAGATCGGGGATACATGATCACCGCACACAGCCCCCGCAAGAACTGCCGATACAGAGATCACCATCATGTCCAGATCAGCGCCGCCGGAGAACATAGCTGTCGCGATAGGCACAAGAATCGCAAACGTTCCCCATGATGTTCCGGTCGAAAATGAGAGAAATACCGCTGCTGCGAACATTACTACCGGAATGAAAATGCTGGCGGATGCATTATCTCCAACAATATGCCCTACGAAATCCGCAAGGCCGAGAGCATCTCCAACTCCTTTCAGCGACCATGCAAAGATCAAGATCGTCACCGCCGGCACCATCAGCTTGAACCCCTCTGCCAGACTGTCCATAAAGCCTTTGAATGTAACTACTTTCCTCGGAAGGTAAAGGATAAGCATAAAAAAGATCGTGATCATTGTCGCAAAGATCAGACTTGTCTCCGCGTCGCATCCAGAAAATGCCGTGATCACATCTGTGGCTCCGCCCAGATATCCCGTATAAATCATGGCTCCGATTGCGGATATGATCAGGACCGCAACCGGAAGAACAAGGTCGATCACCTTCCCGTTCGGGTTGACCTCGTCTTCGGATATCTGCTCGAATTCCTCCGCACCGCTTGTAAAGAGATCCCCTTTCGCGGCATTTTCCTCGTGTTTTTTCATCAACCCGAAGTCAAATGCCGTCACGGTGATGAAAATGACCATAAACAGCGTGAGGATCGCATACAGGTTGTACGGGATCGTTCGCAGGAAAAGCTGGAACCCGGTAATCCCCGCATCTTCCGGCACATAGGAGTTGACTGCCGCCGCCCAGCTTGAGATAGGTGCGATGATGCACACCGGTGCAGCGGTAGAATCAATGATATATGCCAGCTTTGCCCTGGACACTTTATAGCGGTCTGTCACAGGACGCATAACCGATCCCACTGTAAGGCAGTTAAAATAATCATCCACAAAGATCAGTATCCCCAGACCTGTCGTCGCCAGAAGCGCACTCTTCTTCGATTTGATCTTCGTTCCCGCCCATTTGCCGTATGCAGCGGATCCTCCGGTCTTTGCCATCAGCACGATGATCATGCCGAGCAGAACGTCAAAGATCAGAATATTCAGATTCATGCTGTTCTTCATAATCTCGAAGAAATTCACAAACGACTCCCACGGGTGAAATCCACTGTAAAGCATGGCTCCCACAGCCACACCCAGAAATAGGGAACTGTATACTTCTTTTGTTACAAAGGCGAGTATGATCGCCAGAAGCGGCGGGATCAATGCCCACCATGTTCCGATAAACATAGAACCATCCATAACTTTTTACTCTCCATTCCTTGAATCAGGAGCGCCGTAAAAGGAGCGGCCGCATACGCAGCCGCTCCCTTTGTTCCGACACTCGCATTTGTCTATTATTGTATAAGAAATGCAGGGAAATAACAAGTTATAATTTACAGCAGAATCACGGCTGCTTCACAGCTGCCGAGAGTGATCGTTCCTTTCCCGCTGATTTCCCGTGTTCCGGCCTCCTCTTCTCCTGTGTTGGACAGGAGTACTCTTCCTGACTGTCTGGCAAGTTTCAATGTACATGGCTCAGTCCCGTAATTTGCTGCAATAAGGATGTCCTGAACTGCTTTTGCATCGTCTTTCCCGGAGATCCTGTGATAAGCAAAGATACCGTCCTGCTCCTCATAATCAGGAACAAATCTTCCATATGTAAATGTCTCTTTATATTCCGGAGATTTCTTCAGCGCAAGGAGCTTTTTATAATAGGAGAATACAGAATCCGGACGTTCTGCCTGTTCCTCCACATTGATCTGTGTATAATTCGGATTGAGGGCAAGCCAGGGAGTTCCATGTGTAAACCCTGCTCCCTCTCCGGCGCTCCACTGCATCGGCGTCCTTGCATTATCCCGGCTGTTCTCATAACAGCATTCCAATGCCTGATTTCTGCTGCATCCTGCTGCCAGAGCTTCCCGGTACTGATCTTTTGTGCTGATATCGTCATATTCTGAGATATCATTTCTCCGGCAGTTGGTCATACCGATTTCCTGTCCCTGATAGATGAAGGGGATGCCGTACAGAAGCATGGATGTAGTGGCAAGCATTTTCTTGCCTGTCTCATTTTGCGCATATTCCGGAAGGAAACGGCTCGCGCCTCGCGGTTCGTCATGATTTTCAATAATATTTGCCGGGAATCCGACTCCCTGCATCCTCTTCTGGGAAGCAAAAATGGTGTCACGCCACTCTTTAAATGACGGTTTGCGACTGTTGTACCAGCCGTTTTCTCCCTGCGCGAGCATATGCGCGCTGAAGTCAAACATCGTTGAGAAATGTCCGTCATCGCCAATGAACTCTGCAAGCTCATCATCTTTCATATTGAAAACTTCCGCCACGGTAAACGCATCATATTTCTCAAATGTATTCTTCTTTATATCTTCAAAATAGTCTCCGACGCCCTGTACTTCTTCCACCATCTTCACACAGGAAGCCAGCCCATCCGGGCCGTCCGGCTCAAAGGATGGGAAACACAGATCTTTCTTAATGTTGATGATCGCGTCAATGCGGAATCCTGCCAGTCCTTTGTCCAGCCACCAGTTGATCATCTTATAGATCTCCTGCCTCAGTTCCGGATTCTCCCAGTTGAGATCCGGCTGCTCTTTTGCGAACATATGGAGATAGTACAAGTCTGTCCCCGGCACCGGCTCCCACGCGCTCCCGCCGAAATAAGAACGGTAATTGCTCGGCTCTTTTCCGTCTTTTCCTTTTACAAAATGAAAATATCCCGCATACTTTCCGTACGGATCTTTCAGCGCTTTCTGAAACCACTCGTGCTTGTCGGAACAGTGGTTCACTACCAGATCCATCAGGACATACATACCCCGCTTCTTCGTCTCGGCGAGCAGCTCATCGAACTCCTCCATCGTTCCGAACTCTTCCGCGATCTTATAATAGTCGGAAATATCGTATCCCTGGTCTACAAAGGGGGACTGATAGATCGGGGACAGCCAGATAATGTCGATCCCCAGATCTTTGAGATAGTCCAGTTTTGAGATAATTCCCCTGAGATCTCCGATCCCGTCGCCGTTCGTATCGAGAAAACTTTTCGGGTAGATCTGATATGCAGCCTTATCATGCCACCATTTCTTTTTCATAGAAGTCCACTCCTCTCTTTAATGGATGCTCTCTTGTATTTCTTGTATGATGCTGTTATTATAGGCTTAAGATAAAAAGATTTCTTGCACAATCATTTGAATTAATAACACAATTCTGCTTTTTAGGAGGGTGGTTTATGAAATCTGCTTTTGATCTGTCACCGGAACAAAAAGAGAAAGCCCAGCACGGAGAAAAGATGTTTCCGCTAAAGAGATACATCACAAAACTTTCAGATCTCTACCCCACGGTCACCGCTCACTGGCATGAAGAGGCCGAGCTGACTCTGATCACAGGGGGATCCTGCACATACCAAATTCATCTTGAGAATTACGAGGCGCAGTCCGGTGATATCCTGTTCATCCCTCCCGCTGAACTTCATTCGATCAACATAGAGTCGGGCACGGAAATGACATCTACGACTTATGTCTTCCACATGGATTATCTGAACGCTGATTCAGCCGATATATGCGCCGTAAAATATCTGCATCCGATCAGCCGGCACACGCTGATGCTTCCCTATATCATAAAAAAAGACCACCCGGCTTATCCGAAGCTTCTGGAGGTCTTTCAGCAAATGGAGCGGGCATACAGTGAAATGCGCCCCGGTTACGAAATGATGCTCAAAGCGCTGCTGCTCTATGCCACAGCGCTCCTGCTGCCCTACAGACAGGCGGAGAACTCACGTCCGCAGCTTGAAGATGAACATACATCCAAGCTTAAGCTGGTCCTTGAATATATCGGGGAGCACTACGCGGAAGATCTGACGATCCCACAGCTCGCGCGGCTGTGCTTTTTCAGCGAGTATCATTTTATGCGCTTTTTTAAAAAGTACATCGGTGTATCCTGTCTGGAATATATTAAGAACTTAAGGCTGGAAAAAGCCGCCTCGCGCTTGGCGCAGGGCGGCCAGTCCGTACTTGACGTATCCATGTCATGCGGGTTTTCCAACCTGTCATATTTCTATCGGGAATTTAAGAAAAAATACGGTATGACGCCGAAGCAGTTTATCCGTGAAACGCCGTCACTGCCGTTTCTGCCGGAACAGAAAACTTAATTTCTCTTTCCGGATACACCTTCCACGATCAGGCAGATCACGATCACTACCGCCATATCCGGCAGTGTATTTCCCACCGGTATATCGATCGTCATGAACCACCGGTAGACAATAAATCCGATCAGCCAGATGATCAGATTCTTCCAGTCGAAATCTGTCAGCTTCTTCTCTTTTCTCAGGATGAACACATCTGCGATCTGTACCGCGATCATGGGAGCGAACACGGAACCGATCAGGTAGAGGAAATCCGTGATATCATCCATCGGGAAAATGATGGCCGCAATCGTACCGATCACCGTCACCACGATGCCCACATGATTTCCTTTCAGTTTCGCAAATATGGACTCGGATGACACGCCCGCTGAATATGCATCAAGGAACGTAGTCGTGACAGTGGAGAAGATCACGATCAAAAGCGCCGCAATGCCGAGTCCGGCTTTCGCCATGATTATGGCGATATCTGTCTCGCCGGTGTAGATGGCGGCTCCCATACCGATCACATACATCCAGCAGCTCACCAGGCCGTAGACGATCACGCTTGCCGCGGTGGCTTTCACCGGTTTCTCCGCCTCTCTTGTATAATCGCTGATAACAGGCAGCCAGGAGAGCGGCATTGCCACGGACAGTTCTACTGCCGCGCCAAAGCTCATCGCGTCACTGCTCAGATCTGCGCCCGCGTCCGAACCACCGAAGAAGATGACTCTGCACAGCAGGATGGTCAGGATAAAGAGCGCTGCCATAGCAATCGTATTGATCTTTCCAAGATTGGTCACTCCGACAGCGATCCAGAGAACGATCAGCGCTCCGATCACGATGCACCACACCCATGCCCCGGTATGGAAGATACCGTCTGCGGCAAGGGCTCCGTCATAGATCATGATGGCTGTCCATCCGACAAGCTGGAGGACATTGAGTACGGCAAAGAGCAGCCCGCCTTTGCGTCCAAAGCTCATTTTCACAGTTTCCATGGCGCTCTTTCTCATTCTCGCACCGATCAGTCCGGCAAAGAACATCATACAGCATCCGATAATATGTCCGATGATGACCGCTGCAAGGCCTCTCTGGAATCCAAGGGGAGCCAGATAGGTTCCGGTCAGGATCTCGGCAATGGATACACCAGCGCCGAACCAGATCAGGCCATTTTCATATACTGAAGTACGTTTTGTTTCCATGTCAGACTGTCTCCTTTCCGGCAGAAGGCATATCTGTTTCTGTCACTGTACTTTCCGGTGTTTCTATAGCTGTATCTTCCGGAGTCTTTACATATTCCCCTGTAATGTCAAAGGCATGGTTCATCGGGCCGCTGCCTTTTCCCAGATCCAGCATAGCTCCCAGCGCACCGGAAATATATGCTTTCGCCCTCTCTACGGATGTATCCATGTCAAAGCCTTTCGCCAGATTAGACGCGATGGCGCTGGACAGCGTGCATCCTGTTCCGTGAGTATTCGGATTGTCAATGCGCTTTCCGTAGAACCAGCGGTAACTTCCGTTTCTATAAAGCAGATCATTGGCGTCATTTAACTGATGTCCGCCTTTTAAGAGAACAGCGCAGTGATAGTTCTCACTGATCTTCTCTGCGGCTTTTATCATATCTTCCTCAGTCCTGACTTCCATGCCTGAGAGTACTTCCGCCTCCGGAATGTTGGGCGTCAGAACATCCGCCATGGGGAGCAGTCTTTCTTTCAGCGTATCTATCGCGTCATCACTGATCAGTTTTGCCCCGCTTGTGGCTGCCATAACCGGATCGACCACAATATTCTCTGCGTGATATTCCGTAAGTTTCTCTGCAATGGCAGCGATCAGCTCTGCTGATGATACCATCCCGATCTTGACCGCATCCGGACTGATATCCGTAAAGATACAGTCAATCTGCTCTTTTAGAAATTCAGGAGATACCTCCATGATTCCTGCTACGCCGGTTGTATTCTGTGCAGTCAGTGCAGTGATCGCACTCATGGCAAACACGCCATTCGCGGTCATTGTCTTGATATCTGCCTGAATTCCGGCGCCTCCGCTGGAGTCACTGCCAGCGATTGTTAATGCTGTTCTCATTTTTCATACTTCCTTTCCTCTTTCGTGTTATGCGTATCCGTGTCTGCCATATAAAACTGCCGTCATTTTCCGGATATGCACTCAGCATTAATTTTATATAGCGGCAGAAAGTGGTGCCCCCGGCCTGCCGCTGAAAAGTGCCCGCTGTTATACGGACGCTCTTTTCCAGAATATATTAAAATCTTTAAACTCCGGCAGATAGATATCCGCCGTGTTCCAGATATGGGCAAGATCCCGGTCGCTTGCCTTGTCATAAACTCCCACTGTCCTAAATCCCGCCCTTTTCGCGGTCTGAAGCGCGTGTAGCGCATCTTCAAACACCCATGTCTCAGAAGGTTCCGTATCGATCTGCAGTGCCGCGGCGTAATAGATATCCGGCTGGCTCTTGCTGCTTCCGATCTCGGAGCAGGTAAAAACCCCCTGAAAATACGAAAAGACCTTCAGTCTTTTAAGGGCGGCTTCCGCGTTCTTCCTGTCACCGGACGTAGCAATTACCATGGGAATCTGCTTCTCCCGGAATTCCTGAAGATACTGCCGTACCCCCTCTTTCAGAGGAACCCGGTTCTCATAAAAGTCCTGCACCTCCCGGTTCAGCCCCTTTATAATCTCCTCCGGCGTCTTATCAAGGCGATAATGGGAAATCAGATAGTCCGCTCCCTCTTCAAGACTCATGGTAAACAATATATCTCCGAGACCTTTCTCCGCCTCGACCCCCAGCCTGTTCAAGTAGAGTTCTCCCAGATTTTCCCAGACGGGCATGGAATTTAACAGTACACCGTCCACATCAAATATCACTCCACGGATCATCTTTTCGAATCCTCCTTTTTGCAGTCAGTTTGCTGCATTACACTTGAATTACGCTTTACACCTGTGCCTTCAGCATCTCTTCTGTACGGCTTTTCAGTTGCCGCGCTGCTTCTTCTATCTCTTTCTGCGCAAAGATGGCGCTGATCACGGCAATGCCGCAGATGCCTGTGCCGGAAAGTTCTGCCACATTATCGGCAGTGATGCCTCCAATGGCGATAACCGGTATATCTACGGCTTCGCAGATTTCCTTTACCGTCTCATGGCTTACTTCCACTGCATCAGCCTTTGAGCCTGTAGGAAATACCGCGCCCACGCCAAGATAATCTGCCCCGTGCTCCTGAGCTTTTAGCGCCTGCTCTACAGTCTGGGCAGACACGCCGATGATCTTGTCCGGTCCCAGCTTCCTGCGCACATCGCCCGCTTCCATATCGCTCTGTCCTACATGGACGCCGTCTGCGTTGATCTGCGCGGCAATCTCTACATTATCGTTTATTACAAAGGGGACGCCATACTGTGCGCACAGCTTCTGGATTTCTTTCGCCTCTTCGAGAAAAGCCTTCTCGTCCAGATTTTTTTCTCTGAGCTGAACAAAAGTCACCCCGCCTTTTAACGCTTTCTCCACCTGAGCGTAAAGAGTCTCCCCATTCAGCCAGCTGCGGTCTGTGACTGCATAGAGGAGCAGATCCTCTTTCCTGCAGTTTCCCTCATTATCTGATTTCATATTTTGCCCCTTTCTCGAGCTCTTCGCCCGTCATATTGTAGATGGCGTCAATGATCCGGTTACGGTAGGTTGCGTTTCCGTCTCCATCCTGCATCCGGCTCCATCCAATCTCTCCTGCAAGTCCCATGACACAGACAGCCGCAGCGGCAGCCTCCAGCGGGTGGTCCGGATTTGCCGTCACATAGGCTGTCATCATTCCGGAGAGCTGGCAACCGGTTCCGGTGATTTTTCCCATCTCCGGTCTGCCGTTTCGGATCACATAGCAGGTCTTCCCGTCAGATACAAGGTCGATAGCTCCGGTCACGGCAATGATCGTTCCTGTCTCTTCCGCAAATTTTTTCACAAATGCAACTGCCTCATCCAGACTTTCCTCGGCCACTGCGTCCGCCACGTCTGCATCTACGCCCTTTGTCGTGCCGCTTCCGAGAGCCAGAGTCTTGATCTCGGATATATTTCCGCGGATCACGGCTAATTTCAATTCTTTCATCAGCCCCAGCGCTGTATTCGTGCGCAGCGCACTGGCTCCGGCGCCCACCGGATCAAGCAGTACGGGATGCCCCAGTTCGTTCGCTTTCTTTCCCGCGCGGAACATTCCTTCAATGCTTGTCTTGTGAAGGGTGCCGATGTTGATATTAAGACCGCCGCAGACAGACGTGATATCCTCCACATCTTCTGCCTCGTCGGACATGATCGGACTTCCGCCGCAGGCCAGAAGCACATTCGCCACATCATTTACGGTTACGTAGTTTGTGATATTATGTACCAGCGGTACTGTATTTCTTACATTTTCCAGATATTCTCTCATCGTATTTCCACCTTTCATTTGGATGTTCCAAAGAATAATCGGATAGAGGGTTTTCCGCCCCCTATCCGCCCGCGATACCGCACAGCTCTCAGCTTCGCTGCTCGCTGTCCGTTGCCCGGCAAATCTCCGCTCGTGCAAGCACGGCAGCCACTTGCCTCTTTCCAGCTCTCAGCTTCGCTGCTCGCTGTCCGTTGCCCGGCAAATCTCTGCTCGTGCAAGCACGGCAGCCACTTGCCGGGCTTATCGCACAAAAAAACGGGAAGCCCTGCAAAAGGGTTCGCCCGCATCAGTAGTTTATCTATGTTCCCTACGTTGGCATTACCCAAATCAGGTGGCGGGTCGAAGCGATTCATCTTCCTCTCAGCCTGCTTGATACGCAAGCTCCCCGTTTTTTCATATGTGTTTCAGACAATCTTTCTTAACAGTTCAGCCATCTGACATCAGGAGACGGATCTATGCTCGCATAAGGATCCGGCAACTGATCGGCAGATGAACCGAGTGCCCGCTTATGAGCAAAGAAGCGGCATCGCCGCGGTAAGCACGGCAGTGCGTCTTTGCGAATGGCGCGCGCTGAACTGGTTTTTTCTTTCTGCAAATATGCTTCGTCAGTGCTTTATTTTCTGAGTTTCTGCATCCAGATTTCCGAGATAAATATCAAACACTTTCATCTTCTTCATCGCAGTTACGAGCACCGCCGCTATGATGGTGCCTCCGCAGCTTGAAACGAAGAACGGAATGACAAACCCAAATACTGCGCTCTCACTTCCCATGATCAGTGTTGCAATCGGATAGCTTAAAAGCCCGCCGATAACTGATGTTCCGAACAGCTCTCCTGCATAGGCAAACGGAAGATGTTTTCCGTACTTATACAGCATGCCGCACAGAAATGCTCCGCACATAGAACCCGGGAATGCAAGCAGTGTGCCGGTTCCCATCAGATTTCTTAAAAGGCTGGTCACAAACGCCATACCCACCGCATAGCCTGGTCCCAAGAACACTCCCCCGAGAATATTGATAAAGTGCTGGACCGGAGCGCATTTAGATGCTCCCACCGGAATTGACAGCGGTGAACATACGATACCAACCGCTACCAGTATCCCTGCGAGGGCAAGTTTCCTTACGTTGACATGTTTCATGTCTTTCCCTCCTGTATACATAACGGTCGATGCTTACTGGCATCCTCTCACTCCGGAACACGGATTCCCTCGCATGTTGTTTTTGTATCGCGTACAGTCGTATAGGGGAAATCCATTCCCCTATACGATCTGCGCGATGCTGCGGGCAGCTCACGGTCAAACCGTTCGCTGTCCGTTGCCCGGCAAATGCCCCTCATGCAAGCATGGCGGCCGCTTGCCGAGCTTATCGCGCAAAACCCGGAACGGCGCTCCCCGCCCGGTAAAACTTCTTTCGTGTGATCTTTCATTCGATTGTCCGAAAGTAATGTTACCACGTCCGTATGAAAAATGCAATAAGGTTGATCACCGCCGTCAGTATCCACACGATCCCGAATGCAAGTAATTGTTGGCTTCTCATCGTGCGGTATCTGGAGCAGTAAAAAAATCCGTTAAAGGTACATATAAGTGCCATAAGCCCGGTCGCCTCCTGCCCTTTTACACCGCAGTATATAAGCAGAAGAACAAAAAGCGGCAAAAGGCCCGCCATCCCTGTCCGAATACTTCCAAGATATTTAAGCGAGGCCATATCCGCTACATTCATAATGTTACGCTCGCTTTTTTCCCTGACTTTCTCCTCTGGTATGATTTCTCCGCTGAGCAGGTCATTGACGCCTACCCCGAGAATTCTGCTGAGCGGCTGGAGCAGAGAAAGATCCGGCATACACCGTCCATTCTCCCACTTCGATACGGCACGATCCGTGATACCGAGTTTGTCTGCCAGTTCCTTCTGTGTAAGATTCAGTTCTTTTCTTCTGCGAACAATGAAAGCGCCGATCTTCTGCTGATCCATGTAATCCCCCTCCTGTGTTATGATATATAACGACAATTCAGCCATCAGGAATGGCGCGGGCTGAACTGTTACAACGTAAAAGGCAGGAAGTTCATTTTTCTTCCTGCCTCTAATATACATTCTAAAGCGTCAAAAGTAACCCTACCGGTGGTTGAGTCAGATCATTTTTTCGCTTTCAGCCACTGTTTTACTACCGTAACATCCGCATCTACAGCGCGGGCAATCGTCTCGATCGGCATTCCCATCTGACCCAGATTAACAGCTGTCTTCCTGCTGCTTTCCAAGCGGCCGGATTTTCGTCCTTCCCGGAGACCGGATTTCTTTCCCTCACGTATTCCTTCTAATCTTCCTTCTTCCCTGATCCGTTCCATAATCTCACACATGATCTCTATTCCTCCTTCCTCAGTCTTCAGAAACCGTACCCGTTCTGACAACTCTCCCTCACTGTCGTCAAAAGGATCTGCCGTTCTAAAATACTGCATCAATTTTGCTGTCCTGCTCTTATCATCTATCTCTGCATTTACATAAATAAGATGAGCGCCGTCCATATACGGCTGTCCTGTCTGCCGTAAATATTTTTCTTCTTCATAAACACATCACTGAGCAGCGTAAGCTGTTCCAGATCTTTCAGCCGGCGTTCCCGTTCGGCAAGGCGTCCTTTCTCTACAGGCAGATGTATGTCACAGACTTTTAGGGAGTTCCTTTTCTTGTTCTTTTCGTTTTTCATATATGGGCCTTTGGGCCGCGATGAATCAATACACATCTATTTTAGCATGGCGGTCCGGCAATGTAAACCGACATGCATCGGATTCAGAATTGTAACAGTTCAGCCCGCGCCATTCGCGAAACCGCACTTCGTGCTTATTACGGCTGAACAGTTACTCAAAATTCAATATACGAAGAGGGAAAAAACTGATATAATAGTCACGTGGCGCGCTTTTTGAGCGCCTGTGGTATGAATATCCACATTTGAATTTTAAGTAAAGGAAGTTTTCATTATGTCAGTAGAGCTTGTAAGAAATTATTTCAAGGAAAACAACATTGATAAAGAGATTCTCGAGTTTCCTGTCTCCAGCGCCACGGTAGAGCTGGCGGCGCAGGCTGTGGGCGTGGAGCCGGCGCGGATTGCCAAGACACTTTCTTTCTACACAAAGGAGAAAGACGCTGCCATCCTCATCGTTACTGCCGGGGATATGAAAATCGATAACAGCAAATTCAAACATTTCTTCGGGATGAAAGCTAAGATGCTCGCTTCGGAGGATGTGGAAAAGCTGACCGGACATGCCATCGGAGGCGTCTGCCCGTTCGGGAATCCGGAGGGTATCTCTGTATATCTGGATGTTTCTCTGAAAAGATTTGAAACTGTATTTCCTGCTGCCGGAAGCGGAAACTCTGCTGTCGAGATGACATGCGAGGAGCTGGAACAGGATTCCAAATCAAAAGAATGGATTGATGTGTGCAAGCCGAGTATGTAGCAGTTGTCACAGCAGCAATTTAATCATCGGAAGTACCAAAGGGCATATTCAAGAATTGTACGAAGCCGCCTCGGTCTCTGGCAAGCCCGGATGGGGCACATTTCCATCACAAAGAGCGCTCCCATGCATGTGAATCTATCACCCGCATGGGAGCTCTCTTCTTTGTATTGTATGTTTATCTCAGGAAGTTCTCGATGATCACAGACTCCGCCTCTTCTTCATTGAGGCCGAATGTTCTCAGCTTCACAAGCTGCTCGTCATTGATTCTTCCGATGGCCGCCTCGTGAATAATCTGCGCATCCACGTGTTTTGCGTCGATCTCCGGAATGGAGCTGATCTCCGCCTGATCCATGATGATTGAATCGCACTGTACATGTGCGTGGCAGCGGTTGCTTCCGATCGCCCTCGGGTGGAATACCTGATGGGATTTGCCTTTGCCGACGGAACGGGAGACGATCCTTGCAGAACTGTCTTCTCCGTTTAACTCTACGTCAAAGTTGGAAACTGCAGTCTGATCATCGTCTGTCATCAGTTTTTCTGTTACAAACAGTTTCGCATTATCGGCAAGCTCCACATAGTTTTCACGCTCTGTGGAATCCACGCCTCTGATCTGGGTTGTCTCAAGCGTAAATGTGGAATCCTCACCTACGTAAATCTTAGTCACAGGGTTGAGAACCTTCTGTCCGGTTCCGTTTCCCTCTGCATAATGATTCTCCACATATTTTACATTGCATCCTTTTCCCACATGGAACGCATGGATACCGTCGTGGCGGGTCTCGGAGCAGCCTTCGCCGTGAATACCGCATCCTGCGATAATCGTCACATCAGCGCCGTCTTCAATATAGAAATCATTGTATACGACATCAATGCCTTCCTGGCTCATAACCACCGGAATGTGGACCTGCTCGTCCTTTGCCTCACCGCTGATATGGATGTCAATGCCCGGCTTATCCTCTTTCTTTACGATATGGATATGACGGCTGTCGCCGTGGCAGACCGCCATACCGTTCAGTCTCAGGTTGTATGCTCCCTCCTGCTTAAATCCGTAGGAATCGATCACCTTTAACACGTCTTCCGTCACTTTGTCGAGCTCTGTTTTTGTCTGCTCTGCCTCTGTGTTCTGTACTTTTGTCTGATTATTCTCCATAGAGCTCACCTCCCTTTTGTCTCCTGCATTCACAGCCATCCAGCTCATCGCCGAAAAGCGTCGGCATAATATCTTTTGCATCTCCGATGGATTCTACCTTTCCGTCGGAAATGACCATAATACGGTCAGCCATCTGGATGATCCTTTCCTGATGGGAGATCAGGATCAGGCTCTCCTTCTTCTCTTTATGGATCTTCTCGAAACGCTTGATCAGCATGGAGAAGCTCCAGAGATCAATACCTGCCTCCGGCTCGTCAAATACACAGAGCTTATGCTGTTTCGCCAGAACTGTCGCGATCTCTATTCTCTTCATCTCGCCGCCTGAGAGTGTCGCATCAGCCTCACGGTCAATATATTCCATTGCGCAGAGTCCTACGCTGCTTAAAAGATTACAGCACGTCTTCTCATCCAGCGGCTCTCCTGCTGCCAGAGACAGAAGTCTGCGCACCGTCATTCCCTTAAACCGCGGCGGCTGCTGGAATGCAAAGCCTATTCCTGCCTTGGCACGCTCATCAATGGTGTAATCCGTAATATCCTGTCCGTCCAGAATGATCTTTCCGCCTGTCGCCTTGTTGATTCCCATAAGCAGCTTGGCAAGCGTAGACTTTCCGCCGCCGTTCGGGCCGGTGATCACGAGCATTTCTCCGTCATTTACAGTAAAACTGACGTCTGAGAGGATCTCGGACTGTTTTCCTTCTTCTACCACATCATATGATAAATGTTCTACCTGTAACATCTCTTAAGTTCACTTCCTTCTTTATATATGTGTAATTAAAAAACCGCTATGAAGAAAATCTGCGGAAGATTTCCTTATATCTGTCCGCATAGATACTTCCACGTCTCCAGATAAAACTGAACTCATGGGAAATCTCAAAGCCTTTCAGAGGAATCCGTTTCAAAGTTCCCTCCCTGAGCTCATCCCGCACAGCAGTTTCATATAAAAATGTAATACCGCATCCGGCTTTTGTCAACTCCCTGATGGTCTGAAGGCTTCCGACTTCCATCACTTTGTCAAAATCACGGATACTGAAATTCTGGGCGTCCAGACAGCGTTCCAGCACTTCACGCGTCCCCGAGCCTTCCTCCCGCACGAGCAGCCGCTCATGAAAAAGTTTCTCAACAGATACCGCTTTCCCGGAAAATACCGACTCGCGAAGACCGGCGGAATCTGCTTCACTCTTTCCCTCCCAGTTATAGTCCGGTGCACAGACCGCAATATAATTCTCATCAGAATACTTCTGATGGTCATATTCATTTTTCTGGAAAAAACCTTCCACAAGCGCAAAATCAATAGCGCCCTCATCGAGTTTTCGCAGAAGCTCCTGGGTATTATCCACGATCATGCAGATCTTCGCATCCGGATACTCCCTCAGATAACGTTCCAGAATCCTGCCCATGAGCACGTCTCCTACCGTCCTCGTAGCGCCGAAACGGATCTCCTCTTCCTCATCCGTCTTCTGCATCTGATTCTGCATGGAAATCTCATCATGCATCATCGTAAGAGACGCATTGCGGAGGATCTCTCCCGCCCCGGTAAGCTTCAGCTTCTTTCCCTCATACCGGAAAAGCTTCGTATTATAGTGCTTCTCCAGAAAATGAATGTGCTGTGACACAGCAGGCTGCGTAATATTCAGTTTTTCCGATGCACGTGTGAAATTCATACACTGACATACAGTTAGAAAAGTCTCCATCCTGAAATCAAGCATTACCTCACTCCCCTTATCAACGGCAATACATCAGTGACTTAATATAAAAGAAACCCGGGCGGAGGTTTATAAGCAATCCTCCGCCCAAATCTATACAGAACTACTCCCTGGGCATTATCATAACATATATTTATGATAAAATAAATATTAATAATTTTATTTTATAGTTTTTTTATGATATCTTATGATTCGTAGCCAGATATTGGAAATCAACTTTTACGAATGGCGCGGCTGAACTGCTGCATCGTAAATCAACAAAGGAATAACAAGGGAGGAAAAAAGAATGAACTTCTTAAAGAAAAACGGAGCGGGTCTCCTGCTCTGCCTTATCATCGCAATACCGTCATGGTTTCTCGGGCAGGCGGTTCCCGTCATCGGAGGACCGGTGTTCGCCATACTGATCGGAATGATCCTTACACTGATACTTACAAAAAAAGAGCCCTTTACAGCAGGCGTTAATTATACATCAAAAAAGATCCTGCAGGCGGCAGTCGTCTTCTTAGGCTTCGGCATGAATCTGACAGAGATCCTTGCAAAGGGAAAACAGTCGCTTCCGATCATCATATCCACCATCGCGACCTCCCTGATCATTGCATTTATCCTGTATAAAGCGCTGAAGCTCCGCACCAACAACGCAATCCTTGTGGGCGTGGGTTCGTCGATCTGCGGCGGAAGCGCCATCGCAGCCACAGCGCCTGTAATCGAGGCGAATGACGAAGAAGTGGCGCAGTCCATCTCAGTTATCTTCCTCTTCAATGTACTCGCCGCCCTCATCTTCCCCACACTGGGAGCCATGCTGGGCCTGAGCAACGAGGGATTCGGCCTGTTTGCCGGAACCGCCATCAATGACACCTCCTCAGTCACTGCGGCGGCAACCGCATGGGACGGTATCCACGGAAGCAATACACTGGAATCCGCTGCCATCGTAAAAATGACAAGAACCCTTGCGATCATCCCGATCACTCTGGTCCTTGCCATCTGGAGAGGCAGGAAAGAGAAGAATTCGGAAGGCTCTACTTTCAGCCTGAAAAAATCCTTCCCGTTCTTCGTACTGTTCTTTGTACTTGCATCCGTTGTAACAACCATATTCCAGCTGCCTGCAGCTGTGACCGATCCGCTCAAAGAGCTGAGCAAGTTCCTGATCGTCATGGCAATGGCTGCCATCGGTCTGAACACAAACATCGTCAAACTGGTCAAGACCGGCGGGAAACCGATCTTCACAGGATTCTGCTGCTGGCTGGGGATCTCCCTTGTAAGTCTGGGGATGCAGCACGTGCTTGGTATATGGTAAAATATCCAAAAATGGAAATGGGGACGTAGTAAAACCTGATTTTACTACGTCCCCATTTCCATTTTTTATCCATTCACTGCTTTTAATTGCCGTATACACTTTTTCCGAACGAAATAGAAACACACTGCCTGCATGAGGATCGTCGCGATCCACGATCCCGGATAGGAGATAAAGAGGAAAAACAGTGATCTGTGATGCGGGAAAAGCCCGTAGATCCACACGATCCTCGTTCCTACCGTACCGATCACGGACAATACCATCGGCACTGCGGAATGTCCCATTCCTCGAAGGGCTCCCGGTATCAGATCCATGATACCACAGAGGAAATACGGGACCGTAGTGATTGAAAGAATCTCAAGCCCGCACTCGATTACGGATGCATCTGACGTATAGATTCCCAGAAGCTGCGAACCGAACACATACGCCCCGACTCCAAGCACTCCCGCCGCACCGGCCGACAAAATGATACAGTCAATGAGCACTCTGTCCATACGCTTCTGCTTACCTACACTGTAATTCTGGCTTGTAAAACTCATGCATGCCTGTGTAACGGCATTGACTGATACATACAAAAAACCGAGGATATTGTTAGCTGCTGTATATCCTGCCATTGCCGTGGAGCCGAATGAATTGACGGACGACTGGAGCATGGCATTGGAAAAATTGATTACCGTACTCTGGATTCCTGCCGGTATCCCCACCTGAAAGATACGTTTCAGATAAATCCATTTGATCGTGAGCTTCGAGAATCGGAGCTGATAACTTCCCTCCGACCTGTGAAGGCACCACAGCACCAGTATACAGGACACAAACTGGGAGCTCACCGTTCCAATAGCAACTCCCGCCACTCCCAGCGGAATCACAATGACCAGCAGAAGATCCAGCGCCACATTCGCCATACCTGCTATCGCAAGGAAGAGCAGCGGACGTTTTGTATCCCCTACCGCTCTTAAAACCGCCGCCCCGTAGTTATACAGCATGAAGAACGGCATTCCCATAAAGTAGATCCTCATATATGTAACAGACTGATCGATCACATCCGCCGGCGTATCCATAAGATCCAGCGCCAGTCTGGACGCCCCCGCTCCAACAAACGCCATGATAACACCGCTGATCAGCGCGAGAGTGATCGCCGTATGTACCGCCTCCGACATCTCTTTGTCCCGCCCCGCCGCGAAATACCGGGCCGCAAGGACATTTGCCCCCAGCGAAATACCAATAAAAAGATTCGTGAAAATATTGATCAGTGCAGTTGTCGATCCGACCGCCGCGAGAGCCTGACTGCTGTCAAATCTTCCTACGACAATAATATCCACCGCGTTAAACATCAGCTGCAGGATACTCGAGAGCATCAACGGCAGCGAAAACGAGATCAGCTTGTCCATGATCGATCCGTTGCACATATCGATTTCAAATTTACTGGTTTTCAATTTCTTTCCCCCTCCCCGGATTCTTTCTCTTCCTGTTCTACTCCTTCATAGTCGGAGATAATATCGGCGAGCGTAATATTCTCCAGACTTTCCTTCAGATCACTCCTTATCTTCTGATAAGAACAATCCAGAACATGATGAATATTTCTCCCAACCGGGCACAATGAGGACGGAGAGCGGTGAACTCCTATCAGCTTGGAGAGAAACTCAGGCTCCAGAGTTCTGCATACACGGTACAGACTGACCTCATCCGGAGAACAGTTAAGCTCCGCCCCTCCTGTACCGGCTTTTACCGTTATAATATCTTCTTTCTTTAAAGCACGGAAAATATTCCTGATCGTAGCCGCATTAATCCCCGTGGACTTCGATAACAGGTCGCTGGTAACCCTCGTCTTTTCCTCGTACTCATATATAAATATAAGGCAGTGAAGCGCCACCGAACATTTTGTACTGATATGCATAATTCTTATTCATTCCTCATTTTCTTTATCAGCGTCAGGCATATAAACCTCAGCCATTCACCATTATATCCCCAATTTTATATGATGTAAACATTGACACTGCCTGATCGGGTGACTATAATTATTGTTGTAAATCTAAATTTTACAGTAGGCATGGATATGAATATAGTACAAATAGTTTTCAGCCCCACGGGCGGCACACAGAAAGCAGCAGATATGATAACTTCAGCATGGGATACTCCCGTCAGAAAAGTGGATCTGTCAGATCCGGAAACTGATTTCAGCGCAGTCAGCCTCGAAAAAGGCGACGTCGCCGTGATCGCCGTTCCTTCTTTTGGCGGACGGGTACCGGCTCCCGCTATCCAGAGACTGGAAAAAATCAATGGAAATCAGGCAATGGGCATCCTTGTCTGTGTATACGGCAACCGCGCATATGAGGACACTCTCATTGAGCTGAACGATTCTGCCGAAAAGAGCGGATTCAGAGTCATAGCAGGTATTGCCGCCATTGCAGAGCATTCCATCGCACACCAGTATGCGGCAGGAAGACCTGACTCCGCAGATGCAGAGGTGCTCCACGGCTTTGCCGGGAAAATAATTGAAAAGATCAACGGAAATCCGGCTGCTCTCTCAGCGCCCAAGATACCGGGGAACCACCCGTATAAAAAGGCAGGAGGCGGCGGTCTGGTTCCCAAGGCAGACCGCAGCTGCACCGGATGCGGTCTCTGCGCACAGAACTGTCCTGTTCAAGCGATCAGTAAGGATAATCCGAAAGATACCGACAGCAAGAAGTGTATTTCCTGTATGCGATGCGTGGTAAAATGTCCGCAGTCAGCGCGCAAGGTAAACGGAGCTATGGTAAAAGCCGTAGGACTGGCACTGAAAAAGGCTTGTTCAGAGAGAAAAGAAAACGAGCTGTTTATATAAGAAGAAATATTACATACCGAAAAATCCGACAGAACACAGACCGCTCTGTCGGATTTTTCAATCTTAAATTACCAAACATATCGTTTTTACCGTCTTGCTCAGAACTAATTAATCGCTCTTCCCAGCTCATAAGCCTCCTTAAGTTCCGGTTTTCCTTCGATATCTCCCACATCTCCGTTGCCTCCGGCAAGGACATGGCCCAGATTCTTCCATTTCAAATGCTCCATCAGGTGGTCATAGTAGAGAAGGACGTCGTCAAATCCGTTTCCTTCTGCCGCCATCAGAAGCGCAGAAGACCTGTCGTGTCCTCTTAAGAGATTGCCATCGCCCTCCTCCAGCGCAAACAGACGGTCGATCGCTGTCCGGATCTGACCGCTCATATTCCAGTAATAGAGCGGTGTGGCAAGAATTACCACATCACATTCTTTCACTACCGGATTCAGTTATACGTTATCGCTGATCAACGGGAAATATAAAATGACGATTCTCTACACACTGATGGAATTCGGTGTAGTGAGATTCAATAAAATGAAAAAATATATCGGACAGATTTCCTATAAAACGCTGAGCTCCACATTAAAAGAACTGGAAGCAGACCAGCTTGTCCACAGGGAAGAATACCCGCAGATCCCGCCCAAAGCAGAGTACAGCCTGACAGAAAGGGGCAAGTCACTGATCCCTATTCTGGACGGAATGTGCGAGTGGGGTGATAAGAATCGGCTTTAAGGCAGAGAATTCCGCCTCTGTCTGTATTTTATGCCGTCTTCAGTTTCTTTCCTGCGCTCTGCACTCTTTTTTCACTGCGCACCCTCATGGTGATCAGCACAAAAGCGCAGGCGATGAAGAGGATTCCTCCCAGTACAATATACTGAGTCCCCATTCTTGACAGGAAGAAACCGCATACGGAAGTTCCCACTGTCGTTCCCAGATTCGTAGATGCAAGGAACAGACCGTTGGCAAAATCAGGCGCCTTCGGCGCTGCTGTGGCAAGCCAGTACTGATTGATATTGGCCGCCGCTCCGGCAAGCACACCCCAGACAAAAGTGAGCACCGCCATCGGAACTGTGAAGCAGCCGAGGAAGAAAAGCACCGCATACACCGCCGCAAGAAGGAACGGGAATGTGACAACAAATCCCAGCGGACGGCTGCTCAGCATCCGGCCCGCGATCAGGTTTCCCAGCATATTGGAAAGACCATATACAAGAAGAAGAATACTGATCAGCCCTGCCGAAAGCTGTGTCACAGTCTCCATGTATTCGGAAAGATAACTGTATACACCAAATACGGACCCGTTTAGGAACATAACTCCGAAAATGGACAGCCATGTCCTGCTTTCTTTGAGCACACTCAGCTGAGACCCGTAGGACAGCTTTTCTTTTACCGGAAGATCCGGCACTGCAATTATAGTAGCGATCAGGGCCGCTGCATTGACAGCCGCGAAGAAAAGCATACCGACTCTCAGCGACGTCATGTTTGCGATATAACTTACGATCGGCACTCCGAGAACCATGCCTGCGGACACTCCCATCATGACTTTAGACACAGCCTTCGGCGCGTCCTTCTCCGGCACAGAAGAACCTGCAACCGACATTGCCATCGATACGTACACCGGCTGGAAAAATGCCGGGATCACACGGGTGATCAGAACAACCGGAAAGTTCGTGGCAAATGCTGAGATCACATTACACACCGTAAATACACTCAGAACAAGTATCATTGCCTTTTTTCTATTTACTCCCGAGAAAAAAAGCGGCATCGTAGGTCCGGATACTGCTACGACCAGTGCGAACATACTGACGAGAAGGCCTGCCGCTGCGACTGTCACCCCATAATTTTCGGAGACCAGCGGAAGGATGCCGACTACGCCCATCTCTGTATTAATAATGCTGAAAACGCCAATTGTTAAAATCAGGATCAAGCCTTTTTTCATTTCAACAAAACCTCCTTCATACTTTTTACACGTTCAATTTAGCAGACGTTTATTGAAATAGCAAATATTTATATTTAATGTTTTTTCATAGTCTAAACCTATACGTTCTAAAATAATCTCTCATCTCCATCCCCCTAATTCAAAATAACAGTTCAAATTTTTTCTTTCACAGGTTGACATATACCACCACAGGGTATATATTATATGTGCAGAAAGAAATACCCCATAGGGGTTTGAAAGGAGTGTATAGATACGTGGAAGAAAATAAAACCTGTCCCGCCTGTAAGCATAAAACAAAAGAACGCTCGGAAAAAGAGCGGCGGAATATGCTGAACCGCCTGAACCGTATTGAAGGTCAGGTGCGCGGAATCAAAAAGATGGTAGAAAATGATGTATATTGTCCGGATATCCTGATTCAGGTATCCGCAGTCAACGCAGCACTGAACAGTTTTAATAAAGTTCTTCTGGCGGAGCATATCCGCACCTGTGTTGCAGAAGATATAAAAGAAGGAAAGGATGAGACCATCGACGAACTGGTCCTTGTCCTGCAGAAACTGATGAAATAGCAGCAAATTTCGGGAGGTTTTATTATGGAACAATATAATGTAACGGGCATGAGCTGTGCGGCGTGCAGCGCCCGGGTTGAAAAAGCTGTCTCCAAAGTTCCGGGAGTCACGTCCTGTTCTGTAAGTCTGCTGACCAATTCTATGGGAGTGGAAGGGACCGCGTCTCCGTCCGATATCATCGCCGCTGTAGAAGCGGCCGGATACGGCGCCACGGAGAAAGGACACCACGCAGCAGAACAGGCCGGCGGAAGCGGTGTCTCCATCGCGGAGGCGGAGGATTCCCTAAAAGACAGAGAAACGCCGAAAATGAAACGGAGACTGATCGCCTCAATCTGCTTCTGGGTACCGCTGATGTATATTTCTATGGGACATATGATGTGGAACTGGCCGCTGCCGTCCGTTCTCGCAGACAATCATATGGCCATCGGTCTGGTTGAGCTGCTGCTCACAACCGCGGTCATGGTGATCAATCAGAAGTTCTTTGTCAACGGATTTAAAGGACTAATCCACGGCGGACCGAATATGGATACACTGGTAGCCCTCGGAGCCAGCGCTTCATATGTTTACAGTCTCTATGCCCTGTTTGCCATGTCTGCCGCCCTGACTCAGGGAGATGCGGCAGGCGCCATGTCCTATATGCATGAATTTTATTTTGAATCAGCCGCCACGATCCTGACGCTGATCACAGTCGGGAAACTGTTGGAGGCTATCTCAAAAGGCCGTACCACGGACGCCCTGAAAGGTCTCATGAAACTGGCTCCGAAAACAGCCACTGTGATCCGGAACGGTTCTGAGGAAGTCGTTTCCATAGAACAGGTACGAAAAGGCGACATATTCGTAGTAAAACCCGGCGAGAATATCCCGGTAGACGGTATCGTGCTGGAAGGCACCAGCGCAGTCAATGAATCCGCTCTCACTGGCGAGAGTATCCCGGTCGATAAAAATGCCGGCGACGCTGTCTCGGCGGCAACTCTGAATAAGTCCGGCTATCTCCGGTGCGAGGCGTCCCGTGTAGGCGAAGGTACCACACTGTCGCAGATCATTCAGATGGTCAGCGACGCTGCGGCAACAAAAGCGCCCATCGCCAAAGTAGCGGACCGTGTATCAGGCGTATTCGTTCCCGCCGTGATCGCCATCGCCATCGTCACGCTGATCGTATGGCTCCTTGCCGGACAGACAGTAGGTTTCGCTCTTGCAAGAGCAATCTCCGTGCTGGTCATCAGCTGCCCCTGCGCGCTGGGGCTGGCCACTCCTGTAGCCATCATGGTAGGCAACGGCATGGGAGCAAAGAACGGTATTATGTTTAAGACCGCCGTATCATTGGAAGAAGCCGGAAAGACACAGATCGTTGCTCTTGATAAAACCGGAACGATCACCAGCGGCGAACCGAAAGTAACCGATATGATCCCCGCAGACGGGGTTACGGAACAGGAGCTTCTCTCCTATGCATATGCCCTGGAGAAAAAGAGCGAGCATCCTCTTGCCCGCGCCGTCATTGTAAAAGCGGAAGAAAACGGACAGAAGGATTCTCTGAAACAGCTTGAGGCTGAAGAATTCCAGGCTGTGCCGGGCAACGGACTTTCCGGAAAGATCGACGGTTCTCTGATCTGCGGCGGCAACTTAAAATTTATCAGCCAGAACACCGAGATATCCGAAGCGACTTCACAGACCGCCGGCCGGCTTGCAGAGGAAGGGAAAACACCTCTGTTTTTCAGCAAGGACGGCAGATTGATGGGTATCATCGCCGTAGCTGACGTCATTAAAGAGGACAGCCCGAAAGCCATCAGAGAGCTCCAGAATATGGGCATCCGCGTTGTCATGCTGACCGGCGATAACGAGCGTACCGCAAAAGCCATCGGAGCTCAAGCCGGTGTGGATGAAGTCATCGCAGGCGTACTGCCTGACGGAAAGGAAAGCGTCATCCGCTCCCTGAAGAAAAAGGGCAAAGTAGCAATGGTAGGCGACGGCATCAACGACGCCCCGGCTCTTACCAGAGCCGACATGGGTATCGCCATCGGAGCCGGTACGGATATCGCTATCGACGCCGCGGATGTGGTCCTGATGAAGAGCAGGCTTACCGATGTTCCTGCGGCGATCCGCTTAAGCCGCGCGACGCTGCGCAACATCCACGAGAACCTGTTCTGGGCGTTCTTCTACAATGCCATCGGTATTCCGCTGGCGGCCGGCGTATGGATCCCGCTGTTCGGATGGCAGTTAAATCCGATGTTCGGAGCCGCGGCCATGAGCCTTTCCAGCTTCTGTGTCGTAAGCAATGCACTGCGTCTTAACTGGTTCAAAATGTATGATTCCAGTAAAGATAGAAAAATCAAAACAAAGAAACAAAACAAGGAGGAGACAACAATGACAAAAACAATAAAAATCGAAGGAATGATGTGCGGACACTGCGAGGCCACTGTAAAGAAAGCCCTTGAGGCTCTCGATCAGGTAGATGCAGCTGAAGTAAGCCATGAGGCAGGCACAGCTGTTGTAACACTCAACTCTGACGTAAGCGACGACGTACTGAAAAAGACTGTAGAAGATAAAGACTACAAAGTAGTGGGAATCGAATAAATACAATATCCGGTTTTATCCCTGACCTGAAAATACCGGGCAGACCTCAGCTGAGATCCGCCCGGTATTTTCTTACCGGAAATTCATACAAAAATCATATAGTATCCAGAATATCCTTGTATTTTTCCTGTATTTTCTTCCTCATTATTTCAAAAGCCGGAATATACTTTCGAAGAATCATATCGACAAGACGTTTCGCCGTCTCACCATCATATATATGAGTCATATCATTTCTTGATTTCAGCATCTCAAGCCAGATATCCTCATCAATAAAATCATAGACAGAATACGCAGCCTTCAATATTTCTCTTGGCGATCCCGAATTTGCCGCGCTTTTGCCCTCATAGCGCAGAAGCTCCTTTAACACTTTCCAGCTGAGTTCGAACTGGAGAAAAAATTTAACAATAATTCCACTGAGTATAAATTCATTATTCAAATCCTCGTTTTCCGCCTTTTCCAATACATTCAAATTAGAAATAAAATTGTCAAATTTTTTCGAATTCTGCATAACTAATCACCCATGAAAAGAATACCATTATCAAATATCTTTCGCAAGCTGTTTATTCTCCAGATACCAAATTACATTTCACTACAACCACACTCATTATCCCGTTTGAACTTTCTGAACACAATGTGCGAATGGGAGCGACAAAAACCGGCTTAAATAAGCCGGTTTTTATCACTCAATCTCATATTTGCGGGTTTCATTCGCACCCTCATTTTTATTTCATTCTCGAATCAATGGCTCTATCAGACCGCAAGCTCTCCATATTCTTTTATCTCCGGTTCGTCATTCTCCTGCATCTTTGCGGCCTGCTCCTCTGACAAATTATCTTTATCGGATACAGACTGTCCTTCAGACACGAGATCGTATTTCACCACATCCATATTTACCACTCCGTCAGCAAAGAAGGAAATCCCGTCTGCCGACTGGTCTGTATACATGGTTGCCGTCATGACCTGCTCTCCGTCGTTTACGAAGACCTCCACACTGAACCGGTCGAGGATTACCCGCAGTTTCAGTTCTCCGTTTTTGCTGTTCACCAGACTTCGTCTCTGGTGGATGATTGCTCTTCTTGAACCGGAGAATTTCCGGTCTATTTTAAGAACTGATTCATGAGGCCGGAAGCTGACCGCCGTCTGATACTTTTCATCTTGGGCAAAACGCAACGCAAATTTCTGATAAAGCTTCTCCCCGTCTCCCGGGCGCAGTGTCAGTTCAATGTCCACTTTTCTTCCCTTTACGCCATCCAGACTGATCACATCAGAAAAGGTCACGTCACGGTGCTCCACTTTATTCACTCTTAATTCGTCCAGTTCGCGGATCGGTCTCTGGCAGAGTCTTCCGTCTTTTATAAATAGTTCTCTGGGCAGGCTCATCTGTCCGAACCACTTATCTTCCGGTGAGCGCAGATTGCATGCATCCCAGTTCTGCATCCAGCCGATCATCACCCGGCGCCCGTCCGGCGTCAGGACTGTCTGGGGTGCATAGAAGTCGATTCCATAATCAATGGCTTGATCATGCTCCTCTGTAAAAGTCCCCGTCTCCTCGTCATACTCTCCGATCAGACAGAGGGTTCCGTTTCCGTTATGGTATTCAAATCCTTCCGGCAGCATATCCTGCGGACTTGTCAGGAGAACCCATTTACCGTCCAGCTCGAAGAAATCGGGGCACTCCCACATCTTTCCGAAACGGTTATTGTTTGCAGCAAGAACACTTTTAAACTTCCACTGGAATCCGTCCGGGCTGGTATACAGCAGGATCTGCCCGCTTCCGTCTGCAGGACGGTTCCCGACAACACAGCAGTAGGTGCCGTCTTCTTTCTGCCACATCTTCGGATCGCGGAAGTCATGGACACTGCTTCCTTCCGGGATATCTGTTTTATCCAATACCGGATTCATCTCATACTTCTCGTAATCTACTCCGTCACCCACAGCAAGACACTGTGTCTGCATATCACAGTATTCTCCGTTTGCCTGACGCTCCCGAAGTACTCCGGTATACATCAACAGTTGTCTGCCGTCCGGGAGCGTTACCGCGCTCCCGGAAAAGCATCCGTCTCTGTCATAAGCCTCATCCGGCGCCAGAGCTGCCGGGAGGTACTCCCAGTGCAGAAGGTCTTTGCTCACCGCATGTCCCCAGTGCATGGATCCCCACCTCGGCTCATACGGATAATACTGATAAAACATGTGATACTGTCCGTTATGATAAGAGAATCCGTTTGGATCATTCATCCAGCCAGTACGTGTAGACAGGTGGAAATCCGGGCGTTCCTCTTTCTTTATCATTTTTTCAGAAGCTTCTTCGTATTTTCTTGCTTCACGCAGTGTCTGACTTGTCATATTGATTTGTTTCCTTTCCTTAATTTCCAGTTGCGGTATCTGCCGTCTCTGTTGTTTCCATTTCCGCCAGTGACTCCTGATACTGGTCAAAATATTTCTGCTTGATGGCAAGGTATTCGGAAAGTCCGTAATCCTCCATTTTCTGGAGATAGGAGTCCCACTCTTCCTCTATACCGCCGTTTAAGATCCAGTCCGCTTTCTTCTGCTCCGCATATTTCTTGATATCCGTGTCGAGCTGCGACACTCTGTTGGTGTCATCAATGCTCATAAATACATTCGGATACACATATTTGCTGTGCATATCTTTCAGATAAGTCTCGTGCATATTGTCGAGACGCCATTTTGCATCGTCCGGCTGTGTCACGTAGACGTCATAATAATCGTTCAGTACAGCCAGCGGACCGTTTACGGACTGCGCCTGTCTTACCTCTACAGGCGACGCGTCTCCGAGATCCAGATGTTTCAGCATTTTTCCGCCTTCCGCGTTCGTGCTCATCTCGAAAATATTGTCGGCATCTTTCTCGCCGTATGTTCCCCAGTTATTCTGAACCGACTGGAGCGGAGCATACATCTGATCAATCCACGAGGCTGCAAGTGCAGTATCCCGGCAGCTTGTGGTCAGTACGCATCTTCCACGGTCAAATCCGCTGGTCTCGCTTCCGTTCTGCCTTGTAATATTAACAAGACCGTCCGGTCCCGCCAGAGCCGGCATCATCACATAATCCTCATAGTTGTCGATATTTGCGATATCCCATGTAAAACAGAGACCGTATCTGTGGTTCTTACCCTTTGCCACATAAGTGGACCATTCCTGAGTAAATGCCTCAGGGTCTACAAGATCCTGTTCTACAAGAGAATGGAGCCATTCGATTCCTTCTTTATAGCCTTCCTGTACCGTTGTATAGATCACTTCTCCGTCATCTGTCACCGCAAAATGATCTCCGGTATCTCCATAGCCTTCACCGAAGCCGTTGATCAGGATTGCAGGGTCCTGATCGCCGTTGTTGATGATAAATGACATCGGGATCACATCGCCCTCGATATCAAATTCCTCTTCAAGGGCATCCGCATTATCGCGGAATGCGATCAGCGCCTGCTCCAGTTCATCTGTCGTGTCGGGCACATCGAGTCCGAGGAAATCCAGCCATTTCTTATTAATGTACGGAATATCACCGATGGCCTGAATCGCTTCCTTGCCTTCGCCAAGCTGTTCGATCCACGGGAATGAGTAAATATGTCCGTCCGGCGCAGTCACCATGGTCCTGTACTCCGGATATTTCTCGAATACAGCCTGAAGATTGGGCATATATTTGTCGATCAGGTTTTCCAGCGGAATAATGATACCCTGTTTTGCATACCTGAGCAGGTCATAGTCATTCATGCCCGCCGTAAAAAGTCCGTCCGGCAGGTTGCCGAACTGTGCCAGAGCAAGATTTTTCTTATCGGCAAACTGGTCGTCCACAAAACACGTCCAGTCAATATGTACATTGGTCTGCTTCTCCAGTCTCTTGAAGATCAGCTTGTCATTGGGCTCCTGTGTGGTCGTTGCCGGAGCGCTTGTAATAAACGAAAGCTCTTTCGTCTCTTTGAGCGGAAATGTTACTTCTTCGATCGGAGTATCCGGATCTGTATCTGCAACCTGCGCGGTTCCGCTGCTGCATCCGAACAGGGACAGTGTTAATATGAGGGACAGGCCCAGTCCTGTCAGTCTCTTGATTCTGCTTTTCATCGATTCTCAGCCTCCTAACCTTTTACAGAACCTACCATGATTCCTTTGTCAAAATACTTCTGGAAGAACGGATACATGATCAGAAGCGGCAGACTCGACACAACGATCGTCGCGTATTTCAGCAGCTCCGCCACCTTCGCCATCTCCGCCGTACTCTGTATATCTGCGATCATACCCGGCTGAGGAGTATTCTGTACAAGGATCGATCTCAGCACAAGCTGCAGCGGCTGCATATCAGCGTCATTCAGGTAGATCATGGCGTCGAAATAGCTGTTCCACATTCCTACAAAGGACCACAGCGCAAGCACCGCGATGATCGGCTTGCACACCGGCATCATGATCTTGAAGAAATGCTGGATCTCGCTTGCCCCGTCCAATGCGGACGCCTCTCTGAGTTCTCCCGGAATTGACTGGAAATAAGTTCTTGCGAGGATCATATTCCACACGTTGAACGCTCCCGGAAGGAGAATCGCCCAGATCGTATTTACCATGTGCAGATTATTGATCAGGATGAACGTTGGTATCATACCGCCGCCGAAGAACATCGTGATCACAAATATAATGTTAAAAAACTTACGTCCTACAAATTCCTTCTTGGACATCGGGTAAGCGGCGAGCAGTGTAACAAATACAGATATCACCGTAAATGCCGCCGAATAGAAGAATGAGTTGGCAAAGCCCCGCCAGATCATATCATTTTCAAGCACACGCCTGTAGGCATCCAGCGTCCAGTCTTTAAAGTTAAAGCTGAGTCCCTGATTGTTCAGCACATTCGGATCCATAAAGGAGGCCAGGACTACGTACACAAGCGGCACAAAGACTGCCAGCACGAACAGGCCGAGCAGTGTATATCCGACGCCGAGAATAATCTTGTCGGATGTTCCGAGTTTCATTTTTCTTCTCGTTTCCATCATCAAATCCCCCTTTTATAATCCTTCGCCGTCATTTAATTTCTTCACAACCCAGTTCACAAATACCAGAAGGATCACGTTGATCACTGAGTTGAAGAGACCGACTGCCGTTGAATATCCGTAGTCTCCGTTGAGAAGACCGAGTCTGTATACATATGTAGAAAGGATCTCGGAAGCCGGAAGGTTCATATCTGTCTGCAGCGCATAAGCCTTTTCAAAACCGATGCTCATAATATTTCCTGCCTGCAGGATAAACTGGATCACTATGATATTTTTGATCGCAGGCAGCTGTACGTAACGGATCTGCTGCAGGATATTCGCTCCGTCCACGATCGCTGCTTCTTCCAGATCTTTGCTGGCATTGGACAACGCTGCCGTATACATAATGGAAGACCATCCTGCTGTCTGCCAGATGCCGCTGGCAATGTAGATCGTCCGGAATGCTTCCGGCATTGTCATCCAGTTGGTGTCAATCCCGAACAGTGAATTGATCGGTCCAACCGGAGAAAGGAACATGCGGACCATACCACAGAGTACGATGACCGAGATAAAGTTCGGTGCATAGATCAGAAGCTGAATCTTCTTTCGGATCCCTGTCCTGCGGATCTGGTTGAGCAGAAGCGCAAGGATAATCGGGATTGGGAAGCCCCACAGCAGCCCGAATACACTTAGCTTCAGCGTATTCATCAGATAGTTCATGAAATCCGGGGATGAAAGGAATCTCTGGAAATATTCCAGCCCCACCCACGGACTTCCGAGAACGCCTTCAATAACATTGTAATCCTCAAAAGCGATCAGGATACCGCCCATCGGACCATACTTGAAGATCAGCGTCAGCAGAAGTCCCGGCAGCAGAAAGAATACATACAGCTGCCAGTTCTTTTTCACATACTTCAGTTTTTCCCGCGGCGTCTGCTTAGCGATAACTGCCGTATTTTTTTTACGGAAAACTCTCATTTTTAGCCCCTCCTGTGTTTACATTTGCACACCTTGCATTTTTTGATCGATCTTTTTATGCATAGATAATTTATAGGTTGTGGTAATAGTATCATTTATTGTGCATATTGTCAATCTTATTTTTACATTTGCATAATATTTTTATTTTACAAATGCACCATTTTAACAATTTATGTAAAACCAGCGGTTCCAATTCCGATAATATCTATCTTTTAACATTTTTACATTTGACAAATTTGCACAATTCCATTACATTAAATGTAACAGTTCAGCCATATGATATCAGTCGGCAGATTTATGCTTGCATAAAAATCTGCCGGCTGATAATCAGATGTGCTGAGCGCCTGTCAATGAGTAAAACAGCGGCGGCAGCCGCAATAAGCACGAAGTGCGGTTTTACGAATGGCGCGTGCTGAACTGTTGCAATGCATCATCACTATTATTCGGGAGGTACTATAAATGGAAAAGAAAATCACGATTCAGGATATTGCAGACGCTTTAGGTCTTTCCAGAAATACGGTATCAAAAGCACTGAATAATACGGGCGTCCTTGCCGAGGACACCCGGCAGAAAATACTTGAGAAAGCTGCGGAAATGGGATACCGCCGGGTCATCTATATCTCAGAGCCTTCCCCGGCAGAAAAAGGAGAGGTAAAGGAACTTGCCCTGATCACACAGAATATGCCTTACGGATCCCATTTCGGTACCTATGCGCTGAACACTTTTCAGGAGCGGATGAGCAAGAATAACTACCGGCTGTCCATGTTTCCGGTAAGGGATACAGAGATTGCTTCGTTAAGCCTTCCAATGGGTTTTAATAAGGAAAAGACTGCCGGAATCATATGTCTCGAGCTGTTTGACCCGGAATATATCGAAATGCTGAACACTCTCGATATCCCGCTTCTCTTTTTAGATACAGCCGCCGATACAGATATGACACGGATCAACGCAGACTTTCTGCTTATGGAAAATCATCTGAGCGTTTTTAATCTTACAGACACACTGATACAAAACGGCTGCCGGCGCTTTGCATTTGCCGGGAATCCGGAACACTGCCGTTCTTTCTCGGAGAGATATCAGGGTTTTATACACGCCCTCAGCGCCAATCAGCTTGAGCCGTGTACTTCTCAGTTTATCGGACGGACTGTCTTCTCAGATGCGCAGACACTGGCGGAAACTATCAGGCGGACACTCCAGCTCCCTGAAGTATTTGTATGTGCCAATGATTTTATTGCCATCGACCTGATCCGCGCTCTTAAAAAATGTGGGATAAACGTGCCCAGCGATGTGCGGGTCGCCGGCTTTGATAATTCCACTGAGTCAAGGATCATCGAACCCCACCTGACAACTGTTGACATTCCCAGTTCAAAAATGGGTTATATTGCGGCAGATATGCTGCTCTCCCGCATCAACGAACCGGATATGCCCTACCGGATCACACACGTCCGGACAACGCTGAAGTTCAGGGCTTCCACAGGGGATCTTAACCTCTGACAGATATAAAAAAGATCTCAGTGCTATCTCTAACACTGAGATCTTTTTTTCATAGACTTCCTGATAAGGCAGCAACGGAAAACCATCAAATAACCCTGTGTTCCAGCCATCTGCGGCTTCTGAACCTTGCCGTATAGATAATGCACCTCACAGTCCAGTCCGTAAACATACCGATCCACACTGCCATAGGCCCCATGCCGAATACTCTCGCCAGAATGATCACAAATGTAACCCTGCAGACCCACATAGAGACTACAGAGACTATCATGGTAAATTTCACGTCTCCCGCCGCCCGGAATCCATATGCAGGTATAAAAGACATGACCCATACCACCGGCTTTACGACGGTGATCCATGTTACCATGTAGATGCACATTTTTGCGCTCTCCGATTCCATGCCGCCAAAATACGTGATCGGGCGGACAAATGCATACATGACAAGGCATGAGACGATAATAATAACCTCCGATATGATGCACAGTTTTTTCACATAATAGACCGCCTCTTCTTTTCTTCCGGCCCCCAGTGTCTCCCCGACAATCGTCATCAGACCGACGCCAACGCCCAGAGCAAGGATTCCGTTCAGGTTCTCGATAATATTGGTCATTCCCTGAGCTGCGATGGCCGCCGTTCCCATTAGTGACACCGTAGACTGGATCGCAAGCTTCCCGAACTGGAACATACCATTCTCCACACCGGAAGGGATACCGATATTCAGGATTCTGCGGATCACTCTCCAGTCCGGGCGGATCAACAGATAATCTTTCAATACAATCTCCAGATCTTTTCTTCGCAGTCTGATCATAACAACGATCATGGAAAAGATCCTTGCCAGCAGGGTTGCGAAAGCAGAACCCGGAACTCCCAGATGCAGTTTCCATACAAAAAGCAGATTCAGCGCCAGGTTTACCCCGTTTGCCGCCACAGAGATCATCATCGGGAAACGGCTGTTTTCCTGTGCTCTGAGGATTGATGCTCCGTCGTCATACAGAGCAATAAACGGGTATGAAACTGCGGAAATGAAGAAATACTGTCTCGCCTTCTCCATAACCTCAGGCTCAACTTCTCCGAAGATCACTCTCAGAATCTGATGGTTAAAGATCAGGCATAGCACCGTTATAACAACGGACATGAACAATGTAATAAATACCAGCTGCCTTGCAGCGCCATTTGCATGCTCCCTGTTCCGTAAACCAAGGTAATGGGAACATACCACCGTACCGCCGGAAGCAAGAGCGAAAAACGCCTGCACAATCAGCATATTAATGGAATCCACCAAAGATACCGCAGAAATCGCCGCAGATCCCAGATTGCTGACTACAAAGGTATCCACACTTCCCATAAAAGAATTCAGGAGCTGATCCAGAGCCAAAGGGATCAGAAGGGCGGCAAGTTTTCTATTATCAAACAAAAGCGTCTGTGTTCTATTCTTCATGATATTTCGTCCTTTATCGTTCAATGACAGTTCACCCCGCTCCATTCGCAAAGCTGAGCTGCCACACTTATTCTAACACATTCAGGCATAGCTTGACCAAAAATTACTGAAAATGCTACAATGCATTTATCGCGGGCGGTGATCAGACTAAAAACTGCCGCAGCCGAATACTAACACTGGTCACAACTAAGGAGCAGCATAATGGATATTAAAGTTTATCATACATTATACAAGGATGCCGTTAAGATCAGAAACGAAGTGTTCATGGAAGAACAGGGATTTCACGATGAATTCGACGAAACAGACGAGAACGCTGTTCATCTTGTCCTGTACATAGACCAGATTCCCGCCGCCACATGCCGGTTTTTCCCCGGACAGACACAGGGAGAATATATCGTCGGGCGGATCGCCGTTGAGAAAGAATTCCGCGGGAAACATCTCGGTTCCCGGATCCTTTCCGCCGCTGAATCCGAGATCAGAAACTCCGGCGGAAGCACAGTCCGCCTGCACGCCCAGCAGCAGGCAAGACCATTTTATGAAAAACAGGGTTATTCTGCTTTTGGGGAACCGGATTTTGATGAGGACTGTCCGCATATCTGGATGGAGAAAGCGCTGACATAAACCATTGACTTATGTACGAAATCGGACATTTTGGAGGGAGAGATATATTTGCACTATTTAGAAACCGGACAATATACCTATTTAGCAGAAGAAATCAATGCTTTATACCACGAAGCGGCTGTAAAAACGGGTATTTCGGACAGTGTTCAAAATATTCTGTATGTACTTTGTGAGAAAGATGGGCAATGTCTGCAAAGCGAAATAAGCAAACTTACAGGAATCAGCCGCCAGACAATTAATTCTGCCATTCGCAAATTGGAAAAAGAAGGAATCGTATATCTGAAACAAGGGAAAGGCAGAAATACAATTCTCTGCCTGACTGAAAAGGGAAAGAAATTTTCATCAGAAAAAATACTGCCTCTGCACGAGATTGAAAATAAAATCTGGGACGACTGGACGGAGGAGGAACAGCATCAATATCTGAGGCTCACAAAAAAATATCGTGACGGATTAAAAAAATATCTGGAAGCCATGTTATAAAAACAAAATCTTATGAAGGGAGGTGGCTTGATGTCGGCAGCAGTACAATAAGGGGATGATCACATTCGATATTGTCCCCTGTTTGAAAAACTATTTTGAGAATGAGAGGACAATTTGATATGGAAAAAACACAAAAATGGAAATCGCAGTTTACGATCGTTGCATTGGGACAGGCAGTTTCAATGTTAGGAAGTCACGGTGTTCAGTTTGCTCTTATCTGGTGGCTTGCTGAAAAAACATCTTCGCCGTTAATGTTGGGAATATCGGGGATTGTTGCCTATCTTCCAATGACCTTATTTAGTCCGCTGGCAGGAATTTCAGCTGACCGTTATAACCGAAAATTTATCTCTATTTTTTCGGATATGACAATGGGGACGGTTGCGCTGATTTACGCAGTATTACTATTCTTTTTTGACCTGCCTGTGTGGACAGTATTTGTTATGCTGTGTGTCCGAGGGATCGGAAGTACATTCCAGCAGCCGGCAATACAGTCAATTATTCCGCAGCTTGTACCAAAAGATCAGTTAGTAAAAACAAATGGGTGGATGCAGCTTCTGAATTCAGGCTCATTTTTGCTGGGACCGGTGATCGGTGCGTCTTTGTATGCGATTTTCCCGATGTCAATCGTTTTAATGAGTGATGTGGCCGGGGCAATTTTAGCAAGTATTGCGTTAGCAGTCGTTAAAATCCCAAAACTTGAAAAAGCAGAACGGAAAGAACAGCATTTCATAACAGAAATAAAAGAAGGATTGCAAGTATTCAAAGAAGATAAAAAATTATTTTACATCGTGATTGCAGAGGCGCTCTGTATGTTTTTTTATGCGCCGTTATCCTCCTTTTATCCACTGATGACGAGCGATTATTTTAAGTTATCGGCAATGTATGGCAGTGCTGTGGAGTTATCTTTTGCAATCGGCATGATGGTCTCCTCCCTTTTATTTTCCAGTGTTCTAAAGATAAACCGGAAAATCAGAGTTTCTTTTATCGGTTTGTTTGCAATGGGAGTTATGTCGCTGATCTGCGGTATCATACCGCCTGCTTATGTTGGCTGGTTTTTCTTTGCAGGAAGCTGCATCTGTTTAGGAGCTTCCGGAAATGTCCATACAATTCCGCTGACCGCATATATGCAGGAAACCATATCTCCGGACAGGATGGGACGTGCATTTTCGGTTCTCACGCTGATTTCATCTGTTACAATGCCAATCGGCTTACTTTTCAGCAGTCCAATAGCAGAAAAAGCAGGTGTAAATGTCTGGTTCTTCATTTCTGGTCTGTGTATGATTATGCTTACTACTGGTGTTTCAATACGATATGCGGCAAAACGCAGGGACCTTTCTGTATAATAAATTTATGAAAACAGGCTTCCAGCACTATTTATTCTGGAAGCCTGTTGCACATTCAATTTCTGTTTTACCTCAATACTATTTTATACTTCTTCGGCCCTGCTCTTTCTATATCTTCTCCACACAAGAGCTCCAAGGCCGATCAGGATCACACCCACTGCCACATCTGCACCGATCACTGCTTTCTGCCATACAGGAAGTCCGGCATCCACACCGTCTTCCTCATACATCCAGCTGTTCACCACTGTGTACATAACATTCTTGCACGCCTGTCTCATATATTTAACCGAAGAAGCCGCATCCGGATTCTGTACTACATTCGGGCCGCCGGCATACGTGGAGAGCATTGCGTCCACGCCGTTTGCAAGGGCTGCATCTGCGTTCATAAATCCGTGTCCGTTATTTCTGAAGAAGTCAGTCAGACAGAATCCTTCAAATCCCCACTCGCCGCGGAGCACGTTGTTGAGAAGATTACTATTCTCACCGGACCACTTAATACCGATAAAACTCCATGATACCATGACTGCGTGTGCATCACCGTCTTTCACGGATATCTCAAATGGTTTCAGATAGATTTCACGCATTGCCTGCTCGTTGGACCATACGCATACCATCTTAGCGTTCATCTCATACATTGCAAAATGCTTGATGTATGCGTATACACCCTGACTTGCTGCACCCTTTACTGTTGCTGAGGGAATGTAACCGGCCAGCGTCCCATCCTCTGAGAAATACTCATAGTTTCTTGCCCCGAATGGAGTACGATGGGTATTCATCCCCGGCGCATACCATCCGGCAATATTCATCTCGCGGCACATCTTTCCCATCATCTCTCCGTACTGCTGTGCAAGATCCTGGTTCCATGTGCAGGCGATCATCACTTCTACCGGGAATCCGATGGAACCCGCGCCGGTGAAGTTGTTGTTGATTGCCGCCGGACCGTCCGCGTCTACTGTTGCGACCTTCCCGACAGATTCCATGGCCGGGGTCTGGTATCCGGACAGGGCGATCATATTAGTCATATCATCTATGGTAAGCTCGTCCAGCAGATCATCCCACCGCTCGTCATCATAGTCCGCTCCACGCAGTTCATTAAGCCTCCGGATGGCTGAGGATAGCTGTCAGGATCCAAATGCAGACGCGCTGCAGATTCTGAATCTCCTTGCCGGTGTACAGCCGGAACATTTAAAGGAAAATGAATCCCTGCTTCCCGTCTGCCATAGAGTTGCGCAGCTTCCAAAGTATCAGGTAATCTTTCACGATGAAACAATCTCTAATTATGTGGTAAACCGAATCTTCCAGAGTCAGAAGCAGAAACTGATTCCGGTCTATATGGATGCCTGCGGTCTTTCAAAAAAAGAGGCAGAAATGCTTACCCTTTTTGTGATCACAGGAACATATAATGTCAACAAAGCGCTAAACTGGAACAGCAACTCCGTCTGGTACAACATTCATTCCATACTGTTCAGGTTCATGTCCGGCGGCTACGAAAGACTCAGGAAACACGATACTAAAAGCGAGACACAAAGTATATGAAGACCGCAGTATCAATCTACGTGATTTTCCGAAACAGGAAAAGATATACTTTCTCTCAGGCAAATAGCTAAAACAGCTATTGTGCCTGAGATGATTTTAATAGAACCAGCAATATTACAGTTCCTTTTGCCGTTTCCCGGTATTCTCCGATCCTCTGACCTCTTCATGATAGAAATAGTCGACAATTACGGGATGCCCCTGTTCCGCGCGTCCGTAAGGCAGCTCATTGTCTACAAACGGACAATTATTGTTTCTTGCCAGCCGTGTTGCTTTCTCTTCAAGCATCTGGAAATAGCTGCGGTCTTTTTTGTTATAGATGGCATCATAAAGGGGTACAAGATCCGGATATTTTTCTTGAATGTAATCCATAATATCTTTTTTAAACCCGCCCCGCAGGTTCAGATTTTCCAGCCACACCAGATCACACTGATTCCTGACTCTTTCAAAGATTGCTTCAAAATCTGTAATGCCGGGAAATACAGGAGAAATGAAACAGACGGTTCGTATTCCGGCATCGTAGACCTTTTTCATCGCCGCGAGCCGTCGTTCTATGCTGACTGCCTGATCCATATCCGCCCGGAACTGCTCATCCAGTGTATTTATAGACCAGGATACTGTAACTTTTCCCATTGTTTTCAGCAGCTCCAGATCCCGGACGACCAGATCCGATTTGGTACAGATAAGGATCTCTGCGCCGCTTCCTTTCAGCTGCTCCAGAATCCGACGGGTATTACCGAACTGCTCTTCCTGTGGATTGTATCCGTCGGTTACCGAACCGATAACCACTCTCTGACCTCTGTATTTCCATGGATTTTTGATCGCCGGCCAGCGTTTCACATCAAGGAAAGTGCCCCACTGCTCAGTATGACCTGTAAACCGCTTCATAAATGAGGCATAGCAGTATTTACAGCCATGGGTACATCCCACATACGGATTTACGGAATATCCTCCTACCGGAAGGGTGGATTTTGTCATAATATTCTTTGTCTCCACTTCCCGGATCAGAATACTGCTTTCCTTTACTTGCTCTTCCATGCTTTCTGCTCCTCCAAAACATCATAAAATACCTGCGGCAGTTCCTGGACCATCTGCTCTTCTCCCATGACAGGAAGAAGGTCTTCCTTCATAAACACAGGAATGCCGCGGCTATGGGCCTGATCCGTCAGATTCCACACCCATTCCGTCTTTGACTCTGATTTTCCCTTCCGGCGTCCGGTTTCCGTACCGACCACGATCCACTCAATCCCGGTAAAGTCCACTTCTCCGATGTTGTCAAACATAGGTTCAAAGCTGACCTGATAGTGTTTTGCCCTGATATGCTCACGCATCGCCTTGATTCTCCCCTTCTCCTTCGCAGACGTCACCGTTACTCCGAACCAGACATTATCAAGCTCTGTGGAAAACTGAATCTTCTCCGGCCGTTTGGTGAGAAAGATATACTGATGCTGAGGATTCCGTGCGATTCTGGCAAACACTTCTTCTCTCCATTCCGGGTCCCAGTCTGAAAAATCGCTCATCCCTGTAAGCAGCAGATTCTGTGGACGTTTTCTGTCCATCAGTTTCAGTTTTCCGGGAAAATATTCCGGTCTGGAAAAATCCTCTGTCATATGAAACCGACGGACATTATTTCTCGCATAACAGTAACTGCACCCAATGGTACAGCCGATCACAAGATTCATATTCTGGATCTGGTCTTTAATACAAACAGCCATATTGATTCACTCCATTACACTATAATCGCTCTTCAACATTATGAAAAATCCGCTGCAGATATTTTTCGCACTGATCGATTTCTTCTTCGCTGAATCCCTTATAATATATATTTTCTATTTCTTCGGTCACTTCGTTATAATCCTTTTCCAGAGATCTGGCGTTATCTGTCAGGAAAATCAGAACCTTTCTCCTGTCTTTATCCCCGCGGTCTCTGTAAATCAATCCTGCTGCTTCCATCCGGTCCAGCATTCCGGTCAGCGAAGTCACTGCCAGACCTGACCGTCTGGAAAGTTCTCTGATCGGAATACCGTCCTCCTGCCACAAAATATATAAAAGACTCCCCTGCGACCCGTTAAAGGCATCGATATTCTTCTCGGAAAGAATGTGCTCAAACAATCTTCCACCTATATGTTTAATTCTTGAAATCAAGAAACCGGCTTGTCTACTCATAAATCGCTACAATGGGCAGCCATGACATATATCATAGCTGCCCGCCCTTTCTATAAATTAATTTTTCTGCGCTTTTGCAATTTCCCTTTCAAGCACATTTGTTCTATATAGGATAATACTATATAGTAATATTCATGTCAATAATATTTTATAATTAATCGCTCACTTCTATCAGAAAATCTCAGCCCGCATGCCGTCCAGACATACAGCTACACGCACCGAGTCATCTTTCAGCCAGGTACACTTGGCTGGAGCAATTCTCCTTTTAACACACTCTCTGCAAAAGGAGCAAGGTCAGCTCATAAACTGTTGCAGCGCATCCTGCTGATCTGCAAAATCTTTCATCCCCAGATCATACAGTTTTCGCTCTGTCTCTTCATCCATAGAATAAGTTCCCACTTTAATCGGCTCACTGGGCGCAAAGACAAACGCCTTTCCTTCCTTTTCCAGATCGAATACTTCTTTCTACTACAATATATTTATGGTTAATACCCCTTACAGCCAGTAAGGAAT
>CAMMSL010000008.1 GCA_946499505.1 uncultured Lachnoclostridium sp.
AGTATGAGGTGACCTGCACCGGAGATGCCACAACGGGTTATACAATCACGAACAGCTATACTCCGGAGAAGACCAGTGTACCAGTAACCAAGAGCTGGAAGGATAATAATGATCAGGACGGTATCCGTCCGAAGGTGGTTACGGTAAAACTTCTGGCGGACGGAGAGGATACAGGAAAGACGTTGGCACTGAATAAGGCAAACAACTGGAGCAGCTCCTTTACCGATCTTGCAAAATATAAGGATGGAGAAGAAATCATCTATACAGTTGAAGAAGTCAGTGCAGAAGGATACGAGGCAGTTATTGAGGGAAATGTGACAGAGGGATATATTATCACGAACAGCCACACGCCTGAGACAACAGAAGTATCCGGAAGCAAGACCTGGGATGATGCAAATAATCAGGACGGCAAACGTCCGGGATCTATCACAATCAATCTGCTTGCCAATGGTGAAAAAGTAGATGAAAAAACAGTCAGCGCAGATGACAACTGGAGCTGGAGCTTCACAAACCTTCCGAAGTATGAGAACGGAAAAGAGATTACCTACACCATTACCGAGGATGCGGTTCCGGATTATACGATAGAGATAGACGGCTATGATGTGACCAACAGCTACACCCCCGGAAAGACCAGTGTAACAGTGACCAAGAGCTGGCAGGATAATAATGATCAGGACGGCGTCCGTCCGAATGAGATCACAGTGAAGCTGCTGGCGAATGGAAAGGACACAGGAAAAACGCTGACACTGAACGAGGCAAATAACTGGAGCGGTTCCTTTACTGAGCTTGCAGAGTATGAAAATGGCAAGGTGATCGAGTATACAGTTGAAGAAGTAAGTACAGAAGGATACGATACAGTCATTGAGGGAAATGTGGCAGAGGGATATATTATCACGAACAGCCACACGCCTGAGACAACGGAAGTATCCGGAAGCAAGACCTGGGATGATGCGAATGATCAGAACGGCAAACGCCCGGCATCTATTACTATCAACCTGTTGGCAAACGGAGTGCAAAAGGAAAGCAAAACAGTAACAGAGGAAGACAACTGGAGCTGGAGCTTCACAAACCTTCCGAAGTATGAGAATGGAGCAGAGATTACCTACACCATTACTGAGGATGCAGTTCCGGATTATGCGACCGAGATAAATGGCTATGGTGTGACCAACAGCTACACCCCCGGAAAGACCAGTGTCATTGTAGCCAAGAACTGGAATGACGCAGATAATCAGGATGGCAAACGTCCTGAGAACATACAGGTACAGCTCTATGCGGACGGAAAAGCACAGGGAGAGCCTGTTGTGCTGAACGCCGAGAATAACTGGAGCCATATCTGGTCAGAGCTGGATGAAAAATCCGCAGGGAATACAATCAAGTATACCGTAAAAGAAGTCGGAGAAACTGATGGTAAGATTGATTTCGACGGCGCTGAATATCAGGTGACCTACACCGGAGATGCAGCAACAGGCTATACAATTGTCAACAGCTATACTACGGAAAAAGTGGAAGTGTCCGGCAGCAAGACCTGGGAGGATAAGGGAAATGAAGGTGCAAGACCTGAATCCATTACAATCCGTCTGTATGCAGATAACAAAGAGATTGACAGAGCAGCAGTAACAGCAGAAAATGACTGGAGCTGGAGTTTTGAAAATCTGCCGAAATACAGAGATGGCGGACAGGAGATTATTTACACGATCAGCGAAGACACAGTAGATAATTATATAACTGAGGTCGATGGCTACAATGTAACAAACAAATATCAGTCTGGTGCGACCAGTGTCAGTGTGGCAAAGCGCTGGGATGATTCCGGAAATCGCGATGGAAAACGTCCTGACAGTGTGAAAGTCCAGCTTTACGCAGATGGCGAAGCAGTGGGTGATCCTGTCACATTGAACAAATCTAATGACTGGCGGTACACATGGTCAGAACTGGATAAACAGGCAGATGGAAAAGAGATTGCCTATACTGTAAAAGAAGTCGGAGAAAATAAAGGAACAATCGACTTTGATGGAACAAAATATAAAGTGACATATACAGGAAATGCTACAAAAGGATATACGATCACGAATAGTTACAATGCAGTCTCTGCCAGTGTTCAGACCGGTGATGATACAAATATGAGATCAAATCTGGCTGTTATGTTTGCTGCTATGGCAGTGGCAGGAGCGGTAATGATCTTCAGACGCCGCCGATATAAAGAATAGCAGTTGAACTGCTGACAATTCCTCAGCAGTTCAACAGTACGGAAAAATCGTACAGTTAAAACAGAATGGCGTCATTGCCTGAGAGTGAATAAATTCCTCCGTTTTACAGATACTACAATTACTGACAGTAATAAGCATTTTATGTAGATATCTGTAAAACGGAGGAATTTTTATATGAAAGCAACGGGAATAGTGAGGAGGATCGACGATCTGGGGCGTGTCGTCATCCCGAAAGAGATCAGAAGGACGCTCCGCATACGGGAAGGAGACCCGCTGGAAATTTTTACGGACCGGGAAGGGGAGATCATATTAAAGAAATATTCTCCGATCGGTGAGCTTGGTACTCTGGCAAAGATCTATGCAGAAAGCCTTTCCCAGACGCTCGGCTGCACAGTGTGCATCACAGACACAGATCAGGTTGTAGCTGCTTCAGGCAGTGGGAAAAAAGAACTGCAGGATCAGTTCATCGGCAGGGAACTGGATCGATTATTAAAAGACAGAGGACAGCTCCTTGCGGGAAGCCAAGATTCGTCGTACATCAAAGTAGTACCGGACATGAAAGAATTTCGCGATGAGGCAATATGCCCTATCATAAGCGAAGGAGATGTGATCGGCTCGGTAGTGCTTTTAAATAAAGACCAGAAGAAGAAATTCGGCGAAGTAGAACAGAGAGTGGCTTCCAGCGCTGCAGATTTCCTGGGGCGGCAGATGTCATAGGAGAGAAAACGTGCGTAATTTCCTTCTATATCATTATAATTTTGTCATAATCTTTTGTCTGCGGGCATATTATTTTATCAGTAGGACAAAGACTGACAAGTATGTTTCGGGAGGAAAAGGATGGAAAAAAAGACAGGCGGAAGACAGGGAATCGAACAGAGAGCGGTTGATGTGCTCAAAGCACTTTTATGTGCCTATGTAGTGACTGGGATATTGCTTCTTGTTTTAACCTTATTACTCTATAAAGCTGGGCTGAGCGAGGAAAATGTTAATGCAGGTATTATCCTGACTTATGTGATTTCTACCTTTTCCGGAGGATTTGTGATCGGGAAACTGGTTGGGGTGAGAAAATTCTTATGGGGGCTGCTTTTAGGAGTGGTTTATTTTGTGCTACTGCTGCTGATTTCATTGGGAATTTATCATTCGCTGCAGTCTGATCTGATGAATTTAGCTACAACCTTTCTGCTTTGTGCAGGAGGGGGGATGCTGGGAGGCATGATATCATAAAAAAGTACTTTAAAATCCTCTTGTCCTGTGATATAATGTTACGAGTATAAGTTGAAGAAATAGAGGAGGACATCACATGAAACACATTAAGACATTAAATACACAGACATTAAACAATACAGTAAAAAAAGGCGGATGCGGAGAGTGCCAGACATCATGTCAGTCAGCATGCAAGACATCCTGTACTGTAGGAAACCAGACCTGCGAGAACAGAAAATAATCATATTCGCAGTAACAAAAGAACAATGGGGGAAGGCAGCGGTCTGATAAGCCGCTGCCTTATGCATGTCCGCCGGGGCCTGAAACGGGCAGGGACGGCACATGCTTTTGGATAAAAATGAAAGAGAGGTACCCTTGTGATACATCTGTATCAGAATAACGGATATAATATTGTTCTCGATGTAAACAGCGGTGCAGTACATGTGGTTGATCAGGAGGCATACGATGTGATCGGCGCCCTTGAGAAGCAGAATGAGTTCCATACACCCGAGACATTGAGAGCTCCGGAAACAACAGCATATCTGAAATCAGAGCTGGGTGACCGATGTAAGGAGGAAGATATTGAGGATATCCTTGAAGCGGTTATTGCACTGACAGAAGAGGGACGCCTGTTTACCCGGGATGTGTATGAAGATTTTATCGATGAAGTAAAGCAGCGGAAGACAGTAGTGAAAGCGCTCTGCCTTCACATTGCCCACGACTGCAACCTTGCATGTAAATACTGCTTTGCAGAAGAAGGAGAATACCATGGAAGACGTGCACTCATGTCTTATGAAGTGGGAAAGAAAGCTCTGGATTTCCTGATCGCGAATTCCGGAAAGAGAAGAAATCTGGAGGTAGATTTCTTCGGCGGGGAACCGCTGATGAACTGGCAGGTTGTAAAGGATCTGGTAGCATATGGAAGAGAGCAGGAAAAGATACACGACAAGCATTTCCGTTTTACTCTTACGACAAACGGTGTGCTTTTAAATGATGAGGTGCAGGAGTTTGTCAACCGCGAGATGGACAATGTAGTCTTAAGTCTCGATGGAAGAAAAGAAATCAATGATAAGATGCGCCCCTTCCGGAACGGAAAGGGAAGCTATGATCTGATCGTTCCGAAATTCCAGAAACTTGCGGAGAGCAGGCACCAGCAGAAATATTACATACGCGGCACATTTACCCGGAATAATCTGGACTTTTCCAACGATGTGCTGCATTTTGCGGAGCTTGGCTTTGAGCAGATATCCATCGAACCGGTAGTAGGAGAGGATACGGATTCGTATGCGATCCGGAAAGAGGATCTGCCTGTGATCTTTGAGGAGTATGACAAGCTGGCGAAGATCATGGTGGATCGGGAGAGAGAGGGAAGAGGATTTACATTCTTCCATTTCATGATCGACCTGGAAGGCGGACCGTGTGTGTCTAAAAGGCTGTCGGGATGTGGATCGGGCACAGAGTATCTTGCCGTGACGCCGTGGGGAGATCTGTATCCGTGCCATCAGTTTGTAGGACAGGAAGAGTTCCTTATGGGCAATGTAGACGACGGAATTACGAAACCGGAGATCGCGGATGCGTTCCGAGGCTGCAGTGTCTATTCAAAAGAAAGCTGTAAGAAATGTTTCGCCAGATTTTACTGCAGCGGCGGCTGCATGGCGAATTCATATAAGTTCCATCACACAATCAACGATACATACGAGGTGAGCTGTGAGATGGAACGCAAGCGTGTAGAGTGCGCGATCATGATAAAAGCGGCTCTTGCCGATCAGGCGTGAGAAGAGCAGCGTCATGCGAAGATAAAACATAAAAGCGCAGAAGAAAGGAATGGAAAATCATGAAAAAAAGCAGAGGCATATTGAGCCTGATCCTGATAGCAGCTGTCATGGTATTCCTCGGAGTGACCTCGATCCATGGACTGAACTCCAAGGGTATGGGAGCAGCCCGCAATATCAATCTCGGACTTGACCTTGAGGGCGGTGTGAGTATCACCTACGAAGCTGTCGGGGATACACCGTCCGATGAGGATATGAAAGATACGGTTTATAAGCTTCAGAGACGTGTGGAAGAGTACAGTACCGAGGCTCAGGCTTACCAGGTGGGAGACAACAGGGTCGGCATTGAGATCCCCGGCGTACAGGACGCCAATGAGATCCTGGAAGAATTAGGACAGCCGGGCTCCCTGTATTTTATCAGACATCTGGACAGTGAAGGAAATGAGAACTACACTTTAAATTCAGACGGAACAGGTTATGTACTGACAAAATCCATCGAGGAGCTGCAGGAAGACGGTTCTATTGTTCTGACCGGTACAGAGGTGGAGAGCGCTACGGCGGGAGCTCTCTCCGATAAAACGACAAGCGCTACGGAGTACGGCGTTGACCTGACTCTGACAGACGAGGGTACGAAAGCGTTTGCCGAGGCCACAAAGGAGGCATATAACAATAATCATGATTCCATCGCCATTTATTACGACGGCGATCTGATCAGTGTGCCGAGTGTCAATGCAGTTATTGAAAACGGACAGGCTCAGATTTCGGGAAATATGTCATATGAGGAAGCGGACAATATCGCTTCTACGATCCGTATCGGCGGTCTGAATGTAGAGTTAAAAGAGATCAGCTCCGAGGTGGTAGGGGCACAGCTTGGTCAGGAAGCGGTCAGCACCAGCCTTCTGGCAGGCGCCATCGGTCTTGTGATCGTATGTCTGTTCATGTGCTTTGTATATCTGCTTCCCGGATTCGCATCGAGTCTTGCGCTTCTGATCTACACAGGACTGATCCTTGTGCTTTTGAATGCATTTGATATTACGCTTACTCTGCCGGGTATCGCAGGTATCATCCTCGGTATCGGTATGGCGGTCGATGCAAATGTTATCATCTTCGCCCGTGTGAAAGAAGAGCTGACAGCGGGGGCTTCCGTACACAGTGCGCTGAAAGCAGGATTCCACAAGGCTATGTCCGCAATTATTGACGGAAATGTTACAACCCTGATCGCGGCTGCAGTGCTGTGGTTCAGAGGAAGCGGAACGGTCAGAGGATTTGCGCAGACGCTGGCTCTTGGTATCGTGGTGTCCATGTTCACCGCACTGGTCATCACACGATTGATCATCTATTCCTTCTATGCGATCGGCATCAGAAATGAGAAGCTGTATGCAAAGAAATTGAAGAAACGCAAACCAATCGATTTCCTCGGAAAACGCAGAGTGTTCTTCATTATTTCCATTATCATGTGCCTGAGCGGATTTGTAGGAATGGGAATCAATCATGCGCGCGGAATCGGCGCTATGAACTACAGCCTTGATTTCGTAGGCGGTACATCTACAACAGTAACATTTGATCAGGAATACACACTGGATGAGATTGACAGCGAGATGATCCCGGATCTGGAAGAGATTACCGGAGACCCGAATATTCAGGTACAGACTGTTCAGGATACTACACAGGTAGTATTCAAGACACAGACTCAGGATCTTTCAGAAAGAGAAGCATTTGCACAGTATATGTCGGATAACTACGGGGTGGCTGAGAAGGACATCGAGGTCCGGAATATCAGCGGTACTGTAAGCTCCGAGATGCGTACGGACGCGATTGTTGCAGTGGTCATAGCGACGATCTGTATGCTGATCTACATCTGGTTCAGATTTAAGGATATCCGGTTTGCTACCAGCGCGGTCATCGCTCTGGTGCATGACGTGCTCGTAGTACTGGCTTTCTATGTGATCGCCAGAGTGTCCGTCGGAAATACGTTTATCGCATGTATGCTGACAATTGTCGGATACTCCATCAACGCGACGATCGTTATCTTCGACCGTATCCGTGAGGAGCTGAAGCTGAATAAGAAAGAGGATCTGAAAGAGCTGGTCAACAGATGTATCACACAGACACTGACCAGAAGTATCTATACGAACCTGACTACATTCATTATGGTCGTTGTACTCTACGTGCTGGGCGTAAGCTCCATCAAAGAGTTCGCGGCTCCTCTGATGGTAGGTATTGCCTGTGGAGCCTATACATCCGTATGTATCACAGGAGCTCTGTGGTATGTGATGAAGATCCACACGGATGCATCACTGAAAGCCGCTGCAGTGAAGGCAGGATCCGAATCAGCGGAAAAAGCAGTTACTGATAAAAATGAGACAGCTGCACAGGGAAATACAACATCCAAAAAGCATAAGAAAAAGAAGAAAAGACATTAAATAAACTTCGTATTTTTCGTATTAGCAAAGTATCCGCCAGGAGACAGGTATTGCTAACGCACTCGTTTTCACTCGGTCGCAGCGTAGCGGTACATAAGAGCGCAAAAGACGCGCTCTAAGTGCCGACGCTGCTCCAACGGTGCGTACGCAATACCTGTCTCCCGGCTGCTTTCTTTCCTAGCCCGAAAAACAAATTTGAACGGAAGGATTAAAATCGGAACTTTATCGACTGAGATTTATTTGGATTCTGATTGATAAAGGATCGGTTAAGCCAAGGGTTCGAATTCGAGCCGCAATGATTTCTGGTCCGCTTGATTAATATTTATTTTCAGGATGCTCCCATGTCAAGCCTGCGAAGCACCTATTTACAGGCAAGGGCTTGACATGGGAGCATCCTGAAGATATAAAGCAGACAAGCGGAACCAGAAATCTCTATAACTGGAAGTAGTTTTCTGCCTGATCTATAAATAAGTTCTTCTCGATTACTTTCTCCTTCAACTGGTTTCTTTTACATTCGATTTGTCGGAGTGACTGCCGAATTCGATGAAGTAGAAAGCGGATGGAGATGAGGCGCAGAAAAACTTGAAAAGAGATGAACGGTATGCGAGGAAGGCGACTTCGGAATAATCTGCTAGAAAAAGTTAAGGGTCTGGAAGCTGATGTTAAGCCGCAAAATGGACTGTTTGAGCCAAAGGCGAGTTGTCCATTTTGCGGCTTTGCTTTTAATCAGATTTCAGATCCTTTAGTTTTTCTCAGATTATGGAGCGGAGCCTGAAGCACATGCCCCTCATCTGAATAAAGTATTTCAGTGCCTCATCTCCGTCTGTTTTCGGACCTTATCCCAAACGTCATTCAGTCCGACAAATACAAATTTTCTACCACGACTGGAAGAATACGTTATCTCCTATTACAACGCCGTCCCTGTTGGCATATGGCGCGTACAGGAAATAGTAACAGTCAGATACCGCAGCAAGTCTTGAACCGTTGATCGCATCCTGTGCAACCTGTATAGAAAGGCTTGTAGGTCCGCTGTTCAGTACATTTTGGAGACGGCCTGTCCATACCGGTTCAAACTGTCCGCTTGCATAGATTACTCCACTGATAGAATTCGGGAAGCGGGAGCTTTCTACACGGTTCATGATAACGGTTGCTACAGCAAGCAAAGCATCATATGTCTGATACGCTTCGCACTGGATAATAGCTGCAAGCAGCGTGACATCATCTGTAGACGCGTTAATCCCGCCGCCGTTTATAACAGAGTTGTCGTATCCACCTCCGGAACTTTCGCTGCCGGAATTGTTATTAGCTGATGCAGCGGCTTGTCTGGCCGCTTCTTCTTCAGCCTGTTTACGTGCGGCTTCTTCAGCGGCAATACGTGCAGCCTCTTCTTCTTTTGCCTGCTGCAGTCTGGTCTGCACATCAGCAAGATTAGTGGAAGTTGCATCTGCCTTAGCCTGCAGCTCTGCCTGCTGGGACTGGAGCTGTTCCTGAAGATCAGTGAGTGAAGCCTGCTGGGTTTCCAGTGTTTTCTGCTCATCTTCGATCTGCTGATGAATGTTTTTCAAGTTATCCAGGGCGTTACGGTCATATTCGCTGAGGTTCTCGATAAAGTCTGCTTTATTCAGAAAGTCTGACATATCTTCAGCAGAAAAGAGCAGTTCCAGCAGTGTTGCATTTCCGTGCTCGTACATATATTTAATACGGGCTTTCATGTCTTCGTACTGCTTATCTTCATTTGCCTTTGCTTCATCGAGCTCATCGGAAGTACGGGCAATCTCGCCGTTAAGCATCTCTACCTGCATTTCAGTAGTAGAAATTTCATCGCTCAGAGCAAGAATATCCTCATTGATGCCCTGAAGTTCGCTTTCAAGAGAAGAAGACTGGCTTTCCAGGCTTTTGATCTCTTCATTATCTGCTAAAACAGGAAAAACCGAAAGTACAATTGCGAGAGAACAGATCAGGGCAATTCCGGACTGTATCCATCGTTTTTTGTAGATTTTCATATGGTAAAATCCTTTCTTTAATTTACGCGATATTCAGTTGCGAGTAATTATTATACTACAAATTGCGTTATTTGGCAAACTCTGATAGAATAAAATAAATGTAAAATAAATGCAGATTGTTACAGTGAACGGTAACTACAGAATCGGAGAAAATTATGGAACACAGGATAAAGATGATTGGGCTGGACCTGGACGGTACTGTTCTTACAGAGAAAAAAGAACTTACAGATCGTACGAAAGCTGCGATCAGCAAAGCGCTCGCCCAGGGGGGTGTCGTCCTTGTTGCAACAGGGCGTCCATGGATGGGAGTCCCTGAAGAACTTAGAGATTTTCCAGGAATGCGTTACGCCCTTACATCAAACGGAGCAAGAATTATAGATACAGTGGAAGGCCGCGTGATTGAGGAACACCTGCTTTTTCCGCGGCTGGCACAAAAGGTATTGGAAATCTGTGGGAAATATGATACTCTACAGGAGGTATATTTTGACGGGCAGGGTTATGCACCTGCTGATCAGATGGCTGTTGTGGAGCGATATCATAATAATCCCAGTATGTGTGAATACATGAGAAAGACCAGAATACCCGTCGAGGATATTGGTGTACTGGTGAAAAAAGAAAATAGAGGTCTTGATAAAGTTCAGGCCCTTTTCGCTGATATGGATGAGCGGGAGCTCGCCTGGAGAGAACTGGAGGCAGAAGAGGGACTGGAGCTTGTTGGTTCCTTAAGATACAATATCGAGATCAATGCCGCAGGAGTTAATAAGGGAAAAGGACTTGTAAATCTAGGGCGAATGCTTGGAATCAGACGCGAGGAGATCATGGCCTGTGGCGATGGAGATAACGATATAGTTATGTTGAAAGAAGCCGGATTTGGAGTTGCCATGGCGAATGGCGAAGACAAGGTGAAAGAAGCTGCGGATTATATCACGCTGTCTAATGAAGAAGACGGTGTGGCAGATGTGATTGAGAAATACGTTCTGCTATAAATGTATTTTATTAAAGGAGGAAAAGAAATGTTGGATATATTAAAAGCAATTATTTTTGGTATCGTAGAAGGAATTACAGAATGGCTTCCGATCAGCAGTACTGGTCATCTGATTATACTAGAAGAACTGTTGAAATTGAATCAGGGGGATGCATTTTTTGAAATGTTCCAGGTGGTGATCCAGCTTGGAGCGATTTTGGCGGTAGTAGTGATTTATTTCCATAAATTAAATCCTTTTTCTCCAAAGAAAACACAGAAGCAGAGGATGATGACCTGGCAGATCTGGATCAAGGTGATCATCGGCTGTCTGCCGGCGGCTGTGGTTGGGCTCCTCTTTGATGACTGGATCGACAAAACGCTTTATCACTGGTATGTAGTGGCATTGATGTTGATCGTTTATGGTATTTTGTTTATCATAGTGGAGAATTATCAGAAAGGAAAGACACCGCAGGTGACGAAGTTTTCTCAGCTGACGATTCCTATGATCCTGATCATCGGTGTATTTCAGATGCTGGCTATGATCCCGGGAACTTCCCGGTCCGGTGCGACGATCGTGGGCGCCCTTATGATCGGTGTTTCCAGAAGTGTTGCAGCGGAATATACTTTCTTCCTTGCAATCCCGGTCATGTTTGGGGCAAGTTTGCTTAAACTGATCAAGTTTGGATTTAGTTTTACTGCTATGCAGGTGGCAGTGCTGCTGGTGGGGATGGTCGTCTCGTTTGCGGTATCTATCGTAGCGATCAAGTTCCTGATGAGCTATATCAGGAAAAATGACTTTAAGGTGTTCGGATATTACAGGATCGTCCTTGGCGTGATCGTATTCCTGTTTTTCGGAATTCAGGCATTACTTGCATAAATTTCAATGCAGGACTTGCAATTTATGCAAAACATGCTAAACTTAGTAGGATAATCTGTATGATTATGCAAATTGAAAACCAAATGGAGGAATGAAATGATGAAAAAGTTATTGGCAGTTTGCTTAACAGCAGCTCTCACTGTCGGTCTGGTTGCAGGCTGCGGCGGCAAGAGCAGTGACGGAGACAGCAGTAATTCCGGAAGCAGCAGTGCGAAGACAGCAAAGGTTATCGATGTGGATCTTACAAGCGAAGAGTACGCTTTCGGTGTAGATAAGTCTCAGCCGGAACTTCTGGATCAGGTGAATACATTTATTTCAAAGATTCAGGAAGACGGAACGCTGGATGAGATTTTCGATAAATATTTTGGCGGCGGAGAGCCGACACCGGTAGAGTCTGCGGCACTGGATACATCAAAAGACCAGCTTGTAGTTGCAACAAATGCGGCATTTGAGCCTTTTGAGTATATGGAAGGTGACAGCTATGTAGGTATCGATATGGAGATCGCAGCTCTGCTTGCAAAGGAACTGGGACAGGAACTTGTCATTCAGAACATGGATTTCGACGCAGTGTGTCTCTCAGTCGGACAGCAGAAATGTGATATCGCGATGGCCGGCCTTACAGTCAGCGAAGAGAGAAAAGAGTATGTGACATTCTCAGACACATATTACCAGGCATCTCAGCGTCTGATCGTTCCGAGCGACGATACTACATTTGATGATATGACAGATGCTGATTCCATCGCAGCGGCACTTGCCAAGCTGGATTCTTCCGTGAAGATCGGTGTACAGCAGGGAACGACAGGACAGAGCTATGTAGAAGGAAGCGAGGATCTCGGGTTCCCGGGTCTTCAGGCAACATGCCAGCCATATAAGAGCGGATCTCTTGCAGTGCAGGATATGCTCAACGGAAATATTGACTATGTGATCATCGATGCAGCTCCGGCGGCAGCGATCACAGAAGCAATCAATGAAATGCAGTAAATAGGACTTGAATTCAGGAAGGAAAATACAGGCATCAGAGGAGAATGTCAGAGTTCGTCAAAGATGCAGGCATTTTCCTTCTTTTGAGAAGGGACGACAATGGGTAATTTTAGTCAGAAGATAAATAAGTTCATAGAGATATTTATAGATCAGAACGGCTATGTGAGAGTGGTGGAAGGTCTGCAGAATACACTTCTTATCGCAGTATGCGGCCTGATCATCGGTATTCTGATCGGTACGATCATCGCGACCGTGAGGGTGCTGCCGAAATATAAAATGCTCCCGAGAGTGTTAAACGGGATCTGCAGCTTCTATGTGGCGCTGTTCCGCGGAACGCCGATGGTGGTCCAGCTCCTTGTATTTTATTACGTGCTCCTGCCGATCATCGGCTGGAATATTAACGGAGTGCAGGTGTCTATGCTCGTGTTCGGACTGAACAGCGGCGCCTACATATCCGAGATCATGAGGAGCGGTATCCAGTCCGTTGATCCCGGACAGATGGAGGCAGGCCGGGCGGTAGGCTTAAGCTTCGGGGCAAGCATGACGAAGATCGTTATCCCGCAGGCAGTGAAGAACATCCTTCCTACACTGGGAAATGAGTTTATTTCCCTGATCAAAGAGACATCGGTCGTGAGCTTCGTCGGTGCGGCGGATCTCTATGTGGCGTTCAACTATATCGGAACAAACAATTATGAGTTCATGGTGCCGTATCTGGTGATGGCACTGATCTACATTGCCCTTGTACTGGTGATCACCCTGCTCATAAAACTACTGGAAAGGAGCCTGAAGAAGAGTGATAGACGTAATTAATCTTAGGAAAAGCTTCGGTGATCTTGAGATCTTAAAGGGAATCAACATCACCATCAATAAAGGCGATATCGTCGCAGTGCTCGGCCCGTCAGGTTCCGGTAAGAGTACATTTCTGCGGTGCCTGAACTGTATGGAGGACCCTACATCGGGCAGTATCATTTTTAACGGAGTGGATATTGCCGATATGAAGGTGGATATCAATGTGCACCGTCGTCATATGGGAATGGTATTCCAGCATTTTAATCTGTTCAATAATAAAACGGTGCTCCAGAATGTTATGATGGCGCCTGCTTATCTGCGATGCAAGGATCTGAAGAAGGCAAAGCGGAAGAACCGGATGATCCGTTTTAAAAATGTATTCCGCAGCAATAAGGAAGAACTGATCCCGATCACGACGACAAAGGAGCAGATCAAAAGCGAGGCAAGGCAGCAGGCACTTGACCTTCTGAAACGCATCGGACTTGATGACAAAGCGGATGCTTATCCGTCCACATTGTCCGGCGGACAGAAACAGAGAGTGGCGATCATCCGGTCGCTTGCCATGAATCCGGATGTGATCCTTTTTGACGAGCCCACGTCAGCACTGGACCCGGAGATGGTCGGTGAGGTACTTGACCTGATGAAGAAGCTGGCAAAAGACGGTATGACGATGGTTGTCGTAACGCATGAGATGGGCTTCGCCAGAGAGGTGGCTTCGAGAGTGATCTTTATGGATGACGGACAGATCCGGGAGGAAGCCCCGCCGGATGAGTTCTTCGAGCATCCGAAGGATGAGAGACTGAAAGAGTTCCTGTCCAAAATACTGTGATTATATATTGACAGCAGGCAACGCCGAAATTATGATGGCATTACGGCGGTATGCAGGGAAATCCCGTATACCGTGTGTGATCCGGAATGATTCCGGCGTGTTTTATTTTATCTGCAGGGAGAGTGAATATACATGAATTATGAACGGATACACAGGGCATTTTTTCTTGAGCGTCCGAACCGTTTTATTGCATATGCGCAGCTAAATGGACAGAAAGAGACGATCCATGTGAAGAATACAGGACGGTGTGCGGAGCTGCTTGTCCCCGGCGCGCCGGTCTATATACAGGAGAGCGCCAATCCCGCGAGAAAGACAAAGTGGGATCTGATCGCGGTGGAGAAAAGAGACCGTCTGATCAATATGGATTCCCAGATCCCGAATAAGGTGGTCCAGGAGTGGATCGAAGGAGGAAATCTTTTCCAGGACGTGCGCCTGGTGCGCCCGGAGACAACGTACGGGAACTCCAGATTTGACCTGTATGTGGAAGCCGGGGAGAGAAGGATATTTATTGAGGTAAAAGGAGTCACACTGGAGGAAGGCGGCGTATGCCGGTTTCCGGATGCGCCCAGCGACCGGGCGGTAAAGCATCTGGAAGAACTGATCCGGGCGAAGAAAGAAGGGTACGAGACATATGTATTCTTTGTGATCCAGATGAAAGATGTGCGCTATTTCACGCCGAATACGGACACTCATCCGGCATTTGCGGAAGCGCTGAAAAAGGCCGCGGCTGCAGGCGTGAAGATCCTGGCCTATGACTGTGAAGTGACGCCGGACAACATCGCGATCCGAAAACCGGTGGATGTAGTGCTGGAAAGCCCGAGGATGAAAGAGACAGCAGGCCCTCTTGTAGAATGGTTCCGGGAGAATAAGCGGGATCTGCCGTGGAGAGAACGGATGGACGCCTACAGGGTATGGATATCCGAGATCATGCTCCAACAGACGAGAGTGGAGGCGGTAAAGCCGTATTATGAACGCTTTCTGAAGGAACTGCCGGATGTAAAGGCGCTTGCCGAAGTCCCGGAAGACCGTCTTTTGAAATTATGGGAAGGACTGGGATATTATAACCGGGCGCGGAACCTGAAATACGCGGCTTGCCAGATCATGGATGAATATGACGGAAAGTTTCCGGAGACATATGAAGAGATTCGTTCCCTGAAAGGGATCGGAAGTTATACGGCAGGAGCGATCAGTTCTTTTGTATATAATATCCCGAAACCTGCCGTGGATGGAAATGTGCTGCGTGTTGTGAGTCGGATCACAGCAGATGATTCGGATATTGCGAAGGCCGGGACAAAGACGAAGATCGAAAAGGAAATCGAAGAAGTGATCCCCAGGAACGCAGCGGGTGATTTCAACCAGAGCCTGATCGAGCTGGGAGCTGTTGTGTGCCTGCCAAACGGTGAACCCCGGTGCAGCGTATGCCCTGTAAATAATCTCTGTTTAGCCCATGAACAGGGACGGGAGACCGAATTCCCGGTGAAAACGAAAGCAAAAGAACGGCGGATTGAGAAACGGACCGTGCTGCTTTTCCGGGATGAGGAAAAGGTGGCAATCAGGAAACGTCCGGCAAAGGGCTTGCTGGCGGGAATGTACGAGTTCCCGAACAGGGAAGGGCATATGAATCACGATGAAGTAGTCGAATATGGAAAATCCCTGGGGCTTACACCGATCCGCATCAGAAAACTGGGAAAAGCAAAACATGTATTCAGTCATGTAGAATGGCATATGACCGGATATGAGGTCCTTGTGGATGAGCTTGAAAAAAGTATGACAGCTGTGGACCGAGCGAAAAAAGGTATCATTTTTGCGGGAATACGGCAGCTTCAGGAAGAATATCCGATGCCTTCTGCATTTGAGGCATATATGCCGAAATAGTATCAGTCCGGACAGGATAACCGAGCTCGCTCTGTTTTCTTGAAACCGGCAGGCTCATGTGGTACAATGGACTGGTACAAAAAACAGGAGAGTATCACAAAATGAGTGAAAAAGCATCTATTTCCAGACAGCAGCAGAAATCGCGGGAGACGAGAGAGAAGATATTCCAGGCGGCGAAGCGGATCCTGCAGAAAAAAGGATATGAGGAATTGTCTATTAAGAATATCTGCGAGGAGGCGGGAGTCTCCAACGGTAGTTTCTATCATCATTTTAAGACAAAAGACGATCTGCTGTCTTACTATATCGAGGATCAGCCGAAGATCGACCCGGACCTTCTGGAACTGCCGGACAGTGTAGACGGAGTGAAGGAAGGCATTATCCAGGTGTATATGAATTATGTGAAATACTGCCGGGAGCTGGGCGTAGAATTTATGTCAGAATACTATGATACGAAGAATCAGGCGCTTAATGCGGCAATCCGTATGGAGCGGCCTTATCCTATCGTGACAGTGCAGAATTATGTGGAAAAAGCCGAGCAGGCCGGGATCGTGAGCCTGAATGTGAGCATCGAGGAATTTACGACAGATATCAGGATGATCGTGATCGGAAATGTTTTTGAGTGGTGTGTAAAACACGGTGAGGCTGATTTTGAAGGAAACATGGCAAGGTCGCTTGGAAAATATCTGGATGCAACACTTTGCAGGGGGTAAAATCAGCAGAGATGGAATATCATTTTATTATAAACCCTAAAGCCCGTACAGGTATGGGGGAGATGATATGGAGAATGATCGAACCGGAACTTAAGAAAAGACGTGTGGATTATTTCTGTCACATGACAAAGAGTAGAAACCATGCCCGGAAGATTGCCGGCCGGATCACGGCGGACGGACAGGAGCACAAGATCGTGGTCCTGGGAGGAGACGGCACTGTAAATGAAGTGGTCAACGGGATCAGAGTGCCCGGGAAAGTGACTCTCGGATACATTCCCATCGGGTCCAGCAATGATTTCGCGCGGGGGCTGAAAATACCGAAAGATCCGGACAAAGCTCTGGATATTATACTTGATCCTCAGAAGATCATACATATGGATGTAGGGGAGTTGACAGCAGCAGGCCGGCAAAGACGCTTTGCTGTGAGCGCGGGGATCGGGTTTGACGCTGCAGTATGTCATGAAGTGTGTGTATCAAAATGGAAAATACTGCTGAACCGCATTGGCTTGGGAAAACTGAGCTACGCGGTAGTGGCTCTGGACCGGCTGAAAAAAGACCGGCCGGTGAAAATGACGGTGAGACTTGCAGATGGCACAGTCCGGACGTTTGAGAGAGCGTATTTTGCAGCATTTATGAACTTGCCTTATGAGGGCGGCGGATTTATGTTTTGTCCGGAAGCGTCTCCGGCGGACGGAGAGATGGATGTGATCATCGTACACAGTCTCCCGGTGGTGAAAATTCTATGTTTGCTGCCGCTGGCATTTTGGGGAAAGCATACAGGATTTAAAGGTGTTACGATCATAAGGTGTAAAGAGATACAGGTTGAAACAGAGAAACCGCTTCCGCTGCATATGGACGGGGAACCGGGATTTCCGAGGAAAGAGGTCAAAGCGTCACTTATGAGAGAAAGACTGAAAGTGATCGTGGGATAAAGTGCGATTTATTATAGCTTACATCTGTTCTCAAATTCGAAAGATTTATTAAATGTTTTGTGAAGACAGTTGTTGACTGTTTTAAATCGTGCTATAATCGATGCGATTGAGAGAATATAATAAATTTTGACCGGGGAAGTAAAAAAGGCAAAACTGTATTCAAAGGGGCATCGTTATGAAGCTGAAAAATAGATTTGCAGGACTGGTTAAGAAATATAAGCATGCATGGGTATTTTTGTATATCTTTATCTATCTGCCGTGGTTTATGTTCCTTGAGAAACATGTGACCACGCATTACCATGTGATCCAGATCAGATTGGATGAGCATATCCCGTTCATCGAATATTTTATTATCCCGTATCTGATGTGGTTTGTGTTTATTGCTGCAGCATTTCTGTATTTTTTCTTTACAGATGTGCCGGGATTTTACAGGCTGGCTAAATTTATGTTTACGGGCATGACCGTATTCCTGATCATATGTACCATATTCCCGAATGGTCAGGATCTGCGTCCTGTTGTCTTTGAACGGGATAATATTTTTGTGGATATGGTTAGGACGCTTTATCGTGCGGATACGTGCACCAATGTATTCCCGAGCCTTCATGTATTTAATTCACTGAGCGTATGTATAGCGGTGGGGGAGAGTGAGGCTCTCAGGAAACACAAAGGAGTCTGTATCGGAGTATATGTACTGGCAGGTCTGATCATTCTTGCGACCATGTTTCTGAAGCAGCATTCCGTGCTGGATGTGATGGGAGCAGGTGTGATGGCATATGTGCTGTACCAGTTTGTATATGCACCGCAGAAACGCCGTGCGCCGAAGTTTGCGCGCCAGAAACGGCCGGTGCTTTAACAGGAGAAGAGAAATTGATACCGGTTCCGGCCGGTAATAAGTAATAGAATCAGGAGGAAGAAGAATGAAGAAGATCATGCTTACCGGAGATCGTCCGACAGGCAAACTTCACGTCGGACATTACGTGGGGTCGCTCAGACGCCGGGTAGAGCTTCAGAATACAGGAGATTTTGACGATATATTTATCATGATAGCGGATGCGCAGGCTCTGACTGACAATGCGGACAATCCGGAGAAAGTGCGCCAGAATATTATCGAGGTGGCGCTGGATTATCTCGCGTGCGGACTTGACCCGGAAAAGTCGACTCTGCTGATCCAGTCCCAGATTCCGGAGCTGTGCGAGCTGTCGTTCTACTATATGAACCTGGTGACTGTATCAAGGCTTCAGCGCAATCCTACGGTAAAAACTGAGATTAAAATGCGTAATTTCGAGGCGAGCATCCCGGTCGGATTCTTTACCTATCCGATCAGTCAGGCTGCGGACATCACAGCGTTTAAGGCAACGATCGTGCCTGTGGGCGAGGATCAGATGCCGATGCTGGAGCAGACAAAAGAGATCGTGCACAAGTTTAATTCTGTTTACGGAGAGACTCTTGTGGAGCCGCAGATTCTTCTTCCGGACAATGAGGCGTGCATGCGCCTTCCGGGAATTGACGGAAAGGCAAAGATGAGCAAGTCTCTCGGAAACTGCATCTATCTGTCAGAGGAACCGGAGGAGATCAAGAAGAAAGTATTCAGCATGTTTACAGATCCGACTCATATCAGAATTGAGGATCCGGGGAAACTGGAAGGCAACACAGTGTTTACTTATCTGGACGCGTTCTGCAGACCGGAGTATTTCCCGGAATTCCTTCCGGAGTACAATAATCTTGACGAGCTTAAAGAGCACTACAAAAGAGGCGGCCTTGGCGATATGAAAGTGAAACGCTTCCTGAACAATGTGCTCCAGGCAGAACTTGAGCCGATCCGCAAACGCAGGAAAGAGTGGCAGAAAGATATCCCGGCTGTATATGAGATTCTTAGAAAGGGAAGCGAAAAAGCAGAGAAAGTTGCTGCTGAGACTCTGAAAGATGTGAAGGCTGCCATGAAGATCAATTACTTTGACGACGAAGAACTGATCAAAATGCAGTCGGCGAAATATATGGAAGAGTAAAGGACCGGCAGAAAATATACAGGATTATATCAGGCAGGGTGAGTAGCCCTGCCTGCTTTATTATATGGAGAAAGCCGTCCGGCAGGATCAGCATCTGTACGAGACAAAAGAATTTTTTGATAAAACAAAAAGAGCATTTCGTTAAGAAATGCTCTTCTTTACGTGCGATAGAAGATTCGAACTCCCGACCTTCTGGTCCGTAGCCAGACGCTCTATCCAGCTGAGCTAATCGCACATTCATTATTGCTGTTTCATTCACAGCAAAAATTATTATAGTATAGTTTTTGGGTTGTGTCAACATTTTTTGTAAAAAAATTATTCGAATTCTTTTATTGACAAATCCAAAATACTAGTGTACTATCTAACTATATCACTAGTACATAAAATATGGATGAAATCGTATCTGTGAATGCAGGTGAGCAGAGGAGGTATGTCATGGAATACAATACAGGCGCTCCGATTTATCTTCAGGTAATCAATGAACTGAAGAAGAAGATGGTGAAGGGGGAGTTAAAGCCCGGAGAGAAGATGCCATCCAGCCGTGATCTGGCTGTGGAATACAAGGTTAATCAAAATACGGCTGCACGGATCTACCGGGAGATGGAAATGCAGGGATGGTGCTTTACAAGACGGGGAATCGGAACTTTCGTATCAGAGGAGGAGAATATGTTTCGGGATCTAAAAAAGGAAATGGCGTCAGAGCTGCTTAAAAACTTTATGCATGAGATGAGCGGGCTCGGCTACAAGAAAGACGATATTATCGATCAGATTGCAGAATATAAGGAGGATGGAGAAAATGATGCTTGAGTGCAGGGAATTGACAAAATGGTTTGGAACGAAAGAGGCGGTTGCCGGTCTGACGCTGAATCTGGATAAAGGGAAAATATACGGCCTGCTCGGCGAGAACGGGAGCGGCAAGACCACATGGATGAAGATGGTGGCGGGCCTTACAAAGCCGGGCCGGGGAGAGATACTCTATGAAGGACATCCCATCGGGTGGCGCGACAAAGCCAGCATCGCCTATATGGCTACGGAACCGTTCTTCTATGACTTTATGAAAGTGTCTGATGTGGGAGAATACTACGAAGCTTTTTTCGATGACTTCGACCGGAAGAAATATGAGAAAACAACAAAAGCAATGGGGCTGGAACCGGACATGAAGGTGAGAAATCTCTCAAGCGGCATGAGCGCGAAGCTGAAGCTTGCGGCCACGCTGGCGAGAAAGGCGGAGCTGTATCTTCTGGATGAACCTCTCAACGGGATCGACTATAAGGCGAGGGAAGAGATCATCAGCCTGATCCTTGAGGAAGCGGACGGGGAAAATACATTTGTGATCTCCACGCATCTGCTGGAAGAGGTAGAAAGCTTTATCGAGTATGCGATCTTTATCAAGGACGGACATCTGGCGGATAAGGTAAATCTGGAGTCCGAACGGATGAAGAGCGGCAGGTCTCTCACAGAGCTGTATACAGATATTTTGTGATGTATAGGAATTGAAATTGGATGATCAATCAGGGAGGAGCTTAAACAATGGGTAAACTGATCAAATATGAACTGAGAAAACAGCGGACATCCAGAATGGTGATCTTTATCGCTCTGGCAATCGCGCTTATCTGTTTCTGGGCAGGAGTTTTATTTATGAACAATGCACTTATGGGGGGAAGCGTTGCCGCAATGGTGTTTGGTGCTGTGTTTGTTCTGTTTTATACGGGGATTGAAGGGATTCTTGTATTCAACAGGGATCTGAGGACAAAGCAGAGTTATATGCTCTGGATGCTTCCCAGATCCATATGGGAGATCCTCGGAGCAAAGTTTATTTCAGCGATTCTTCAGATGCTGATCGTATTCGGCGTATCCTGCGCTGCAGTGGGAATAAGTACTGCAGGAGCGGTGCTCACCATCGGCGGTCTTTCAGATTTTTTGAGAATGATACACGAGACGTCCAAGGTATTTGTGCAAGGCGGCCTGAACTGGGGCGATCTTATATCTCTGGCATTTCTGTTGTTCCTTGCATGGACGCTCATTATCATGACCGGATTCCTTGCGGTGATCCTTGCCAGAACTGTTCTTGTCAAGTCGCGGTTCGCAGGACTTCTGGCAGTGATCCTGTTCTTTGTTATTAATTTTGTGATAGAGCGGGTGTACGATGTGATGTATAAAATTCCGTTTATCGCGGCTGCGAATAATGTGGGAGCATTGGGCTGGACTGTATGGGATGTTATTTATTACATTATTGTGTGTCTGGTACTGTTTGGTGTATCAGGACAGTTGGCGGAGAAAAAACTGAGTGTGTAAGTGAGTGTGATGGAATGCGGCGGCAGCAACAGCCGCGGCGTTATCCGGAAAGAATCTTTCTCATATCCGTCGGCAGCGGCGCCGTGAATTCCATCTTTTCTCCTGTGACGGGATGAGTAAATGACAGACGGTGTGAGTGAAGGGCCTGTCTGTCGATATATTCCATATCGGGATTATACAGATAATCTCCGACAAGCGGATAACCGATATATTTCATATGGACGCGGATCTGATGGGTGCGGCCTGTCTCCAGTATAAGGGAGACGAGGCTGTGCCCGTTTTGCTCTTCTACGACGCGATAGTGGGTGACTGCGTGTTCTCCGTTTTCAAAGTCGATCTTCCGCTCGATCAGAGAACTGCCTGTCCTTCCGATGGGCGCGTCTATCGTTCCCTCCGAGGGCTTAAGTGCTCCGCGGACGATGGCGAGATATTCCCGTGTGATCTCGTGACGCATCCCCATACTGGAGAGTATGCTGGAACTTACCATATGTTTGGCCACTACAGTCAGCCCGGAAGTATCGCGGTCCAGCCGGTTCGTACAACGGAAGATGAAAGGCTTTCCCTGCTTACGATAGTAGTACATCAGTCCGTTGGCGAGCGAGTTTTCATAGTTGTTGAGGGACGGATGTACGGGCATGCCCGCGGGTTTGTTTACTACGATGATATCCTCGTCCTCATAGACGATATCAAGAGGAAGTTTTACCGGCGGTATATTCGGCGAGGATTCCGGTTCCTGAATATGGACAGTCAGGATATCGCCGTCTTTCAACGGTGTCCGCATATAGGACCAGACGCCGTTTATAAGAATGCTCTCGCGCATTTTCTTAAGCTGCGTCAGGTTCTGATATGAATAGCCGCGGCGGCGCAGGTACTGTTCGATGCGCAGACCCGCGGATGCGCTGTCGATGGTATAAGTAATGATTCGTTCCATATAGAAGCTCCTGTTTTTTGAAGTATAGTAAACGTTAAAGGTAAATAATATCATGCTACGGATATTTTGGCGAAAACGTGTGAAGATGTCAACACGCTGAACTTAATTTTTGCGGGGCAGTATTGCCGATTTCACTTTTTTCTTTGGGCGCAACGTGATAGAATGGTATGAAAACGACAGAGAGGACAATTTACATATGGACATTAATCAGAAACTGACGGAAGAACTTGGTGTAAAGCGCTGGCAGGTCGATGCCGCGGTGAAACTGATCGATGAGGGCAACACGATCCCTTTTATCTCAAGATACAGAAAGGAAGTTACAGGATCATTAAATGACGAGCAGCTGAGAAAGCTGTACGAGCGTCTGGTATATCTGCGAAATCTCGAGGAGAAGAAGGCTCAGGTCATTTCCAGCATTGAAGAGCAGGGTAAAATGACAGAGGAGCTGAGACGGCAGATCATGGCGGCGGAGACTCAGGTGACTGTGGAAGATCTGTATCGTCCGTATCGCCCGAAGCGGAGAACCCGGGCAACGATCGCGAAGGAGAAAGGGCTGGAGCCTCTGGCAGCCTTTATCATGCTGCAGAATGCAAAAGAGCCGCTGGAAAATACGGCGCAGCAGTATGTCTCGGAAGAAAAGGGCGTAAAGAGCGCGGCAGACGCAATCGCGGGAGCGGAGGATATCATTGCCGAATCTATTTCCGATAATGCGGATTACAGAAGCTGGATACGTAAGACTACAATGAAAAAAGGCAAGGTGACTTCCACTGCAAAAGATCCTGAGGCTGAATCGGTGTATGAGATGTATTATGAATTTGAGGAGCCTGTATCGAAGCTTGCAGGGCACAGGATACTGGCGTTAAACCGCGGGGAGAAAGAAAAGTTCCTGACGGTGAAAGTGGAAGCTCCGGAAGAGGACATCCTGCGCTATCTGGAGAAGAAGATCATACATAAGGACAATCCTTATACAGCTCCTGTGTTGAAAGAGACAGTGGAGGACAGCTATCACCGGCTGATCGCGCCTGCGATCGAGCGTGAAATACGGAATGAGCTCACGGAAAAAGCAGAGGACGGAGCCATCGAAGTGTTCGGCAAGAACCTGCACCAGCTCCTTATGCAGCCTCCGATTGCCGGAAAAGTGGTACTTGGCTGGGACCCGGCGTTCCGCACGGGCTGCAAACTTGCGGTGGTGGATCCGACGGGAAAAGTGATCGGGACGACAGTTATTTATCCAACGGCGCCGACGACCCCGCAGAAGATCAAAGCCAGCAAGGATCTGCTCAAGAAGATCATACCGAAATATCATATCTCTCTTATCTCGCTCGGGAACGGGACCGCGTCGAGAGAGTCGGAGCAGTTTATCGTGGAACTGCTCAAAGAAATCCCGGAGGAGAAAGTCCAGTATGTGATCGTGAATGAAGCCGGGGCATCCGTGTATTCTGCGAGCAAGCTGGCAAGCGAAGAATTCCCGAATTTCGACGTGGGACAGAGAAGCGCGGCGTCTATCGCGAGGAGACTTCAGGATCCTCTGGCAGAGCTGGTGAAGATCGATCCGAAATCCATCGGCGTTGGCCAGTACCAGCATGACATGAACCAGAAGAAACTGGGAGAGTCCCTGAGCGGCGTGGTAGAAGACTGTGTAAATAAAGTCGGAGTGGATCTGAACACCGCGTCCGCGCCGCTGCTTTCCTACATCTCAGGAATCAGCAGCACGATCGCAAAAAATATCGTGGCGTACCGGGAGGAGAACGGTCGTTTCACAGACCGCAGAGAGCTTCTGAAAGTGCCCAAACTGGGACCGAAAGCATACGAGCAGTGCGCCGGATTTATGAGAATACAGGGTGGAAAGAACCCGCTTGACATGACAGGCGTACATCCGGAGTCTTATGATGCGGCGGAGAAGCTGCTTAAAAAACAGGGCTTTACTCCGGAGGATATCGCGGGACACCATCTGAACGGCCTGTCGCTTACGATCAGAGATTATAAGAAGCTTTCCGAAGAACTGGGAATCGGGGAGATCACGCTGCGTGATATTGTAAAAGAGCTTGAGAAGCCGGCGCGTGACCCGCGAGATGAGATGCCGAAACCGATCCTGCGCACGGATGTTCTCGAGATGAAGGATTTAAAGGAAGGCATGGTTCTCAAGGGAACAGTGAGAAATGTTATCGACTTCGGGGTATTCGTTGATATCGGAGTCCATCAGGACGGCCTTGTGCACATTTCCCAGATCACGGACCGGTATATCAAACATCCTCTGGAAGTAGTAAGTGTAGGAGATATCGTTGATGTGAAAGTGATGAGTGTGGATCTCAAAAAGAAACGGATCCAGCTTACCATGCGGGGAATTTAGAATAACAGTTCAGCGAATGACGGGGAGCTGAACTGTTACGGATCAGCCAGCCGATTTTACAGCCACTCTTGACATTTGTAAAAATAGTTGTTATATTACAAATAGAACAATAAATTAATGTTAGATAATGATGTCCGCATGGAGTTTTCTCTATGCGGATGCTCTTAGTATAGAGGCTGACAGCTATGATACGGGAGGGTGGTTACAATGTCAGAGAAAAGAGATTACTATGAAGTGCTGGGCGTCAGCAGAAATGCGGACGAAGCACAGATTAAAAAGGCTTATCGAAAACTTGCAAAGAAATATCACCCGGATACCAACGCGGGCGATGCAGATGCGGAACAGAAATTTAAAGAAGTGACAGAGGCTTATACAGTCCTGAGTGATAAAGAAAAGAGAAAAATGTATGATCAGTTCGGTCATGCGGCATTTGACCAGAATGCAGGCGCAGGAGCCGGCGGCCCGGGCGGCGGTTTCTGGAGAACATACGGCGGTCCGCAGGGCGGCTATCAGGAGTATCATTTCGAAGGCGGCAATATGGATGATATCTTCGGGGATATTTTCGGAGATATCTTTCATCACGGAACAGGCGGAGCCGGGCGGACGTCTTATGGCGCCGGCACGGGCGGAACTTCCCGCGGACGCTCCCAGAGCGGCGCTTACGGTTCTCAGGGCGGTTTCGGCGGCTTTGGCGGGTTTGGCGGTTTTAACAGCAGTGACTTCCGCCAGAAGGGCAGCGACGTCAAGGCAGAAGTGACAGTCGGATTTGACGAAGCGGCATTTGGCTGTGACAAGGTTATCCGTCTGCAGGATCCGTCCAACCCGAATGGCGGCGTTCAGTCGCTTCAGGTTCATATCCCTGCGGGAATTGACACCGGAAAGTCGATCCGTCTGAAAGGCAAAGGCATGCCGGGCGTAAACGGCGGCGAGGCCGGAGACCTGCTGCTGAAAGTAACCGTAGCCGGAAAACCGGGATATGAAAGAAAGGGCATGGATGTATATACCACCGTGCGTGTTCCGTTTACAACAGCTGTTCTGGGCGGCGAGGCGGTTGTCCAGACACTGTACGGCAATGTCATCTGTAAGATCAGAGAAGGCACTCAGTCAGGGTCAAAGATCCGTCTGAGAGGCAAAGGGATTGTCTCTATGAAAGATCCGTCCGTACACGGTGACCAGTATGTGACTGTGGAGGTGGATGTGCCGCAGCATCTGAGTCCGGCAGCAAAACAGAAACTCAGGGAATTCGAGGCGGTGTATGCAGGAAAAGTAAGAAGCGCATAAAATAATTCTGTGGAAAAGACATATGCAGAAGAGTGAAAAACTCCGAAGCATATGTCTTTTTTATTCTGTGCTCTTTTCTTGCGCTTGCAGTACGAATTTGTTATGATTAACAGGTAGAATATATAAAAAGTTATGTTACACTAGAAAATTATACTGCAGGAAAGAAGGAAACATATTATGAAGATAGGAATCGGAAATGATCATTCCGCGCTGGAACTGAAGGCTGAGATCATTGATTTTCTGAAAGAAAAGGGACACGAAGTTGTTGATTACGGGACAAATTCTCCGGAGAGCTGCGATTACCCGGTCTACGGTGAGAAAGTGGCAAGGGCAGTGGCAGCAGGCGAGGTGGAGCAGGGAATCCTGATCTGCGGCACGGGACTTGGCATTTCTCTTGCGGCGAACAAAGTCAAAGGCATCCGCGCGGCTGTCTGCAGCGAGCCGTTTACGGCCAAGATGGCGCGTGCCCATAATGACTGCAATATCCTTGCGTTCGGCGCGCGGGTAGTGGGAGCTGAGCTGGCGAAGATGATCGTAGAGACGTGGCTGGATACAGAATTCGAGGGTGGACGTCATCAGCGGAGAGTGGATATGGTTACGGCCATTGAGGAGAAAGAACAGGCATAGCAGTGTATGGTAAAGGAGCAGAAATGCATGCATATTATCTGACACAGTGGATATTATTCTTCTTTATCTATAGTTTTATCGGATGGGTCTGGGAAAGCTGTTATGTATCGGTCAGGAAACACCGATGGGTGAACCGCGGTTTCCTGCATGGGCCAATGCTGCCGATCTATGGCTCCGGTGCGCTCGTAATCCTGATCAGTACGATCGGAGTAAGAGAAAATCCGTGGTTGATTTTTCTTTTCGGAATGCTCGCTGCGACAGTGCTGGAATATATCACGGGCGCGGTAATGGAAAAGATGTTCCATGTAAGATACTGGGATTACAGCGGACAGAAACTGAATCTGAACGGATATGTCTGTGTGAGTTCATCGCTCTGCTGGGGCGTGTTTTCTGTGCTTCTGGTGAGGGCGGTGCATATACCTGTCGAGCGGGCGGTTCTGAATATCCCCCTGTTTATTACGGACGGTGCAGCCCTTGTACTTACCGTAATTATGTCAGTGGATCTGACTCAGTCGTTCAACGAGGCTATGGATCTGAAACAGGTTCTTGTACAGCTTGAGGAGAGCAAAGAGCAGATCGGGAAAATGCAGGAGAAGCTCCGGTGCGCTTCGGAAGCAATCCTGGCAGATTATAAACGGCGTTCGGACGAGCTCCTGACAGATTACAGAAAACGTACGGAAGAGCTTCTGGCGGATTACAGGATGCGTACGGACAGGCTGGCGGCAGACTACAGAGCCCGGACGGCAGAGCTGGTGGAGAAGAACCGTTCGCGAAAAGAGCGATATCTGGAGCGGGTCGATATGAAACGTGCACAGAAGCGTCTGCAGCTTGAAGAACTTGCAGAGCGGATAGAGGTACTCCTGAAAGAGGAAATCCCGTCAAAGGCAGGTTCTTTGATCAGTGAAGAAAAAAGAGAAGAACTGAAGAAATTCAGAAACGGCATTGCGGGAGAATTCGGCAGAATGAGCTCCCGGACAGATAAGATATATCTGCATATCGCGAGCCAGCTGAAGAGAAATCCGACCGCAGTGTCAAAAAAGTTTGCTAAAGCCCTTGAAGAATTGAAAGATACACTGGAAAATATAAAATGACCTCTGTAATACAGAGCTGCAGGAAAGGAAAAAGACAAATGACAAAAAAGCAGCGTGCTTTGGAAGTGATTGAAAGACTGAAAAAGGAATACCCGGATGCAGGCTGTACACTGGATTATGATCAGGCGTGGAAGCTTCTGGTCAGTGTCCGGCTCGCCGCCCAGTGCACGGATGCCCGCGTAAATGTAGTGGTGGAGGGATTGTACGAAAAATATCCCGATGTGAATGCACTGGCAGATGCGGATGTAAATGATATCGAGGAGATTGTGAGGCCCTGCGGGCTCGGGAAAAGCAAGGCGCGCGATATCAGCGCGTGTATGAAGATGATCCGGGATGAATACGGAGGAAAAGTGCCGGGTGATTTTGACGAGCTTATGAAACTTCCCGGTGTAGGGAGAAAGAGTGCAAATCTCATCATGGGCGATGTGTTTGGAAAACCGGCGATCGTGACAGATACTCATTGTATCCGTCTTGTCAACAGGATCGGCCTGGTGGACGGTATCAAAGAGCCGAAAAAGGTTGAGATGGCACTCTGGAAAATTATTCCGCCGGAAGAGGGCAGCGACTTCTGCCACCGGCTTGTCTATCACGGCAGGGATGTGTGCACGGCACGGACAAAACCCCACTGCGACAAGTGCTGTCTGGAAGATATCTGTAAGAAGGCCGGGGTTTAGAGGAACATCCACAGAGCAGAAAGATGCGGTATGAAAAGCCGACGGGCAAAGAGAATAAAAACAAATAAATTTTCTAAAATATAAGAAGGATAAGGAGGCAGACATGAAAAGTATAAAACTGAGAGACAATTTCTATTGGACAGGTATTATTGATGACAAGCTGAGAGTATTTGATATCATCATGTACACAGAGTTTGGAACTACCTATAATTCCTATGTGATGAAAGCCGGAGACAAGACTGTCCTTTTCGAGACGGCAAAGGCAAAGTTCTTTGACGAATATCTCGAAAAACTTCAGGAAGTGATCGATGTACACAAGATCGACTATCTTGTCGTCAGCCATACAGAACCGGATCATGCAGGAAGTGTGGAGAAGCTTCTTGATTACAGTCCGCAGATGAAGGTCATAGCTACCGGCTGCGCACTGGGATTCCTGAAAGAAATCGTGAATCGCGATTTTGTCGGCATTGCCGCGCGGGATGAGGAAAAGATGACGATTGGAAACCGGACACTGAAGTTTATGTTTGTTCCGAATCTGCACTGGCCGGATACAATGTATACATTCATTGAAGAAGAACAGATCCTTGTGACATGTGACTCATTTGGTTCTCATTACTGCCTTCCGGAAGTGGTTTCTACAGAGATCAAAAACGAGGAAGATTATCAGAAAGCACTGAAATATTACTATGACTGTATTATAGGACCGTTCAAACCGTTTATGCTCAAAGCTCTTGACCGGGTAGAAAACATGGATATATCCATGATCTGTACGGGACACGGACCGGTACTTGTGGGAGACCGTATCAAGTCTGTGATGAAGCAGTACAGAGAGTGGTCGACTGTTGTAAATCCGAATCCGAAGAAGACGGTTATTATTCCTTATGTAAGTGCTTACGGCTATACGAAGATGCTTGCGGAAAAGATTGCCGAGGGTGTAAAGGACAGCGGCGATATTGACGTGCGTTCCTATGATATGGTAGAAGCAGATGCAGCGAAAGTAAATGAAGAACTTCTTTTTGCGGACGGTATCCTTCTCGGCACGCCTACGATCGTGGGGGATGCGTTAAAGCCGATCTGGGATCTGACGCTCGGGATGTTCCCGGCGACACACGGCGGAAAATACGCCGGTGCATTTGGAAGCTACGGCTGGAGCGGCGAGGGCGTTCCGAATATCACAGAGAGATTAAAACAGCTGAAAATGAAAGTGTCTGAAGGGTTCCGCGTGCGTTTCAAGCCTTCAGAGGCAGATCTGGTGAGTGCATATGAGTATGGTTACCAGTTCGGATGTGTCGTTCAGGATAAAGAACCGGTGAAACCGAAGAAGAAAGGGGCAAGAAGTCTTGTCAAATGTCTTGTCTGCGGCGAGATATTTGACTCCTCTCTGGAAATCTGTCCGGTATGCGGTGTTGGAAAAGAGAACTTTGTACCGGTGGATGTGGAAGACACCGGTTACACAAATGATACACAGGAATACTATGTGATCCTCGGAAACGGGGCGGCAGGATTCAATGCGGCGAAAGCCATCCGCGAGAGGGATAAGACAGGCTCTATTGTAATGATCTCCAATGAGCCGTATCCATCCTATAACCGTCCGATGTTGACGAAATCCATTGTCGCAGGACTGAGCGCAGAGCAGATCGCCATCGAAGGACCGGAATGGTATGAGGAGAACCGGGTATACCAGATGCTTGGCAAACAAGTGACTTCCGTTGATATGGATACAAAAGAAGTCCTTCTGGACAGCGGAGAAAAGATTCAGTTTACCCGTCTGATCTATGCGCTGGGAAGCGAATGCTTTATCCCGCCGATGGAGGGACATGGTCTTCCGGAAGTAGTGGCGATCCGCCGGCTGAGTGATGTGGAAAAGGTAGAGAGCCTCATGAAGACCGCGAAAAATGCTGTTGTGATCGGAGGCGGAGTGCTTGGCCTGGAAGCAGCCTGGGAGCTGAAGAAAGCAGGACTTAACGTAACAGTTCTGGAGGTGGCTCCGGTACTTATGGGACGCCAGCTAGACAGTGGTTCTGCAGAAATCCTCAAGGAGATTGCAGCGAAACATGATGTAGCGATCCGCACAGGTGTCTCTGTGACGGCGATTGAAGGAGAAGAGCATGTGAGTGGTGTCCGCATCGGAGGAGGCGAGACGATACCGGCAGATATGGTCATTGTGTCCGCGGGAGTCAGGGCAAAGACGGATCTGGCACAGTCTATCGGTCTGGATATCGGACGGGCCGTGAAGGTAGACGGCCATATGGCGACGAATGTATCAGACGTCTATGCATGCGGCGACTGTGCGGAATATGAAGGCGCAAACTATGCCATCTGGCCGGAGGCAGTAGAACAGGGACGGATCGCCGGAGCAAATGCGGCGGGCGAGGCGCTGGAGTACGAGCCGGTTGAGGCGGCGCTTACATTCCACGGAATGAATACAGCGCTCTTTGCTGCAGGAGACAACGGCAAGAATCCGAATCTTCTGTATAAGACTGTGGAATTCAGAGACATGGGAAAAGGACAGTATCGGAAATATTATTTCCTGAATAACCGGCTGTCCGGTGTAATTCTGATCGGCGATCTCGGCGAAATGGCAAAGATGACAGAAGCGCTGAAAAAACATGCCTCTTATCAGGAAGTGATCAGTTAGTTAATAACCGGCAGGAATAAAACGGGAAAATGTGACGGTTCAGCCATCCGAAATATGGCTGAACCGTTATATAAAGATAAAAAAGAAAAAGTTGAAAAAAGTACTTGCAAACATTCGGAATATATGATAAGATACCGATTGTGTCAGAGATGACGCGGGTGTAGTTCAATGGTAGAACACCAGCCTTCCAAGCTGGATACGTGAGTTCGATTCTCATCACCCGCTTTATTTTTTTTGCAAATCTGAAAAATACCGGGCAGTCAGGAAAACTGCCCGGTATTTTTGTGTCATATTTCGGGCGTTTTTGTTTGCCAATGCCTATAATTTTGTTCCGGCTTTCAACATACGGAACATTCGTCTTGCTGCTCCAAGGTACAACTCGTCCGCACGCTCCAGCGCTTCTTCAAGTGGCATGATCCCGTTTACAGTAGTGAGGATTGAATCGATTCCGTATTCAAAAATATCTTCCGCGCCTTTTCCCATGCTGCCTACGATGGCGACGGCGGGAATATCGTGCTTTTTGCAGCGCATACCCACGCCTTGCATGACCTTTCCAAAAACAGACTGCCAGTCTGTGGCTCCTTCTCCGGTTACTACAAGAGAAACACCGTCAAGTTTCCGATCAAAATCTACGAGGTCAAGCACGGTTTCAATACCGGATTTCAGCTTCCCGTTCAGAAAAACCATAAGTGCGGCTCCCAGTCCGCCGGCTGCTCCGGCGCCCGCAACTTCATCCATATTGATTCCAAACTGTCTCCGAATGATATCCCGGTAATTCTGCATTCCTTTTTCGAGCTCTTCGAGTATCTCCGGTGTCCCGCCTTTTTGTTTCCCAAAGGTATATGTAGCACCGTTTTCTCCACACAGTGGATTTGTGACGTCACACATCACGGTAAATGAAGCATCTTTCACGAGTGGATGGATACCGGTTGTATCGATCGCCTTTACATTTATGAGATCCTGGCCGCATCCGGCAAGTTCATTTCCATCTTTATCAAGGAACCGGACACCCAGAGCACGCATACAGCCCATTCCTCCGTCATTGGTGGCTGATCCGCCGATTGCGATGGAGATATCAAGACAGCCTTTTGTCAGGGCATCGACGATCATTTCTCCGGTGCCATAAGAAGAAGTACGACGAGGATCACGAAGAGAGTCGGGAACTAGAGGCAGCCCTGAGGCAGAGGCCATCTCCATAATGGCTCTCCGGTCATCCAGTATCCCGTAGTAACTTTCTGTTAATTCTCCTAACGGCCCGTGCACGGGCAGAGTGATTTTTTTTCCGCTGACAGCAGATAAAACCGCGTCGGTTGTTCCCTCGCCGCCGTCAGCAACTTCTACGGACTCGCACTCACAGTCTGGAAAGACCTCTCCAGCAGCTTGAGTGAGAAGCCCGGCAGTCCGCCTGGAAGAAAGGGTTCCCTTGAAAGAATCAGATGCAAATAAGAATTTCATATGGAATTCACCTCTTTATAAATATCTTTATATAGATATTTTATCCGGAGAAAATTTTTATTTCATGGCCTGCATGCACAAAATACGGGGCTTATTTTGTACTCCGGAAACAAATGTCCTGATACCAGTGTGAGAGTATACACTTATTTATGCTGCTTTTCGGACTCGGGGGCTGCAGACCGCTTAAGATAGTAATAGAGGAATGTCATAAACCATTTATCCTGAGAAGCTGTCCGCGGATTGATACCGAGCAGTTCACACAGCTTATTATATTGATACGTGAACGTGTTTTTATGCATATAAGTCTTTTTTGCGGCGACAGCAATATTAAAGTCGCTATCGATCAGGCTTCCTGCAATTTCCAGATAACGGGTGCGGATTTCTTCCGGCATATTATCTCCGTATACACCGTAAATCTGCTGCAGTTTCCGGAAGGGGATGCACTGAGCCGTATATTCACCGATATAATCATAGAACAAGACAATGCGTCCCGGATTGTCTGTATGCTTTTCCAGCCATTTACAATGCATGTAGGCGGCATGATACTGCAATGGATTGTTCTGGAGAGTGCCTGCATAAAAAGAACATACAGTATTTGCGGGAGAAAGATGGTCTATGATCCACTGCATGTATTCCACGGTTAGAAGCTGCTGCTCTTTTAAAGGGGATGGAGATTGTCCATTGGATAGACCAGATATGCCAGATTTGAAGAGCAGTATATAATCTTCGCCCGGAAGCAGCAGGATGTCATCTTTCCGATACAATGGACAGCTTTTCATAAGAGAAATTACAGCCTGTCTGTTGGAGTTGACGGTGTGGCAGAGAATGGCTGCCCGTGGAATATCTGTACGATAGCCGAGCTCTTTCATCAGTTCCCGTAGTTTGTCGGGAGCCGGTGCTTTATCGGTGAGGATTATCTCCAACAGCCGTTCTTCTTTTGTCTGGCGGCGCAGAATCCGCATTTTCTGATTCTCGTATCGGATCATCGTCTCAATAGACATTTTGATGATAAGTGCAATGGGATGGATTTCTTCAGGGTCACCGGTGACACCGACGACTCCTTCACGCCTTCCATCGATCTCGATCGCCATATTGATCCCTCGACTGACGCCCGGATAGTCGCTGTCAGAATTTACAGTGATGATATCCTCTTTCCCGTGCAGGATCTGCCAGGCGGGCTCATGATAGGTGCCGATGCGGTCCGGATTCCGGCTGGCAATGATGATGCCTTCTCCGTTCATGATATTTACATTGTAATCAGTATATTTCGTGATCTGTTCGATCAGTTTTTCAGCAAGGGATACTTCGAGCATAGTGTCCTCCATCAATGTTTGTATATTCTGATTATAGGTCAGCGAAATGGAGATATCAAGCAATGAAGATTGTTGAACTGTGATATCTTCAGATTGTATCATTTTTTTTGCTGTGCTATACTGTAAGAAATCAATCAGGAAAGACAGGAGATAGATATGAGATTTAATATTACAGACAATGTGATCGTAAGAGCGTTGAATAAGATTTGCGATATGGTCTGTCTCAATGTTCTGTGGCTGATCTGCTGTATTCCGATCATAACGATCGGGGCATCTACGACAGCACTGTACACGATCATGCTGAAAATGGTAAAAAATGAAGAGGGATACATTTTCAGAGGCTTTTTTAAGGCATTCAAGTCCAATTTTAAGCAGAGTACGATCATATGGATCATTTTACTTCTGCTGGGGATCGTCTGCTGGTTCGATTACAGAGTGGCGGGAGTACTGCCTGGTGCGGCAGGATTTGTTTTGAGGACTATATTCCTTCTGCTGGGATTCCTCCTGTTGTCAGTTATGATCTATGCATTCCCGTTGACGGCACGCTATGAAAATACTACACGTGCTACGCTCCGCAATGCGCTGATCCTTACGGTGGGAAGGCTTCCGTATACAGTCCTGATGGTCGTAGTGACAGTAGGGGCGGTGATCGTATCTTTGTGGAATACGGCGACTCTGATGTTTGCGATCCCGCTTTGGTTTCTGATCGGAGGATCGCTGATCACATGGATTAATTCCTACATATTGAGGAGGGTATTCCTTATATTTGAAGATAATGAAAACAGTACAGAGGAAAAGGAGTAAGAGATGAACTTTCTGGAGGAACGAATTGTAAAAGACGGTGTAGTAAAAGAGGGAAACGTACTAAAGGTGGACAGCTTTCTGAACCATCAGATGGATATCAAACTGCTGGATCAGATGGGAGCTGAATTTAAGCGCAGATTTGCAGATAAGCCGATCAACAAGATACTGACGATCGAAGCTTCGGGGATTGGGATCGCCTGTATCGCTGCCCAGCATTTTAATGTGCCTGTTGTATTTGCAAAAAAATCACAGAGCATTAATCTGGATGGTGACATGTATGTTGCGGAGGTTGAATCTTTTACACATAAATGTATCAATCACGTGATCGTGGCGCAGAAATTTCTGTCGCCCGCAGATCATGTACTGATCATCGATGATTTCCTGGCAAACGGATGTGCTCTTCAGGGACTGATTCAGATTGTTCAGTCTTCCGGAGCAACAGTGGAAGGAATCGGAATTGCGATTGAAAAAGGCTTCCAGTCCGGCGGCCGGATCATCCGGAACCTCGGTTTCCAGCTTGAGTCTCTGGCGATTGTGGACGGAATGAACGCCGAGACCGGGGAAATCCAGTTCCGGGATCAGTCAAAACAGGAAAAGAATACTTTTCAAAGCAAGTAATTTCTGCTAATATAGTGATGCAGATCATAAGAGCGGGCTCCTGAGTCCTGTACTGCCGCAATGGGGCGGCATGCCGGAACCATCCCGCTTTTTTGTGATATAAAATGGAAAGGAAGAGAACGATGCCAAAATTAAATGAGAATTATCTGAACGTACAGGACAGCTATCTTTTCGCGGAGATTGCACGCAGAGTAAAGGTATATGAGGAAAATCATCCTGACAAGGCGGGAAATATCATCCGGCTCGGGATTGGAGACGTGACACGTCCGCTTACAAAGAGTGCCATTGAGGCTCTTCACAAAGCAGTAGATGAGCAGGCTGTGTCCGAGACGTTTAAAGGATACGGACCGGAGCAGGGGTATGAATTCGTACGCAAGGCCGTTGCGGATTATTATGCGAGAAACGGTGTGGATGTTGACGCGGATGATGTGTTTATCTCTGACGGAGCAAAGAGTGATACAGGAAATATTACAGAGCTTTTCGCAAAGGACAATGTGATACTTGTGCCGGATCCGGTATATCCGGTCTATGTGGACACAAACACAATGGACGGAAAGCAGATTGTTTATATGAACGGAACGGAGGAGAATAATTTCCTGCCGATGCCGGATGATAACGTAAAGGCTGATATTATCTATCTGTGCTCCCCGAACAATCCGACCGGAGCATGCTATAACAAAGAGCAGTTAAAAGCGTGGGTAGATTATGCACTTGCAAATGAGGCAGTGATCCTTTTTGACTCTGCCTATGAAGCGTTTGTATCCGAACCGGAACTGCCGCGCAGCATCTATGCAGTAGAGGGCGCGAAGAAGTGTGCTATCGAGTTCTGCTCATTGTCAAAGACAGCCGGATTTACAGGAACCCGTTTCTCCTATACAGTTGTGCCGAAAGAGCTGGTATTTGGTACTTCTGACGGAAAAGAACTGAGTCTGCATGACATGTGGAACAGAAGACAGTCTACAAAGTTCAACGGAACACCGTACATCATTCAGTATGCGGCTGCGCAGGTGTTCACAGAGCAGGGCATGAACGAGTGCATGGAAAATATTTCCTATTATATGGAAAATGCCCGTGTGATCGCGGAGACTCTCCGCAAGAAGAATATTCCGTTCACAGGCGGGGTAAACTCTCCTTATATCTGGTTCAAGTGCCCGAACGGAATGGAGTCATGGGAACTCTTCGATTATCTGCTTGAAAATATTCAGGTAGTCGGAACACCGGGAGCAGGTTTTGGTGTGAACGGAAAGAACCATTTCCGTCTGACATCATTCGGAACCCATGAGAAGACGAAAGAAGCAATGGAAAGATTTGATAAGCTGTTCTAAATAGAATCCGACATAAGAATATGACGGGTGTTCGTGAGCATATAGATTGAGCGTATGCGGGACGGACATCCGTCATATTTTTTTTTCTTGAGAAAATCTTTAGAATTTATTCCATATAACTTAAGTAATATTATATTGACAACTAATATTATACAAAATATAATATAGAAAACGACACAGTATTATGAGTTGGAGAAAAATCAGAGGCGTGATGGAGAGATCAGCTCCGGATGAGAAAGGGTGGTTGCATGGTATTTAATACAGGTGCAGCGCTTCTGGACGCGATCGTACTGGCCGTTGTCTCCCGGGAGGACGAGGGAACATATGGCTATAAGATCACTCAGGATGTACGCAGAGTCATAGATGTGTCAGAATCGACATTGTATCCGGTTCTGCGGCGCCTGCAGAAAGATGAGTGTCTGGAAGTGTATGACAGGCAATTTGACGGCAGAAACAGAAGATATTACAAAGTGACGTCCAGAGGGATGGCACAGCTGGGTCTGTATAAGTCAGAGTGGAAGACTTATATAAAGAAGATCAATGAGATATTTGAGGGAGGTGTGACTGCATGAACCGTATGGAATTTATGGCTGAACTTGAACGGCTGCTCGCCGATATGCCGGAAGAGGAACGGCAGGCGGCGGTTCAGTATTATGCAGATTATTTTGCGGATGCCGGCGAAGCAAATGAGGCAGATGTGATCCGGGAACTGGGCAGCCCGGAAAAAGTGGCCGAGTCGATCAAGGCAGATTATTACGGTACAGAATTTAATGAATCCGATTATGAACATAAAGATTATATGGAGAAATACGGCCAGCGTTCTTCTGATGGAAGTGCCGGTGGACAGGCGGATTCTAAGGCAGGCGCCGGGCAGAATAGATCAGAAAATGGAACCGGGAGTGCGGCGGGCGGTACAGAAACCAGCAGACCATGGACCAGTAACCTGTTGAAGATTATCCTTATCCTTGCTATTGCTATCGTGCTGTGGCCGGTGACTCTGGGGATTGCTCTTACAGTTTTCGGTATCGTTGTGGCTGTGGTATGCTTCTTTGCAGTCCTTGTGATTGCAGCTGTATCAATTTTGATCGCGGGCGGCGTTACAGTTATCGTCGGGGGTGTCGCTGCAATCGCGCTTCCTCCGGTGGCGCTTGTGACAGTCGGAATCGGAATCCTTATGTTCGTGCTCGGGCTGATCGCTACAGTAGGAGCGGTGAAGCTCTGTATCATAGTGTATCCGGCGATGCTCAGGGGATTTGTAAATCTGTGCAGAAGACCGTTTTATGGAAAGGCGGTGTAAGGGATGAAAAAAGGATGGAAAGTGTTCTGGATCGTATGTGCGGTCATGGCAGCGGTCGGTATTGTAATGACAGTGGCAGGTATCGCGCTGGGCGGACTTGCAATGATAAGCAACACGGATGAATCAGGGCCGGTGCATGAGTGGCTGCAGCGGCTCGGCAGGAGAGTGGTGACTGAAAATACTGTTCCGGATGATTTATCCGATATTACAATGGATAGTGGAGATCATGACGGCGGATATGTGACAGGAGAGCCGGATGGGGATATGATCACAGCATATGAAGGGATTGACGAGATATCGCTGGATCTTTCCAATCTGGGAGTGGTCGTAGCACCTTCCGAAACGAATGAGGTCATTGTGGATACATCGCAGCTTAGTTCTGGCATCCGGGATGATATTATTATCTCTCAGGACGGGGGAGCGTTGGAAATGGAGACGGATGGTCATCGTGGATTTCACTGGAATGTAGACGATCCGGGTATGCTTTATATCAGGATTCCGAGGGGAGCATATTATAATTCATTTTCCGCTGATATAGGAGCGGGTCTCCTTGAGATGAAAGGAATTTCGGCAGGAGAGATTTCCCTTGAGGCGGGGGCCGGACAGATTATTGCGGAGGGCTTCTACGCAGATGTGCTGGAGGCGGACTGTGGAGCCGGACAGATTATACTTCAGGGTGAGGTAGTGCAAAACGCAGATCTTAACTGCGATGTCGGGGAGGTGATCTTTACGCTGCCGGGCGAGATGGAGACTTATAATTATGAGATTTCCTGTTCCGCAGGAGAACTTATTGTGGGAGATGAAGCATACAGCGGTATCAGCAATCAGATGAAGATAGATAACGGCAGCAGATGCCGTATAGAAGCGGAATGCAGGATAGGCAGGATGGAAATTATGTTTGAATAAAGATTGCTATGAAAATATAATAAATGTAATTAAATCAAAGAAAGTGAGGATCCAGATCATGCAGGGGAAAAGATTGTATCGTTCGAGAGAAAACAGGATGTTGTGTGGAGTATGCGGAGGAATTGCTGAGTATTTTAATATTGATCCTACGCTGATCCGGCTGTTGTTTGTACTGTTTGGGTTGTCGGGCAGCGGGATACTGGGGTATATCATAGCTGCGATCATCATACCGGACAGTCCGATGATGTAAATTGAACAGAGAATATCAGCATCAGGTACCGGCACCTTTTAGAGGTGACCGGTACTTTTGACATGAATATTCCAATTTAATTTCGGCAATACTCCTGAAAAACGGAAAGAAGGGGTATTGTGTCAAAGAAGAAAGACAAAAAGATCGACCTTAACAATCTGGAACCTGAGGAGAAAATGAAGTATGAAGTAGCGGAAGAACTGGGCCTTCTTGACAGAGTATTATCGGATGGCTGGAAGTCTCTTACATCAAAAGAAACCGGGCGGATCGGAGGAATGGTGACAAAAAAGAAGAGGGAGAAACAATAAAAAAACAATAAAACAAAATCGGTAAAACTTTACAAAAAAGTGTAGATTTGATAAAATTGTACAGCTGGGGAGACGATAGGTGATACAGCTATGGAAGAAAAGATAGAAGTCCTGGGAATTCAGATGGACTGTCTGACAGCGAAAGAGACGATGCTTCAGGCTATGCAGTTCATGGAAAATGACCCGGTTGATACAATAGAAATAATGACCATGGATTCTCTGATGAACAATCAGGAGGACGAAACGTGGATATCCCAGGCGAAAGAGTTTAAACTGGTGCTTCCCGGAGAGGTCGAGATACTTGAGGCAGCAGAAATCCATGACAGAGTAAAACTGAAAGAAACTGAAAACAGAATATTTCTGAAAATGTTTATGAAATACCTTCAGAAGAATCAGAAGAGAATTTATCTTCTGGCGGACACAGAAGAGGAGATCAGGCAGGCAGAAAGTGCGATCCGGCACTATAATAGGGGAATACGCATAAGCGGTCATGCCTGTCTGAATCCGGCTGATAACAGGGAGGAAGAAGTGGTAAACGATATTAATGGAACAGAGACTGACTGTGTCCTGTCGGTTCTGTCCTCGCCTTATCAGGAAAGTTTTATCAGCAGGAATAAGACTCTGCTCAATACAAAACTCTGGTTCGGATGCGGACCTATGCTTTCAAGAAGCTACGATGACAGAAAAGTTTTGCAGCAGATCAGGCATTTCTTTCGGAAAACAATGTTCCGCAGGCAGGTAGAAAAACAGCAAAAAGAAAAATAATATGAATTTTTTGTAAAACATTTGAGGAAATGCATAAAAAAGATGGATTTCCTCTTTATTTTTTTGATGTTTTGCATTAATATAATACGTGAATATGTGAATTTGAATATTTTTTTTGCTCAAATTTTGTGAAAAGTGTACATGTTATCTGGAGGAGTGGAGGAAGAGCTATGATTTCAAATCAGATACTACAAAATACGATCGATGGCCTGAAAGGAATTGCAAGAGTGGATTTCTGTGTCCTTGACACAGAGGGAAAAGAGCTTGCGGCTACATTTGACAGTCCGCAGGATCGCAGTGAAGCGGTGCTTTCATTTGTGGAATCCCCTGCAGACAGCCAGGTGATCCAGGGCTGTCAGTTTTTCAAGATCTTCGATGAACAGAGACTTGAGTATGTGCTTCTCGCAGATGGAGACACTGAGGATGTGTATATGCTGGGCAAGATTGCGGCATTTCAGATTCAGAGCCTGCTGGTAGCGTATAAAGAGCGGTTTGACAAGGATAATTTCATTAAAAACCTGCTCCTTGACAACCTGCTTTTAGTAGATATTTATAACCGTGCGAAAAAATTACATATTGACACAGAAGTAAAACGTGTTATCTTTATTATTGAGACATCGCACGAAAGAGATAATGCTGCGCTCGAAAATGTAAGAAGCCTGCTTGGCGGAAAGTCCAAAGACTTTATCACTGCAGTTGACGAGAAGAATATCATCGTGGTAAAGGAACTCAGTGAGAAGGACGGTAATAAAGAACTTGAGAAAATGGCACAGGAGATGCTGGATACGCTCCGCAACGAGGGAGGGGAGGAGCAGATCCGCATTGCGTACGGAACGATCGTCAATGACATCAAGGAAGTTTCCAAGTCCTACAAAGAAGCCAAGCTCGCTCTTGACGTTGGAAAGATCTTTTTCGATGAGAAGGATATCGTGGCATTTACAACTCTGGGTATCGGACGTCTGATCTATCAGCTGCCGATCCCGTTGTGCAAGATGTTCATCAAAGAGATTTTCGAGGGGAAATCTCCGGACGATTTTGATGAGGAGACATTGACGACGATCAATAAATTCTTTGAAAACAGTCTTAATGTATCAGAAACGTCCAGGCAGCTTTATATTCACAGAAATACTCTTGTATACAGACTGGATAAGCTCCAAAAGAGCACCGGTCTGGATCTTCGCGTTTTCGAGGATGCCATCACATTCAAGATCGCGCTGATGGTCGTAAAATATATGAATTATATGGAGTCTTTGGAATATTGACACCTGTCAAGCCATGCGCAGATCACAGAGCAGGGCCGTGCGGACATAGTCCGGCACGGAACTGGGAGGTGAGATGCATAGGGCACTCAGCCCAAGTGAGATAGAGGGCGGAGCCCGGAATCGAACTTGCATGGCGAAAGGATGAGAGCAGATCACAGAACAGGGGAATGCAAACCAGAATCCATACAATATACGAGCAGGGGTATGAATAATTAGGAGGAACATATGATTGAATTAAGAAAGGTGACAAAGGAGTATTCCAAAGGTAATGCAGCCCTGAACGGAATTTCCGTAAAGATTGAACGGGGTGAGTTTGTCTTTATCGTAGGCGACAGCGGATCCGGAAAGTCTACTCTGATCAAACTGATCATGAAGGAGTTGAATCCGACCGAAGGAACTATCATCGTGAACGGACAGAACCTGAACAGGATGAAACACCGTAATATCGCGAAGTACAGAAGAGGACTCGGAGTTGTCTTCCAGGACTTCCGTCTGCTGAAAGACAGAAATATCTATGAAAATATCGCTTTTGCTCTGCGTGTGACAGAAACGCCGACCCGAATTATCAAAAAGAAAGTACCGGCGGCGCTTTCTCTGGTCGGACTGGCACAGAAATACAAATCCTTCCCGAGAGAGCTTTCAGGCGGCGAGCAGCAGCGTGTTGCCATTGCGAGAGCCCTTGTAAATGAACCTGCCATACTGTTGGCAGATGAGCCTACCGGAAACCTGGACCCGACGAACTCATGGGAAATCATGAGTATCCTGAAGGAGGCAAATGAACGCGGAACGACAGTACTTGTTGTTACGCATAACCAGGAGATCGTAAACGAAATGAACGAACGAGTGATCACAATGAAACAGGGTGTGATCGTCAGCGATGAACAAAAAGGTGGGTATATAAATGAGGATTAGTACAATTGGATACGTAGGAAAACAGGGTATCAAGAATATCTGGAGGAACAAGATGTTTTCACTCGCATCCATTGCGACGATGTCAGCTTGTATCTTCCTGTTTGGATTATTTTTCTCGATTCTTGTAAATTTTCAGTACATCATAAGAACTGCCGAGGAGGGTGTTGCCATCACGGTATTTTTCGATGAGGATGCAACAGATGAACAGAAACAGGAAATCGGGAAGGAACTTAAGGAACACAAAGGCGTAGCAGATGTGAAGTATGTCTCCGCAGATGAGGCATGGGAAGAGTTCCAGAAAGAATATTTCGGCGACAACCCGGAACTGGCGGAGGGATTCAAGGATGATAATCCGCTTGCAAGCTCCGATAACTATGAAGTATATATGGAGACTATAGACAATGATGACCAGAGTCTGGTAGCGCGAAGCCGTTCCCTTTCTGAGACGCAGAACGAACTGGTACAGTTTGCACAGGGATTAGACGGCGTTCGTGACGTCAATAAGTCAGATGTGGTTGCAAATACGCTCTCCAGTGTAAATACACTGGTGGCCATCGTATCTATTGCAATAATTATCATACTGCTTGGTGTGTCTATCTTCCTGATCAGTAATACAGTCACAATGGGTATTACTGTCCGTAAGGAGGAGATTGCGATCATGAAATATATTGGTGCCAAGGACTTTGTTGTCCGATCGCCGTTTGTGATCGAAGGTCTGATCATCGGTGTGTTCGGCGCTGCAATTCCGCTGACACTGCTGTATTTCCTGTATGATAAAGCGGTAGAGTACATTATGATGAAATTCGCCATCCTGCAGAATATTATAGATTTTCTGCCGGTGGGAACCGTATATCAGATTCTGCTTCCGATCGGGCTTGCCATGGGTATCGGAATCGGTTTCCTGGGAAGTTTCTTCACAGTACGCAAGCATCTGAAAGTATAAAATCATGGGCAGACCAGATATTTGTGCTGGAAGTATACTGATATGATATACAGGTAAGAGTAAGGGAGGACAAAGCGGAAAAGAGTTCCGCTTTGTCCTTTTTTGGTAAAAGCTTGAACAATATCGGAGGCGTGGAGAGAAGATGGATTGGAACAAGGAGAAAGGAAACGAAAGAGGAAAGTTTGGCATAGGTGTTCTGACAGGTGCGCTGGTCACTGCGCTGGTTATCTGTGGCGCGGCAGGAATGTGGAAAGTGTTTTCCGCTATACGGCATGGAAATTATACATCGGCGGGCACCGTGTCTGAAGCGGACGTAAATGAAAAGCTGGATCGGATCAACAGCCTGATCGAGGAGTATTATCTGTATGAGGATGATATTGACGAAGACACGTTGATCGACGGCATATATTCCGGGTATGCAGAGGCATTGGGAGATCCGTATACAGAATATTATGATGAGGAGGAGACAGAAGCCCTCTATGAATCCACAAGCGGAGAATTTTCGGGAATCGGTGCTACAATGTCCCAAAATCTTGACAGTGGAGAGATAACAGTGAGCAATGTGTATCAGGATTCACCGGCAGACAAGGCGGGAATGAAACAGGGAGATATCATTTATGAGGTTGACGGGCGCTCTGCATCCGGGCAGGATCTTGAAACAGTAGTATCCTGGATCAAAGGAGAGCAGGGGACAGATGTGACTCTTTGTGTGCTGCGGAATGGAGAAGAAGTAGAATTGACGGCTACGCGCGATATTATTGAAGTGCAGACAGTCAGCAGTGAAATGAAAGATGACCAGATAGGCTATATAGCAGTAAGCGAGTTTGACAGCGTGACATATGATCAGTTTGAGGCAGCGCTTAATGATCTTGAGTCAAAGGGCATGCAGGGCCTGGTTATCGATCTGAGGGGAAATCCGGGAGGCAGTCTGACAACGGTGACGGATATGCTGAAGCTGCTTCTGCCGGAGGGGACGATCGTATCTACAAAAGATAAGAACGGCAATACCGAAGAAATCACCTGTGACGGGAAACATGAATTCACAAAGCCTCTGGCTGTTCTTGTGAACCAGTACAGTGCAAGCGCTTCGGAAATATTCAGCGGAGCGATACAGGATTACGGCACGGGAACGATCGTAGGTATGACTACGTATGGGAAAGGCGTGGTACAGCAGCTCATGGATCTGGGGGACGGAACATGTCTGAAAGTGACCATTGCAGAGTATTATACGCCCAGCGGCAGGAGCATCAACGGAACAGGTGTGGAGCCGGATGTGGAAGTGGAATACGAGTATGATGAAAATAATCCGGATGCCGATAACCAGCTTGATAAAGCGCTGGAGGTCGTGCAAGGGGAACTTGAGCAGGAGTAATGTTTCCGATTGATTTTATGAAAGAAATAAAAAAGGGCTTGCAATTTAAAATATGATGTGATATTATTGAAAACATATTTTAACAGACTAAAGTGTTAAAATTGATAAAGGCAATGAACAAGACTCTGGTTTTCAGAAACTGACAGGAAGCAGGCGTCACCGACTGAGAGCGCCGGACAGCGGAGAAGATCAAGGGAACACTTGGGAGCTGACCGTTCGAACAACTGTGAGTATATCATAAAAGTAGGGCGGTACGTGGAGCATACGTTACATGCAAAGAGTGGAACCCTGATCACCTGGTGAGGGTTCAATGCGGGTGGTACCGCGGATTTTATCTTGATAATTTCCGTCCCGGGATACTTAAGTATCCCGGGGCTTTTTTATTTCTCCGGGATACAGCATCTGAAAGTACCAGTTCAGCCATCTGCTGACAGAAGACGGATTTATGCTTGCATAAGAATCCGGCGACTGACAGCCAGATGTGTTGAGCGCCTGTACATGAACAAAGCAGCGACGCAGTCGCAGTAAGCACGCTAGTGCGGCTTTGTGAATGGCGCGGGCTGAACGGGTACTGTGATATTATGTCGTAAGAAACACGGCATAACAGGGGAAAGGAGAAAGAAAAATGGAACTGGTAAAAGGAGTAAAGACAACAGAAACTTTGGAACTTGCAGATCTGCTTAAGGAAGATGTGAAAGGGCAGACAGTTAAGGTAAACGGAGCTGTCCACACAATCCGTGACATGGGTACGGTGGCTTTTGTGATCCTCAGAAAACGCGGCGGCCTTGTACAGTGCGTGTATGAGAAAGGTGTGTCAGGTTTTGATATCAAGGATGTAAAAGAAGCTGCCACAGTAGAAGTTACAGGTGTTGTGGCGGAATCAGAGAAAGCTCCTCACGGCATTGAGGTCCGTCTGAGAGGAATCCGCATCTTAAGCGAACCGGCGGCGCCCATGCCTCTGCCGATCGCAAAATGGAAGCTGAATACTTCACTTGAGGCAAAGCTGAACTATCGTCCGATCTCTCTGAGAAACTTAAGGGAGAGAGCAAGATTCCGGATTCAGGAAGGACTTGTAAGAGGATTCCGCGATTTCCTTTACGGCGAGGGATTTACAGAGATCCATACGCCGAAGATCGGTGCTAAGAGCGCAGAGGGCGGCGCAAACCTCTTCCGTCTGGAGTATTTCCACCGGCCGGCGATCCTGCAGCAGAGTCCCCAGTTCTACAAACAGATGATGGTCGGGGTATTTGACAGAGTATTTGAGACAGCCCCGGTATTCCGTGCGGAGAAACATAATACAAAGCGCCATCTGAACGAATATACCAGCCTTGACTTTGAGATGGGTTATATTGACGGGTTTGAGGATGTGATGGCGATGGAGACCGGATATCTCCAGTATACGATGAAACTTCTTGAGAAAGAGTATGCGGACGAGATCAGGATACTCGGGATTGAAATCCCAAAGACAGAAGATATCCCTGCAGTGCGTTTCGATGAGATCAAGAAACTCGTATCAGAGGAGTACGGACGGAAGATCAGAAGTCCGTATGATCTGGAACCGGAAGAGGAAGTGCTGATCAGCAGATACGCAAAGGAAAAATGGGATGCGGATTTCGTGTTCGTTACACATTATCCGTCAAGAAAGCGTCCGTTCTATGCGATGGACGATCCGGAAGATCCGACATATACGCTGAGTTTTGACCTTCTGTTCAGAGGGATGGAGATTACGACAGGAGGACAGCGTATCCATGATTACGAGAGTCTGCTTGCCAAGATGGAGCAGCGCGGCATGACAGAAGAAGGCATGGAGCAGTATCTGAGCACATTCAAATACGGCATGCCGCCTCACGGCGGACTGGGAATCGGACTGGAACGTCTGACAATGAAACTGACAGGGGATGACAATGTCCGTGAGACGACATTGTTCCCGAGAGATATGAGCAGACTGGAGCCATAAGGCAGTAAGTACACAGATATCGGAGAAAGGAGAGACGGTCATGGCAAACAAGATATCAGACGAAACCATCGAGTATGTCGGAATTCTGGCGAAGCTCGAGTTATCAGATACAGAAAAAGAAGATGCGAAAGCTGACATGGAGAAGATGCTGGACTATATTGATACCCTGAATGAACTGGACACATCGGGAATCGAGCCGATGTCCCATGTATTTCCCGTAAATAATGTATTCCGTGAGGATGTAGTGACAAACGGTGACGGCAGGGAAGAGACTCTGGCGAACGCACCGCAGAGAAAAGAGGACACCTTTGAAGTGCCGAGAACAATCGGCTGAGACAGAGCGGATCATGACAGAAAGGCGGCATAGATTATGGAAATATTAGAACTTACAGCCCTGGAGCTGGGGAAAAAGATAAAAGCCGGCGAGATCACGGTGAGAGAAGCCGTTCAGGCAGCGCTTGACCGTGCAAAGGAAGCTGAGCCGGTGATCAACAGTTACGTGACACTGGACGAGGCAGGAGCATTCGCGCAGGCGGAAGAAATCCAGAAAAAGATCGATGCAGGCGAACTGACCGGACCGCTGGCAGGCGTACCTGTTGCAATAAAGGATAATATGTGTATCAAAGGACAGCTTACGACATGCAGCTCTAAGATACTTTCAAATTTCAAACCTACGTATACTGCTGAGGCGGTGGAAAATTTAAAGAAAGCCGGGGCAGTGATCATTGGAAAGACGAACATGGATGAATTTGCCATGGGAAGCACTACCGAGACGTCCTATTACGGACCGACCAGAAACCCGCACAATACAGCGCATGTGCCCGGCGGTTCCTCCGGCGGCTCCTGCGCGGCGGTAGCGGCGGGGGAATGTTTCGGCGCACTCGGGTCGGATACGGGCGGGTCCATCAGACAGCCCAGTTCCTTCTGCGGTGTGGTCGGTCTGAAGCCAACCTACGGAACGGTTTCCAGATACGGACTGGTCGCTTACGGATCGTCGCTGGATCAGATCGGGCCGATTGCGAAAGATGTGTCTGACTGCGCGGCATTTCTCGAGGCGATCGCATCCCATGATCCGAAAGACAGTACATCTATAGACAGGGATGACTATGATTTTACAAGCGCTCTTGAGAATAATGTAAAAGGCCTGAAGATCGGTATACCGAAAGACTATATGGGAGACGGACTTGATCCGGAAGTAAGAAAGGCAGTCCTGCGGGCGGCAAAAGTACTGGAAGAAAATGGCGCGGTTGTTGAGACATTTAATCTGGGACTTGTGAAATATGCGATTCCGGCATATTATACGATCGCTTCCGCGGAGGCCAGCTCCAATCTGGAACGTTTTGACGGCGTGAAATACGGCTATCGGACAGAGGAATACGAGGGACTTCACAATATGTATAAGAAGACCCGTTCCGAGGGATTCGGCCCGGAAGTAAAACGCCGTATCATGCTTGGCTCATTTGTGCTCAGCTCCGGATATTATGATGCGTATTATCTGAAAGCTCTCCGCACAAAAGCGCTGATCAAAAAGGAATTTGATAAAGCATTTGAGTATTATGATATTATTCTGGGACCGGCAGCGCCGACGACAGCTCCCGAGCTGGGAAAAAGTCTGAGCGATCCGCTGAAGATGTATCTTGGAGATATTTATACGATTTCGGTGAATCTTGCAGGTCTCCCGGGAATGACAGTACCGGTAGGAAAGGATGAAAACGGCCTTCCTATCGGAATGCAGCTGATCGGAAATGCATTTGAGGAGAAAACGTTGATCCGGGCGGCATACACTTATGAATGCGCGACAGGGAAACAGTATGAAACAATGGCGGATATCAGTAAAGCAGCTGCAGAAAAGGAGGTGCGCTAGTCATGTCAAAACAGTATGAGACAGTCATCGGACTTGAAGTCCATATCGAGCTGGCGACGAAGACAAAGATCTTCTGCGGATGCAGCACGGAGTTCGGAAGCGCGCCGAATACCCATACCTGTCCGGTGTGCACGGGTATGCCCGGATCACTTCCGGTGCTTAATAAACAGGTGGTAGAGTATGCCATGGCGCTCGGACTTGCCACAAATTGTAAGATCACACAGGTGTGTAAATTCGACCGGAAGAATTATTTCTATCCGGATAACCCGCAGAACTACCAGATCTCCCAGCTCTATCTTCCGATCGCGAGAGACGGATATGTGGAGATTGATACGCAGACAGGAAAGAAAAAAGTCCGCATTCATGAGATGCATATGGAAGAGGATGCGGGAAAACTGGTTCACGACGAGTGGGATGATACTTCCCTTGTAGATTACAACCGAAGCGGCGTGCCCCTTGTGGAAATCGTCTCTGAACCGGATATGCGCTCTGCTGACGAGGTAATCGCGTATCTGGAGAAGCTGCGTATGACCGCGCAGTATCTGGGTGTGTCAGACTGTAAGCTCCAGGAAGGCTCTATGAGGGCGGATGTGAACCTGTCTGTCCGTGAAGTCGGATCGGAGACTTTTGGTACGAGAACCGAGATGAAAAACCTGAACTCATTCAAGGCTATCGCCCATGCCATTGAGGGTGAACGGCAGAGACAAATCGAACTTCTCGAAGAAGGAAAAGAAGTTATTCAGGAGACAAGAAGATGGGATGACAATAAGGAGCATTCCTATGCGATGCGTTCCAAGGAGGACGCGCAGGATTATCGTTATTTCCCGGAGCCGGATCTTGTGCCGATCGTGATAAGCGACGAGTGGATTGCAAAGATCAAAGCGCGCCAGCCGGAACTTCGTCCCGAGAAGCTGGAGCGGTACAAGAAGGAATTCGACATTCCGGAATATGACGCTGAGCTTATCACAGAGTCAAAGAAAGTGGCGGATCTCTTCGAGGCAACGGTCGAACTGTGCGGGAAGCCGAAGAAAGCGGCAAACTGGATCATGGGAGATATGTTCCGCCTGATGAAAGAAAAGGGCATGGAACCGGAAGACCTGAAATTTTCACCGGAGCATCTGGCGAAGCTCATTGATATGACTGATGAGGGAACCATCAGTGCCGCTGTCGCGAGAAAAGTTTTCGAACAGATCTTTACAGATGATGTGGATCCGGAGAAATATGTGGAAGAAAACGGGCTTAAGACAGTGAACGATGAAGGAGCCATCAAAGAAGCGGTCGAGAAAGTTCTTGCGGACAATCCGCAGGCAGTTGCAGATTATAAAGGCGGCAAGCAGAAAGCTTTCGGAGCCCTCATGGGACAGAGCATGCGGGCGCTGAAAGGAAAAGCCGATCCGGCGGCTGTAACAAAGATGATAAAAGAGATGCTGGAACAGTAAAGGTTTCAGTGAGATGAATAAAAGGTCTGCCATACCATTTAACGGTGCGGCAGACCTTAACTTTTTTATTCAAGGATTTCATTTACCTGTTCTAAAGAAATACCGCATTTCTCTGCAATTGCAGTGGGCTGAAAGCCTTGAGCCGAGAGCTTAAATACCTGCTTGGCAAGGGTGATTCCCTCGGAACGGCCTTCGGAACGCCCCTCAGAACGACCTTCCGAGCGTCCGATTTGAATCCCCTCAGACTTTCCCTGGGCATTCGCTTCCTGTAATTCTTCTGATAATAATTCTTTTAAAGCATCGCACATTTTTCGTTCAACCTCCATTTCTTTCCAGTTTGCGCGTGTGATCAAATCCATGACAGCTTCATAGTCTTTTGAGTGTTTATGCTTTTCGTATCTGGCGACGAGACTGCGAATCTCTGTTCCCGCTTTTAGGTTAGTACGGAGATTGTGCAGCCAATAGTTTTCTTTTTCCGATAGTTTCGGTGTAAGCAAAAGCTGCATCGGGATGGGATCACCTTTCAGATAATAGATTCCGTTACCCTTATCTTCTATAATGATTCCCCGCACATTTATAAGATGCCGGAACATTTCTCTGGGATAATGGCTGCATACAAATGTGATCGTGAGCGTTTCCGGATCGATTTCTTTTACTTTGTCTGTGTCAGACTGATACAGACAGGCATATGCGTAAACTTTGTAAAAATCATTGATACTCAGATAATCATCTGGGGATTTGTATTCTATGATATTGTGTTCTCTGAATATCTGACCGATTGATTTTCGTATCGGAATGTTTTTTATCTTTTTGATCAAAAGGATATCCATCTGCAGCGGTTTTTTACCCAGAAGATATTCCTCGTGCATTTCCAGATATTTCATCTCATCCTGCAAGGTGATGCGCAGGGCGGCACTGAAGGCAGGATGCCATTGTAGTTTTGTTTTATCCATATGTTCTCCTTAAGTATAATACGATAAGTTTCTTTTGCGCAATAATCCGATGATTATTCTTCACATTATTTAGTATTCAATGGCATCACTCCGTTTCTTTGTTTGGATAAATTACTGCTGTGAGATACGCTCCGAAAGCGGAGCAAAGAATAAAGATACTTTAACTGAAAATCCTGAATGGAATTTCCCACATAAACCCTCACCCTGCTTTTGAGAAGCAGGTAAAGACAGAATAGCACAGACGGCATCCGGACACAAGGGGAAATTGTCTTATATCAGATGCCGTCTTAAACGATCCGTTTTATGAAAATATATTATAGTAAAAAAGCGGGTTACAATTGCTGTTTATAGTAACTGAAGAAATCAGCAATCTTCCCTGTTGCCTCTTTCAGCACCTCGATCCGGGGCAGATAAACCACGCGGAAATGATCCGGCTGTTCCCAGTTGAAACCGCCGCCGTGGATCAGGAGAATCTTTTTATCCCGGAGAAGATCAAGGGCAAACTGTTCGTCGTTCGTAATATTGAACCTTTTTACATCGATCTTCGGGAAGATGTAGAAAGCAGCTTTTGGTTTCACAGCGCTGATGCCGGGGATATCGGTCAGTGCTTTGTAAATATAATCCCTCTGTTCGCGGACGCGTCCGCCTGGTTCGATATAGCCATGCACGCTCTGATGGCCGCCCAGTGCTGTCTGGACAATGGACTGCGCCGGGACGTTGGAGCAGAGCCGCATATTTGAGAGCATTTTAAGGCCTTCGATATAATCTTTCGCGACTTTCTTGTTCCCGCTTAAGATCATCCAGCCGATGCGGAATCCCGCGATCATATGTGACTTGGACAGACCGCTGAAGGTGATGCAGAAAAGATCCGGAGCAAGGGAAGCAATGGAAATGTGTTCTTCATCATCCATTACCAGCCTGTCATAAATCTCATCAGAAAAGATGATAAGCTGATGTTCTCTTGCCACATCAACGATTTTCTGGAGCACTTCTTTCGGATACAGCGCTCCGGTCGGGTTGTTCGGGTTGATGATAACAATGGCTTTCGTCCGGTCGGTGATCTTTCTGCGGATGTCGTCAATATCCGGATACCATTCCGACTGTTCATCACAAATATAATGCACAGCCTTTCCGCCGGCAAGTGTCGCACAGGCGGTCCACAGCGGATAATCCGGAGAGGGGATCAGGATCTCATCCCCGTCATCCAGAAGTGCTGACATACAGATGTTGATCAGTTCACTGACCCCGTTTCCGGTGTAGATGTCCTCGATTGCGATGTTCGGGATGCCTTTCAGCTGTGCGTACTGCATGATTGCTTTTCTTGCGGAAAAAAGGCCCTGCGCATTGGAATAGCCCTCACATTCTGTCAATTGCTGCCGCATATCGTAGATAACTTCGTCCGGTGTCCGGAAACCGAACGGAGCAGGATTGCCGATGTTCAATTTCAGGATCTGCGTGCCGGATTCTTCCATCCGTGCAGCTTCATCGACAACCGGACCTCTTACATCGTATAAGACATTGTCGAGTTTTGAAGATTTTTTAAAAGTTCTCATTTTTCTGTCCCCCGTAACAGTATTATTTTTATGAATTGTGTGGATGCTGTTGCCTGAATCGCCGGCAGCGGCCTGTGCGCCTGCGGGTTCATCGCCCCGAAGCCAGTCTGCATCGACCTGAAGTGTATCTGCAAGAAAATGCAGGATATCGGGTCTTGGAAGAGTCTTGCCGCTTACATACTGGCTGATGTGGCTTTTACCCAGCTTGACGCCATGTTCAGAAGCTGCGCGAATCAGATCCACCTGCTTTTTCCCCTTCTGTGCCATAGAAGTTCTGAGGCGCTCTGCGAAAATTTCTTTAGACATTATCTTTATCTCCTTGAATTCAAAAATAAGAAGTTCAATTTGCACTGATGGTACTATAACATGAAGAATAAAAAAGTTCAATACAATCGGCAAAAGTTCAAAATATTTTTTGGGATATACTAAAAGTTCAATTTTTAACGGCTTAAATGCCGGGCAAGAAACATTTATAAAGAAAAAATAAATTAGCACTCGAATCTTGACGTGGCTAACAACTTTTGCTATATTACTACTAGAACACGAAAACAAAGTAGTGTCTGCTGATCTGCCCGCCGCAATAGGACAGAGTTATGAATCCGGGCGATATCGGGCAGACTTCATTGAAGGAGGGAACAGCCATGAATATTAATAAATTTACACAGAATTCATTACAGGCTGTACAGAACTGCGAGAAGATCGCCGCAGATAACGGCAATCAGGAACTGGCTCAGGAGCATCTGCTCTATGCGCTGCTGACGCAGGACGACAGTCTGATTTTAAAATTGCTTGAAAAAATGAGTATCCAGGGACAGCTCTTCATCAACAGTGTGGAGCAGATGATCGGTAAGCGGCCGAAAGTCCAGGGCGGTCAGGCTTACGTAGGTCAGGATCTCAACAATGTCCTCATCCATGCAGAGGATGAGGCGAAACAGATGGGAGACGAGTATGTGTCTGTCGAGCACCTGTTTCTTGCCCTGTTAAAATATGCAAGTAAAGATATGAAACAGCTTTTCCGTGAGTATGGTATCAGCCGTGAGGGATTCCTGCACGCGCTTTCTACGGTGCGGGGAAACCAGCGGGTGACCAGTGATAATCCGGAGGCTACCTATGATACTTTAAATAAATACGGCCAGGATCTTGTAGAGCGTGCAAGAGAGCAGAAGCTTGATCCGGTCATCGGCCGTGATGAGGAGATCCGTAATGTGATCCGGATCCTTTCCCGTAAGACGAAGAACAACCCGGTGCTGATCGGTGAACCCGGCGTCGGTAAAACGGCAGTCGTAGAAGGACTGGCGCAGCGTATCGTCAGCGGAGATGTTCCGGAGGGGCTGAAAGAGAAGACAATCTTTTCCCTTGATATGGGAGCGCTTGTCGCCGGTGCGAAATACCGGGGCGAGTTTGAGGAACGTCTGAAAGCGGTACTTGAGGAAGTGAAGAACAGTGACGGAAAGATCATCCTGTTTATCGATGAGCTGCACACGATCGTCGGTGCGGGCAAGACAGACGGCGCCATGGATGCCGGCAATATGTTAAAGCCTATGCTGGCGAGAGGCGAGCTGCACTGTATCGGCGCTACAACGCTGGATGAATACCGTGAATATATTGAGAAAGACGCGGCTCTGGAACGTCGTTTCCAGCCGGTCATGGTAGACGAGCCGACAGTGGAGGATGCGATTTCCATCCTGCGTGGGCTGAAAGAACGCTATGAAGTATTCCATGGAGTAAAGATCACGGACAGCGCGCTTGTTGCGGCAGCCACTCTTTCGAACCGTTATATCTCTGACCGTTTCCTGCCGGATAAGGCTATCGACCTTGTAGATGAGGCATGTGCCCTGATCAAAACAGAGCTTGACTCCATGCCGACGGAACTGGATGAGCTGAGACGTAAGGTTATGCAGCTCGAGATTGAGGAGTCGGCGCTTAAGAAAGAGGAAGACCGTCTGAGCAAAGAGCGGCTTGAGCATCTGCAGGAAGAACTGGCTGACCTGAAGGAACAGTACGCGGGTAAGAAAGTACAGTGGGAGAATGAAAAGAAATCTGTTGAGCGGGTTCAGAAGATCCGTGAGGAGATCGAGCAGGTCAACAAAGACATCCAGAAAGCCCAGAGAGAGTATGATCTGAACAAAGCTGCCGAATTACAGTACGGCAGACTGCCTCAGCTCCAGAAACAACTGGAAGAAGAGGAAGAGAAGGTAAAAGCAAAGGATCTTTCCCTTGTACATGAGGCTGTTACGGACGATGAGATCGCGCGTATCGTTTCACGCTGGACAGGAATACCGGTGGCGAAATTAAACGAGAGTGAGAGAAACAAGACCCTTCATCTTGCAGATGAGCTGCACAAACGTGTTATCGGACAGGATGAAGGTGTAGAACTTGTGACAGAAGCGATCATCCGTTCCAAAGCGGGAATCAAGGATCCGAGCAAACCGATCGGTTCGTTCCTGTTCTTAGGACCTACCGGAGTCGGTAAGACAGAGCTCGCTAAAGCACTGGCGCAGAGCCTGTTCGATGATGAGAACAATATGGTGCGTATCGATATGAGTGAGTACATGGAGAAATATTCCGTGTCCCGTCTGATCGGAGCGCCGCCGGGATATGTAGGATATGATGAAGGCGGACAGCTTACTGAGGCAGTCCGGAGGAAACCGTATTCTGTCGTTCTTTTCGATGAAGTTGAAAAAGCGCATCCGGACGTATTTAACGTACTGCTTCAGGTGCTTGACGACGGACGTATCACAGACTCTCAGGGAAGAACTGTGGACTTTAAGAATACGATCCTGATCATGACCTCGAATATCGGGGCAAGCTATCTGCTGGAAGGCATCCATGACGACGGCTCTATAGACGAACAGAGTCAGGAGATGGTCATGAACGACCTGAAAGCCCACTTCAGACCGGAATTCCTGAACCGTCTGGATGAAATAATTATGTTCAAGCCATTGACGAAACAGAATATCCGTGCCATTATTGACTTACTGATAGCAGATGTCAACAAACGGCTGGCGGAGAAAGAGCTGACGATCGAACTGACAGATGCAGCAAAAGACTTTGTAGTAGAAGGCGGCTACGACCCGATGTACGGTGCAAGACCGCTGAAGAGATATCTGCAGAAGAATGTTGAGACGCTGGCGGCAAGACTGATCCTTGCCGGAAATGTGGGCAGGGAAGATACGATCTTGATCGATGCGAAAGACGGAAAACTGACAGCAGAAGTGAAAGGTCAGGTCGTTGCAACGGAGACCGTTTCCTGATGCCGAAGCCGGCGTGAAAGGACGATATTCGGATGGCACCCATCATCTTTCATATAGATGTAAATTCAGCATATTTAAGCTGGACTGCAGTAGAACAACTGAAAAACGGAGCCGCAGTGGATTTGCGCGAGATACCGGCGATCATTGGCGGGGATCAGAAATCCCGTCATGGCGTGGTGCTCGCCAAATCCCCTGCGGCGAAACGATATGGCATCCGTACGGGGGAACCTGTTGCGAATGCCTTTCGTAAGTGCCCGAATCTTGTAATGTATCCCCCGAATCACAAAATGTACCGGGAGAAGAGCAGGAGACTGATGGAGTATCTTCGGACATTTACGAAAGAGATCGAACAGGTCAGTGTAGACGAGTGTTACATGGATTTCACAGGGATTGCAGGCCGGTGGAATTCTCCTGTGGACGGGGCTGTGGAGATAAAAGATGGAATAAAAGAACGCTTCGGATTTACCGTGAATATCGGAATCTCTACAAACAAACTACTGGCGAAGATGGCTTCAGATTTTGAAAAACCGGACCGGATACATACACTTTATCCGGAAGAGATAAAGGAAAAGATGTGGCCGCTGCCTATCGGTGAACTCTACATGGCGGGGAAATCCAGCGTGGAGGTACTGAAAAAATTAGAAATCAACACAATAGGTGATCTGGCACAGTCGGACTTAAAGCTGATCATGCTCCATCTGAAGAGCCACGGGAAGATGCTGTGGGAATTTGCCAACGGCATCGGAACTTCGATAGTCCAGTCAGAGCCGGATGAGGCGAAAGGAATCGGAAATTCCACAACTCTCAGTGAAGACGCGGCGACAATGGAGGAAATCCGGCCGGTATTTGAGCGGCTTGCGCAGAGTGTAGGAGGACGGCTTAAGAAAGCGGGAAAGAAAGCCGGAATGGTCAGCATGGAGATTAAATATTATGATTTCCGGACGGTTTCTCATCAGATACAGCTGGATAAGCCATCCAATGATCCGGAAGTGCTCAAAGAGACTGCCTGCAGTCTGTTCCTTGAAGTGTGGAGCGGGGAGCCGGTGCGTCTGCTGGGAATACGGACTTCCAAGCTTACCGATGAAGCAGCGCCGGAACAGCTCTCAATCTTTGATATTGAGATACCCAAAGAGCCGGATGAGAAACATAAACGGCTGAAGAAAGCCATGGACGAACTGAATGAGAGGTTTGGAGAAGGTGCAGTCATGAAAGCAAGCCTGATGCCGAAAAAGCCGCATAACAAGTGAGGGGAACTGTTATTATGAAAGAAAAGAACTATAATCTGGAACTGGTCAGAATGATCTCGTTCATTCTGGTTATCGCGATCCATGTTAGCAATTATTTCTGCCGTGCCTACGGTAAGATCCCGCAGGGGGAATATCTCTTTTCTCTTGTGATCGACACAGCGGCAAGGCTCAGCGTACCCTGTTTTTTCATGATATCTGGAGCTCTGCTGCTGGGGAGAGACGAGCCGATTAAAAAGCATATACACCGGATCGTGCGTTTTGTCATTGCGCTGGTTGTATGGAGCGCAGTTTACTATTTCTGGAATATCTATTACATGGGATCGTCATTTGACTTAAAGGAGATACTTTATGTTCCGGCGGAGGCGCATCTGTGGTATCTGTACGCTATGATTCCCATTTACCTTGTGCTTCCGTTCTTTCAGGTGATGTGCAGAAATATGAGCCTGAAACTGGAAAAGGTATTTCTTATCGTAACGACGGGCGCGGTACTGTTTAACTATATCCTCTGGCTTATGGGAGGCGAAGCGTATTATGACCTGCCCCTGATCGGCGACAGGATCTACGCATGGTACGTATTTGTGGGATTTTATCTATATAAATACAGGCGTCATATACGGATCAGCCAGAGAGCACTGGCTGTAATCTGCGTGCTCAGCATGGCTGCAACATTCGGGATCACATGGGGCGTTACGGCGGTGACAGGCGACCATTATGAGGATGCGCTGACTTATATCAGTCCCTTTGTTGCCATTGCGGCAGTGTGCTTTTTCCTGTTTATGCTGCGGCTTGGAAACGCCCATGTCAGACCGGGGGTGCGGGCGAGAAAAGTAATCGACCTGTTCTGCGGATGTTCGTTCGGCATTTATCTGATCCATATCCTGTTCCTCGATAATTATAAGAAATACATGAAGCCGTGGGATCTGACGGCGTGGATCGCGGTGCCGGGACTTATCGTGGTGATCGCACTGGCGTCATTTGCGTGCGTGTGGGTGATACGGAAAATACCGGGAGGACGGAAGATAACATAAAGAAAATTTTGTTTTTTTGCACCGGCCAGGAAAGGAAAATCGTTTGAAAAGGGAGCAGATACGGAATGACTGACTCACGAATCCGCAGGCAGAGGAATATTATTCAAGCGGACCAGAAATTAATGCGGTTCGAATTCGAACCGGAAGATCAACAAAGCCTATATCGACTGAAATAATGGGATCATAGTCGATGAAGTCGCTTCTTCTACCCGTTTGCATGAGAATTTTCGGAATGGGAAAGAAAGCAGCCGGGAGGCAGGTATTGCGTACGCACCGTTGGAGCAGCGTCGGCACTTAGAGCGCGTCTTTTGCGCTCTTATGTACCGTTACGCTGCGACCGAATGAAAATGTGTGCGTTAGCAATACCTGCCTCCCGGCGGATACTTTATCAGTCCGAAAAATCGAAATATTATGTACAATGTCGGAAAGCTTTATCCGTTATGATCCTGGCAGCGATCAGCCCAAGCGGCAGTGCCATGATGATCATCAGTGCGGATACAAGCCACGGAGCGGAGAGAGTCAGTGACATCTCCCCCATGTTGTAGACTGCCCGGTACAGGTACAGGCCGGGCACCATGATGACGATGGATGGAACGGTCACGGAAATTCTCGGATATCCCAGCTTTTTCATCAGAAGGGAGGCGAGGAGACCTGCTGTCAGTGCCCCGATAAATGCGGCAACTGCCGCTGGAAGTCCGACCAGATCTACAAGCTCCAGCCTTAGTGTATTTGCGATAGATCCGATGACCGCCGCAGAGGCTGCGATCCGTACAGGGCTGTTGAACATGATCGAGAAACCGAAGACCCCCACAAAACTTGTAATCAGCCGAAGCATGAAAAGCAGTGCCGGTGACAGCCCCAGATCTGCAAATGCTCCCGGAGACAGATTCAGGATCAGCGCCATAACCCATGCAGTGATCGTAGAGATAACAACGATGATCACTGAATAGGCAAGCCGTTCCAGACCGGAGCGCATATCCAGTTTCGCCAGGTCGATGCCGCTTGTGATAAACGGAAAGCCCGGGATGATAAAGAGCATTGCACATATATATCCGACCTCATGGCCGCCGGCTACCGGAAAGACCAGTTCGATCAGCCGCAGGGATACGACATAGGCAAGGCAGGCAAGTGCAACGGAGGATATGACACACAGATATAATGTAAAATGTTTTCCTATTAATTTGGAACGGAGAAAGTTACCGATCCCGGCGCCGATGAAGGCGCACAGCATTTCAACCGGTCCGCCGCCCAGGAGAAAAGTGAAGGCGGCGCAGGCGAAAGCGGCTGCAAGGCCGAGCTTTGCAGGCGTATAGAGCCCCCGGATCTTTTCAATCTCATCCAGCTCCTGATGGAGCTGTTCTCCGGATTTATGTACCCCCTCAGTCGGAAATTTCTTTACAAAGCGTTCCAGACGGTCAAGTTTGGACGTGTTCACGCCGGTGTTGTTCAGACACAGAGAGTTCGTAAAAGTCTTGTGCCCGTCAAAGCAGGTGTAGACAATGGTCATAAGTCCGATGCTGGAAGTGCATGTGACTCCGAGCTGTTCGGATATGGCGTTCATGGAGCTGCGGACACGCCATGCTCCTGTCCCGCAGGATAACAGCATAAGCCCGACCCTGCCGATCAGAGCTGCCTTCACGGGGACGCTTGCTTCAGTAATGGGCTTGTCTTTTACATGACCGGTATAGTCATGCCAGTAGATGTCCATGTGATTGGGAATGATATTATCTTTTACCATGAGAATTCCTTTCGATACTACTTGGTTACAGTTGCTTCTTGATCCACATATTCAGTATAGATGGATGTGGGGAAAAGTCAAGGAAAATAAGTGATATATGACATTTGAAAAAAGTGTGTAAAGCATTAAAAAACAATAAAATGTATTGACCTTGGACAGCGGTGTGGTATGGTTGTATATAGCGGGCTTTTGACAAAAAGCAGAGAGACGATAAGAAGAATGTTAAGGAGAAGATGAAAATGAGCAGAGTGATCGGAATCGATCTGGGAACTACCAACAGTTGTGTTTCCGTAGTTGAAAATGATACGCCGGTGATCATACCGAGTGCGACGGGGGCGACGACAACACCGAGTATTGTCGCGTTTACGAAGAACGGAGAACGGCTGGTCGGAGAGGCTGCGGCAAGACAGGCGGTGACGAATCCCGAACGGACGATCACATCGGTAAAAAGGCATATGGGCAGCGACTGGTCGGCAAAAATCGACGGGAAAGAATATAAACCGCAGACGATCAGTGCCATGATCCTGATGCAGCTGAAGAAGGATGCAGAGAAATTTCTCGGGGAAGAGGTAACGGAAGCTGTTATTACGGTACCTGCATATTTTAACGATATCCAGAGGCAGGCGACAAAAGACGCCGGCAGGATCGCGGGACTCAATGTCAAACGTATCATCAACGAGCCGACAAGCGCCGCGCTTTCCTACGGCCTGAACCATGGTGAGCCGCAGAAAGTCATGGTCTATGATCTTGGCGGAGGCACGTTTGATGTATCGATCATCGAGATCGGCGAAGGGATTATAGAAGTGCTGGCTACGTCAGGCAATAACCATCTGGGCGGGGATGATTTCGACGAGCGGCTTGTTCAGGGAATCGTGCGGAAATTTAAGGAGAAGACCCGTGTGGATCTGTCAAAGGATTTCGCTGCTATGCAGAGGATTCGGGAGGCGGCGGAACGTGCGAAGAAGGAACTTTCCACCAGCGATACCACGCATATCATGCAGCCGTTTATCACGCAGGTCAAAGGAGAGGCGCTGCATCTGGATATGGTGATCACGCGGCAGGAATTTGAAGCTATGATCAGTGATCTGATCCAGAAGACGGAGGATCCAGTGAGAAATGCATTAAACGATGCACATATCAGTCCGTCACAGCTTGGAAGGGTCCTGCTTGTGGGCGGCTCTACGAGAGTTCCGGCAGTCCAGAGAAAAGTGCGGGAGATGACGGGCAAGGAGCCTTCAAGGAATATCAATCCGGATGAGTGTGTGGCGAAAGGCGCGGCAATCCTGGGCAGTACGCTTCAGGGCAGAGGACTTGTCGCCGCGGGAACGGGTCAGGATCTGCTCCTTCTTGACGTGACGCCGCTGAGCCTTTCCATAGAGACAGTCGGCGGAGTGGCAACCCGTATCGTGCAGAGGAATACGACACTTCCGGCAAGGTACTCCCAGATATTCTCTACGGCTGCGCCTTATCAGAGAAATGTGGACATTCATGTCCTTCAGGGAGAACGTCCGATGGCGAGGGATAACAAGACTATAGGAAAATTCCGCCTGAAAGGGATCAAGCCGGCGCCGGCGGGCGTGCCGCAGATTGAAGTCACATTTGATATCGATGCAAACGGTATCCTGAAAGTATCCGCCAGGGATCTGGATACAGGAAGAGAACAGTCCATCACGATCACTGCTGACGACAGGATGTCGGATATAGAGATACAGCAGGCGATGCAGGATGCGCAGAACTATGCGTCTCAGGATCAGGTGAGAAAGGATGCTATTGAACTATTGGGAGAGGCAAACAAGCTGCTTGTCCGGACAGAGCGCTGCGTGAAAAATGCGGGGAAACTGCTTGACAAAGCGGTGAAAAAACAGGTGAAGGGGGACACTGCAAAGCTTCAGAAGCTTGTGGCTAAATGCAGACTTGACCGTGTGGACGAGAATCAGCTGGCGGAGATCAGAGCGGCAAAAGAACAGCTGGAACGCAGTGCCGGAGATATCCTGACGCAGTACGATGGAGGACAGCAGTAACAATTCGGCACATACCTTCTGCAAAACTGTTTGACAGACAGCCGGATGAGTTATATTGTAGAATATATAGTAAATGAACGAAAGCGAGGATGCTTTACCTTAGGGGAAAGTGTCCTTGCTTTTATTTTGCGGCAAAGGAGGTATAAGATGGGAGCGTTTGACAAGATAAAGAGCGGGCTGCCGGGAATGGATGAACTGTTAAATTATATCCGGATGGGGGACAACGTAGTCTGGAGTGTATCGGATCTGGAGGATTTTAAATTTTTTGCAGTACCGTTTGCGGAGCAGGCGATCAGGGACGGGAGAAATCTGATCTATATGCGTTTCGCCGATCATGAACCACTTCTCACACCGAGGCCGGGAGTTAAGATCTGCGAGTTTGACCCCGATAAGGGGTTTGAGGCGTTTACTGTGGATATCCATGACAGGATCGCTGAGGAGGGCAAGGATGCGTTCTATGTGTTTGACAGTCTGTCGTCTCTTCAGTCCGTATGGTACACAGACCTGATGATGGGCAACTTTTTCCGCGTGACCTGTCCTTATCTGTTTCAGTTGGATACCGTGGCATATTTCCCGCTGCTGCGGGGCAGGCATTCCTTTGAAGCAGTCGCCCGCATCAGAGATACCACGCAGCTTCTTCTGGATGTATACCGGGGTGACAGGATATATCTCCATCCTCTCAAGGTCTGGAATCGTTATTCTACAAGGATGTTCCTTCCGCATTCATGCAGCCTCATGCAGAATGCCGAGTGCCGGTTCGAGACAGTGGACGGCGGCGTTGCGATGAGCAGGTATTATCAGCTTGTGGAGGAGGAAGAGGAGAAAAATCAGGATCAGGACTATGACAGCCATGACAGGTTTTTCTCGCTTGCGAAGCTGGATTACCAGCGGGGGATTTTCAGCGAGGAAACAGAGCGGCAGATTATAGAGAGCACGCTGACAAAAGACCGGAGACTTCAGGAAATGATCAGGAAATACTTCAGGCCGAGAGATTATTTTCAGCTTCGGGACCGCATGGTCGGCAGCGGTTCTCTGGGCGGAAAAGCATGCGGCATGCTACTTGCCCGGAAGATCATACATACAGAGCTTCCGGAGTACAGGAAATATTTTGAACCCCATGATTCCTTTTATATCGGATCAGATGTCTTTTACACGTATATTGTGTCCAACAATTGCTGGGAGACACGGATCGAACAGCGCACGGAAGAGGGATATTTTACTAAGGCGGAGGCGCTGAAAGAAGCATTGATGTCCGGTACTTTTCCGCCTGATATCAGGGAGAAGTTCAAGACCTTGCTGGAATATTTCGGGCAGAGCCCGATCATTGTCCGTTCCTCCAGTTTTCTGGAAGATGGGTTCGGAAATGCATTTGCCGGAAAGTACGAATCGGTGTTCTGTGTGAATCAGGGATCTCCCGAGGAACGTCTGGAAGCCTTTGAATCGGCAGTGCGGACGGTCTATGCAAGTACTATGGACATCTCTGCACTTGAGTATCGGAAGCAGAGAGGGCTGCAGCACAGTGACGAACAGATGGCGGTTCTTGTCCAGAGAGTATCCGGTTCCTATCATGGAGATCTGTTCTTCCCTGCAGCGGCGGGAGTGGGATACAGTTACAGCTCTTACCGGTGGAATAAATATATGGATCCGTCGGCAGGACTGCTGCGGATCGTAGCCGGACTAGGGACAAGGGCTGTGGACCGCCCGGATCACGATTACCCGAGGCTGGCAAATCTTGACCGTCCGGCGGTTCCCATGCAGAACAGTGTGGCAGACCGGCACCGGTTTTCCCAGCGCATTATGGATGTGCTCGATACAGGAAAGAATAAGTTGACAGAGATAGGGATCGATTCTCTGATTGAGGATCTTCCCCTGTGGTATAAGAAAGCGGTCATGGAGCGTGATTATGAGGCAGAAGCGGCTCTGAAGCGGATGAACCGTCCGCGGCAGGTATGGTTTACCACCTGTCAGGGGCTTCTGGAGAACAGGCAATTTACAGGACTGATGCAAAAGATGCTCAAGACTCTTGACCGGGTATACGGGAATCCTGTGGATATTGAATATACGGTAAATCTGGATGATCAGGGGGATTTTGTCGTCAATCTGCTACAGTGCAGGCCGCTCTATACCGGAGGAAGGGGAACGGTCACGGAGATTCCGGAATTACCGGAGAAAAACGTATTTTTCCGGCTGAAGGACTCGGCTATGGGAAGTTCGGTGAAAGAGAAGATCGATGTGGTCGTGCAGATTGATGCCAGAGCTTATTATGAGTATCCGTATGCGCTGAAACCGCAGGCGGCGGAAACAGTAGGAGCCATTAATGCGTATTATAAAGGAAAGAAAAAACGTATCCTGCTCATGACTCCTGGCAGGGTGGGCACATCATCGCCGGAGCTCGGTGTGCCGGTGAGTTTTGCACAGATATCGGGATTTTGCGGGATCTGCGAGGTGTCAGATAACCGGGCAGGATATATGCCGGAATTGAGTTACGGAAGCCATATGTTCCAGGATTTGGTGGAAGCAGGAATATTCTACTGCGCACTGTGGGGAGATGAGAGGACGGTACAGTATAATGAAGCATTCTTCGGAAATCTTGAGAATCTGTTTCCTGCGATCTGTCCGGAGCGGAAAGAACTGGAGGGCATGTTCCGGGTAAGCGAGCCGGAAGATCTGTGGTATTGGAACAATGAACAGACCGGGGAGACTGTGTGCGGGATATTGCATGAGTAAAACAGCGGCGGCAGCCGCAATAAGCACGAAGTGCGGTTTTACGAATGGCGCGTGCTGAACTGTTACTCCTGGATGGAAGAGGAACATTTCCCCTCTGGAAATTTTTCTGAAAATGTGCTATATATTTATTTTGTATCATTTTTGGCATTAAAGAGAAACTGTATTTTGACATCAGTGTGAAATCTGGAGGGATTACAATGTGGATCGCTGACAAATATATTGATCATGTAAAAGAAGAGACGACGGCACATCCCGGTAAGAGCTGGGACCAGATGCTGCTTGGCTTTAAACTGAACAAACTTCGCACAAAGCTGCTTCCGAAGAAAGGAATATCGAAGGGCTATCAGAAGCTGGAAACCATGATGATGACCTTTGTGGCGGACTCGCTGGCCCGCCCGGAAAGTTATGTGTGGGGCAATATTTTTTCACCTTGTGAGATCATGGAGTGCTTCGGACTGAACACCCTCTCGATCGAGTGTCTTTCCTGCTATTTCAGCGGGTATCATCTGGAAGATTTCTTTATCGACTACGCGCAGAATACGGGGATTGCTCCGACGTTATGTTCCTACCACAAGACATTTGTGGGAGCGATCGACAGCGGGTCGGTGCCGGTACCGCAGTATGCGGTGACGACCTCGCTGTCCTGCGACGGGAACCTGAATACATTCCGCTATCTGGAGAAGAAGAAGGGAGTGCCCTTTACTTTTCTGGACGTTCCTTACAGGGATGACGAGGCGTCTGTGGATTATCTGGCAGAACAGTTAAAAGAGTTCACGGCAGAACTTGAGAGACGTTTCGGAAAATCCTTTGACGAAGAAAAACTGAAAAATGTAATACGCATTGAGAATGAGACGAGAAAAGAACTGATGCACTTCTTTAAACTGCAGAGTGAACGGTATTATCCCGGCGAGCTGATCAGCCATCTCTATATGATGATGGGAATGCATCTGCTCATCGGCAAGCAGGAATTTCTGGATCTGATCCGGTTTATGATAAAGGATATCGAGAACTATCCGAAATTTGACGGTAAGAAGATCCTGTGGGTCCATCTGCTTCCGTTCTATCAGGAGACGCTGCAGAGCTATTTTAACTCCAACAGGAAATACCAGATTATCGCCAGCGATATCATCATCGATTCCATGGAAGAGATGGACGAGACAAAACCGTTCCATGCGCTGGCGAAGAAGATCATCCGCAATCTGTACAACGGCTCCTATTCCCACAGAGCGGATATGGTCGGAAAGCTGGCGGATACCCTCCATCCGGACGCTGTCATCCAGTTCTGCCACTGGGGATGCAAGCAGTCTTCGGGCGGCAGTCTTCTGCTCAAAGAGAAATTAAATGAGATGGATATTCCCATGCTGATCCTTGACGGAGACGGCATTGACCGGAGGAACAGCCATGACGGCCAGATCAAGACGCGTCTGGAAGCATTCCTGGAGATGCTGGAAAACGGAAGCCCGGCAGAGACGGACGAAGACGCCGGTAAGAACAGCAGGGGGCAGATTACAGAGGAGGAGCAGGAGAGAGCATGTTAGGTTATATATGTAAATACGCACCGGTAGAAGTGTTTGAATCCATGGGAGTTCAGATGGAGCGGATCGAGCCGGATGTGACGAATTTTAATCAGGCGGAGATCCGGATGCATCCAAATATCTGCAGCTTTGCGAAGGGCGTGCTGGAAGAGGTCATGAGCAGTGATTATGAAGGGGTGATCCTGACGACCTGCTGTGACAGTATCCGCAGGCTCTATGATGTGCTCAGAGAAGAATTTCCGGACAAGTTTATCTATATGCTGGATACGCCCCGGATCACGAAAGATGCGGGGATCACTCTGTATGAGCAGCGTATCCGTACAATGATAGAAGAATTCGAGAAGTTCTCGGGAAAAACATTTGATGAGGAAAAATTCTGTGCATATTTAAAAGAAAAAGAGGAAGCACGGCAGTATGATGTAAAGGACAATGCCCTTAACATCGGTATTATCGGAGCCCGTGCCAACGAGAGTATAAAAAAGATCCTTGCGGAGAACGGGGCAAATGTGGCATTTGACCTTACCTGTACGGGGCTTGGCAGGAAGATCCTTGTCGACGAAAAAGACGTATTGACCGGATATGCGAGAGGACTTTTGAGCCAGTTCCCATGCATGAGGATGGAGCAGGCGGCAGGCCGCGATGAGCTGATCCGCAGAAGCGCGGGAAGTGTAGACGGCATTATCTATCACACGGTGCAGTTCTGTGATAATTATGCCTATGAATACGCATGGCTCAAGGAATGGCTGGACCGTCCGCTTTTACTGCTGGAGACCGACTATACGAGACAGAGCGGAGGTCAGGTGCGTACGAGGATCGAGGCATTTCTCGAATCACTGACAGCGGAGAGAAAGAAACCGGAAAGAAAGAGAAAGGAAGACGGGACAATGTATGTAATGGGAATAGACAGCGGATCCACATCGACCAATGCGGTCATCATGGATCAGGACAGAAAGATCAAGGCATTTTCCGTGGTCCGTACCGGAGCCAAATCCGGTGTCAGCGCGGATAAGGTACTCCACGAAGTGCTTGAGAAAGCGGGACTGAAGCGGGAGGATATCTCATGGATCGTATCTACCGGATACGGCCGTGTGAGTATTGAGTTTGCCGATGAGAATGTGACGGAGATCAGCTGCCACGGCAAGGGCGCGCATTATTTCAATCCGAAGATCCGCACGATCCTCGATATCGGCGGACAGGACAGCAAAGCAATCCGCTTAAGCGAGAGCGGAGAGGTAAAAGACTTCGTTATGAATGATAAGTGCGCGGCGGGAACCGGCCGTTTCCTTGAGATGATCGCCCGGACGCTGGAAGTGTCTCTGGACGAGCTGGGAGCGATCGCACTGACGTCTAAGGAGAAGATTGAGATCACCAGTATGTGCTCGGTATTTGCGGAGTCCGAAGTGATCTCTCTGATCGCCAATAACAAGGAGAAAGCGGACATCGCGGACGGCGTCTGCCATGCCATCGCCAACAAGGCTTCCGGTCTGCTGCGGCGTGTGGGCATGGAGCCGGAATTCATGATGACCGGAGGCGTGGCGAAGAATCCGGGCGTGGTGCGCGCGGTGGAAGAGAAGATTGGTTCAAAGCTCTATATCTGCGAAGAGCCGGAGATCGTGGGTGCTGCGGGAGCGGCTATCTACGCGCTGGAAAAGATGGGTGCTTAAATTTCGCTGTTTCCGGACAGAGCAGGCGTGAGTTTTATTCGCTGTTCCTTGCCAATCCATGCCCCATGTCGGACGAAGAGTGTGCAGGGATCTTTGAGAAATCTTACAGATAAGAGCGATTAGGAAATAGAATAGAAGTACTGAAAATACCTCTTCTGCTTTAGGGCAGAAACGGGGGATTTTTTGTTTCCGGCAATGAAAAAGTATGGACCGGACAGATTTATAACATCAGCGGTTGAAACTAACTGCACCGCGAATTTTACAAAAATAGTTGCGTCCGCTACAAAAATGTGATATAGTTCCCATTCGGAACGGGAAATTCCCGTTTAATCATAGTATCTGATGAATATGATAAGGAGGCGTTTCAGTATGTGCGAGCATTGGTTCCCGGAAATGGGACGCTGGGTATCGATTTTTGACCGGCTCATGAAAATGTATTATGACCGGGGGCTTTCGGAATTTGAGATCGGCTGGGGCCAGCAGTTCTATGTGGAGTATCTTTACACTCATCCGGGTGCGACTTCTCAGGAGATGGCGGAGCGGTTCCGCGTGGACCGTGCCACGCTGACAAAGACAATAAAGAAACTCGGCGAAGTAGGATATATACGCGTCGCAGGAGATGAGAAGGACCGGAGGGTGAAGCATCTGTATCTGACAGAGAAAGCCATTCCGGCAGCTGAGAGGATCAAGACAGTCCACGCAGACTTCTATGAGACGCTGAGCCGAGATATCCCCCGGGAGGAACTGGCGCTGACAGAACGTACCCTGCAGCGGATGGCAGACAATATCAATCAGAAAGTATGGCACAGAATGGAGGAACATCATGGAAAATAAAAAAGAAATACAGTTAAGCAGCGGCAGAAGGACAATGATTTTTCTCTGTCTGGTCGTATCAGGAATCGCGTCATCAATCTTATCCACAGCGATGACAACGGCCCTGCCCAATGTAGTGGAATATTTTGGGATCAGTACGTCGATCGGACAGTGGATCACCAGCGGGTACTCTCTGGCAATGGGAATGATCATGCCATTGACTGCATTTCTCATTACCAGGTTTCCTACGAAAAAGCTGTATCTGACAGGGATTGCCGCCTTTATCATCGGACTCCTGATCAGTATCTTTGCCGGAAATTTCGGGCTGATGATGGTCGGAAGAGTGATACAGGCGTGCGGCAACGGCATCCTGATGACAGCGGCGCAGGTCATCATCCTGACGGTTTATCCTGTCGAGAAGAAAGGAACGATGATGGGAACCTACGGACTTGCCACAACGGCGGCTCCGGTAATCGCCCCCACAATTGCCGGGCTGATGATCGATGCGTTCGGATGGAAATCAATCTTCTGGGTGGCGCTTGTTATCATGGCGGTATCCTTTGTTATATCGAGCATCGTCTTTGACGACGTACTTGAACTTCAGGACAAGAAGTTCGACGTGATCTCCTTTGTGGAGAGTATCGTGGCTTTCGGAGGCATTACTCTCGGTATCGGAAATATCAGCAGTTTCGGCCTGATCAGTATCGAAGGCGGTCTTCCCCTTGTAGTCGGTGCGATTGTATGTGTATTCTTTATGGTCCGTCAGTGCACCCTTGAGAAACCGTTCCTCGATGTCAGGATTCTGGCCAACTGGAAATATGCGGTCAGCGTGATCGCCAGCATGGTGCTCTATCTGGTTATGATGGGCTCCTCTGTGATGATGCCGCTGTATGTTCAGAGTGTTATGGGATATTCGGCCGTTGTCTCAGGTCTTGTCACACTGCCGGGTTCTCTTGCGACTGCCATCGTCAGCCCGTTTGCGGGAAATCTGTATGACCGGATGGGAATCAAAAAGATTTTCGTGACAGGATCGGCAGCTCTGGTCATCAGTAATATCGGAATGTATTTTCTTACCATGAGCACGCCGCTGTGGGTTGCGGCAGCCTTTAATGTAATCCGTAACATCGCCATCGGCAGCCTTATGATGCCGCTCCTGACATGGGGCACGAGCAATGTACATCCGACGAAAGTTGCGGACGCTTCATCGCTCCTCACCTCGCTGCGTACTATTGCCGGTTCGATCGGTTCGGCTGTGTTTGTCGGTATCATGACAGTAGTGACCACGGCTTCGGCAGAAGTGTACGGCGACAATGCAATGATGCACGGCATGAACGTATCATTTCTCTGGATGACAGCAGGGGCAGTGGTACTGTTCCTGATATCCATATTTGCAGTCCAGGAGAAAAAATAAGACGGAAACAGAAAAATACAGAAAAACAATAGAATAATTGAGAAAACACCGCGGCGGGAGCGTTGCGGTGTTTTTCATGCTTTACAGGCATATAACGGCATGAAATCTAAGTATTGGATATACAGGAACAGAAGAACTATACTTGAACCGTAAGAAATGATATGTGGCGGTGAAATTTCATGAAACAACTGATCCGCCGGCTTGCGGAGCCGGCCGTATCCATACCGGATGAGAGAAAGCTCTTTTCTGATCATGCGCTGAAACTTCTGATCCTGCCGCTCTTTCTGGAGCAGCTTCTGGAAGTACTGGTGGGTGTATCCGATACATTTATGGTCAGCTATGCGGGAGAAGCCGCGGTATCGGGTGTCTCTCTTGTCAATATGTTCAATACAGTATTTATCTTCCTGTTCGCGGCATTGGCCGCAGGGGGCGCCGTGGTGGTAAGCCAGTACATTGGCAGCAGGGACGAGAAGAACGGAAATCTGTCGGCAGGACAGCTTGTGATGATCGCCTCAGTTTTCTCCGTGACCGTGATGATCTTCTCTCTTGTACTGAACCGTCAGCTTTTAAGGCTTCTGTTCGGAGAGGTGGATCAGGATGTAATGGAAGCCTGCGTGACCTATCTGAGGATATCCGCGTACTCTTATCCGGCAATCGCTGTCTATAATGCCGGCGCCGCCATATACCGGAGTATGGGAAAGACCAACGTGACCATGAATATTTCCCTTGCAGCGAACGGGATCAATATAGCGGGAAATGCGATCGGCGTATTTGTTTTCCATGCGGGTGTGGCGGGAGTTGCTTATCCGTCGCTGATTGCCAGGACATTTTCCGCGGTGGTCATTCTGGTACTCTGCTTCCGAAAGGAGAAGCATGAGAATCAGAAATGCAGGAAACAGAGAGCGGAATCCCTTTCCGACTCTGTCCGTGTCCGTCTTAAATGGAAAAATATTTTCCACTGGGAAGGCAGCATGGTAAAGCGAATCCTTGGGATTGCAGTGCCAAATGGAATTGAGAACGGGCTGTTCCAGCTCACGAAAGTAGCACTCAGCAGTATCACTGCTCTTTTCGGAACCGTGCAGATCGCGGCCAACGGTGTGGCACAGAGTTTCTGGTCTGTGGCGGCTCTGATGGGAACCGCTCTGGGGCTTGCCTTTGTCACGGTGATCGGACAGTGCATGGGAGCGGGCGATACTGAAGCGGCAGAGTATTATATGCGCAAGCTCCTTCGGATCACATTTCTTGCATCCATTCTGTGGAACGGAGTGGTCCTGCTGGCGGCGCCTTTGGTTCTCCGGGGCTATGCGGTTTCCGATGAGGCGGCGCGGCTGGTCGTGATACTGGTCATCATACACAACATTTTTAATGCTTTGTTCTATCCGCTCTCGGGCGCCCTCTCAAACGGCCTGCGGGCGGCAGGGGATGTGAAATACACCATGTATGTAAGCATCTTTTCCACGATCGGGTGCAGAGTTGTATTTTCAATCCTGTTCGGCGTCTGTCTGGATCTGGGCGTGATCGGTATCGCGTTTGCCATGTGTCTGGACTGGATGATCCGGGCTGCATTTTTCTGGATCCGTTTCCGAAGAGGAAAATGGAAAGAGTTCCGGGTGATCGGATAAAAAAGATAAAAATTTATTACAGGAGGCAGAAGACAATGTATAACTTTTTTAACCCTACGAGAGTACTTTTCGGCGCAGGACAGCTCAACCATCTTCATGAGCAGGCGATGCCGGGAAAGAAAGCAATGGTAGTTATTTCAAATGGTAAATCAACAAGAGAAAACGGAGCTCTGGACCGCACCATGAACGAGCTGCATCAGGCAGGAGTGGAGACGGTATTGTTTGATAAAGTCGGAGCGAATCCGCTGAAATCTGTAGTAGAGGAGGGCGGAAGATTCGCCCGTGACAACGGCTGAGACTTTGTTGTGGCGCTGGGCGGAGGCTCCGTCATGGACGCGGCGAAGATTATGGCAATGTATGCGCTCCAGCCGGGAGATCTGTGGGACTATGTGACGGGAGCAACAGGTAAGATGAAGCCCCTTGTAAACCCGACTCTTCCGATCATTGCGATCACCACGACAGCCGGAACAGGTTCTGAGGTTGACCAGTGGGGGGTGGTGACGAATCCAGAGACAAATGAGAAGATCGGCTGCGGCGGTATGGACAGTCTTTTCCCTGTGATCGCAGTGGTAGATCCGGAGCTGATGGCGACAGTTCCGCCGAAGTTTACGGCATATCAGGGGTTTGACGCTCTGTTCCACTCCACAGAAGGATACATGTCCGGCGTGACAAGCCTGATGGGCGATATGGTACAGCTGGCGGCAATCGAGAATATCGGGAAATACCTTGCCCGTGCGGTAAAAGACGGCAGTGATATGGAAGCCCGGGAGCATGTTGCATTTGCGAACACGATGTCAGGGTATTCTATGGTAGTCGGATCCTGTACAAGCGAGCACGCGATGGAACACGCCATGAGCGCATATCATCAGGAGCTGCCTCACGGCGCAGGACTTATCATGATCTCGAAAGAGTACTATACACATTTTGTAAACAAGCACTGCTGTGACGAGCGGTTTATCCGCATGGCGCAGGCTCTGGGCAAGACTGACGCAAAAGACCCGATGGACTTTGTGACAGCACTTGCAGAGCTTCAGGAAGCGTGCGGCGTGGCTGATCTGAAGATGTCCGATTACGGCATTCAGAAAGAGGAGTGTATGACGCTGGCGAAGAACGCACGCGCTACAATGGGAGGACTGTTCATGTCGGATCCGGTACAGATGACAGACGAAGAATGTGCCGCAATCTATGAGAAGTCTTACCGCTGATAAAATTTGCAAATTTAATATACGGAATCAAATTTAGTTGATGTAACGTTTAAGCAGACAGGAGTCATTTCTTTCGAAGAGGAGGAAAGGCTCCTGTTTCCGGTTTGCTTGTTATAAAATATGTAGTAAAATAAAAGTGTTGTGTAATCAGGTGTAAGATCTGAAATCTGTCCGGCGTTAATGAGGAGGTCAAACGATGGAGATAAGAGTACTGAGATATTTTCTGGCTGTGGCAAGAGAGGAGAGCATCACACGGGCGGCGGAAGTGCTGCATATCACGCAGCCCACACTGAGCCGGCAGCTATCCCAGCTGGAGGAACAGATGGGGGTGAAGCTGCTCGTACGCGGGACAAGAAAAGTAACGCTTACAAACGAAGGACTTCTGCTCCGGCGCAGGGCAGAAGAGATACTGGAACTGGTCGATAAGACAGAGAGGGAACTGACCGAGCAGGAGGAGCAGGTGGAAGGCGTTGTCGCCATCGGCTGCGGAGACCTGCGAGCTGTGCAGAGACTTCCGGAGCTGATCCGCTCATTCCACGAAAAATATCCTCTTGTGACGTTTGATCTGTATACGGCAACGGCAGATCTGGTGACCGAACGGATGGATCGGGGGCTGACGGATATCGGACTTCTGCTGGAGCCGGTGGATCTGGAGAAATATGATTTTATCCGTCTGGCGGGACTGGAGCGATGTGTGGTCACCATGCATCCGGATGCTCCCCTTGCGGCAAAAGAGTATATCACGCCGGAAGATCTGGTCGGAGTACCTCTGATCATGCCGAGGAGGGCGAATATACAAAGCGAGATAGCCAATTGGTTCGGAGAGTATTATGACAAGATACAGGTGCTGTTTACAAGCAATCTGCCTTCCAGCAGCGCGGTCATGTCAAATCAGCAGCTGGCATATTCCATTAACACGTGCGGTTCCGTTGATTTCTGGGATCAGTCTAAGCTGACATACCGCCCGTTAAAACCCGAGCTTACAGGAACGTGCGCACTAGCGTGGAAACGGCAGCAGCCGTTTGGGATCGCGGCGGAGAAGTTTATCAAATATGCCAGAAAAGCGCTGGAGATGGATAAATATTAAACATAGTTAGGAAAAGTGTTTATTTAGTGTGGAGGTATAGTTATGCCCTTTACAAAGGTTAATGTTGGTAAGACTATAGAGAAGAAAAAGCGAGAGAATCCGGAGTTTAAAAAAGTATGGGATGACAGCAGAGAGGAGTATCGTTTAATAGAAGAGATGACAGTGCTGCGGAAAGCAGAGAGAATAACTCAGAGTGATCTGGCAGAAATGACAGGGAGTAGACAGCAGGTAATTTCGCGGATTGAGAAGAAAGAAAGCAGTCCGTCTTTGAGATGTTTTTGCAATATCTTAAATGCGCTGGGGTATGAATTGAAAATTGTAAAGCGAAAAAATATATGAATGAAAGTCTGGATTTGACACAGAGAAAATCCTATGTTAGACTACACCTTGCTCGGAGGGAAATCATTCAGCGGAAATGATGAACCGGATAAGAGATAAGTTGAAACACTTATTCCTTATCCGGTTTTTTAATAGGGAACTTCATTTCTTATTAAATAAAACAAAGATCATTACAGGAGGATGGAAAATGGATTTTCTTAGCGGGAGGATCAAAACAATCTATTTTAAATATCTGACGGCAGCATTCGGAAGTGCACTGATCACTTCCATCTATTCTATTGTGGATATGGCGATGGTGGGGCAGTATCACGGGCCGGAGGGATCTGCGGCGCTGGCAGTTGTGGCTCCGGTATGGAACATTATCTATAGTTTAGGGCTCCTGATGGGGATCGGCGGGGCGGTTCTGTTCAGTACGATAAGAGGAAAGGGTGACGGGAATATTAAGAAGTCCAATGAATACTTTACGGTGTCTGTGATCGGCTCTGTCATTCTTGCCGCGATCATCTGGATCATCATTATCTTATTTGACAGGAAACTGTTGACTATATTCGGCGCGCAGGGGAATACGCTCACTCTGGCAAGAGAGTATGTGCTTCCGATCAAATTTGCGATCCCGTTTTTCCTGTTCAACCAGATGCTTGCGGCGTACTTAAGAAATGACAGGAATCCGGCGCTGGCGACAGGAGCAGTGCTTGCCGGCGGTATTTTTAATATTTTCGGAGACTACTTCTTTGTGTTTACATGTGATATGGGCGCCTTTGGGGCAGGGCTTGCGACTGCAATCGGCTCCACGATCAGTTTCCTTGTCATGCTGTTCCATTTTTTCACGAAGAAAAATACACTCCGTCTTGTAAAACCGGAAGGCATGCTGCAAAAATTAAGGAAGATTATGACGACGGGATTTTCTACGTTTTTTATTGATGTGGCGATGGGAATACTGACTATTTTATTCAACCGTCAGATTATGGTATATCTCGGCACGAATGCATTATCGGTCTATGGAGTCATTGTCAATATCAGCACTTTTGTACAGTGCTGCGCTTACAGTGCAGGGCAGGCATCCCAGCCGGTCATCTCCACAAACTTCGGCGCCGGGCAGGGGAAGCGGATACGTGAGACACTGAAATACGCACTGGGTACTGTGGCAGTATTCAGTATCTTCTGGACAGCGCTGAGCATACTTATTCCGAATGTATTTATCAGGCTGTTTATGTCGCCTACAGCTGAAGTCCTTGAGATTGCGCCGGCAATCTTCCGGTGCTATGGACTCTCTTTCCTGCTCCTGCCGCTTAATATCTTCTCGACGTATTATTTTCAGGCGCTGATAAAGCCGAAGACAGCATTTATCGCCTCGGTGGCGAGAGGGCTGGTGATCAGCGGTATTCTGATCTATCTGCTTCCGGCGGTATTCAGCGGAAATGCGGTCTGGTTTGCAATGCCGGTCACGGAGCTCCTTGTATCGGTCTATGTCGTCCATGAGATGATAAAATATACAAAACAACTCAGTACGGAAAGAATGATCAAAAAATAGGAGGGAAGACTTATATGAGAATAAGGAATGCTTTATTGGAAGATCTTGATAATATTACTTTACTGGAAGCAGCCTGCTTTCCGGCGGCAGAGGCGGGCAGCCGGGAGGATTTTGAAAAACGCCTGAAGGTATTTCCCAAGCACTTCTGGGTAATAGAAGAGGACGGCAGGATCGCCAGCATGGTAAATGGCATGACGATAAATGAAAGAGACTTGAAAGATATTATGTTTGAGGACGCTTCTCTTCACAATGAAGCGGGAGACTGGCAGATGATCTTCGGCGTTGCAACACATCCGGATTATCAGGGAAGAGGATATATGGATTGCCTGATGCGTAACGTGATCGAAGATACCCGGAAGCAGAACAGAAAGGGGCTTGTCCTGACATGCAAGGACAGGCTGATACCGTTTTATGAGCGGTTTGGATTTGTCAGTGAAGGGCGGTCTGAATCTACACATGGCGGGGCGGTGTGGTATCAGATGAGGCTGGAATTCTGAATGTATTATGACGACTGCTTTCTGCTTTTCAACAGATAATATCCGATAAATGCAAGTGCAGTGATCACCCAGGTCACGGGATAGCTGAAAATGATCGCGTGGATCGTCGGTGAGATCTTCAGCACGCCTGCCAGCCAGATGATGCGCAGAACACAGACGCCGAGAAGTGTGATGACTACGGGGACGATCACATTTCCGCGGCCCCTCAGAGAGCCGCCGAGTATTTCAATAAATACATAGACGATATACCATGGCGTGATAAAAAGAAGCATATCAGCGCCAATCTGAACGACAGCGTCATCTGTAGTAAAGAGCCGGAACAGGATGGTCCTCGCACCGATCAGTACGGCAACCAGGACAAAGGATACGACCAGATCCATGCAGAGGCAGACACGGGTGCTCCTGCGCACGCGGTCCATTTTGCCTGCGCCGTAGTTCTGTCCCACAAATGTAGTGATGGAGATGCCGAACGCGGTGCTGACCATCCAGAAAATGGCATCCAGCTTGCCGTATGCGGACCATGCGGCAGTGGTATCCGTGCCAAATGTATTGATAGCGGCCTGAATAGCGATATTTGTAATTGCAAACAGAATGGATTCAAAGCCGGTGGGCAGCCCCAGTTTCAGCTGCATTTTCAGGAGCGTGCCATGGAAACGGATCTTTCGCAGAGAAAGACGGAGCAGTCCTCCAGAGCGCATCAGCTTGAGCGTGACAAGAACAGCGCTGACTGCCTGGGCGATCAGAGTAGCAATGGCGGCTCCTGCGACTCCCATGTGGAAAAGGAGTACAAAAACTGTATCCAGAACTATATTGATCACACAGCAGATGATCAGGATATACAGAGGGCTTTTGGAATCTCCGGCTGCGCGAAGGATGGCGGATCCCATGTTATAGACGAGTACAAAAAGTATGCCTGCGAAATAGATTCTCAGGTAAATCAGGGAACCATCCATGATCTGAGCCGGTGTATTCATGAGCCGGAGCATGAACGGTGCTGCCAGTATCCCGATAAATGTAAGTGCGATCCCGCCGGCTGCAGCGATAGCATATGCATTGTGGAGACCTGCGTTTGCGGTCTCTTCTTTTTTTGCGCCTGTGAACTGGGCGATAGTTACCGCCGCACCCGAAGAAAGACCGGTAAAGAAGCCGACCACAAGAGAGACGATCTGCGCGGAAGAACCGCCTACGCTGGCAAGTGCTTCTTTACCCACAAACTGTCCCACGATCACACTGTCTATCGTATTATAAAGCTGCTGGAAGAAAGTGCCCAGCAGGATAGGAAAGAAGAACAGCAGAAGCTGCTTCCAGATGACTCCTTCTGTAATTTCATTTCTTGTCTGACGTACTGTTTCCATAAAATACCTCTCTTTAAGTTACAATTCTGTGATTTTTTTCTGACAGAATTGATCAGCATATGTATTATAATCTCAGTCCACGGAAAGAGCAACATCATATAACATAAAAAGAACACTTGTTCGAAACAAAAAATTGTGTTATTCTTTCTATAACGTAGAGATTTAAATCATATAGGGAGGCGGAATGAATGGATGAAAGAACTTACATTGCGATTGACTTGAAATCATTCTATGCTTCCGTGGAGTGTATGGAACGTGGACTTGATCCGATGACTACGAATCTGGTAGTGGCGGATAAGAGCCGGACGGAAAAGACGATCTGTCTTGCTGTTTCCCCGTCTCTTAAGGCATGCGGTATCGCGGGAAGACCGAGACTGTTTGAAGTGGTACAGAAGGTCGGAGAAGTCAATGCACGGCGGAGACAGAACGCTCCGGGACATAAGTTTACGGGATCTTCCTGCCAGGCGCCTGAACTGGAGAAAGATCCTTCTCTTGCCTTGGATTACGTAGTCGCTCCGCCTCAGATGGCGCGGTATATGAAGATCAGCGGCGAGATTTATGAGGTTTATTTGAAGTACATTGCGCCGGAAGATATCCACGTCTATTCCATCGATGAGGTATTTATTGACGCGTCATCCTATCTGAGGACATACCAGATGACTGCGCGGGAACTGGCCATGGAGATGATCCGTGATGTGCTCGATACGGTCGGCATCACTGCCACGGCAGGAATCGGGCCGAACCTGTATCTCAGTAAAGTCGCTATGGATATTGAGGCAAAGCATATTCCGCCGGATGAGAACGGCGTGCGTATCGCCGAATTAGATGAGATGTCCTACCGGAGACTGCTGTGGTCTCACCGGCCGCTCACGGATTTCTGGAGAGTCGGGAGAGGCTATGCCAGGAAACTGGAAGAACGCGGACTTTTTACAATGGGGGATATCGCGCGCTGCTCACTGGGAAAACCGACGGATTATTATAATGAAGATCTTTTATACAATATGTTTGGCGTCAACGCAGAACTGCTGATCGATCATGCATGGGGCTGGGAGCCGTGTACGATCGCAGACATTAAGGCATATAAGCCGCAGAGCAGCAGTGTCGGTTCCGGTCAGGTGCTGCAGTGTCCGTATCCGTTTGAAAAAGCAAGGCTGGCAGCGCGTGAGATGGCGGATATGCTTGCGCTGGATCTTGTGGACAAAAGGCTGGTGACTGATCAGATTGTTCTGACAGTGGGATACGATATTAACAATCTGAAGAATCCTGACCTGCGGAAGAAATACAGCGGAGAAGTGAAGACAGACCGATACGGAAGAAAGATACCGAAGCATGCGCATGGTACGATCAATCTGAAACAGTATACTTCTTCGACACGGCAGGTTATACAGGCGGTCACAGAACTCTTTGATCGTATTGTAGATAAAAAGCTTCTGGTGCGGAGACTGAGTATGGCTGCAACACATGTCATTCCGGAAGGAGAGGCGCAGAATAAAATGAAGTTCGAACAGATGGATCTTTTTACAGATTATGCTGCCCTTCAGAAAGAACAGGAGAAGCAGGAGGCGGAGCTGGCACGGGAGAAAAGGATGCAGAAAGCGGTGCTGGAGATCAAGAAAAAGTTCGGGAAGAATGCGATCTTAAAGGGGATGAATCTGGAAGAAGGGGCGACCGCCAGAGACAGGAACAGCCAGATCGGAGGACATAAAGCATAAAAATTCAGATCGGAGGTCATGGGGAATGAAGGTTCAGGATAAAGAAAATAGTTATGAAGACATCATTCATCTTCCGCATCATGTATCTGCTGTCCATCCCCATATGCCGGTATCTGACAGGGCAGCGCAGTTTGCTCCTTTTGCCGCGCTGACCGGATACGGGGACGTGATAAAAGAGACAGCGAGACAGACTGATGCGAAACCGGAACTGTCGGAAGACGAAAAGGAGATTCTGGATTATAAAATTCAGCTCGCCTGCGGGCTTCCGGGCGAGAAGCCGGGAGTGGTGATCACTTACTTTGTCCCGGATGAGAAGAAATCCGGCGGGGCATATCATACTGCCGGGGGCAGGATCCGCCGGATTAATTCCGATGCAGGACAGCTTGTCCTGGAGGACGGGATGCAGATCCCGCTGGATTGTATAGTAGATATTTATTTAAAATAGAATATCCGGGATACCGCCTGCGATGAAAGCAGGATAGGCGGACGGACAGCACGATCAGCCGCCGGAGCTCATTACAAGCACATCGCCCTGCTGGATTATTGTATCACCTCTCGGAATCACGGTATTGCCGTCTTCCCGCCGGATCAGTACGATCAGGGAGTTGTCCCGGCCGCCCAGCTCTCTTATCCGTTTCCCTATCCGTTTATCGTTCGGCTCGATCTTTGTTTCATCCAGTACAGTATCTGCATCACCCTGATAACTTTCCCCGCTGAGGACCAGTACATCTCCTTCGCGTAAAAGCACGTCTCCGCGCGGAATGATCGTCTCATCTCCGCGCTCGATCAGAACGGCAAGCACATCTCCCAGATTCAGCTCACACAGTCTCTTTCCGATATACCGGTGGCCGGGTTTCAGGCGGATCTGAATGAGCTGTATATCCTGTTCATCCTGATAATCGCTGAAAGTTTTCATGACATTCTGGCTGTCATCTATCATATCCAGCTTTTCTGCGATAAAAGGAAGAAGAAGCCCCTGAAATGCCACAGAGATAACGGCGACGCAGAAGACGATATTGTATACATCGTATCCGCTGTATCCCGGACTGACTACGGCGATAATGGCAAATACAGCGGATGCGGCGCCTCTGAGACCGGAAAATGCGGTCAGCGCCTGCTGGCGCCACGAGGCGCGGAACGGGGTCATCAGCAGGAATACTGCCACCGGTCTTGCGATAAAAGTAAGTCCCAGGAATATGAGAAAAGCAATTCCAAGGATCGGCAGCAGTGTGGAAGGAAAGACAAGAAGTCCCAGCAGGAAAAAGATAAGCATCTGAGCCAGACGGTCAATACTGTCAAAGAACTGGATCAGCGGGATCTTCGTCTTGTAGCGGGCATTCCCCACGATAAATCCGAAAAGATATACGCTCAGATAACCATTGCCCCCTGCAAGGACGGGAGCGGCATAAGAAAACATGACGAAAGCGATCATCAGGATCGTGCTGATTCCTCCTGTTTCCAGATCAGTTTTCTTCAGAATCTTTACGGCAGCCCAGCCAAGTACGCCGCCGAAAATTAAGCCGAACCCGATCTCTTTTACAACGAGCAGCAGGATATTTTCACCGCTGCCTGCCATCCAGTCAAGAATAATGATCGTCAGCATGTAGGCAAAAGGATCATTGCTTCCGCTTTCCACCTCCAACAGAGAAGCCGTTCCTTCCTTCAGGTTGAGCTTTTTAGAACGAAGGATTGAAAAGACGGAAGCAGCATCGGTGGAGCTTAAGACAGCGCCGACAAGGAGGCTTTCCTGAAGGTCCATTCCTACTATATAGTGACAAAACAGCCCGGTCACTCCGGCGGTGATGAGAACTCCGCCGGTGGCGAGAAGAACTGCTTGAGGGAGAATGGGGCGCGCTTCTTTAAAAGAGGTTCCGAATCCTCCGTAGAACATGATAAAAACTAAGGCAGTACAGCATATAGTCTCGGCCATTTTGTAATTATCAAAGGGTATTTTTACGATTCCTTCACTCCCGAACAGCATTCCCAGAGCGATGAATATGAGAACTGCGGGGATACCGAAACGTTTCAGAAAACGATTTGTAAGAATACACAAAACGATTACCGATGAACATAATAAAAGACCTAACGCCATACACACTGCCTCCTCTAAAATGAAAAAGGGAATGGACACACCGGTGGCGGGCCCATTCCCTCTGTTTTTTAATTACTGATTAAAAGTATAACATGTTAAGTGTGAAAATTTCAAGGACAGACTTCAGATCCGTCCGAACAGGCAGTTCCCTGAGTCTTCCTTTCAGTCAGTCCGGTACCGTCCAGCCCGTGCAGGATCAGACGGGTGGCAAGCGGGATCATCTCCTCTATGGGAATCCGCTGTCCGTCTACTTCCCACTGGCGATATACTACGCCGAGACAGACAGAAAAATATGTGATGATCAGATTACTTTCAAAGCGGTTATATTCCGGAAAACTGTGATATTTTGCAAAAAAATGTTCACGGATCAGATCAGAAGGAGTTTTTGCGTCCGGAATTTTACTTTTGATCGAAAGAATCTTTTTGTCAACAGGGTCGAGGGCAGCCATAAACTGAAAGCTGTGCTGGATGATCTTCTCCGCGTCATCAGGAAAGACTGTCTCGGAAATCATCCGAAGAGTAGGTTCCATAAGTTTGAACTGACAGGCAGCGACCAGATGATCCAGAGAAGCATAATGCAGGTAAAATGTTTTCCGGTTGATCTGAGCTCTTTCCGTGAGCTCTTTGATCGAGATCCTGGAATATTCGTTTTCCGCTATCATCTCGCGAAATGTGTTCTCTATCAAATTTTCATTCTTTATAAATCGCAGATCCTGTTTTGACGTACGGTCCATCTTTTTCTCCTCTTGTAAGTACTTTTTGAATATAAGCTTAATACACATATTTTATAAAATGTGTATTAAGCCACAGGCAAGGACAAGTGCCCATTGTAGCTAAAACGTATTTTTATTATTATAATACCATAGGAAAAAACAATCAACGGGTGGAGATTAATACACTCGTGTGAAATATTTAAAATGACTACTGGAGGTATGAAGATGAAATTTCGTTATATAACAATTGAAAGAGAATACGGAAGCGGAGGAACAAAGATTGCACGCAGATTGTCAGAGATCAGCGGTGTGCCGTGTTATGGACATGAGATTCTTGAAGCGGTAGCGAAGAAGCAGGGAATCCCGGTCGAGAGGATCAACCAGTACGAGGAAAAAGCGACTGGAAGTCTGATCTACTCTATGTTTGTTATGAGCCGGGTGCAGACAGGCGACCCGAACATGCTGACGGAAGAAGGAAAGGTTTTTCTTGATGAACAGCTTGAAATCCGGAGAATTGCCATGGAAGGGCCTGCGATCTTTCTGGGACATTGTGCCAGTGATGCGCTGAGAGAGCAGAAAGGGGTTGTAAAAGTATTTATCCATTCGGAGGATGAGGAAGAGGTAAAGAACCGGATCGCGAAAGACTATGGGATTGCCCCGGAGGAAGTGGAGGCGACCCGCAGATTTTACAACAAGAAGAGAGCCGGATATTTCCGTGCCAATACGGGACACGACTGGAAAGACCTGAAAAATTATGATGTGGTCCTCGACTCTGCCAAGTTGGGAGTAGAAGGCTGCGTGAACGTACTTAAAGGTATTTTTGAATAATAAGATGATATACATAAAGATCCGCAGGATCAGAGTATTATACTGTCATTCTTTCGACAGGCAGCCTGATCCTGCGGATTTTCGCCGGGCATCGGTTACGCACATTTAAAGTGATCCGGTCCCGCGCCAATCTCGAAATGATATTTCACAATACCAAGATCGAGCTTTGTGTAGAAACCGAAGCCGGCTTTGGCGATGACTTTATTTCTCTTTAGTATAAAGCGGAATTTCTGTTGGTTCATTGCGGTAGGAGCCAGCAGCGCAGCTTCTGTTCCGGCTCTGAACCAGTCGGGCAGCGGCCGGTCCGCTTCGATGACCGCATCTATAGATTTTGAATGATGTGGTACTCCGCAGTTTTTGCCATATCCGATGGCGATAACAGCACATAACTTTTCTCCGCTGTTGACGGTGAACGCAGTTTTGATTTTACTGTAAGTTAAAGCAGCCCAGCATGTATTTAGACCAAGCTGCTGCGCTTTAAGGACAAGTCGTTCGCCGTAGTAACCGCATGTTTCTTCAAGATCAGAGCTCTTTTCCCCGATCAGGACAATATAGTTTGTGACACCGCGGAATTTTCCATAATGTGCCATAAAGTTCTCAAAGGCTTTCGGCTCATTTCTGACCAGCTGGATGTGCAGCCCGCTCTCTCTATTGCAGGCTTTGATTTCGTTTTCCAGCTCAGTAACAGCACCGTCTTCAAGGGGGCTGCTTGTATATTGGCGAACACTGTGCCTTTCTTTCATTGCTTCTTTTAAATCCATCATATTACTAACTCCATTCATGTTGTTTTGTTCAATACAAAGTATTATATCATTGACAGATAATCTTACATATATAATAATTAAACAGAAGAATTTTATTTTTTGATGATGATAATTGTGAGCTTTTTTTTCGGAAATCCCTTTTCACATAGAGAAACTCTTTTGTTCTTTGAGGTGTGGGAGCCTGGCTGGATAAGCACGCGCTCTTATCTGCTCGTACTGTGCTGGGCTGCTACAATTTTTCTCACTCTGTTTATGGTCTGTTATAAAATCCTGAAAAGTTTCAAGGAATTTGACGATATTCTGCAGCAGCAATGTGACCCGAAACAGTATCTTGAGGTCATAAGTTATGGGGTATCTTATGGAAAAGAGCTTCGGCTTAAAGGATATCAAAAGTCTGTATTCCAGTTAATGCAGCAGAGATATGCATTGGCATTGATGGTAAATGCACAATTAGAAGAAAGCAGAAGGTTCCTGAATGATGGATGGATTGGAAAGAAGAAAAACGGAATTTATAAAAATACTGTATTCAATCTGGATCTTGTGGAAGCATACCAGCAGCAGGACGCAGAGAGATATAATAAACTATATGACCGGGCAGGAAGGTCATTCAAGAAGAACAGACTTTTTGGTGTACAGAAGATGTTTCTTGATCATCAGTATAAGCAGGCCGTAGATGTTCTGGAGAGTTATAAGGTAAAGTCCGTTTATAATAATGTGACCAGATTACAGCTCCTCGGTCTGTGCTATGATAATCTGGGAGACCGGAAAAGAGCAGAAGAATGTATGCGGTATGTACTGGAATACGGGAATACAATGCCTGCCAGAGCAAAGGCAGAGAAGTGGCTTACACACAACAGGGAACAGCTAGTCTGAGAATAAACGGGATGGGAGGAAATGGAATATGTGGCTTTTCTATGCTATAGGCTCTGCATTTTTTGCCGGAGTGACTTCGATTCTGGCAAAATGCGGGATAAGGAAAACGGACTCTACCGTGGCAACGGCAGTGCGCACGGTGGTAGTCCTTATCTTTTCGTGGATCATGGTGCTCATATCGGGCTCCTTTGATCAGATTACTTCAATCAGCGGATATACGTTTCTATTTCTGGTCCTGTCGGGAGCTGCCACGGGAGCATCCTGGCTGTGTTATTTCAAGGCGCTTCAGACGGGAGATGTCAATAAAGTCGTGCCCATCGATAAATCAAGCACGGTCCTTACGATCATACTGGCGCTGATCTTTCTGCATGAGGGAATCTCTTTCCCGAAAGCAGTGGCTGTCATTGTTATTGCAGCAGGGATCATGCTGATGATCGAGAGAAAGGATGTGGAAGAGACGAAGACCACCGGAAAAGGCAGGTGGCTGCTCTATGCGGCGGGCTCGGCTTTCTTTGCCAGCCTGACAGCAATTTTGGGAAAAATTGGCATTTCCGGAGTGGAGTCCAATCTGGGAACAGCCATCCGCACGTGCGTTGTGCTCGTCATGGCGTGGGGGATGGTATTTGTCACCGGGAAACAGCGGGAAGTCACGCAGATCGGGAAAAAAGAGATGGGATTTATCTGTCTGTCCGGTGTCGCGACAGGGGCATCATGGCTGTGCTATTATCGTGCGCTTCAGGAGGGACCTGCGAGCATTGTGGCGCCTGTCGACAAGCTGAGTGTATTGGTGACAGTCGTGTTCTCGTATTTTGTATTCGGAGAGAAACTGGGAAAGAAAGAGGCGCTGGGGCTTGCACTGCTCACCGGCGGTACAGTGGCAATGACGCTGTTATGAGCAGACGGTCAGATTTTCAGATTCTAATTTTAACAATTCAGAAACAAAAGTCAAATAATATGGAAACATAATCCCCTTATAGTATGCTAAGACAAAATACAAAATCAAGAGGTCATTACCTGATCCGGGCCGCTGTCAGTCGTGCGGAGAAAGTGAGGAAGATAAGATGATACACATTCTTGTAGTAGAAGATGATGACAAATTAAATAAAATTGTCTGCACGTATTTAAACGACAGTGGATTTGAGGCAAAAGGATGTTTAAATGCAAGGGATGCCTATGATGAGATGTACAGTCAGCTCTATGATCTGATCATATCTGACATCATGATGCCGGAGATCGACGGATTTGAGTTCGCCAGGACTGTGAGAAAAGTAAATGAGAGAATCCCAATCCTCTTTATGTCTGCAAAGGACGATCTCCCGTCCAAGCAGCGGGGATTCCGTCTGGGAATCGATGACTATATGGTAAAGCCGGTCGATCTGGACGAGCTGGTACTCCGTGTGCGCGCTCTTCTGCGCAGGGCAAATATCGAGACAGAGCGTAAGATCTCTGTCGGCAATCTGACACTGGATGCAGACGGCCTGAGCGCAGAGGTGGACGGAGAGGAGATCAGCCTGACGACACGGGAATTTAATATCATATATAAGCTGTTATCCTATCCGAAGAAAACATTTTCAAGGGCTCAGCTTATGGATGAATTCTGGGATGTGGACAGTGACGCCAGCCTGCGCGCGGTGGATGTGTACATGACCAAACTTAGAAATAAACTGTCCGGCTGTAACGGATTTAAGATCGTGACAGTCCGGGGACTGGGATATAAGGCGGTGTTGCAATGAGCGGGAAAAACGGGCAGCGTATCATAAAAGACAGTCTCTTTCCAATCTCATTGTTTGCCATTTATTTAGGGGTTCTTTTACTTATGTCCGGAATTCATCAGGGGCTGGTCGTGCTCATGAACAAAATGGGATGGAACGGGTATGTGCAGACTATTGTTCCGATCATTTACTGGGGGTGTGTGGCGGCAGGGCTGACTCTATTTACAAGAAAGAAGATGAAAGACACTTACGAGAAACCTCTCCATATGCTGGCTGAAGCGACGGAACAGGTGGCAAATGGAGATTTTTCTGTGTATATTCCGACGATCCATACATCCGACAGACTGGATTATCTGGATATCATGATACTGGATTTTAATAAGATGGTGGAGGAGCTTGGGAGTGTGGAGACGCTGAAAACAGATTTCGTCTCGAATGTCTCCCATGAGATGAAGACGCCGATCGCGATCATCAAGAATTATGCGGAACTGCTCCAGACCGGGAAAGGAACGGAAGAAGAACGGCTGGAGTATGCGCAGAATATCGAAGAAGCGGCAGGTCGGTTGTCCGCGCTGATCAGCAATATCCTGCGTCTGAACAAACTGGAGCATCAGCAGATTGACCCGGAGATCGAGTCCTATGATCTGTACGGCCAGCTTGAAGAGTGTATTCTGAACTACGAAGAAATGTGGGATGAAAAAGACCTGGATCTGGAAGTAGATCTGGAGGAAAAGACAGTCGTAGATGCGGATAAGAGCCTGATGGAATTGGTGTGGAACAATCTTCTCTCCAATGCGATCAAGTTTACAGAGCCCGGCGGGAGAGTGGCGGTCCGGCAGACTTCTTCCGACGGATATGCAGTGGTGGAAGTGACAGATACGGGATGTGGTATGAGCAGGGAGAGTATCCGTCACATTTTTGATAAGTTCTATCAGGGGGATACTTCACATTCCAAAGAAGGCAACGGGCTCGGGCTTGCTCTTGTCAGACGGATTCTTATATTGATGAACGGAGAAATCAGCGTTGTCAGCGAAGCGGGCAGAGGGAGTACATTTACGGTAAAGATCCCGGCAGCAGGGGGAATACAGGAAATGGATCAAAGGAAGTGATCAAATGGAAAAGACAAAGAGAAGGAACGGAAGTTTTATCGCGTTTGAATATAAGGAAGTGGTCGCGGATATCGCGCAGGCGTCTTTTCTCATAGACGGATATGAAAAATTCGGCTGGGAGATCGATGAAAATGTAATGCCGGATACGACGGAAAGGTATTCTGTGAAGAAAGGGGAACACCAGCACAAAAAGGTCGTGATCCGGATGAAGCGCGACCGCAAGATCCTCAATAAAATGGAGCTGACCAGGCTCCAGAGAAATTTTGAAGCATGCGTTGCGGAGATCGGGAATCTGGAGAAAGAAAAAACCTCCCGTCCGTTCGTACTTGCGTTGACTATAGGAATCCTTGGGACAGCGTTTATGGCGGGAGCGACATTTGCAGTGACGGCACAGCCGCCCCAGATCCTGTTATGTATTATTCTGGCGATACCGGGATTCCTCGGCTGGATCCTTCCGTATTTCCTGTACAAAACAGGCGTCAGAAAGCAGACAGAGAAGATAACGCCATTGATCGAAGAAAAGTACGATGAGATCTATGAAATCTGCGAGAAAGGGAATAAATTATTGAACTAGAAAGATGGGACCTGAAGCTTTACAGCTCCAGGTCCCATCTTTCTTCTACAACTCCTTCACCCCATTCGGATTTATTCCGGCTCCACACTTTATAAAACCCGTGTGTTTCATAGACATGTCTTGCCACTACCTGTGCTGTGATGGTCAGGAGAAATACTTTTTTATAGCCTTTTTCCCGGCAGAAATCGAGCGCCAGATCAATAAGCCGGTTTCCGTATCCACGTCTGCGCATCTCCGGCTCCAGCATGAAGAAACGGAGCTGTGCGGTATCGTCGCCCGCTTTCGCGACGGCGATGCTGCCTGCGGGAACGCCGTTGCACTCCAGGATGTTCAGACAGTCAGTCGCGGGATTATATTTATCTGCGAATTCATATACGATCCGGTCCACATACGCGGAAAAAACGTCAGAGAGATGGCGCTCCGCATAATAAAGCGTCTTGTGGCGGGAGATCACGTACTCGATATCGCTCTGTGTAAAGGGACGGATCGTGATCACGTCGTTGGCGTCAGAGAGCTTGTTGCGGATCATGATCATGGCATTCAGGACGGGCTGCTGATCCTCATCGTTGAGTTTCCCGAAGATATTGCGGATCTGAGCGCTCTGGATATCGCTGAGACGGTTGAATTCTTTTCGGCCTTCCTCTGTCAGCCGGATGTAGCGTACACGGCTGTCCGTCTTTGACAATGTCTTTTCAATCAGCCCTTTCTTTTCAAACTTTGCGATCATCCGGCTCATATAGCTGCGGTCGATATGAAGCTGCTGTGTCAGGATATTTGCCGTGCATCGCTCTGCCTTACTGATCTCCAGCAGAACGTCCTTTTCCGTCAGGGAATAACCTGCGTCAAGGATCGCGCTGTCGATCCGTTTGCACAGATACAGGTAGACTTTATTAAATCCCTGCACATCTGCAATCTGATCTGATGTAAACATTTTGTTGCTTCATTCCTTTCCTGAAATCTCTTTTTTCTGTCCGCGTATCATGTCTGTCTATGCGTTCTTTTCGTTCCACAGAGTAAATCCGAGTATCAATATACCGCCGATCAGCTGCATGATTGTCATGCTTTCTCCGAGAATGAGGACGGAGACGATAACGGCCACCAGAGGATCGATGTAACTTAGGATTGCGGCTTCCTGTCCGGGCAGATCCTTCAGCGCGGAGAAATACATACAGTAGGTAACGCCTGTGTGGATCAGTCCTACGATCAGCAGGCATACCCAGCCGACTGTGTTCAGCGTAGATAAGTTCACTCCGTCTGTGCATCCTACATACGGGACGAGGATGATGATGGCGGCAAAGAACTGAAGCAGTGTGCGGTGGATACCGGCTACATTTTTGATAAATTTATTGAGCAGGATGACCGTTGCATAGAAGACCGCGGCGCCAAGGCCGAACAGGATTCCGATCAGGTCGCTCCCGCCCCGGCTTAAGTTATTTACCCCGATGATCATGACTAATCCCAGTGTGGACATGCAGAAGCAGATGATCTGCTTTGCCGTCAGCTTTTCCCGGAACAGAAACGGCGATACTATGGTTACGATCACCGGAGCGAAGTAGTAGCTCAGTGTAGCTGCCGAGATCGTCGTATACCGGTAGGCCTGAAAGAGCAGGATCCAGTTGATCCCCATAGCCACGCCGGACGCCAGCAGGAGAGGGATATCCCTGCGGATACTCTTCAGGTCGATCTTCTGCCTGGTGACGGCCAGATAGATGATGATAAGGCCCGCCGCCAGGATGGCGCGGTAGAGCGCCAGTTCCCCGGAACTTAAGGGGATATATCTGGTGAAGAGCCCCAGCGTTCCGAAGATCGCCATGGATACGCTGAGCATGAGCTTCGGGCGCATCTCGCCTTTTGCAGTTTCTTTTGATTTTCCTGCCGGCTTTCCGTCGGCAGAAGAATTTATCCTGACTGAATTTACGTTTTTATTCATACTTTCTTCCATCTTGTTGTCTCCTGTTTAGATGCGATAATTTGTGGACTCTGTCCATTTTTATAGGATAATGTATTTTGTGGACTCTGTCAACAAAATATAGCAAATGCATGATTTAAACCTGCATGATTTAAATATGGGAAAGAGTTATGTAACTATTGACATTACAACATTAAGGTGATATTCTGACAATGCAAGATGTAATGGTTGATATTACAATGATGCCGGCGGACAGCCGGAGATCAGGAGGCGGAGGATATGGCGATTTGGATGTCAAATAGAAAAGAATCAGACAAAAATACAGATCAGTCCCACAAGAAACAGGAGGAGAGGCTTGACTATCTTCTCCATGAGTTCAAGGAGGATTCCGTTCAGTACAGAGATCTGGAAACCGGGGATGACTATGACGAGAAACGGAAATATCTCCGGTCTTTTATGAATATCCGCATGCCGGGACCGATGGATGAAGATGTGGTGCGGGTTCAGGATGAATTCCTTGCCGAAGAGGCGAAAGAGAAAGGAATTGTAGAGCTTAAGGATATACCTGCAGCGGCAGAACAATACGGAAGCAGTCATCCATATGCAGATAAGATTTCCGTCTGGCAGGGAGATATCACCAGACTGCATGTGGGCGCCGTCGTCAATGCGGCGAACTCCCAGATGCTGGGGTGCTTCGTGCCATGTCACGGATGCATTGACAATGCCATCCACAGCGCGGCGGGAATTGAACTTCGTGAAGCATGCAGTCATTATATGAACCGGAAGCGGATGCAGTATGGCCGCCGTTATGAGGAGCCCACAGGGCAGGCAGTCCTGACAGAAGGCTATAATCTTCCCGCAGAATATGTGATCCACACGGTCGGCCCGATCGTGGGAGGATATCTGGATCAGAAGTTGAGAAATGATTTAAAGAACTGCTATCTGAATGTATTGAAATGCTGTGTGGAGCATAAGATCCGTTCCGTGGCATTCTGCTGCATCAGCACAGGAGAATTCCATTTTCCAAATGATGAGGCAGCGAAGATCGCGGTGGAGACTGTGACAGAATTCTTAAATGAGCACAGCGGGGAGTTTGACAGAGTTATTTTTAATGTATTCAAGGATATAGATAAAGAACTGTATGAGAATGAACTGAGATAATACGGCATACAGCTGCCGATGATTATGGGAAGGAGATAGAGTTTTATGCAGATATCGAGCAGATTTACCATTGCGATCCATATGCTGACATGTATGGAGACATTTAAAGAGGAGTATAAGATAACCAGTGATTTTCTTGCTTCCAGTATCAATGTGAATCCGGTCATCATCCGCCGGATCCTGTCCCAGCTGAAAGACGCGGGACTGATCGAGGTAAAGAGAGGAACAGGCGGGGCTGCCATCATACAGCCGCCGGAGAAGATCACGTTTCTGGATGTCTACCGGGCTGTGGAATGCATAGAGGAGAATACGCTGTTTCATTTCCATGAGAATCCGAATCCGGAATGTCCGGTAGGAAGAAATATCCACAATATACTGGATGACAAGCTGATCCGGGTACAGGAAGCGATGGAGCGGGAATTAAAGGCTATCACGCTGGCGGATGTAATGGATGATCTGGAAAAAATCCTGAGAGGAGGACAGCAATAATGTTTTCCGGGCTGTTTACGCAGAAAAAAACAGAGACATATAACGATAAGATTGCCCGCCTGAAAGAGGCTCTTGAGGAAGCGGACGTTGTACTCGTCGGCGCGGGAGCAGGCCTTTCCACGTCGGCAGGTTTTGTATATGACGGGGAACGTTTTCAGAAATATTTCGGGGACTTTAAAGAAAAATACGGCTTTCAGGATATGTATTCCGGCGGATTCTATCCTTATGATACACTGGAAGAACACTGGGCGTACTGGAGCCGCTATATCTGGATCAACCGTTATGCAGACGCCCCGAAACCGGTATATGACGAGCTGTTTGAACTTGTAAAGGATAAAGATTATTTTGTCCTGACGACCAATGTAGACCACTGTTTCCAGAAAGCAGGATTTGACAAGAAAAGGCTTTTCTATACGCAGGGAGATTACGGACTGTTCCAGTGCTCGGAACCGTGCTGCCAGAAGACATGGGATAACGAAGACGTGGTCAGGCAGATGGTGGAGCAGCAGAAGAATATGCGTATTCCGTCCGAACTGGTGCCGCATTGTCCGAACTGTGGGAAACCCATGTCCATGAACCTCCGGGCCGACGATACATTTGTGCAGGATGAGGGCTGGTACGCTGCCTCAGAGCGGTATTCAGAATTCGTGAGACGGCATCAGGGTATGAAAACGCTTTATCTGGAGCTGGGTGTGGGGTATAATACACCCGGTATCATCAAGTATCCATTCTGGCAGGCAGCATACCGGAATCCGGAGGCAACATATGTGTGCATTAATTACGGTGATGCGGCAGCGCTGAAAGAGATTGCGGAGCGGTCGATCTGTATAGATGGGGATATAGGAGAAGTTCTGGAGAAAATCAGATAGAAGGAGCGTGAATATATGCATGACATCTGGAATCCGTGGCACGGCTGCAGGAAGTGCTCGGAGGGGTGTGAAAACTGTTATATGTATTTCCTTGACCGGATGCGGGAGCAGGATGGAAGCCGGATCTACCGGACGAAGAATGGCTTCCGCTATCCGCTGTCAAAGGACAGAAAGGGAAAGTACAAAGTAAAAAGCGGGGAGATGATCCGGGTCTGCATGACTTCGGATTTTTTTCTTGAAGAGGCGGATCCGTGGAGAAACGAGGCGTGGTCAGTTATGCGGGAGAGAAAAGATGTGAAGTTTTTTCTCCTGACGAAGCGCCCGGAACGTGTATCCTCCTGCCTGCCCTATGACTGGGGAGAAGGATGGGAGAACGTCTTCTTTAATGTGACCTGCGAGAATCAGCGGCGGGCGGATGAAAGAATCCCGATCCTGTTTGAGCTGCCTTTTAAGCATAAAGGAATCATGACCGCTCCGCTGATCGGTCCGATAGATATTGAAAAATATCTGGCAGCAGGGCAGATTGAGCAGGTGATATGCGGCGGTGAGAACTATGACGGTTCCCGGCTGTGCCGGTATGAGTGGGTGAAACTCTTAAGTGACCAGTGCAGAAAGTATGGCATTACGTTTAATTTTATCGAGACGGGAACCTGTTTTGCGGTCGGAGAAAAGGTATACCGTATTCCGGATAAGCGGACACAGTCCCGGCAGGCGTTCAGATCGGGGCTGAATTATAAAGGGAAAGAGATCCATTTCCACCTGACAGATGAATGGGGATATAACATTCCGGAGGAAGAACTCTACGTTCCCCATTATCATCCGGTCACATGTGCGGAATGTTCCAACCGTCTGACGTGCAATGGATGCTCAGACTGTGGGAAGTGCGGGTAAGCAGATACCTCATCTCGCCGGGAAAGGGCGTCTGCTGAAAAAGAGATTAAAAAATCTCAGGTTGAATGTACGGGAATACAGTGATAATCTATTAGAAGCGACGTTTTGGAGGGGTAAAAATATGCAGACAAGATCAAAGATGCTGAAAAAAGCTTTTACCACGGCATTCCCATATACGATACCGATCTTTGCAGGATTCTGGTTTCTTGGGATTACATACGGGATTTATATGAATGTCTCGGGATTCAGTTTCTGGTATCCGATGCTGATGAGCATTACTATATTTGCAGGTTCTATAGAGTTTGTGACTGTCAATATGCTACTGGGGGCGTTTAATCCGCTGCAGGCTTTTGCCATGACTCTGATGATCAATGCGAGGCACTTATTCTACGGGATTTCCATGCTGGACAAGTTCCGCGGCGTGGGACGCAAGAAATTCTATCTGATCTTCGGAATGTGTGACGAGAGCTTTTCCATAAACTATACTGCGGATATTCCGGAAGATGTTGACCGGGGATGGTTTATGTTTTTTGTCACGCTTCTGAACCATTTTTACTGGTTCTCTGGCGCGACGCTTGGAGGAATCTTCGGTTCACTGATCCATTTCAACACGGAAGGACTGGAATTTGTTATGACTGCTATGTTCGTGGTGATCTTTATGGAACAGTGGCTCAAAGAAAAGAATCATACGAGTTCGATTCTGGGGCTTATTATTTCACTTATCTGTCTTATTGCTTTCGGAGCGGATAACTTTATCATACCGGCGATGCTGGCAATCCTTGCGGTGCTGTCACTGCTGAGAAGACCGCTTGAAGCCGGCGGGGCAGCAGATGACGACAACGGGAACAGTGCTGATCCAGATGGTTCCGGGCAGCACAGAATGGAAATCGGTGAATCCGGGAGAGGAGGAGAGGCACAGTGACTTTGGCACAACAGATCATAACAGTTGCAATGGTAGTGCTCGGTACGGCGGTGACCCGCTTTCTGCCTTTTCTCATTTTCCCGGCTGGGAAACAGACGCCGAAGTATATGCAGTATCTTGGGAAAGTGCTCCCGGCAGCAGTGTTCGGCCTGCTGGTCATTTACTGTCTGAAGGATGTGAGCGTTTTCACTGGAAGTCGCGGCATACCGGAGCTGATCTCGATCATACTTGTGATCCTGCTTCATGTGTGGAAACGGCAGATGCTCCTGTCTATTGCAGGCGGGACGGTGTGCTATATGCTGCTTGTGCAGCTGGTGTTTTGATTAGCCTATTTTTTGTACAGATTATATAGAATCTCTACCATTTGTTCAGGTGATTCTTTGTAACCGCGCAGGATCCATGCATTTACAATACCGTAAAGAGCATAGGCGGTCCCGTTTTGTTTATAGTAAGTAGTGATATCTTCTTCCTGTTTTCCGGAAACTAAGGTTTTCAGATAGACATCCAGCAGCACCTTTTGATGGCCGGTTCGATACAGGATGTCGTTGATATCCCGAATATAAAGGCAAAATTCGAAAAACGTATGCATAGTCTTGTTCAGATCTGCCTGATAATCCGTAATATGGCTCTTTTCTGAAAAGCGGTTCCATAAGCATAATATTTTGAATACCAGAACTTCGTCCTTTGTTTTGAAGTAACGGAAATAGGTGGAGCGGCCGACATCCGCTTTAGCCGTCATTTCTTCAATACTGATCTTTTCCATGGATTTTTCCTTCATCAATTCCAAAAGAGCTGTCCCCATACACTCCTTCAGATATTCTGTCGTGGCTGTTGATCTGCGCATAAAAAGCACTCCTTTAAGGAATTTTAAATATTATACAAATGAAACAAATTTTTAAAATAGTTTCTTTGGAACCAAAGCAGGCATATTGTTTCACTTTTTGATAACGCTTGATTTCTATTAAAGCTATGATATTATATCTTGATGATACTTTAGTATCATTCATACTAACATTCCTTATTTGAGCTGTCAACATAATCGGTTATGACAGCCCATAATAAGAGGAAAGTTTGTGAAAAAGAGGAGGGAATACCAAATGCTTCGAACAGTATTATTTATCTGTATGGGTTATTTGTCCGGAAGTGTGTTATATGCCTTGGTTTTCGCAAAAATATTCCACAAAGGGGATATCCTTGAACAAAGCAGCGATCACAATCCCGGAACGGCAAACGCCTTTATGTACGGCGGATTCTGGTGCGGCTTATTTACACTGCTGTTTGATGTGCTCAAAGGATTTTTCCCGGTGTATCTGTTTATGCGATATGGAAATGCAGTTGAAGCCGGTCCTTTTACAACGGCTCTTGCAATAGCGGCTCCGGTGATCGGACACACTTTTCCGGTATTTTATGGATTCCGGGGAGGCAAGGGGATCGCTGTTACATTCGGATGCCTTGCAGGACTTGTCCCTGCACTGGAGGCATTTTGGATACTGGTGTTCTTCTTTATTGGCTTTTCGACTGTATTGCAGATTTCACCCCATTTCTACCGGACGATCTTTTCTTATGCGTTTTCTCTCGTGATCATGTTCAGAAAAATAAGCAATCCGGCTGTAGTCTGGGGATTTTTCCTTATCACTGCCGTTGTATTAATACGTATGTTTACCAGTAAAGAGGAACGAAAATGTCTGGAGGTGAAATTGCTTGGATGCTCTCATACTCTCATGTGGGACAGGAGGAGGACATAACGCTGCGGCATCTGCGATCATGGAAGAACTCACAAGACGCGGTCACCGGGCGGTGATGCTCAATCCCTACATGCTGCACAGCAGACGTCTGGCTGAAAAGATTGACAGTCTTTATATAAAAGCCGCTCAAAAAGCGCCGACTGCATTTGGAGCAGTTTACAGCGCCGGAGAGTTATACAGAAGGCTGCCTTTTCGATCTCCGGTATATTTTGCCAATTACAGTATGGTTCCTCTCATGGAGGAGTACCTGACCCGGAAATATTTTGATATCATAATTACAACTCATTTATTTCCGGCGGAAATATTAACCTGTATGAGGAAAAAAGGAATCCATATTCCAAAGACTATTTTTATTGCCACGGACTATACCTGCATCCCGTTTACAGAGGAAACGGAGTGTGACGCTTACATTATCCCGTCCGATAAACTGAAAGCAGTGTTCACAGCCCGCGGTCTGCCCGGCGAAAAGCTCTATCCGCTGGGCATACCTGTAAGCGGAAGCTTTTCTCAAAAAAAGGACAGACAGGCTGCCTGTAAGCGGCTGGGACTTGACCCGGATAAAAGATATGTTCTGGCGGCCGGCGGCAGTATGGGCGGCGGGAAAGTGAAAAAAATCATTCAGACTCTTGCCGATGAAATTGCCGGACGCAAGGACACGAAGTTGATTGTTATATGCGGTTCCAACAAACGGATGTATGATGAACTGGTCCGAAAGGCTCTGCCCGGTGTTAAGGTGATAGGTTTTACATCAGATATGGCCGAGTATATGAAAGCGGCGGATCTGTTTGTCACAAAACCCGGCGGTCTGTCGTCTACAGAAGCTGCCGTATGCGGGATCCCAATGATACATGTCGCGCCCATTCCGGGATGTGAAACATACAACGCCAGATTCTTCAGCGGCTGTGGGATGAGCAGGTTCTGTCACACATCAAAACGTGAACTGGCGGAAGCGTTAAAAATACTGGACAGCAAAACAGAGTGTGACACAATGGTCAGGAACCAGCGGAAGCTGATCCGACCGGACTCGGCAGGGAGGATCAGTGACTTTGCGGAAGAGATGACTGCGTCTGCCGCATCTGTTACAATAAATGTCCTCAGAAGTGTATCGATATGACCGAAAAACCGTTTGTCATTCAACAGGAGCACTGCCTGCACTGCGGGAACTGTTTCACTGCCTGTCCGTTTGGAGCTGTGGTCAGGAGCTGAGCTGGCATCCTCTCCGATATACCGAAAATATGAACAAAGATACAGCCCCGCCGGGTCAATGGCGGGGCTGTATCTTTGCCGGTCTCGGTTCAGTTGTTTTCACCGATTCCCATAGTTTTCACTGCAATGGTCAGTCGAGATAATTGCCGACCGGAGTGGAATTGTACTGCTTGATTATTTTTCCTGTCCGAGCAGCTCCCTTATCTGATCCGCAGGGAAATTGCATCTGGCTGATATCTCATCTATAGTTTTGCCCTCGCGAAAGAGTCTGAAAATCGTCTCTGCAAGCTTTAATCCGGAAGCCTGACCTTCCTCCCAGGCTTCTTCCCGTTCCTGTCTGATATGTTTCTCCTGATCGTATTCAAAAATACTCATCGCTTTCGCCTCCTTAAGCCTGCTGTTATTTGATCCGGAAATATTGAGCATCACTGCTTCCAGCTGCAGTTTCGGATCCTCTACCTTCAACCTGTACATATCTGACAGCCTCAGGGGCGTCTCCTCCGGCATATCTTTTTCCCCATTGTAGAAGATAACAAACTCCGGCGGCGGAATCTGCACAACTTTAGTTCCATACAGATTCTCGTTCCTTGTCATCCCTGCATAAAGCTGGGAAATAATTTCCAATTGTTCCGGATCTGTGTAGTGCTTTCCCGTCATCGCATTGTACAGTTCCAGCAGGTTTTTCTTGTCTTCGAATACCATAATAAACACAGTGGACTTAAAAGTCCTGTTCACAGTTGTTTCATTTGCCATATAGCTGCCTCCTTTTTCTGTTGTAGTGCAAAGAGGCTTTTTCTCTTTCTTCTGTTCTGGAAACCTCTCTGCTATATCAATTGGGAATAAAAGCATTGAGATTTTCCTGAATGTAATTAGAAATGATGAAATGGCGAAATGCCTTTCAGAAACAAAAACATGCTGGAATGTATTAATGCTTTGGGTATATCATAGCACAGGATTGGCCGGGATGCCATATGAAACTTTTTTGAATATCAGATATGATGAAACGGGTCTTTGACACTTTCTCATTAATAGTATAATGATTAATCCCCATGGTTGAG